>WTGO01000104.1 GCA_011523515.1 Chloroflexota bacterium
CCGGCCCCTTCCCCCATAAAGAGGGAAGGGGAGTTCTTAGGGGATGAAGTCCCTCCCTCTTTATGGGGGAGGGATTTAGGGTGGGGGTCACATCCTGCCAGCGGTGGCAGCGCGCCAGGCGATTAGCCGGCAGGCGCTCCAGCAGCGGTTTCTCTGTGCGGCAGCGGTCAATCACCAGCGGACAGCGGTCAGCGAAGACGCAGCCGCTGGCCTGCCGCGTCAAGGCGGGCGGGTTGCCGCTGATCGACTGCAGGCGCGCTTGATGTTTGCTCTGTCCCGGCTTGGGCACGCTGCTGATTAGCCCGCGCGTGTAGGGATGATGCGGCCGTTCAAACAGCTCGTGGACTTCCGCCTCTTCCATGATCTCGCCGGCGTAAAGCACCAGCACGCGCTCACACAGCTGCGCCACCACGCCCAGATTGTGCGTGATGTAGATGACGCCGGTATGGCGATCGGCGATCAAGTCGCGCACCAGGTCCAGAATGACGGCTTCAGTGGTGACATCCAGGCCGGTCGTCGGCTCGTCCATGATCAGCAGGTCGGGATTGCTGATCAGCGCCATGGCGATGGTGATGCGCTGCTGCATGCCGCCGCTGAGTTCATGCGGGTAACGCTCCGCGACCCGCTCCGGGTCAACCAGGTTGACATGATGGAACATGTCGATCATGGCGTCGTAGGCGGCTTTGCCCTCGATGCCCTCGGCGGCATTGAGGACTTCCGTGACTTGACGCCCGATCTTGATTGACGGGTTGAGGGCGGCGCCGGCGTTCTGCGGCACGAACTTGATGCGCTTGGCCCACAAACGGCGCATCTCGGCGTTCGACTTGGCCAGCAGATCTTCTCCAGCGAAATTTAGCGCGCCGCCGCTTTCGACCCGCCCGTTGCTGCTGAGATAGTGCATCAGCGCCAACGCCACGGTCGACTTGCCCGAGCCCGATTCGCCTACAAGTCCGTAGATCTGTCCCGGCTGCAATTCCAGGCAGAACTCGCGCACCGCCGGAATCCAGTCGCCACCGACGCGATAACTGATCGTCAGATTGTCGACGTGGAGCAAGGGGGCAGCCATTGCTTATGCGCCCTTCTGCACGGCGCGGCGGATGCCGTCCGACATCAGATTCACCGCGATGACCAGCACGGCGATTGCCAGCGCCGGGAACTCGAGCGCCCAGGGCGTTAGCTGGTAAAATCCGCCGCGATTCTCATTGACCATCAAGCCCCAGTCCGGCGACGGCGGGCGCGCGCCGAAGCCCAGAAAACCCAGCGAGGCCACCAGAAAGATCGCGTACGAAAAGCGCAGCGATGCTTCGACCACCAGCGAGGGTATTACCGAAGGCATGATTTCGCGGAAGATAATATACAGCTTGCTTTCGCCGCGGATCTCGGCCGCCTCAACAAATTCGCGCGTCTTGATATCAAGCGTGGTGCTGCGGGCGACGCGCGCCACGATCGGGATGTAGAGCAGAGAAATCACCAGCAGCACAACATTATCCGCCAACCCCGCCTGCCAGCTGCCGGCAGCGAAATCGAGATTTCGGATGATGCCCACCAGCACCAGCGCCAGCAGCAGCGCCGGAATCGCCAGCAGCGCGTCGATAACTCGCCCCAGGATTTCATCCACCCAGCCGCCAGCGTAACCCATGAAGAGACCCAGCGCCGAGCCCAGCACCACGCTGACCAGCGTGCCCAGACCGGCGATGCGGAAGATGCTGTTCGCGCCCAGAATGACGCGGCTGTATACATCGCGCCCCAGCCGATCGGTGCCAAAGGGGTGCTCGCCCAATTGCAGCGCGCCGATATCCAGCGTCGGCGCCTGACGCGCATCGTGGCTCTGATCGTTGGGATTGGCATACGG
This sequence comes from Chloroflexota bacterium, assembly GCA_011523515.1. Lineage (GTDB taxonomy): Bacteria > Chloroflexota > Anaerolineae > Aggregatilineales > Phototrophicaceae > UBA6055. Next base: position 1,853 of record WTGO01000104.1, read on the forward strand.
CGCCAACTGCCGACCAAAAAGCGCCAGCAGCAGAAAGACGAAGACCAGCAGCGTGCCCAGCGCCGACTGCGGCTGGCGCAGCAGCCCGCGAAGCATAGTCAAAACCGCAACGAGGCTGCGACTGCGGGTGGTGAAGTTCATCTGGTCAGACCTAAAGACGCTTAGGGTCGTGGGATTGCGTTCCCCCTCTCCGATGATTCATGCCCGCCATAGAGATGGCGGGACTATAGGGCCGGTGGTGAGGTAGACCGCGTCGACAGAACTACCCAATCGCCGCCTGGTTCAGATTCGTGCGGCCCGCGAAGGGCTGCAATTCCACACCGCTTATATGGCTCGCCAGCACCATGAATTGGGCGAAGAAATAGGGCACAACAATTGGGCCGTCTTCCAGGAAAATCTGCTGAATCTCCTTGTACGCGGCGGCGCGCTCGTCTTGATCCAGCGAACTGCGCGCGATCTCGATCAGTTCATCAACGCGGGCATTGCTGTAGTGTGATTCGTTCCAAGGCCCTTCGGAGTGATAAGCCAGATCGAGATAGAGCTGCGGAACTGGCCGCGGGCCCCAACCGGTCGTGCCCAGGTCCACTTGATCCCAAAGCTCGTTCCAATAGGTGTTCTCGTCCTCCAATTGGATTTCCACGCGGATGCCGGCTTCTTCCCACTGCGAGGCCAGTGCCTGCGTCAAATCCGGGAAATTGCCGCTGTTGGGCGCGTGCAAAATCATATCAAGGCCGTCGGGGTAGCCGGCTTCGGCCAACAGGGCGGCGGCCGTGCCTGGATCGCGCGTCGGCATTTCGGCATCCGCCAGGAAGTATTGACCGAAAGCGGGCCCGATCGGCGAGTCCTTGCCCACCGCGCCGAAGCCCAGCTGCACGCGCTCCCAAATGGCATCGCGATCGGTGGCCAATTTGAAGGCTTTGCGCACGCGGCTGTCGTCCCCCGGCGCCCGGTCGCTGCGCAAGCGAGTCAAATGATGCCCGCTGGTGGGGATGTCTGTGGTGTGGAAGTTCATGTCTCCGCTGAAGCCCAGGAAGCTGGAGTTGTCCAGCCGCATGATGCCATCAGCGGTTCCCCCTTGCACGGCGGCGATGCCCGCCTGCTGATCGTCGAAGTAGATGAACTCCAGGCGGTCGATGCCGGGCGCGCCGCCCCAGTAGCTCTCGTTGGCGCGCAGGATGGCGCGGTCGCCCGGGATAATCTCTTCCAACACGAAGGGCCCCGAGCCGTTGAAGTCCACGCCGACGTTTTCGGCGCCGCTCTTGAGTATGACGAATTTGTTGTCGGTCAGGTTATACAGAAAATCGGGACTCGGCTTGCTCAGCGTAATGGTGAGCTCATGGTCGCCAGCCGCTTCGAAGGACGCCGCAGCGATCAAGCTGGCGAGCGTGCTTTCCGCTTCCCGATGCCACGCTATAGTCCACAGCACATCGTCAACGCTGACCGGGCTGCCGTCGTGCCAGGTCGCGTCATCGCGCAGCTGAAGGGTGTACACCAGTCCGTCATCGCTCAGCGCCCAGGAGGAAGCCAGCCTCGGCGCCAGGTTGGACGCGGCGTCCGTCTCGATAAGGTAGTCATAGACGGCGTTCAAAACGGCGATTTCGCTGTCGCCGGAGGCCGAGCGCGGATCCAGCGTGGCCGGCGTCAGCCAGGCCAGGCGCAGTGTGCTGCTGTCCTGCGCGCTGGCGATGCCGCCCAGGGGCGCCAGGGAAACTGTACCGACGGCAGCCGCTGCGCCGGCGGCGAAAATGTTGAGGAATTCTCGGCGGGATACGTCTGTTGCGGGGGTGCTGTTTCTGTTCTTCACGATGGTCTTGTCCTCATAGCTTTGTGACTAAAATGTACCTGTACGACCAGGGCTGAAAAGCAGGCAAGCAGCCAACGCGAAGAGCAAGGCTTAGCGCCGTGGCGGCGCCAGCGGACGTTCGCTGCGCTGACGGATGAGTTGGCGGCTGATCGCCATTGCCTCCCTTTCAAAGCGCCCGGTAGCCAGGCGATTGCATTAAGATGCCGCATTATGTCATAGGTTAGCGCGGATTGAAAAGACAATATTCCGTTCGTCGCGAGCCTGCGTTCGGCATCCTGCAATGCGTGGCTCAGCTGACGGTGGCGGTATGAAAGTGCGTCCGCCCGGGGAAGGGATGCAACTCCACGCCCGACACATGGCTCGCCATCACCATGAACGAGGCGTAGAAATAAGGCACGATGATCGGTCCCTCATCGAGAAAGAGACGCTGAATGTCTTTGTACGCGGCGATTCGCGCATTATCGTCCAGGGCAGAGCGAGCGAAGTCGATGAGTTCGTCCAGGCGCTCGTCTTGCCAGTGCGATTCGTTCCAGGTCGCGTCTGACCGATAGGCAAGGTCGAGATAAATTTGCGGCACAACCCGGTCGCCCCACCAGGTAACACCCAGATCCACCTCCAGCCACTTTTGCACCCAATACTCGTTTTCTTCCTCCAGCTCAATCTCGACGCGGATGCCGGCGTCATACCACTGCGCCGCCATCGCCTGCGCGAAATCCGGCATGGAGCCGCTGTTGGGCACGTGCAAGGTCATATCAAGGCCATCGGGATAACCCGCCTCGGCCAGAAGCGCGGCCGCTGCCTCCGGATCCCGCGGCGGCGGCTCGGCATCAGCCAGGAAATACTGGGCGAAGGAAGGCCCAATCGGCGAATCTTTGCCCAGAGCGCCGAAGCCCAGTTGCACGCGATCCCAGACCGAAGCGCGGTCAGTCGCCAACTTGAAAGCCCGGCGCACGCGAATGTCATCGCCGGGCGGTCGGTCGGCGCGGATGCGTGTCATGTGGTGCGCGTTGGTGGGAATATCGATAGCATTGAAGTTGAAATCGCCGCTGAAATTGAGGAAGCTGTAATTGTCCAGCCGCAGGATGCCATCGGCGATGCCGCCCTGCACCGCCGCGATCGCCGCCTGCTGATCATCGAAAAAGAGAAACTCCAGCGTCTCAATGCCCGGCGCGCCGCGCCAATAATTCGGGTTGGCTTTCATCACCGCGCGATCGGCCGGGATCAGTTCCTCCATGATGAAGGGACCGGTGCCGTTGAATTCGACGCCGACATTCTCCGCGCCCGCTTTAAGCATGACGACTTTGTACTCCGTCAATCGATAGAGAAAATCGGGGTCGGGCGCCTTGAGATCGATCACCACCGTATGATCGCCGGCGGCTTCAATTGTGTTGATGCCCACCAGCAAATCGGCGATGGTGCCGCCGGCGTCGAGCTGCCATTGAATGCTCCAAACGACATCGCGCGCCGTCAGCAGGCTGCCGTCATGAAAGAGCGCGTTTTCCACCAGGTGAATTGTGTAGCGCGTGCCATCGTCGTTGCGTTCCCAGGCAGATGCCAGCGTCGGCGCCAGATTCGACGAGGCATCGGTCTCAAACAGGTAGTCGTAGAGCGCATTAAGAATGGCGATCTCGCTCATTCCGGCTACAGAGCGCGGGTCCAGCTGCGCCGGCGTCAGCCAAGCGATGCGCAGCGTACCGCCATCGCTCGCGCCGGACAGGTTCAGCAGCGGCGCGCGCTCCAGTGCGATCGTGCCGACTGCGCCGGCCATGCCAGCGGTGAAAATCTGCAAGACCTCGCGGCGCGAAGGCGTAAGGTCAGGCGTAGTCTTCATTTGTTTGGCCATATTGCAGCTCCCAAGTGTCGCGAAACAATCATAGGCTTAATGTCATCATAATCTAGACTACAGGACTCCGCAGCGCAAGTAAAGCGGTCGCCCCCGGCGAAGGAACGCGATCACGCGGGAACGGCGGCTTTTGACTTAGCGTCGGATATTGGCTATTCTCGGCGCATGTCTGATGATTGCAGCGCCTCAACGGTTTTCGCGACTCTGGCGGAGCGCTTCTATCCATCAAAGAAGCGACTATGGCCGATCCACCTGTAGTTGCCGCTGTCGGCAGCACCGCCATCGCCTCGGAACACCGCGGCTGCAACGCCCGCGATCTAATGGCGGAGGCGATTCTGGACTGCCTGGCGGACGCCGGCATGGACGACCTGTCGGCGGTTGAGCACGGCTTGGCCAGTTACGAAAGCGATCATTTTAACCTGCAGATGACGCTGGGCGCGATTCTGCAAGACACCATCGGCCTGACGCCCAAACCGAGCGCGCGTATAGAAGGCGGCGGCGCGACCGGCGCGCTGGCCCTGCGGGCGGCTTGGGCCCATGTCGTCAGCGGCTTGTGCGACTCCATTCTCGTGTATGGCGTCGAAAAGAATGGCCGCGGCGTCTCTTCGCGCACGGCCAATCAGCTCTTCGCGCTCTCGGCCGATGTCGACTGGGAGTTCATGATCGGCGGTACCTACACCGGCTTCTACGCCGCCATGATCCGTGCGCATATGGCCGCCTTTGGCACGACTGAAGAGCAATTCGCTCACGTGGCTGTACGCAATCGCCGCAACGCCGGCTTCAACCCCATCGCGCAGAAACCGATGGACATCACCGTCGACGATGTGCTGGCCTCGCTGCCGATTGCCGAGCCCTACAAGCTGCTCGATTGCAGCCTGCTCAGCGATGGCGCCGCCTGCGTATTGCTGGCGACTAAGGACTGGGCCCGCGCGCACTGTCCGCGATTCAGCGAGCGCCCGCCAGTTTACTTCAGCGCCAGCGGCTGCGGCACCGATACCATGCGCCTGGGCGATCGTTATCCGCAGATCGCCAACTTTCGCGCCAAGCGCGAGGCCGCGCGGCAAGCCTACGCCATGGCGGGCATCAGCCAGCCCCTGGCCGAGATCGATGTCGCCGAGCTCTACGACAGTTACAGCGGCGTCGAAATACAAGCCGTCGAAGACCTGGGTTTCGTCGCGGCGGGCGAAGGCGGCCCCGCTGTCGCCAGCGGCGCATTTGACCTGGACGGCGATCTGCCGGTCAATACCAGCGGCGGCTTGCTGGGGCGGGGCGCGCCAGTAGGCGCGACCGGCATTCTGCAGGCGATTGAAGTGGCGCAGCAGCTCTGGGAAGGCGTGGATGCGCGCCGCCAGGCACCGGGCGCCCGCCGCGGCTTGACCGATACCCACGCCGGCATCGCCAGCATCAGCGTCGTCAACATCTTTGAGCGTCGGGATTGATATGTCAGACAATGTCAGCAGCCGGATTGAGATCGCTGCCGAAGTCGGCGATCCCGCAACAGATCCGTGGTGGGAGTTTCGCCAGGTCGAACGCATCACGCTGGAACTAAGCCAAGGCTACAAATACAGTCTGGGCAAATACTCGCGTTTTTTCATCGAATTGGAAAATCAGCGTTTTTTGGCGACGCGCTGCGACTATTGCGCCAAAGTCTACGCGCCGCCGCGGCCACTCTGCCCGGTCTGCCTGGAGCCGACTGCCTGGACGCAACTCTCCGGCGAAGGCGCGGTCGAGACCTGGTCGGTGCTGCATTTTTCGCCGGGCAGCAACGCCGACGTCCGCGCCCTGGAGACGCCCTATGTGCTGGCGTACGTGCTGCTGGATGGCGCCGATACGCTCTTCCCGCATCTGCTCAAGGCGCCGCCGGATCAGGTCGAGCGCGGTTTGCGCGTCCGGGTCGCCTACAGCGGCGAGCCGGTGCAGCACCCGATTCATCAAATGTACTTTGTGCCGATGGAATAGCATTGTAAGGCTTGTCCGATACTGCAATTCTAACGCAATGGAAAGTGAAATAGTGCTGCAACAAAACTGATGCGAGGTCTATTGTGGCAAACTGCACCAGATTATTCCGATATCCGCCAGACAAAGCTCCCCCTCTCTGATGATTCGGAGAGGGGGCCGGGGGGTGAGGTAGAAAAGGAGGCGTTATGACCGCGCGCGTACACAAATTGATCAACCAGCCGGAGAACCTGGTGGACGAGATGCTTGAGGGCTTTTGCGCCGCGCACAGCGATATCGTGCGCCTGGTCGACAAGCGACTCGTCATGCGCGCCCGGCCCAAGGCGCCCGGCAAGGTCGGCTTGGTCATCGGCTGCGGCAGCGGCCACGAACCGGCCATGATCGGCTGGATCGGCCAGGGACTCTTCGATGTCAATATCGCGGGCGAGATCTTCGCCGCGCCCGGGCCCGAGCTAATGGTCGAAGGCATCCGCGCGGCCGGCAAGGGCGGCGGTGTGCTCATCTGCGTCTCGCATCACGCCGGCGACTTGCTCAACGCCGAGCTGGCGCTGGAGCTCTGTGAGGCTGAGGGCATCGACAATGTGGACATGGTCGTGCTCTATGACGATGTCTCCAGCGCGCCCAAGGGACGCGAACCCGAGCGCCGCGGCACCGCCGGCTTGTTCTTCGTCTGGAAGCTGCTCGGCGCTTTCTGCGAGGGCGCCGGCGACCTGGCCGCCGCCAAAGCGCTGGCCGAGAAAGTTCGCGACAATACCCGCAGCCTGGCCATGTCGCTCAGTTCTTGCGCCAGCCCGGTAACAGGAGAAGTCATGTTCGAGATGGCGCCGGACGAAATGGAAATCGGCATGGGCTTGCATGGCGAGGTCGGCATGGGGCGCCAGAAAGCCTTGGGCGCGGACGAGACCATCGACTTGATGCTGCCGCCGCTGCTGGAGGACTTGCCCTTCCAGGCCGGCGACGAGGTGCTGGTGCTGCTGAACAATAGCGGCAGCCTGACCTTGATGGAACTCTTCATACTGTACCGGCGCGTCGCCGCCAAACTGGCGGAAGCCGATATCAGCGTCTACCGCTCCTGGATCGGCCCTTACGCCACCACGCAGGAGATGGCCGGCTTCGCCCTCTCGCTCTGCCGCGTGGACGAACAAATGAAAGCCCTTTGGGACGCGCCCGCCAACGGCGCCTACATGAAGCAGCTATGAGCGCGATCGCAGCCGACGAAATGCGCGCGCTGATCCAGGCCATGGCTGAGCGGGTCGCCGCCAAGCGCGACGATCTGAATCGCCTGGACGCCGCCCTGGGCGATGGCGACCACGGCGCCAGCATCAGCACAGCCTTCGCAGTAGCCGTCGAGGAGACTGAGGCGATCGAGCAGCCCAGCCTGAGCGCGATCTGGCTGGCGACGGCCAAGGCGCTGATGAACCGCATGGGCGGCGCATCGGGGGCCATATTCGGCACCTTCTTTCTCAAAGGCGTCGCCAGTTTGCGGGATGCCGACCGCTTGAGTCACAATATGATGGCGGCTGTGTTGGCGGACGGTCTGGAGGGCGTCAAAGCGCGCGGCAAAGCCAGCGTGGGCGACAAGACCATGGTTGATGCGCTGGAGCCGGCGGTCCGTGCTTTTGCCGCGGCCGATGACTTCGCGTCGGCTTGGCGGGCGGCGGCGGCGGCGGCGCGTTCCGGCGCGGAATCCACGCGCGACCTGGTCGCGAATCAAGGGCGCGCCAAATTCCTGGGCGAGCGCGCCATCGGCCAGCAAGACCCGGGCGCGACGACCATCGCCCTGATGTTTGAAGCGGCGCACGATTGGTGGAAGGAGAACAAGCAATGACAAGATACAGACTGCGGGTTGGCTATATCGGCACTTCAATATCGTCTTATTTCGCCAGCGAATACGATCAGCGCTCGCGGGCGGTGGCCGGCCTGGAGAAACTGGCGGCGGAGCTGGACTTCGACCTGGTGGCGCTCAGCGACGAGATGATGACGGAAGCGGCATCTGTCCAGGCCGCGGACTACTTCCGCGAGCAGCAAATCGACTTCTTGCTCCTGCAAACGGCCGCCTGCAGCATGGGCGAGCAGCTGCTTCCGCTGGTCAAAGCGGCGCCGCGCCTGGGCTTGTGGGCCACGCCCGACCCCGAACAAGAGGGCGAGATCAAGCTGCATTCGGTCGTCTCCCTCAGCCACTTCGCCTCCATCCTCAAACGCTACCTCAAACACGAGGACATCCCCTTCAAGTGGTTTTACGGGCACGTCGAGACAGCCGAGTTTCAAACGCGCTTCGCCGTCACCATTCGCGCCTTGAAAGCCGTCAAGAATATCGAGCGCGCGCGCATCGGCTGGATCGGCAATTTGTCGCCCGGCTTCAACGACATGATCTTCGACGAACGCCTGCTGCGCAGCCGGCTGGGCATCGCCGTGCTGCCGCATGAACTGGCCGAATTGGTCGAGCGCGCCAAAGCCTACGACCCGCAGCCGGTCGCCGCCGCCGTCGGCGAGATCAAGTCAGCAGCCAGCGCCATCACCGTCAGCGAGGACAAGGCCTTCGACCGCGTGACCCGCCTCTATCTCGCCCTGCGCGATATGGCGCGCGAATTCGACTATGACGCGCTGGCGGTGCAATGCTGGCCCAACTTCCAGTCCTACTACCGTGTGGCGCCCTGCATGGCCTACAGCTGGCTGGGCAGCGAAGACGGCATCGCCGTCTCCTGCGAGGGCGATGTGCTGGGCGCGGCCAGTATGTACCTGCTCAATCTGCTGACCGGGCGCGCGGGCTCGTCAACCCTGCTCGACATGACCGCGCTCGACCCCGAAACCCAAGCCATGCTGATGTGGCATTGCGGCGTCTCCCCGCGCCACTTCGCCAACGACGACGGCATCAAGTGGGTTGATCACGTGACCCTGGGCCGCAAGGGCGATGACGGACCATATGGCGTTGCCGGCGATCAAGTATTTGCCGCGCAGGAGACCAGCGTCGCTTATATCGGCGATGACGGCAGTAGCCTGCTTGTCATCCGCGCGGATATCATCGAGCACGCCAAAAAAGGCTTCGACGGCACCCGCGGCTGGTTCGCCGAGTTCGAGCTGAACAAACAGCCGATCTCGCTGATGGACATGATCAACACGCTCACGGTGCGCGGGCACGAGCACCATTTCGCGGTCGGGCAGGGCGATGTCACCGACGAGCTGCTGGAGTTCGCCGCCTGGAAGGGCATGCGCCTGATCGAGCATGTGCCGCAGACCAATTTTCTGCAATTGGAGGGTGTTAATGTATAATCGGTTTGACTCGCCTAATTCAGGCATTCGCAAGTTACGTGTTCAACTAGCCAATAGAAAGGCATAGAAATGTTTGCAAAGAAGCTGCGTCTCTTATTGTTCCTGCTCCTGGTTCTGGCTCTGGGCGTCTTCAGCTCGGCAGCCGACGACATGATGGACCCGCCGCCCGGCTTCGACAGCTGGGACGCGGTAGTCGCCGCTGCCGATGGCATGACCGTCAACTGGTATATGTGGGGCGGCTCCGACTCGATCAACGGTTTCGTCGACGATACTTACGGGGTTCCGCTGATGGAAGAATACAACGTGACGCTGAACCGCGTCCCGCTCGCCGATACCGTCGACGCCGTCAACCAGGTTCTTAGTGAAGCCGAAGCCGGCGTCGAAGGCGATGGCGGCACCATCGATCTGATCTGGATCAACGGCGAGAACTTCTTCACTCTCAAGCAAGCCGAGCTCCTCTACGGTCCCTGGGCCCAGAATATCCCCAACAGCGTTTACGTCAACTGGGATAACCCGGCTTTGAATCAGGATTTCGGTCGCCCGGTAGACGGTTTCGAGAGCCCCTGGGGCGGCGCGCAATTCCATTACATCTATGACTCGGCGCGCATGTCCGCGGACGATCTGCCGCGCAGCAATGCCGAGCTGAGCGACTGGATCGCCATGAATCCCGGCCGCTTCACTTATATCGCGCCCGGCCCCGGCGCTTTCCAGGGCACGCGCTTCGTCAAGCAAGTGCTCTTCGAAATCAGCGGCGGCCAGAGCCAATGGGTCGGCGAGTTCAACCAGGAGCTCTACGACGAGCACGCGCCCGCCCTGTGGGACTTGCTCAACAGCTGGGAAGAGAATCTCTGGCGCGGTGGCGAAACCTATCCCGCCAACATCGGCGAGCTGCACGAGCTATTCGCCAATGGCGAAATCGACTTCACCATCACGCAGC
>WTGO01000135.1 GCA_011523515.1 Chloroflexota bacterium
AGGTCGACGCCGGCTTGCTGGCTGAAGTCGAAGCCAAGATCGCCCGCCACCGCGATGAGACGGGCAGAGCGGATTTGGAGGCCGGCTTCAGCAAAGTCCGCGATGGCCTGCTGGGCAAAATCTCGCCGGACGATGCCTTGGGCGCGATTAAATCCGGCTGGAACAACGATCTGTGGAATCGCATCCGCGCGGCGCTGGAGGGGATGCGGTAGCGCCCAGCCTTTTGTAGCGGGCGGCGCTGCGAGTCGCCCCGTCTCTGAGATTTTAATATATGTTTGGGCGGCTCAAGGGTCGCCCAAACATTTTCAGGAATAGGGCGAAGACGGGAATTACCCGCCCCAGGTTTTGCGCAAGACGCGCAGCCAGTTCTGATGCGACAGCTTGTGCAGCAAATCGTCGTTGTAACCGGCCTCTTGCAGCGCTGCGATCAAGTTCGGCAGCTTGGAGACATCGCCGACCGCATCGGGCACGCGCGCGCCGTCGTAATCCGAGCCCAGGCCGACGCGAGTATCGCCAAGACGCTCGACCAGGTAATCGAGGTGGCGCACCATCACATCAAGCGGACGATCGCTATCCCAGGCGCCGTCTTCGTTGAGGAAGCCGGTGGCGAAGTTTAGCCCCACCATGCCGTCCGAGGCTTTGATGGCGTCGAGCTGCTTGTCGGTGAGGTTGCGCGAGATCGGGCAGAGGGCGTGAACGTTGGAGTGGGTGGCGACCAGGGGCGCATCGCTGAGGGCGGCGACATCCCAGAAACCGGCCTCGTTCATGTGTGACAGGTCGATCATGATGCCGAGCTGGTTGCAGCGCTTGACCAGACGTTTGCCGGCGTCGGTCAGCCCGGGGCCGATATCTGGCGTTGAAGGAAAGGCGATGGGTACGCCGTGAGCAAAAATCGTGGGCCGGCTCCAGACGATGCCCAGCGAGCGCATGCCCGCCTGATAGTAGACTTCCAAGGCATTGAGATCTTCGTCAATGGCTTCCGCGCCTTCAAAGTGCAAGATGGCGGCGAATACGCCCGCATCGATGCAGGATTGCAATTCGTCCGCCGTGCGCGCGACTTTTAGCTGCCCCGCCGATGCCGCCTGCAGCTTAAAGAGATCCGCCATCTGGCGCAGCACGACGCCTTGCGAATAGACGAATTCGACCGCCGGCGGCGAGTAGGGTTTGCTGGTATCGGGCATATTATCGGGCGCGATGCGCGTATCCGGATTGGGCACGTAGACCGCGCAGAATCCGCCGGTGAAGCCACCGCGGCGCGCCCGCTCCAGGTCGATATGCCCGCTGTCCATTCCGCCCAGAAAGTCACTGAATTCCACTTCATTGCGATAAAAGCGCAGCAAGGTGTCGTTGTGACCGTCAAATATCTTGAATTCGGGCATGATCGCCCTCCCGTCCCTACGGCATGTACTTGTCGCTAGATGATGTCAGTTATGGCGCGGAGTTGCAACTGCCGAGTCCACTATGGGCGCTACAGAACAAAAAAGCGCAGCCATCTTGACTGCGCTAAGGGGTTGATGATTGCAATGTTGACTACTTGTGTCGCGGCCTTTTGCGCCCCGGCCGCACGGGTACCGGTACGCGCGCCGGCTTGCGCGGCTGCCGCGCATTGGGATCGAAGAAATCGTCGAGTTCTTTCAGGATGCGGCGACCAACCTCAAGCAATTCTTCCCAAACGCTGCGATTGTGATTCGCCATAGCAGAGACTTTCTCCAGAGATTGGGCAGCCGGCTCAGGCCGGGGGCGCCGGGAACAAGCCCAGCAGCATGGACGCGATGGCAAGCGCGATGCCGATATTCAGCGCGATAAGAATGCGCAACGTGCCACGCAGTTCCGCGATATCGGCTTTGGTCGCCATGTGCAAAAGGACTTCGTCCAGGCGGCCTTCCACTCGCGCGATTCGTCCTTCTGATTGGACTGCTGCTTCCATGGCCGCTGTTCTCCGCGCATTGGGTCAATAAAGTGGACCTGAGGGGACTCGAACCCCTGACTTCCACAATGCCATTGTGGCGCTCTCCCAACTGAGCTACAGGCCCCAAAACAAAGTCATATTAGCGACGCGTAGGCGCGCTGTCAATGGACAGGGCGGCCCGCATCTCCGCCAGCACATCGGTCGGAACGGATTCCAACGGTCCGTTCGCCAGGAAATCAGCCGCCAACTGCAGCTGCGCGGCATCATTGCAGGCGCAGCCGGGCTGGTCCACCCACTCGATGGCGCCGGCTGCCAGATCAAGGCGCGCGCCCTTGACGCCGCCGCTGCGCTCATCGGCCCAGATCCAGCTGGTGGTGATATCCTCAGCCACTTTTCAGGCTACCTCGGAGCTCTGCCGGTCGCTGCCATGCTTGATTACGATACAGTATATCATTGCTTTTGATCGCGATTGAAGCGCCGCAAAAGCATCGTGCCAATCCCCTTCGAATTATGGCATAATACCAAAGTTAGATCCGTCACGGCGAGAGAGTGAGCGATGGCTGAAGCAAATAAACCGATGAGCGTGTTTGTGACCGGCGGCGCCGAAGATGTCGGATTGGCGACGGTGCGCGCCTTGTTGAAGCGCGGGCACAAAGTCATCGCCAGCGCCTGCACATCGGAAGGCGCCTTGGCCCTGCGTCAAGCTGGCGCGCTGCCGGTTTATCCCGACCTGGGCCGCGCCAGCGAGGTCTTAAGCGCGCTGCAAATGGCGCAGGTGGACGCAGTCATCCATGCGATTCCCCAGTTTTGCGGCGGATTGCCGCATTCGGGCGAAGCCTGCGCCGCGCGCGGCGATCAGCTGGTCCGCTTCACCAAGGCGGTTGCGGAAGCGGCCGCGCAGCATGGCGTCCAGCGGGTCGTATCGCTCAGCTTCAGTTACCTGTACGAAAGCGGTCACGGCGCGGCGCAAGAAGGCGATCATGACGCGCATGACAGCGCCTACGCGCCTATGCTGGCGGCGGAAGCTGCGCTGAAGGACAGCGGCTTGAGCGGCTATACTGTTCGCAGCGGCTACATATATGGCGGCAACAACCCGTCGACCGTAGCGCTGGCTGATGCGATCATGGCGTCTCAGCGATTGCCTTCCGGCGCGCTGCCCGCCTCCTGGATACATGAAGATGATCTGGCGGCGGCCTTTGTAACGCTGCTGGAAGCTGAAGCCGATTCCGAAGGCGTCGAAATCATCAACGCCGCGGACGATTCGCCTTGCAGCCCGGACGACTGCGCGATGGCCGTCAGCGCGGCTCTCGGCCTCAGCGCGCCGCGATTCGCCACAAGCGGTCTGTTTGATATGCTGCGGCAGAGGACCCTGCGCGACGCGTTGCTCGGGCGCGAGGCGGTCATCAGCAGCCAAAGGCTCCGGGACGAATTCAGCTGGCAGCCGCGCTTCAGCAACATCGACAGCGGTATGGAAGCCACGGCGCTGGTTTGGCGCATGAAAAACGCCGTCAACGCGGACGACTTCTACAACGTATACCAAGACAAGGCGGCGCAGGCCATCGAGAGCTTTGCCTACGATGTGGCGCTTCCGGAACCGGCCGCCGCAATTGAAGCGCCCGTCGCCGAAGCCGTTGCCGAAACTGCGCCGGCGCCCACGCCAGATGTGGCCGCCGCTCCGCCGCCCTCGGATGGGCCTACCCCCTGGAACGAAGACGACGCCAAGCGCGAAGAGCGCCGCCGCAAGGCCCTCGAGCGTAAAGCCAAACGCGCCGCAAGAGGCGGAGGCTAAGGCAAAGTGGCGCCCCGGCTTAAGGCCGTCCTCTTCGATTTCGACGATACGCTAATCGATTGGAGCGGCGTCAGTCAGGATTGGCGCGAGGTCGAGGCGGGGCGTCTCGAAGGGGTGCTGCGCTTTCTGGACCAAGAACTGTCGCCCAGCGGCATCGTCCTGCAGCAGCTGGTCGAGCGCTACACGCAGCGCACGCGCGAAGCCTGGATGATCGCGCGTGCCAATCTGCGCGCACCCAAAATGCCCGACATACTCCAGGAAACTTTGACCGAATTGGGCATTACCGAAGCGGAATCGTTCGCGGAAGAAATCCTGCGCGCCTACGACTGGCAGGTTGTGCCGGGCACCGTGGTCTTTCCCGATGTCATTCCCGTGCTGGAGGAGTTGCGGTCGCGACGGATTCGACTGGGGGTCGTCACCAATTCGTCGCAGCCGATGTCGCTGCGGGATTGCGAATTACGCGCGCACGGGCTGCTGCCTTACTTTCCCGATTGCCGGCTGGCGGCGGCTGATGTCGGCTACCTCAAGCCGCACCCTCGCATCTTCCACTGCGCGCTGGAGCGAATCGGCGCCGCGCCGGAAGAGGCGGTCTTCATCGGCGACAATCCCATCGCCGATGTCAATGGCGCCCTGGGCGTCGGCATGCGCGCGGTTCAGCGGCTGAGGGCGGACGACATTGGTCTCAGCGGCGGGCATCCGCAGCTGGCCGCGGACGGCGCAAGTGCCGATTACGGTCATCCGCGCCTGAGTTCGTTTGACGCGCTGCCGGCCCTCCTGGACGAATGGTTCCCCGGCTGGCATGATGGAAGCGCGTGAACTGCGCCTGCATGGCGACCTCAACCTGATCCTGACCGGCTATGTCGAGCCCAATCGCCCGCGCATCTCGCGCCAGTTGGCCCAGCGCCTCGGCTTGACCCTGATCGATGTCGAGCGGGAGATGGAAGAGCGCCTGGGCGATACCATCGCCAATCTGCGCGCGACCTACGGCGAGCGCCACTTGAAGACTGTCGAAACGGAGATCATGGACGAGGTCGTCCTGCATCGCCGCGGCCTCATACGCGTCGCCGGCAGCACACTGGTCGGCAACGTGCATCTGGCCGACTTGCAGCGCAACGGCGTCATCGTCTGCTTGGTGGCCTCGCTGGATTCGATCTTGCGGCGCATCCATCTGACACTGGGCGCCCGCTACCATAATCCGGTCGAGCGTTCGCGCGCCATCGGCGAGTTGCAGCGGGAATGGCGTATCCGCGAGGTCGAGGGAGTGGTCGAATTCGACGCCACTTACGTCAGCGAAGCGGTACTGATTGAGCGGATCGCCGAGTTTTGGCGCGAGCTGGCCATCCGGCGCGGTTGATTAGACCTATGGGCCTACGCTAGAAGGACACGCCCAGCAAGCCGCGCGTTACCTGGAAGTCGTCCGTGCCGGTGACTTGATGTCGCGCGATGTAATCGCCGGACAAGGTCGCCACCAGCAAGTTGATAAGCTGTGAAGCGATGTCGTCGCCTGCGCGAAGCACTGCATCCAGATCGTCAGCCGAAACCGCGCTGACGCTCACCTGCAGCACCGGCACAAGCGGATGCCCGGCCAGCGGATAGCCCTCGACATAAGCCAGTACGAGCTCGACGCCGCTGGCCCCGATGCCCGCCAGCGTTTCGCCCCAATGCCGGCGCGGATTGGACATGATATGAAAGCCGGCTTGCAAGGCCGCCTGCCCGTATCCCAGCGTGGCTTCCGGCTGATCGGGCAAGTCAAGCGCGGCGGAAAAGGCGCCGCCCCACAGGCCGTCTTTGTCCGAGACGACGACGCTGCCGCCGCCGGCCACGATGATCTTGCAGAGCCGCGCCAATTCGCGCTGTGCGAACTCCGGCGCGTCCGCCTGCGTCTGCAGCCCGATGCGCAGGGCTTCCAAACCGGCTGTTACGCGCGTGGGCGGGCTGTCATCGCTTACGCGCCGCTCAAACCAAGCGACTATCTTGCGCATGACGGCATCGATGCCGCCGTCGAGCTGTATGCTGGCCCAGCCGAAATCCGCCGGCGCCAGGTTATGCTCGGCCAGCAGGCCGCGGAAGTAGCTATTATGCGTTACCTCGCAGCCGTGCTCCAGCAGCAGCGCGTGACGCAGCTTGGGATGCAGCAGGTAGCCGATCTGCATATCCTTGTACTCCGGCTGCACATTGCCGCCACAGCCCTCAGTATGCACCAGCGCTACATAGCGGCTCAACCCGCTGGCCAGGCCCAGGCCCTGCGCATTCAGCGCGTCGGTTGTCATCTTGGCGATCTGTCCGGAACAGAGACTGGTCGGCAAGATCAGGCCGATGCGCTCGCTGGTCAGTCCGCGCGCGGTCTTGTACATCGGCGTCTCTACGCGCGGCAATTCGACATCGGCGGGAAGGGCGTACGGTCTGCCCGAAAAACTGCGCCGCTCGATAAAGGCGACGTTAGCGGGACGGGTCTGCTGCCAATCGCGCCAGATCTGGACCTGGTAGTGCCCGGCCTTTTCCCCAGCCGAGCGCTGCCCACAGGCGACATCAACGGTCAGGTTCAGCGTGCGCGCGCCGAGCTCATCCAGAGGCGCGCCGTCCAGGTATTCGCCGGCGTTGACATCCATGTCGCTCTGCAGCAGGTTGTAGCGCGCGCTGGTCGTCACGAACTTGATGGTCGGTACGAAGGGGAAATTGGTGATGGAGCCATTGCCCGTGACAAAGAAGATCATATTGCAGCCGCTGGCCACCTGTCCGGCCACGCTTTCCAGGTCGTTGCCGGGGCTGTCCATAAAGTAGAAACCGCCGCTGGTCATCAGCTGGCTGTATTCGATGATGTCGTGAAGCGGGACATCGGGATGGCGTTTGGCCGCCGCGCCCAGCGACTTGAGATAGATATTGTAGAGTCCGCGAAATTTATTGCCGCCGGAGGGATTGCCTTCCGCCGTTTGTCCGTGCCAGCTGACCCGCTCTTTGAAGCGCTCGATCTTGCCCAGGAAATCCTGCGCGAGCTCGAGCCGTTCGAGCTTGTCCAGCACGTATGATTCGGCGCCGATCAATTCGTCAGTTTCGGCCAGATTAGCCGAGCCGCCGTAGCGGATGACTTCCTTGGCTACCCAAGCCGCCAAGGGATTGCCGCTGATGCCGGAGAAGGCGTCGGAGCCGCCGCATTGCAGGGCGATCTTCAAGGCGCTCAAAGGCTGTGCGCTACGTTCGAGCTGATTCACGCGGGGCAGCCAGTCCGAGAGCAGTTCCTTGAACCAGGCGACATTTGCATCGAAGCTGGCGGTGAGGGAATGGAAGCTGTGCAGCACATGGTCCAGCGGGTAATCATTATCCAGCAGGTACTGCCGCAGGTCGGCATTGGTAACCGCTTCGGCGCCGAAATCGAGCGCGACCACGGCGCCGACATTGGGATGCGCCATGAATCCGGCCAGAGTTCGCAGGAGCAATTCGCGATTATTGGGGTTTTGGTGGCCGCCTTCGGTATGCGCCACGGGCACGATGCCGTCCACGTTGGGGAAGTCCGCGGCCAGGTCGCCGGTCAGCTGCGCCAGCGTGCGCGCGAAACCGGCGACCAGCGACGATGTGCCCAAAATGACGATCATATTGCGCGTGCCGACTCCGCGGCCGCCAGCGCGAGGGTAGCCCTGAAAATGGCGCATGTCGCTGTGCAGCGGTAGAGGCTCAGCCGCCTTGAAGCTGGCGCTGTCGAATTCAAAGGGCGTGATCTGATTATCGAAGTTTGGCGCCGCTGGCAAGGGGAATTCCAGATTGCGCCGCTGCAGCTCGACCTGCACGCCCTCATTGATGGCATATTCGCCCGGCACTATGTCACGGGTGGCGACGCCGAAGCGCTGACCCCAGGATGTCAGCTCCGCGCCCTGCGGGATGGGCTGAATAGCGAAGCGATGGCCCTCGAGGACGGTATGCGTCAAGGCGAAGGATTGGTCGCCGTTCTGGATTTCCGTGCCGCCGGCCAGGTCGCGAATGGCGATAGCGCAGTTGTCTACCGGGTCGGGCAAGCGTCCTATTTCGGGCAATTGGGGCATAGTCTTTTCCTGATTCTTTCGTCTCTTGATTGAAGTAACTTGCAGCCAACGCTAGCGCGTAGAATGTACCACAGCCGCGGGCATGCGGCTACCTGACTGGCTGACGCGATAAACGCGCCAACGAGGCCGAATTTACGCCTGCCCGCCGTAGGAATTCCCGGCGGCGCGCTGCACGAGTGGCGAGCGCGCCCCCTTGCATATCGAGTTGTTGTCCCGTATCGTAAAGTCGATACAGTGCAGCGAGTTGAGCCTGCGTCGTGATTAAGTTCATGGTCATGTTTCGGCAGCCGGAAAATGCCGAGCGCTTCGAAAGTACTTATCAAGACTTCCTGGCGTTGGTGGAGCGCATTCCGCGTATTCTACGCCGGCAAGTCGTGCACGTCACCGGCAGCCCGGGCGGCGCGCCCGAGTACTACCGCATCCTGGAAATCTACTTCGAGTCGCTGGATGTGCAAAACGAGGCGCTGATGTCCGATGCCGGGCAAGAAGCCGGCGCCGAGTTATATCGCCTGCCCAAGAATTCCTTCGAGCTGCTCTACGCCGACGTCTATGAAGAAGAAGGCGGCAGCACGCCGGTCGCGGACTCCGCTGATAAACCGGCGGACTCCCCATCCGCCGAGAGCGCGGACGAATCTCCCGCGGATGCAGGCGAAGAGGCGGCCGCCGCCTCGCCGTCCGCTGCTGTCAAGGCCTCAAGCGCCGACTGACAGCAGCCCGTTCAGGCCGGCGACAAAATCGTTCTTGCCGCCATGCGCCGGATGCCGCAGCTTGTGGCAAACGATTCCCAGGTCTCCCAGCGTTTGAAAGGCGACATTGCCGACGGCGATAACCTGTTGGAAGCGCCACAGCGTCAGCACGCGCAGGAGGAACGCGGCGCCCAGTTCCGTTTCGGCCCGGCGGGGCTTACGATTGCTGAGCGGCCGGCCGTTTTGGTGCGGGTGAAAGGGGTAGGTATTCCAAATGAATGGCAGAGCGCTTAGCTGCGCCAGGGCGCCCCAGACGATGGTGGCGGATTGCTCGCCGTAGACCCGCTCGAATCCGGCATCGGCGACATCGCGGAAGCCGGCCTCAGCGCCGAAGATCCGCAGCGCGGGCGCGCCTTCGAGCAGGACCTTGCGGCTGGTCACAGGCACGCCGGTCAAGCGGCAGCCGCGATATCCGGGCGCTTCCATCACCAGCAGCGTCTGCGGCGACCGCGCCGCCATCGCCCGCAAGTAGAGCCGCAGGTTGGCACAGCGGATGGCGTTGTTCGCATTCCCGGGCGCATATTCATTGTAGGCATCGGCAGGGAGCCGGGCTTGCGACAAGTCGCGGATCAGCTCGTCAATGTCGTGATCGCCAGGCGACATATGTTCCGCTCCTGCGCGGCTGACCTTGCGACCGTCGCCCCGCAGCGCTCTACTTTTCCCCGCGCTATTGTAGCGCGAGCAGCGGTCGGACGCAGCGCCAGCGCGTTCCCGCGACCGGCCAACAGACTTGGACAAGCGACTTTTCGGCATTATAGTAAACTCAAGCGTGGCGCGCGGCGGGTGCGCCGTATCGCGGCCCGGGAAGCGAAATTTGGGCGATTTCCAATGGCTCGTTTTCAACTACTGATTCTCGTTCTGCTCAGCGCTTTGGCAGTTGCCGCCCAGGCTCAGCCGCGCGACTACGCCATCTCGATCGACGGCGTGAGCTACACCGCGGAAGCCGCCGTCATCAGCTTCACAGTTTCGAACCAGGGCGGCGACGCCCTGGCAGCGGCAGAGATCGTCATCTCCGAATATCAGACCGGCCGCGTGGTGACCAGCGAGACCCTGCCGGTATTGGCGGCCGATGAGACGCGGGCCTTCTCGCTGCCCCTGCCACTGGCCGACTTGCCAGCGGACAACATGTCGATACAGATCCAGGCGGGCATCGACGAGTTTGAGCTGGAAGGCAGCCCCATCGCCCGCAACAACACGCAGCTCTTTCTCATCAATCGGGCTGGCGCCGGCCTGGCCAGCGGCGACTCTACCGGTTCATCCACGCCGGCCCAGATTTATGACCTCTTCATTCCGCTGGTGAACTTCGGCATCAACTTCCAGGCGGGCGGCATTGAAGTCAATGGACGCGACTACAGCGGCGCCGATCTGCTGATTTTCGCGGGCATGATACTGGCGGCGCTATTTAGTTTGTGGCTGTTGAGCTTGATTTTGCGTCTGATTTTCCGGCGGCCGCCCAAGTTTGAACCCTGGCAGCCGCCATACGCGGTCAATAACTGGCACGATCCCAACTCGGCGCTGGGGCGGCGGCAAAGCTGGCAGTTCCATGCGCAAAGCAGCGCCATTACCGCAGCCGGCGCGCCCGATCAGGTGACGGTCATCAAGCGGCTCCTCAGCCGGGAGGGCGTTATCCTGGGTGGCTGGACGATCACAGCGATTCGCACCGTGCAATACGATATCTACGGGCGCATCAGCCGCAGCGAAGTGGTGATGTCACGCAAGATTAACCGGCAGCTGAATCGCATCTTGCGGCGCGCTCCCGGGCTGGATTCGGTCGCTCTGCGCAAGGCGCTGGCGCCCGTATCGAAGCGGCTGTGCAAGGCGGCCCTGGCCGCCATCGAAAAACAGAATCGAGCGCTGCCGTTGGCGATGGATATGCGCCTGGAAGGCCCGCTGGGCGATGCGCGCATATTGTTTGAGCTGTACCAATACCGCAACGACGCTTGGCGCCTGATCGATCATTGGGAGCCGGAAACGGGGCAGATCGGCGCCCGAGTTCCCGAGCACTTTACCTTTACGCTCAACGGGCAGCTGCCGGGCGAAGATTATAAAGAATTCAAGGCGCGGCTGCGCGATGATATGACGCAGCTGCTGGCGGGGATGCTGCATCACCGGCAGAATGGCGGCACGGCGGATGTGGAGCCGCAGCAGCCCGTGAAAACTGCCGATCCCGACCCCGTACAGCCCCGGCCCAGCGTGGGCGAGCTTCTGGCATCGGATGAAGAGACTGACGCGCGCTGAGGGTTTCCGCTACAATCGCTTCACCAGTTTATGAACGAGACAAAGAACGAAGGAGCATGCCCTAATGTCCCTAGCGATTCCTGAACGTGTCCGAGACCTGCTCGATCGACCGATCGTGGTGTCCTTCGCCACCAGCAACCCCGACGGCCAACCCCAGGTGACGCCGGTCTGGGCCAGCGCGGAAGGCGACCAGGTGTGGATCAACTCGGCGGTCGGGCGGCGCAAAGACCGCAATATCCGCGCCAACCCCAAAGTCACGGTGCTGGTGCTGGATCCCGATAACGACTTCAACTGGGCCGAAATCCGCGGTGAAGTGGTCGAGTTTGACGAATCAGAGGCGGCGGTGGCGCATATCAACAAGCTCTCGGGCGTCTATTCCGGCAATGACGATTACTACTCGTTCAATCCCGAGGGCAAGGGGAAAGAGCAGCGCGTCATTTACAAGATTCAGCCCAGCAAAATCAACGGCTGAGCGCTCAGACGCGCCC
Source organism: Chloroflexota bacterium (assembly GCA_011523515.1). Taxonomy (GTDB): domain Bacteria; phylum Chloroflexota; class Anaerolineae; order Aggregatilineales; family Phototrophicaceae; genus UBA6055. The sequence goes on from WTGO01000135.1 coordinate 11,205, forward strand.
GGCGCGCCCGGTGTAATCGCGCAGATACAAGAAATCGTGCCCGATGCTGCGCTGGCTGAGCTTGGCGATATTGGGCATGGTGCGCTTGTAGTGATTGGCTTTGACCCGCTCCCAGATTTGCGCCACGAAGTCGCGGTCGAAGCCTTCCTGCGCCACTTCATCCACGGTGTACCGCTCGTCCACCAGCAGGAAAAGCACTTGATCGGCCTGGTCATAGGTGAAGCCCAGTTCGTCCTCGTCAGTCTGCCCGACCCACAGATCGGCTGAAGGCGGCTTGTCGATGACCGAGCGCGGCAGGCCCAGATAGCGCGCCATCTGGCGGATTTGGTGCTTGTACAGGTCGGCGATGGGATGCAGGGCGACGCCGCTATCGCCGTAAATCGTGCTGTATCCCAGCAGGAATTCGGTCTTGTTGCTGGTGCCCATCACCAAGCCGCCCCAGGCCATGGATTGGTCATAGAGCGTAATCATACGCAGGCGCGCCATGATATTGCCCTGGCGCAATTTGCTCATGCCCGGGAAGCGGTTGATCAGCGGGTCCGCCATGTCGCTGATAGGCACGGTCAAATGCGGGAGGGCCAGGTCTTCGATCACAGATTCGGCATCACTCATGCTTTCGGCAGACGAGCTGCGATAGGGCATTCGCACAGCCAGCACATTTTCAGCGCCCAGCGCCCGCGCCGAGAGGTAGGCTGAGACAGCCGAATCAATCCCGCCGGACAAGCCGATAACCGCGCGCGACATGCCGGCTTTGGTCATGCTGTCGCGGATGAAGCCGGTCAGAATGCGGGTCGCCAACTCGGTGTTGATATTGAGTCGGGACAGCATCGCAGTCGAGCGCTCAAGGATCATAGCGTTTCCTGGCTCTTTTCCGACAGCGGCCGCAGCGAATAATGCGTGACCTGATGCGGGTAGCTTTCGTTGACCTTCAGTTGCAGTTGCAGGCGCGCCCCGCTCTTCTCGCCCGTCAAGATCAGCTGGATTGCATAGTCGTCAGCCATTTCCACCTGGTGTACCTTTAACCGGCCGTGCAATCGGCGCGTCGCTTTCAGATCCAGCAGGCGCCTCTCGACCGGGTTCTCCATCAGCACCAGGTCATAGTAGCCGCTGCGCATGAAGCCGCGTAATTTGGCGAAGTCGCCCTGGTTGAAATAGCGCATCTGCGCGATGAAGCGGCGCCCGGCTTTGCTGGCGCCGACCTGCTGGCGAATGTCACTCATGCTGCGCGCATAAACCCTTCTCTGCTGGCGGTCCGTGAGCAAGCCGTATCATATCACAGCCGCTCGTTGGCAACGAATCGTTCCGCCCGGCTTAGAATACCAGCGAATTACGTTTATGCTCCTGCAAAACAGTTTATGGAAATGAGAGCGTTTAATCAGGTAAGATAGCGGGGGATTGCGAGGCGCGCGACGAGGTAGGCGCATGAGCGATAGATTGGCGGAAATTGAGCGGGCGCTGGACGGTTTCCGTATGGAAGACGCGCGGGAGCTGGTGGCGAATGAGCTTGCGGAGAATCCCAGCGCGGCCGCCTTTTATCTGGCGGCGCAGGCGGCGCTGAATCACGGGCAACGCGTCGAATACCTGGAGAAGGCGCTGGAGCTGGACCCGGCCCACCAGGAAGCGCTGGACGAACTTGCCGATATCAAGCGGCCGGACATGATCAAGCCCGAGCCCTTACCGGCGCCCGCCAAACCAATCGAGACGCCGGCCGCGCCGCCGCCACAAATCAAGCTGGCGCCGCTCTCAAAGCGCTTCATCGCCATCGTCATCGACGGCTTAATCGTGGGAATCTTTTCTTTTGCTGTTTTGTTCGCTGCCGGTCCCTTCGCCGCCTTGAGCGACGCGATGGCCAGCACGGATCTGGAAGCGATCAACGCGGCGATTGCCCAGTTTCAGTCGGACGCTCTGCCCGTCAACCTGTTTGTCAGCGCGCTTTACAATGTCGTGCTGATGACGCTTTTCAACGGCCAAACCCTGGGCAAGATGGTCTTCGGCATGCGCGTGATCAAGAAGAACGGCAGGCGCATCAGCGTGTTGGACGCGCTACTGCGCAATGTGCTGGGTTATATGGTCAGCCAGATTTTCTTGCTGGGCTACATCTGGGCATTCGCTGACGGGGAGAAACAGGCCTGGCATGACAAGATGGCGGGCACGCTGGTCGTGGAGGAAAGTAAAAGACTTCATTCTGTATAAATGTCTTGGTCCCCTGTTCTTGCATCCAATTTGAACGTAGCAGCTAGCCAGAGTTTCCACAAATTTAGTAGACCCCCATTTATTGAGGTACTCTCGTCCGCTGCGACGACGTACACTCAAAATATACGAGGTTGCCTGCGTCATGTCGGATACACGAGTCGGATGGGTAACTGCGACAAAATGGGAGAATCTTGATAAAAACCAAACAGTTGGGACAAGTTCTTGGAATTAGCAAGCAGAGGAATTGGTGGAACCGTCAGGGCAATCGCCGGACGACCGAAGAGCAAGCAAGAACACCCAAGAATCGTCGCAAATCCGTGGCAAATGCAACAGGGCGCTCTTTAAGCAAGAGTTCCCTTATTGCCAGCGGAGTCATCTCCGAGCTGGACTGGATCGTCCGCTTTCATGACTTGGTTCGGATCACCCGATGCGCGAGCGCAGGGCACTTATTGCTGAGCAAGCTGAATCACGAAGCTCTTGCTAAGGTAACGATCCTGCCGGTAAGCCGAGCTACCCAGGCGCCTGGGAATGAGGCCCGCACCGTGATTATACCGGCACAACTCGTGCGGAGTGCGGGGCTCGCCGTTGGTCAATCTGTATCCATCCAGCTACAAAGTATCAGTAGCCAAATGTCGTCGTTCTTCATCGGCGAGTCAGTCACACTAGGACGAATCGCTTAACGTGCGCATCGGTCGTGAACCAGCACTCCTGTCAACGAGCTTGCGCTGAGGAATCCTGGCCATACCTCCTCACCCGCAGATCACACTGCTCCTTGTGCCCCATGATTACTTTGAGGACATAGAGCCGGGAGCACCATGACATTGTTGCGCCAATTTAAGGTACAATGTAGCGTACCTTAGCTAGCCAGGAGCCGGCAATGAGCACGATCGAGAGCATCAACTTAATCTATCGCGATCCCGGTGCGCGCGGCGGGCGACCCTGTATCGTCGGCACTAGCTTGCGCGTGATCGACATTGTGATGGCGAAGGACTTCGCGGATCGAAAGCCGGAACAAATGGCTCTGGATTACGATATTTCTTTGGCGCAGGTTCATGCGGCGCTGGCATACTATTACGAGAACAAAGCCGAAATTGACGCCGACATTCGCGAGGATATCCGGGTTGGGCTGGAACTGGCGAAGGAAGGCTGGGGCAGGCCGAACAAGTCGAAGCAACTTCAGGCCGCATTCGACAATTCTCTCGGCAAATACCGTGCAGCCCTGCAGCGCGCCAGTCTGAAAGCGGTCAGTGGTATGGGAGACGAGTTCGAGAGGCGCATGGTTGCCATCGTCGACGAAGAACTTGGCTAACGAGAGAATCCGCCTCTACTTTGATGAAAACATGCCCGTTGCCGTCGCCAAGAGCCTCAATGAACGCGGCATCGATACCGCAACCGCTCAAGATCGTAAACGATTAGGATACGGCGATCCAAGCCAGTTGAACTTTGCTATCGCGCAGGGTCGCGTTCTTTGCACCTTCGACAAGCATTACATAAGCATGGCTAGTGAGGGCGTTGAACACAAGGGGATTGTATTCGTCCCCGGACTTCATCGCGATCATGGCGTTTTACTTCGATACTTCATAGAGCTCTGCCGTATCTACACTGCGGCGGATATGGTAAACCGTTTGGAGTACCTTTCACCCGCAACATCCTCTTGAAGCCGTTGACGCGCCCGCCATCCACCCGCGCCTACTACTTCTCTCCCCCATACCGCCGGACACGCAGATCACACTGCTCCTTGTGCCCCATGAACCCCTCCAGATCGCAGAGGCGGCTGCCGTATTCGCCGATGAGAGCGCTGGCCTCCTCGGTCACGCGCTGGTAGGTCACGGTCTTGATGAACTTGCCCACCCATAAGCCGCCGGTGTAGCGCCCGGCCTTTTTTGTCGGCAAGGTGTGATTGGTGCCGATGACCTTGTCGCCGTAAGCCACATTGGTCTCCGGCCCCAGGAAGAGCGCGCCGTAGTTGCTCATGTTGTCCAGGAAATAATCGGGGTCGCGCGTCAGAATCTCGACGTGCTCGCTGGCGATCTCGTCAGCGACCTGCGCCATCTCGGCGTCAGTATCGACCAGGATGACTTCGCCGTAATCGCGCCAGGCCACGCCCGCCAGATCCGCGGTGGGCAGGGCTTCCAGCTGGCGGCCGATCTCGGCTTCAATGCTCTCGGCCAGAGAGCAGCTGGTCGTCAACAGCACGGCCGGAGAGGTCGGCCCGTGCTCGGCTTGGCCCAGCAGATCGACCGCGCACATTTCGGCGTCGGCCGTCTCATCGGCGACCACCAGGACCTCGGTGGGGCCGGCCAGCAGGTCGATGCCGACCAGGCCGAAAAGCTGACGTTTGGCTTCGGCCACGTAGGCGTTGCCGGGTCCCACGATCATATCCACCGGCTCAATGCCCAGGGCGCCGTAGGCCATGGCCGCCAGCGCTTGCACGCCGCCCAGGATGAAGATTTCATCAGCGCCGCCGAAGTGCATGGCCGCGATGGTCGCCGCCGGCAATTCGCCGTTTATCGGCGGCGTACAGGCGATGATACGCTTGACGCCGGCAACTTTCGCCGTCACCACGCTCATGTGCGCTGAGGCCACCATGGGATAGCGCCCGCCGGGCACGTAACAGCCGACGCGATTGACCGGGATATTCTTGTGTCCCAGCACCACGCCGGGCAAGGTCTCAACTTCGACATCCTGCAGGGCCGCGCGCTGCGCCTGGGCGAAGTTTCGCACTTGCGCCTGCGCGAACTTAATATCGGAGATGGCTTGCTCGGGCAGGCTGTCAATGATTTGTTGGATCTGCGCCGGCGCGAGCTTGAAATCGTCGGGACTCCAGCTGTCGAATTTCTGGGACAACTCGCGGACGGCGGCGTCTTTGCGCTCGCTAATGTCAGCCAGGATACCGCGTACCACCTCCTGGACCTTGGCGTCCGCATCGGCTTTCTGCTCGACGGTCTTGCCGCGCTTAATGTATCGAATAGCCATAGAATTCCCCTCAGGCGGTATATGCTCGGCTGACTAGTGAATTGTCGAGATTCCTCGCTCACAGCGCAAGGCGACTTGCTTATCGATTCTGCTGTCAGGGCAGCGGATTAGGAATTAGCGCGTATTACCGCCGGCGATGCGCAATACAGCGAATTCCCCACTGCTGAAGCGATTGTCCACGTAGAGATCGGGAAATGCCTGCAACCATCGCTCCATGATTCGGCCTTCGTGCTCTCGCAATGTATCGTCAAGCAAGATGACGGCGTCATCCGCCAGGCGGTCACGCAAGAGCGGCAAAGCCGGATAGCGGATCATGGGCGCAAGCCGGCCCGCCGGCCCATCCACAAAGAGCAAGTCAATCGGCGTATCTGAATCCAAATCTGGAATTGTGTACCAGGGATAGCTGTCACCGTCCAGCTCAACCGGAGTTAGCGGCGCGTCAAGCACTTGCGCGTACGCCCCCAGACTGTGCTCGGACAATAAACGTCGAGTCGCTGCCGCGCTTTCGTCATGGTTCTCCAATGCCTGCAGCTGGCCCGCGCCATTGGCTTCCAGCGCATACGCCATCAGCAGCGTGGATAAGCCGCTGCCCATCTCCAGCACGCGCTTTGGACGCTCGCTGCGGATCAGCTCCCAGGCGGCGTTTAAGATGCCGGCGCGCGCTTCCATACCTCGGCGGAAAGCGAGCGGGCGCCGTGGCGAGATTCGGCTGCTCAACCAAATCAGTTGCTGCATTTCGTCATTGTAGCGCTCTAGCAGAGCCAGGTCTTGCCGCCGCTGCCGCCAAAATTCGCGGCGCAGAAATAACAGCAGGAATAGCAAGCCGGAACAGGTCAAGGCCGCGAGCGTGAACAGCGAAATGTGGATTCCCCATTCGGGCCAGCGGTCAAACAGGAAAACGGCGACGAAACACCAACCCAGCCACAGCGCAAGCGCGGCCAACAGGGGCGTGCCTCGGCGGCGCAGCTTTTCGCGCGACCTTTCGCCAGTAGCGACTTCCATACCGAGTCTCCAGTACGAAGTTGAACGTACTAGCGCCAGAGCCGCTCGCTGGCGATCCGGGCGCCTTCGGCCAGGGAGCGCAGCTTGGCGTAGGCGATATCGGGATGCACTGCCCCGAAGCCGGCGAATGTGCCGAAGCCGCAGTCGGTGCCAGCGATGACGCGCTCTTTGCCGACAATGTCGCTGAAGCGCTCGATGCGCTGCGCCACCAGCTCGGGATGTTCGACGAAGTTTGTGGTGGTATCGAGCGTGCCGGGGATCAGGATCTTGTCGTCGGGGATGTTGGCATCGGCCCAGATCCGCCACTCGTGCTGGTGGCGCGGGTTGGCGCCTTCAAACTGCACGGCCTGCGGCTTGGCGGAGAGCACAATATCGATGATTTCGCGCAGGTCGACATCGTGATGATGCGGTCCCTCGTAATTGCCCCAGCACAAGTGCATACGCGCTTGATCAGCCGGCACGTTCTCCAGGGCATAGTTCAAGGCTTCGACTTGCGCCTGCGCCGCCTTCTTGAAGGTTGCGGTATCGACATCGCGGAAGCGAATATGCCGGCCCATCGCCAGATCGGGGCAATCCACCTGCAGAATCAGGCCGGCTTGGGTGATCTTCTCGTATTCGACCTTCATCACCGCGGCCAGCGCCGCCAAAAACTGTTCATCATTCGTGTAATACTCGTTGGGCTGGAAGACGGCGATGACGCCGGGCGAGGCCGAGTTCATGAAGGCTTCGGTCGCGCCGGCCGCCGCTTTGGCCGCCAGCAGATTCTCGATGTCTTTCTGCAGCGGCGACAAGTCTTTAATCGTGATGGCCTCGCGCACGACGGGACGATGATACTTGGGCGTGCCGCCGGCGTCGGCCAGGCGCTGCTTGTAAGCCGGGAAGTCGTCCAGGTCTTTGGGCGTGGCGCGCGGGACCTCGTCAATCTCGAAGCCGGTGAAGCGGTGGCGTATGTAGGTGGCATAGCTGATCTTGCTCATCTCGCCATCGCTGATGATGTCGACGCCGGCCGCCACTTGCTTCGCCGCCACTTCTTGCACAGCCTGCTGCATGACCTGGTCGAATTCGGCCTGGTCGTATGCCCGGCCCTGGTCCTGCGCGAATAGCTGATCGACCACTGCCTGCGGCCGCGGCATGCTGCCAACGTGTGTGGTTAGAATACGGTCTGTGCTGGTCTGCATAAGTACACCTTTGCCTTTTGGATTAACGCGGCGGACGGAAATCTTTGAGATCAACACCGGCCAGATCACGAAAGGTCTTGAGCAGGTAGTCGTTCTGCCGCGCCTTTTGCGCTTCATAGTCGGGCGGGTGCACCATCTTGCCGCGCTCGTCGGCGGCGTATCCGTTGGCCGCAGCCGCCGATTCGATCTTGGGCGCCCAATAGGGATCTTTGCCCTCAAAGACCTCGTGCGGCTCCAATACGGCGTAGAACCAGCCGATAGAATCGCCGGAGTACTCGAAGCTGCGATACATGCCCGGTGGAAGTGATATCATATCCCATTCGTTCAGCACAAATTCGCCCTCGACCTTGTCCGGATCGTCCTCGTTTCCCCAGTAAAATGTAAAGGGTCCGGACAAGATAAAGAAAGACTCGGTGTAGTCATGCGTATGCCAAGCGGGCCCGCAGCCGGGCGGCGCCCAAGCCATGCCGATTTGATAGCGATGCGGCTCGGTGATGGCGCGCTGTATGCTGTAATCGGGGTTCTCGGCGGCGGTATCGCCGATGACAGCGTAATTCATGCGCATATGCCCCGGCAGCATGCTGTCGATAAACATGATCGGGATGCCCTTGTCTTTGAGTTCTTCAAAGCGCATGACGCGCGCCGCCATGCTCTCTTGCGTCTGCTTGGGATGCTCCATCGGGCTACACCTCCTGTTTACGTTGCGGGAAGCTAACCCCACCCCCGGCCCCTCCCGCCATCTCTATGTCGGGCATCCGACGAGTCAGGGAGGAGAGCGAACACCGCGTGATGCAAGGTGTTTTTCGTGGGCGGCGGCGTTGCCGCGCGCAAGTCTACACCAACTGGATTAACGGATGCTGCTGGTTGAAGGCTACAGCTTAGCCAGGCCTTTGTCAATCAGCCGCTCGGCGGCAGCGAAGACAGCCGCCGGGCTCACACATACAATTCTGACGTCCTCGGCTACAGCATATGGTGGTGTGACTAGACAAGACGGCGGGCTTACTTGCGCGCGACGATCAGGGTCGAATAGTTGAAGAGCCAGGGCAGCAGGCTTCGTAGCAACGCGCCCAGCCCTTCCGCCAGCGGGCTGGTGCGATAGTAGCCGGGCGCGCGGAAAGGACCACCCAGCTGCCACAGGGTGAATGAGTGGCTGGTGGGCTGCGCCAATTCCAGGCGGAAGCCGGCTTCCGTCACGACATCGCGCAACTGCCGCCGCGTGTACGCGCTTTCGTAGAAGGCGTCGTCGGTCAGGGGCCCGGCGCCGGTCAGTCTGCGCCGCCATTGCACCAAGTTGTGAATGAGATTGGGATAGGGAACGGTCAGGACGAGGACGCCGCCCGGCTTTATCACGCGGTAGGCTTCTTGCAGCGCGGGCAGCATGCCCCCCTCAAAATGCTCCAGCACGCCGAAGGACAAGTAACTGCCGAAGCAGTTTCTGACGTAGGGCAATTGGTGCACATCGCCCGCGGCCAGCGGCAGCGATTCGTCGTAACGCCGTGACGACAGCAAGGCGTTGAGGGCGTAATCCAGACCGTGAACGTTGTAGCCGCGCTGGCGCAGCGCAATGACGATAGCGCTTAAGCCGCTGCCCGCTTCCAGGTGAATGTCATGTTTGATGAGATATGGCAAATAGGCGTCAATCGTTGCCTGCGCGCGCGCATAAGCGGCCGCCTCCAGCTCGACCTGGATGGATGCCTCGTCCCAGATGTCTTCCCAGGCGCGGCGCGTGCTTTCGTATCGATCAGGCATGATGCTCCGCTATTTCTCGTTGCTGACGTTCTCTACACACAGTGCCGCCGGGCTGCTCAGACTGAAACATGTCGGCGCCTAAATCGCAGATGTATGGACATCCCAGATTAACATGCACTCGCCGACCAGCATCAGCGAAACCGCCATCAGAATCGTGCCCGTCTCGCCGGCCAACGAGCGCGCAAGCTCCAGCGCTTCGCTTAATTTGTAGGTATGACACTGCTCGCTTGTGAGTCCACAGGCAGCGTCCAGCGCCGCACTGCGATCCGGGAAACGCGTATTGGGATTGATGTCGGTCTCGGTGATGATCAGCGCCTGGCTGACCGCGCCCATCACACGATACACGCCGGCGTAGTCGCGGTCGCGCGGCACTCCGACGATGGAGATCACCGGCTGCCGCAGGCGCGGCGCAACGCTGGCCAGGAATGACTGCGCCGAGCGCCGGGTGATCGCGCCATCGACGTAGACAGCAGGGGCCTCATCCAGCTGCTGAACGCGGCCCGGCCAGCGGACGGCGCTTAAGCCACGGCGAATCGTCTCCTTATATGCAGCGGGCAGCGCGCCGCTGCTTTTGCGCAGCAGTTCCACCGCGCGGATGGCCAGCGTGGCGTTCTCGATTTGATAGCGCCCTAGCAGCGGCAGCGTCAACTCGCCATAGGGCGGTAAGCGCAGGTGCTGGCCGTCGGCGCTATCCGCCAGCCACTCTCCCATGTCAGCGTCCGAGAGGCATATCAAGTCCGCCGCCTGCTTATCGGCTTCGCGCCGCAGTTCCGCCAGCGCGTCCGGCGCTTGCGGCAGGCTGATGGCGGCGCCCCCCGCCTTGATAATGCCGGCTTTGTGCCAAGCGATACGCCCCAGCGTGTCACCCAGCAGTGCAGTATGCTCGAGCATGACGGGCGCGAAGACCGACAGCCGATTGGGCACGACCGCTATATCGTCGAAACGGCCGCCGCGCCCGACTTCGAGCACAGCCAAGTCTACGCCCATCTCGTCGAAATACCGCAAGGCGATGGCCAGGAAGATGCCCTGCGGGCTGAGATAATGCGCCGCGTCCAACCTGCCAAGTATGCCGTCGATGGCCGGCCGCAGGTCGCCCAGAATGCCCAGGAAGCGATCGGTCGGGATCATGCGACCGTCGACGCGGATGCGCTCGTTCCAATGCACCAGATGCGGGCTGGTGACGGTACCGACGCGGCGTCCCTGGGCTTGCAGCAGCTTGGCCATGATGGCGGTCACGGAGCCTTTACCTCGGCTGCCGGTCACCACGACATAATCGCGCTCGCGATGCAGCAGGCCCGCCCCGGCGAGGAGACTGCGCGTCGGCGCAGTGTCGCGTGTATATTCGTCGAGCCCGCGCGGCGCGGCATCCAGCCGGCGGCGGGTGCGAAAGATGTAGCGTATAGCCGCATCCATATCGTCGAACATGGGCGTCGGTCCTGATCTTCCAATGCGCCAATCATAACGAAAGACCAGACGCTTCCCTAGTGGATTCCATAGCAATCAACAGTTCGGCATGTCGACGACCGCGACCCGTCAGACGCCCTGACCAACGGTAGCCATTGCCCCTGTGTAAATACGCGCCTTTGGGCTAGATTTTGCCTTGTAGATCCCCTAGGAGCTTGACCGCCATGACCGAATCCGCCGGGCTCTCCGGCGTCGATGCCAAGCGCGCGGCGCGCAACGTCAGCGTGCTGATGTTGGCCAGCGTCATCAGCAAGGGCGCGCTCTACCTCTGGCAGATCGCGCTGTCGGTGCTGCTGGGACCCAGCGAATACGGCATCTACGGCACAATCGGCGGCATGATGGTGACCGCCGCCTCGGTCGCCAGCTTCGGCATGGGCTTGATCGTAATTCGCGATGTGGCGCGCGAGCCGCAAAAGGCCGGACAATACTGGACTTCCATGCTCTTCGCGCAGACCTTGCTGGCATTACTCGCCTACATCGGCATGAATGGCTTCGCGATCGGCTACAGCGAGACTCTACGTGGATTCGCGGCGCTGGCCGGCATCAACCTCTTCATCGATCTCTTCGGCAATATGGGTTACGACCTGCTGGTGGCGCGGGAGAAGCTGGTCAAAACCTCGCTGGTGGAGATCGTGCATATTTTCCTGCGCATCGCGCTGGCCTGGCTGGCGTTGACGGCCGGCTGGGGGCTGCTCGGCGTATATGGCGCGGCGATCCTAACGGGAGCGCTCCGCTCCTTCGCGCTGGTCGGCTTGAACCTGCGCGCCGGCATCCGCCCGGAGTTCCCTTTCGACTGGGGGACGGCCAAACCGCTGCTCATCAACAGCGCGCCCCTAGCGCTCTCCGCCTTCTTGACCCTGGCTTACAATCACTCCGACAAGCTCTTGACCACCGGCATCCTCAGCGAGCGGATCACCGGTTATTTGACCGCCGCCTTTGTCATCAACTTCGGTGTTATCGAATTGCTCAGCGTCTCGGTGCTGGTCGCCGCCTATCCCCTGCTCTCGCGCTATTATGACGACGGGCGCAATCCCTTCTTTGGCTTCATGGTCGAGAAGCTGGCGCTTTACATGATTCTGGTTGCCCTGCCGATGGCCTTGAGCGTCAGCATCCTGGCCGACAGAATCATGATCCCACTTCTGGGCGAAGCCTACGCGCCTTCTGCCGGCATTCTGCGCATCCTGATTTGGTACACCGGCATCACCATCGTCGGCAACGTCTTCAGCCAGGGTCTGCTGGTGCAGAATCGCCAGCGCCGACTGCTGCTGATACGCGGGTCAAGCCTGGCGCTGAATATCACGCTGACCGCCCTGCTGCTGCTCAATTGGCGCGACCCGCGCGGCGCCGTCATCGCCTCCATCATCGGCGAAATCCTGGTGCTGATTATGCTGCTGAAGACCTTCCGCGCACTGGGCTGGCAGCCCAAACGCATCGCCATCAGCGCCGCCCGAGCGGCTGTCGCTGTCGTTCCCGCGGCACTGGTGATGCTGGCGCTGCGGGATCAGTTTATCGCGCTGCCGTTGCTCGGCGGGCTGAGCGTCTATATCGGCGGCGTCGTGTTGACGCGCGTATTGAGCGCCGAAGATTGGGATCTAATTTACCGGCTGGCCTCGACTATGCCGGGCGCGGCGCTGATAGGGCGCTTTTGGAAGCGCAATGTGGACCTGAGCTGGTGACGGCATGCGCATTCTGCATCTGACGCCCTACTATGCGCCCGCCTACGCTTTCGGCGGCGTTGTGCGGTCGGTGGAAGGCATGGCAACGTCCTTGAGCGCGCGCGGGCATGAGATTGCTGTCCTGACCACTGACGCGCTCGACCAACGGCAGCGCTACCACGGCCCGGCGGATAAGATGATCGACGGCGTGCGCGTCCTGCGGCGTTCGAACATCCTGCCCGGGCTGCGCGGACGTCTGAACCTGTCCACTCCGCGCGGCATGAAGCAGGCGGCGGAAGCCATTGCGCCAACCGTCGATGTCGTACATATCCACGAATTTCGTACACTGGAAAACTTGCTGGTGGCGCCGGTCGCTCAGCGGCTGGGCAAGCCGATTGTGCTGTCGCCGCATGGCACGCTCAACCTGGAAACCGGCCGCGGCGGATTGAAGACTGCCTGGGACCGCCTGCTCAGCCCGGGTCTGGCCTTGCGCGTTGATCATGTCGTCGCCCTGTCCCAAGCCGAGCGGGCTGAGGCAGAAACCCTGTGGCGCGGCTTCGGCAGGCGGCAGCGCCCTACCCGTTTCAGTGTCATCCCCAACGGAGTCGCCGCAATCGAATTCGACCGGCGCCAGCTGTCTGTGGACTTTCGCGAGCGCTACCAACTGGGCGATGCGCCGACCGTTCTTTTCATGGGGCGCCTGCAAAAGCGCAAAGGCGTTGACGTGCTGATTGAGGCATTCAAGGCCGCCGGCGTCGAGGGCGCGCGCTTGCTGATTGTCGGTCCGGACGAGGGTATGCTGTCGAGGCTGACTGCGCTGGCGGATGGCGACCCGCGTATTGTCTTCACCGGTTACCTGGCGGGCGATGCGCGTCTGGGCGCGCTGGCGGCGAGCGATGTATTCGCGCTGCCGGCCACAGGCGAAGGTCAACCGATGGCGGCGCTGGAGGCGATGGCGGCGGGTTTGCCGGTGGTCTTGTCGCCGGGCTGTAACTTGCACGAGGCGGCTGAGTTCGGCGGGGGCTTCGAGGTCGAGGCGTCCGCATCGGCCTTCGCAGAGAAGCTGGGCCCGCTGCTGAGAGATGCACAGTTGCGCGAGGCGATGGGGCGGCGCGCGCGGCGGCTGGTCGCAGAGCGGTACGCTTGGGACGGTATCGCGCAGCGCCTGGAGGACTTGTACGCGAGCCTGCTGTAACCGTGCTGCGCTCTACTTATGTGACAGCGATTTGCGTTGATTTTTTGCCCGGAAATGGTAAACTTGTCAACGAGACGAGGAGGTGAGGCATGATCGGGGCACGGCTCAAGCAGGCGCGTTTGTTGGCGGGAATGACGCAGTCGGAACTCGCCAGCGCGTTGGGCGAGAATGGCTTGAAGATAACGGCTGCGGCAATTTCAAAGTATGAAAGGGAAAAGAGCTATCCGAGTGCTCAATTCATGTTGCTTGGCGCCCAAGTTCTTGAAGTGCCGAGCTCTTACTTTTTGCGTCAGCCTACAAGGTCTGTCGAATGGATAGGGTTTCGCTGTCGGGCAAGATTAGGCGAAAGCGCGCGCAATATAATCAAAGCTTATGCTGCGGATAGAGCTGAAGCGCAGTCGGAATTAAGAGACCTGCTACATCCTGAAAGAGACTTCGACTTTCCGTCCATACCGGTTTCGAGCCTGGAGGACGCAGAACGCGCAGCCGAGAAATTGCGCGATTTATGGGACGTCGGCGATCGACCGCTAGACAATCTTGTGCAAATGGCAGAGGACCGAGAAGTCATCGTTATAGACTGGGCAGACAAAACTGAACTATTCGATGGTCTGTCAGGTTGGTGCGGAGATCGACCGGTGACAGCCATAAATTCGCAGTTTCCTCTTGATCGCCGTCGGCTCACTCTTGCTCACGAAATTGGGCACTTGGTCATGGACACCAGCTTCAGTCCCGATGTTGATGACGAGGCGCTCGCATTTCGATTTGCCGCCGCGCTGTTAGTCCCGGGGCCTCACGTCTCAAAAGAACTCCCAGACAAGACACGCTACTTGAGTTGGGACGAACTCAAGGTTCTAAAGCGGAAATACGGTCTAAGCATCTCCGCCTGGGTGAGACGGGCATTCGACCAAAATGTAATCTCATACTCAACATATAAAGCAATGAATATTGAATACAGGACTCGCGGCTGGCACCGAGGGGAGCCAGAGCAATATATTGGAGATGAAGAACCGCTACTGTTGAAACAAATGGCCGGGCGTGCAATTGCCGAAGGTTTAGTTGCGCCGGATAAGTATTCACATTTGCAATTGACTAATGCAGGTTCAGACGAAGACATTTTGCCTCGAGGTGAATTTCCTTCTGCCACTGATCTGTTGGAAATGGACGAGGAAGAGCGTCAAAGATGGATAGGACAGATGTTCAAATGGGCTGAAAATGTTGATTTTGAAGTCTTTGAAGCTTACGGCGAGGAAGATTTCTAGCCATGCCAAACGTCGACCCGAAGCGAGGAGAAATCTGGGACATAAACTTTGACAAAACGCGCGGCGATGAAATATCCAATCCGCACCCGGCATTAATCATGAATGTGGAAGATGCAGGTCGCCTCAGACTTAGAATGGTTGTGCCAATTACCACCGGAAATCCCGGTTTCAACAAACATTTCTGGATGGTCGGGATCCGCGCAAATGCGACAAACGGTCTAGATCATGACTCATTCTTGGACACGTTTCAAATTAAGTCTGTGTCCCTAGTGCGATTCAAGTACAGACGAGGACATATCACTTCTCAGAAGCTGCTCAAAGACGTAGCCGCAGCGATAGCGCTCTGCATTGGCTTGCCAACCCAATGATCCGGAATGAATACTGCCAACCGATACCTGTCTCGTGATGAATTCATTGTTCATACACTAGAATAGCGTTGTCACCTCTGGGCATTCTGCGAATGTCCCGTGCGAAAATCGCGGGGCGCTATAGAATAAGAGCAGATTCACTTGGCTGAGTCAGCACGAGTGGCAACGAAGGACATTCCATGATCCGATTCGACCGTTTCACCGAACGCGCGCAGGACGCCGCCGCCCGCGCCTACGAGATTCTCCACCGCTACGGCCATTCCCAGGTCGATACCGAGCACATCCTCATGGCGCTACTGGAGCAGACCGACGGCGTCGTGCCGCAGATCCTCGAAAGGCTCGCCGTGGACATCGGTACCTTGCGTTCACGGGTGGACGACCTGCTGCGGGGCAGCCCGCGCACGGCCACCATCTACGGGCAAGGCGCCAACCAGGTCTTTATCACCCCGCGGCTGAAGAGCATCATCGACCGCGCCAACGAAGAGGCCAACCGCCTGCGCGACGAATACATCAGCACCGAGCATATCTTCCTGGCCATCCTCAACGAGCACAATACGCCGGTCGCCAAGACGCTGGCGGAGTATCGCATCACCCGCGACCGCGTGGCCGATGCCGTCAAGGACATCCGCGGCGGGCAGCGCGTGACCGATCCGCAAGCCGAGAGCCGCTATCGCACGCTGGAGAAGTACAGCCGTGACCTGACGCGTATGGCGCAGGAAGGCAAGCTGGACCCGGTCATTGGGCGCGACGGCGAGATCTTGCGCGTCATCCAGGTGCTAAGCCGCCGCACCAAGAACAACCCGGTGCTGATCGGGGAAGCCGGCGTGGGCAAAACCGCCATCGTCGAAGGCCTGGCGCAGAAGATTGCCGGCAACGATGTACCGGACCTGCTGCTGGGCAAACGCGTACTGCGCCTGGATCTGAGCGGCATGCTGGCCGGCAGTCGTTTCCGCGGCGAATTCGAGGAGCGTCTCAAAGGCGCCATCGAAGAGATTCAGCGGTCCGAGGGCGAGATCATCCTCTTCATTGACGAGCTGCACCAGGTTGTGGGCGCGGGCGCGGCCGCCGGCGCCATGGATGCCGGCAACATGATGAAACCAGCCCTGGCGCGCGGCGAGCTGCAGACCGTCGGCGCGACGACTATGGACGAATACCGCCAGCATATCGAAAAGGACAGCGCGCTCGATCGCCGCTTCGCGCCCATCTTTGTTGAGGAGCCCAATATCGAGGACACTATCGATATGCTTTACGGCATCCGCGATCGCTACGAGGCGCACCACAATGTCAAGATTGCAGATGACGCCATCGAAGCCTCGGCGCGGCTTTCGGCCCGCTATCTCACCGAGCGCAAGTTGCCGGACAAGGCGATCGATCTGCTGGACGAAGCCGCGGCGAAATTAAGAGTGGCGCTGTTTTCCATGCCGCCCTATCTGAAGAAACTGCGCGAGACCATCGATCAGCTGGCGCTGGAAGAGCAGGCGGCCGGCCTCTCCCGCGATTATGAGCGCGCGGCCGATTGCAAGATGCAGCGCATCAAGCTCGAAGAAGAATACGAACACGCCCACAGTAACTGGCGGCGGGAGAATACACTGGACGAACTGGTCACGGCGGACAACGTGGCGCAGGTGGTGGAGCAGTGGACCGGCATTCCCGTGCAGAGCATGCTCGAGACGGAATCCGAGAAACTGCTGCGCATGGAAGATGTGCTCAAAGAGCGCGTGATCGGCCAGGAGAAGGCGGTCATCGCCTTGTCCGACGCCATCCGCCGCGCGCGCAGCGGGCTCAAGGACCCCAAGCGGCCTATCGGCTCCTTCATTTTCCTCGGCTCGAGCGGCGTCGGTAAAACGGAACTGGCGAAAGCGCTGGCCGAGTTTATGTTTGATGACGAGGACAATCTGGTACGCGTCGACATGAGCGAGTACCGCGAGAAGCACACGGTCAGCCGGCTGTTCGGCGCGCCGCCCGGCTATGTCGGTTACGAAGCCGGCGGCCAGCTCACCGAAGCCATCCGCCGCCGCCCCTATCGCGTCATCCTCTTTGACGAGATCGAGAAGGCCCATCCCGATGTCTGGAGCGCGCTGCTGCAAGTGCTGGAAGATGGCCGCATGACCGACGGCCAGGGCCACACGGTCGACTTCCGCAACACGGTATTGATCATGACCAGCAATCTGGGCACGGAGTTCGCTCGACATGGCGGCGCGCTGGGCTTCTTGCAGCAAGACGAGGAAGCCGTCGCCGATCACCGCAATATCGAAAAAGCCATGCGCGATACATTCCGGCCCGAGTTCCTCAATCGCATCGACGAGATCATCATCTTCGAGCCCTTGACTTTGGAAGCGGTTGAGCAGATGGTCGACTTGCATCTGCGCGAGCTGGCAGAGCGCATGGAAGAATCGGGCTTGGGCATCCATCTCACGGAGCCGGCTCGCTTCTGGCTGGCCAAGCAGGGCTTCGATCCGCAATTTGGCGCTCGTCCGCTGCGGCGCGCCATTCAGCGCTACATCGAGACGCCGCTGAGCATCAACCTGCTCCAGGGCGACTTCAATACCGGCGACCTGGTGGTCATCGACGAGCAGGACGATCGCCTGGAATTCTCCAGCCATTCCGATCAGCAAAGCGACTTCAGCCAGGAACCTGAACCGGCTCAGGTGGAAATAGGCGAGTACTACGAAGAGAGCTTCGTCCCCGGCGACTATTACGATGCGAAATACGAAGACGAGGACTTCGCCGACTTCCTTTCGCAGACGGATGACGACGACGAGTTTGACCCCTTCCCCGCTCCGCCGCGCGGATCCTGAACATCGGCGACGTTCCCCGGACCAATTGCTGACTTTGCGAATGGCCGCGCCTCGCCCGGCCCCGCTTCAACAATTGGCGAGCCATATTGTCCTTTGACTAAAGGCGCGCAATCGCTATAATCACTGCGCGAACAGTGGGCAAGAATGGATATCGCCATGAGTGTAGAAGAACGAGGCCAGGACGAAGCGTTGCTGGATGATGCTTCGTCGGTCGAGTTGCCGCCATCAGAATCGACCGAAACCGCTGCGCCTGCCGCTGAAAGCAGCGAGGCAGTCGCGGAAGGCGTCGCTGCCGAAGCAATCGCGGAAACGGAAGCCGCCGAAAGCGATGACTCTGCTGTGGAAGATACGCCTACCGCGTCAGACGCCGAAGCGGAATCCGTTGCGGCTGACGAGGAACCGGCTGCCGAACCAGAACCGGAGGCTGAGATCCCGGCACACGCCGAAAGCGTTGCGGAGCTTGCCGCCGACAGCGGAGGAGCAACTGCTGCTGACGCCCCCGCGGCCGAGCCGGCCTCGGCGGAACAGGGGGCCGACGAAGTCAAGTACAAGCGCGGTCAAGTTTATCAGGGCGTGATCAGCAGTACGGCGCCGACGGCGGTCACGGTCGATCTGGGCGATGGCGATCAAGGCATCGTGCCCGGGCGCGAGTTGGAGTTGATGACGCGCAAAATGCTGGAGTCTCTGGTCGTGGGCGCGGAAGTCGATGTCTATGTGGTCAACCCCTGCAATCATCGCGGCCAGACGATTCTTTCGATCAATCACGCGCTGGAGGAATTGGATTGGCGCAACGCGCAAAAACTATCCAAATCTCGGCAGGTGCATGAGGCGCTGATCGGCGGCTACAACAAAGGCGGCCTGATCGTACGCTTCGGGCGCCTGCGCGGCTTCGTCCCGCAGAGCCAGCTGGCGGAAGAGCGCGTCCGCGGGATGTCGGGCGGGACGCCCGAAGAACGCTATGGGCCGATGGTCAACCAACCCATCGGCGTCAAGGTCATGGAAGTGGACCGCCATCGCAATCGGCTGATTCTTTCAGAGCGCGCGGCGCTGCGTGATATGCGTCAGCAGCGCAAAGAAGCCCTCATCGCCGAATTGAAGGTGGGCGATATCCGCAAGGGCACGGTAGTCAGCCTGGAGAACTTTGGCGCCTTCGTCGACATTGGCGGCGGCGAGGGGCTGATTCATGTGTCCGAATTAACCTGGGGACATATTACGCATCCGCGCCAGGCTGTTTCGGTCGGCGACGAGGTTGAGGTCGAGGTGATCAGCGTCAATGCCGATGCCAAACGTATCGGGTTGAGCCGGCGCCGCGTCATCAGCGATCCCTGGGACGAAATCGCGACGTCGCTACGTCGCGGCCAGTTGGTGCGCGGCCGTGTCACCAAGTTGACCAAATTCGGCGCCTTCGCGCGCTTGACTGATCATGATGATGTGGAAGGACTCATCCACATTTCCGAACTGGCCAGCGAGCGCGTCGCGCATCCGCGCGAGGTAGTCAGCCGAGGCGATGAACTGGTCCTGCGTATCGTCAAGATCGACATCAAAGAGCGCCGGCTGGGCTTGAGCTTGAAGTCGGTGAATTCAACTGAATTTCTCGATCTGGACTGGGAGATGGCGCTGCAAGATTCGGCGTCGCTCGCGCCGGCCCCGGACCCGCAGGCGCAGGCCGAAGCGGAAGAATAGCGGTCACGACCTTAACCCAGTACTCGAAGCGATCAACAGAGACATCGACGCGATGTCTCTTTCTTTGTCGCTCAGATGCCGCGCTCATCGGACTTTCACGCCCCGGCCGGCAGAATTTCCGTTGAAACATTCGGCATCATCGGCTAATATCAACAGGAGCGCAGAAGCCCGCCCAAACGCCAGCCGCTGTCCGATCGCGACTGCGCGCGGCGGAGTCGCAGCGCTGGTATAATGAAAGTTAATTACACAACTCAGATCTTGTCCGCTTTAAGGACCGTTGAAGCCGGAGGAACTTGACCGTGCCAAACAAAATGGAACGCTTCACACAGCGGGCGCGGCGGGTGCTGAGCTTGGCGCAAGAGGAAGCCGAGCGCCTGCGGCATCACCAGATTGGAACGGAACATCTGCTGCTTGGCTTGATGCGGGAGGATGGCGGGGTCGCCGGGCGTGTGCTGCGTGATCTGGGCCTGGATTTACGCCGCGTTGAAGAGTTGGTAAGGCGCCTGTCCACCGCCGACGAGCGCACGACGAACACACAATTGGATCTGTCGCCCGGGACCAAGAAAGTGCTCGAGCTGGCCGTCGATGAGGCGCGCCGGATGGGCCATCATTATATCGGCACCGAGCACTTGCTGCTGGGTCTGGTGCGGCAGCAGGAAGGCATCGCGCTGGATGTGCTGCGGCGCCTGGGCGTCAGCCCGGAAGAGGTTCGTCGACAGACTAGCAAGGTCTTGCAGGAGAGCCCGGTGCAGTCCGTGCCCAAATCCAGCGAACGCCAGCAGGGCAAATCCTCGCGCAAGGACAGCACGCCGCTGGTGGACCAGTTGGCGACCGACTTGACGAGCCTGGCCGAGACGGGCAAGCTGGACCCGGTTGTCGGCCGGGAAATGGAGATTGAACGCGTCATACAAGTGCTCAGCCGCCGCCGCAAGAACAATCCGGCGCTGATTGGCGAGCCGGGCGTGGGCAAGACCGCCATTGTCGAAGGCTTGGCGCAGCGCATCGTGGAAGGCGACACGCCCAAGCCGCTGCTGCGCAAGCGCGTGCTGCAATTGGACGTCGGCTCGCTGGTGGCGGGCACGATGTACCGCGGCCAATTCGAGGAGCGCCTCAAACGCGTGATTGAGGAGCTCAAAGCCTCGGACACGATCCTCTTCATCGACGAGGTGCACATGCTGGTGGGCGCTGGATCTGCCGGCAGCAGTGTTGACGCGGCCAACATCCTCAAGCCGGCCCTGGCCCGTGGCGAATTGCAATGTATCGGCGCCACAACCCTCGACGAATATCGCAAGCATATTGAGAGCGATGCCGCTCTGGAGCGCCGCTTCCAACAGATTCAAGTGGCGGAACCCACCATTGAAGAGACGATTGAGATTCTGCAAGGCATCAAATTCCCTTATCAAGATCATCACAATGTCGAAATCACCGATGACGCTATCGAAACCGCCGCCAACCTCTCCGCCCGTTATATCCCCGACCGTTTTCTGCCCGACAAAGCCATCGACTTGATTGACGAAGCGGCCGCGCGCCTGCGCATGTACAAGAGCCCGGAAGCCGCCTCCGTCCGCCGCATTATGGACGAGCTGGAAGATGTCAACGAAGACATCGAACTGGCCGAAGTCGCGGACGAGTTGGACGCGCTGGAAACGCGGCGCGAATCGCTCGACGCTTCATTGGCGGAATACCGCGTCAATTGGAATCAAGAAACCGGTCAGCCACGCTTGATCGGCGAAGACATCTCCGAAGTAGCAGCGATGTGGACTGGCATCCCGGTCACCCGCATCGCCAACGAGGAGAGCGAGCGGCTGATGGAGATGGAAGACAAGTTGCACGAGCGCATCGTTGGGCAACATGAAGCCATCGTATCGATCAGCAAAGCGGTGCGCCGCGCCCGCGCTGGCTTGAAGGACCCGCGCCGCCCAATCGGCTCCTTCATGTTTTTGGGGCCGACGGGGGTCGGCAAAACCGAGCTGACAAAAGCGCTGGCGGAATTCCTTTTCGGCAGCGAAGACGCTTTGATTCAGCTCGATATGAGCGAGTTCATGGAACGGCATTCGGTGGCGCGCCTGGTGGGCGCCCCGCCCGGTTACGTGGGCTATGAAGACGCGGGCCAACTGACCGAAGCGGTGCGCCGCCGTCCCTATAGCATCGTCGTCTTTGACGAGGTGGAAAAGGCGCATCCGGAAGCCTTTAACATGTTGCTGCAAGTCATGGAAGAGGGCACGCTGACCGATGCGCGCGGCCGTCGCGTCGACTTCCGCAACGCCATGATTGTGATGACCAGCAATGTCGGCGCCGAGCTGATCAAACCCAACTCGGGCCTAGGCTTCAATACGCAGCTGGATGCCGGCAAGCTGGATGACGAAGCCTACGAAGACATGAGCCGCAACGTCACCGATCAGCTGCAGCGCCTGTTCCGGCCGGAATTCCTCAATCGTGTGGACGCCACGATTATCTTCCGCTCGCTCAGTCAGGAAGAGATCAAGCAGATCGTGGATCTCGAGCTGAACAAAGTGCGCGAGCGCCTGCTGGAGCACGCCATCACGCTGGAAGCGACTGACACCGGCATCGATTGGCTATCAGAAAACGGCTACAATCCGGAGTTTGGCGCGCGGCCGCTGCGGCGCTTGATTCAAAACGAAGTGGAAGACCGCCTGTCCGACGGCATCCTCTCGGGCGAGTTCGGCTTGGCCAGCGTCGTGCGCATAGACGTCGACGATGACGGCGGGCTAACGATGGTCAGCGTCGAAGAAGACGAGATCGCGGACGAAGTGGAGACGCCGGTCTAGGCGCTTGGCCTCAGTCAGAAATCGTCAAAACGCAGAATTGCCGCAGCTTGGCTTTCCAGCCGGCTCTATTGCTTGACCAGGTCTCGCCGCGCGACCACTCATAGGGCAGTCTTTCCGAGACGTCTTTTCGCGTTTAATAGTCCTCGTTCATATAGCGTCCCTGAATCCAATTTGCGCTCAGCTCATCTTTGCCCGCAAGCTCATAGTCGCCGCTCTCGATCAGTGCGCCGACATAGCTCAAGGCATTCGCTTCCGCCACAAAGTACGGCCCCAGGCCATCCGGCATGCGCGGGCAGAATGTTGCCTTGGCATCAGACTGGTAAGCGCCCATGCCGTAACTCGGCACAGCCAAGCCGACCGGTCGCAGCTCTAGAAGGGACAGCGGGTCATGCAGCAATGCGTCGCGAGCCTCATGTAGGTCAGCTTCGATTCTAAATGACATTTCCTTGCGCCACTTGCAGCTTAACTTCGCTGTCGCGCAGGCTGGCGCGCCAGCCCTCGATTTCGTTCAGCGCGAAGGCGCCCGCCGAAGCGAATAACAGCGAGGCCAGAACGGCGGCGGCGACCTGCGACAAGCGCGGCCTGCTTTGCCCGTTCCTCCAGATAGCTGGTCGCGGCGACCGCCAAGATCGCCAGAATCAAAAATACCGAAAGCAGAAGCGAGTTCCGTGGCTTCCGAAATATTATGGTCGCGAATGGTTTTCTTTTCCCTTCATGTCCTCTCCCTCCGCAACAGGGCTAAGCTGGCTCACGCCGAGGATGCCATGATTGCAGCGCCAATAGCAACGAGGACTGCCATACGACAGTCCTCCGGTTCTATGCTGATTGGCGGCGCCGCGCCGATGCGATTTACTGATTCACAGTATCGCCGCAATAGGCTTGCAGCGTCGCGAACCAGGCCATCTCGTTGGTCACCCAATCTTTGTCTTCCCGCCACTCGTAGGGGTGGGAATCGAGCGTCTCCTTGCGCGTATAGAAGAATTCGATGTCAACTTCTTCCGAGGTCCAGTCAGCGCTGCTGAATTTCGCTTCGCCGACTTTCTTGTAGTCGCCGCTTCTCACCAGCGTGTCGATGAATCTCTGGTCATAGACGCGATAGTAGACGTGGGGCTCGTAGCCCGGTGGCATGCCGCCGACGCACGCGATCGCGGTCAGCAGGCGATTGCCGGTGGCGGTATCGTAGGGATCGACATAGAACCCCATCGGCTCGTGCACACGCATGATTTCCGGCTCTTCCACCGGCTTCATCCGGTTCTGTTCCAGTTCAACCGATTTGGCCTCGACCGCGGCTTGCGTATCATGCAGGTCGCCCTCCAGCACGTCAATCTGTTCATCGCGCTGTTTCAGTTGAGTCGCCACTTCATCCAGGGCGGCGGCGGAGTCTTGGGCCAGCACGATGGCTTGCTCCAAATCACTTTCGAGCGCGGAGATGCGGCCGTCCTTCTCGATCAGACTTGCCATGGCTTCTTCCAAGCGCAGTGTCGAAGTTTGCAAGTCTGCGCGCGCGGCAGCCAAGTCCGCCGTCACGACCGCGACTTGAGCATCCCGCTCTTGCAGCGAACTCTCGCTTATTTCCAACTGAGCCGATGCCGCCCCCAAGTCGGCTTCAAGATTCGCGATACGCTCGGACTTCGCCGCGACCTGTGACTTCGTCTCAGCCAGTTGCGCCAGCGCGGATTCCAGCTCGTCCCGCGCGGCAGCCAAGTCCGCCGTCAAGACCGCGACTTGAGCATCCCGCTCTTGCAGCGAACTCTCGCTTATTTCCAACTGAGCCGATGCCGCCCCCAAGTCGGCTTCAAGATTCGCGATACGCTCGGACTTCGCCGCGACCTGTGACTTCGTCTCAGCCAGTTGCGCCAGCGCGGATTCCAGCTCGCGACGCGCGGCAGCCAAGTCCGCCGTCACGACCGCGACTTGAGTATCCCGCTCTTGCAGCGAACTCTCGCTTATTTCCAACTGAGCCGATGCCGTTTGCAGGCTGTCGCCCAGCTTGGCTATCTGCGCGTCGCGCTCGAGCAACTCGTTCTGCGCCACATCCAGTTGCGCCGATGTAGACTGGAGATCCGCCGCCAAATCCTGCAACTCCTGCTCCAGGCCGGCGATCTGTTCGTCGCGCTGTTGCGCCAGCCGGTTTTGCGCGCCTTGCAACTGCTGGGACAGACCGGCTACATTCGTGCGCGCGTCCTGCAAGTCGGCTTGCAACTGCGCGATTTCGCTCTGGCGCTGCTGCAACTCGATGCGGAGCGCCTCCAGCTCAATCGCCTGCGTTTGCGCCAAGGTCTGGGCATCGCCCAATTCAGCTTCGATTGAGGCGATGCGCGCATCCTTGTCCGCAATCTGCTCTTCGGCTAAATCCAGCTTGGTCGATTGGGTCTGCGCCACACGCTGGGTAACCTGTAAATCAGCCTCCAGGCGCGTAATCCGCGCCGACGATTCGCTGAGCTGGCTCTCGGCGTATTCCAGCTGAGCGGCCTGCGTTTGAACCTGCGCTTGCGACTCCTGCAAGTCCAGCGCAATACCGGCAATCTTGTCGTCTTTTTCTCGCAGCTGCACGCGGGCCAGGTCCAGTTGGTCCCGGGTGGAGCGCAGGCTGCCGCGCGTATCCAACAGGGCCTGCTGGGCCGATTGGAGACCGGTCTCAGCGATGGCGATACGGTCGTCACGTTCGAGCAATTCGCTCTCGGCAAATTCCAGCTGCGCTAATTTGGTATGCACGGCCGCCTGGGAGTCCTGCAGGCTCGCTTCCAGGCTAGCGATTTGGACAGCGTCGGCGTTTACCTGATCTTTGGCCAGCGCCAATTGCGCCTCAGCGGCTTGCAGCGACCCGTGCGCGTTAAGCGAAGCGGTCTCGGCACGCTGTATCTTCCCTTCCAGGTTTGCGATCACAGCGTCCCGTTCCTGCACCTCATTGGCGGCGTATTCCAACTGCGCCACCTGCGTATGCACGGTCGCTTGAGAATTTTGCAATTCGGCTTCCAGACTGACGATACGGACATCCCGCGCTTTCAACTGCTCACGTATCACATCCAATTCCGCGGCTGCCGCTTGCTGGCTGCCTTGTCTGTCCTGAGTCGCGCTGTCACTGGCTTGCAAGGCGGACTGCATACTGGCGATTTTGGCGTCTTTCTCCGCCAAGCGATTCCGGGCGAATTCCAGCTGGGCATTGCGCGTATGAACAGTGGCTTGCGATGCTTGCAGTTCGGCCGAAACCGTGGCGATTTGAGCATCTCTGTCTTCCAGCTGCTGCTCGGCGACATCGAGCAGCGTTGACGTAGCCTGCCAGCTGTCGCGCGTGTCCAGCAAGTCATCTTCGGCGGTCTGCAATTCCTCATGCACACCGGCGATCAGCGTGTCCTTGTCTCGCAGTTCATTCTCGGCAAAGCTTAGCTGCGCAGTCAAAGTGTGGACATTCGCTTGCGAATCTTGGTAATCGGACTCCAGCGTTGAGTTGAGCGAGTCACTCTCAGACAGTTGATCTTTCACAATATCGAGCTGCGCCGCGACGGCGCGCCAGGCGCCGCGAGCGTCCGCCAGCGAACTTTCGGTTTGCTGTATCTCGTCGTGGGCGGCCGTCAGCTGCGCATCGCGCTCTTTCAACTCGTTCCGGGCAAATTCAAGTTGCGCCGCCGTGGTATGAACCGCCGCCTGTGAATCTTGATATTCTGCTTGCATGCTGGAAATCTCAGCATCGTTTTCCGCCAATCGCTTCTCCGCGGCATCCAACTGCGCCGCAGCCACCTGTCGATTGCTCTGGCTGTCCTGCAAAGCCGTCCGCGACTCGCGCAGCTCGGTTTCCAGGCTGCCTATGCGTGCTTCCCGGGCTTGAAGGCGGTTCTCGGTCGCCTGCATTTGCACCGCGTTGTCAGTGACGATCGTCTTGGTATCTTGCAGGTTGGCTTCGACTACGGCGATGTGAGCGTCCTTCTCTTTCAAGCGAATCTCGGCCGCCTGCAATCGCACCACCGTCGTTTGCAAGGCGCTGTCGGTTTTCCGCAAGCTGTCTTCGACCTCATTGCTGTGGTCTTCCAGCTCGACGACTTTAGAGTTGGAGTCCTGCAACTGGCCGCCCAAGGAATGCATGCGATCTTGCGCCTCCAGCAAGCTGGCCGCCGCCGTCCGCAAGTCAGCCTCGGTATCTTGAAGCTCCGCCCGCAAGTGCTGTATTTCTTGAATGGCAAGGACACCGGCAATAAGCAAAACAACGATCAGGATCAACGTTAATACGACACGAGATACTCTTGGCTGGCGAATATAAATGGTGGCAAAGGGTTTGCTTTTCTCTTTATCTTGCATTGCCATCTCCTAGTTTTTGCAATCTGGTCGCTATCGTTTATGCGGCTTCCATGCGCTGCCGACTGATCGCTGGATATCTAATCGCCCTGCCCGCCCAGGAGGCACGCTGAGCGGGAGGCAATCACATCGTATAGGGCAAGATTAACATATTGAAACGGTCTTGCCAAAGCCCGCCGAGAAAGAAAAGGGACTGCGCCGCGACAGTCCCTCTGTTGTGTTTGCTGGCGGCAGGCCAATCGACATTGCACCGCCGGGCAGTATTGGCGGTGTCGCCTATTGCTGGCCGCGAGAGCGGCGCGCTCAACTTACAAACTCATTTCCCGGGTTTCAGAATCTCTTTGATGAACGACAGGTCGGCCAGAGCAAGCGTCAGTAGCTCCATCATTTGACCGGACTGCTTTTCCAAGCTCTCCAGTCGGTTTTCAACACTCTGTAGTCGGAGGTCCATGCCGTCCAGTCGCAACTCCACCTTGTCCAGGCGCCGCTCCATCTTGTCCAGGCGTTCTTCGACCTTGTCCAGACGCTGTTCGACCTTGTCCAGCCGTCTGTTGACTTGAATTAATTGCTTGGTATTTTCAGTCAGAAGCCGCGCGGTCTCGTGCTGCCCCTCAATCAAGATGCTATTTAGCCGCTCCAATTGGCGGAAACGCAATTCGTTCACATCATCCAGTCGCTCTTGTTCCATGCCACACTCCCGCAGGCGACGACTCTAGCAATTATATGGTAGCAGGTTGTTCGGCTGCAAACAAACGCAAAAGGGACTGCGCATTGGCAGTCCCTTCGTAGTGTTTCTATGGCTGTGAGCCAGCTTACATCATGCCACCCATACCACCCATACCGTCCATGCCGCCACCGGGCATTGGCGGGGGCGTATCTTCCGGCACATCGGTGATCAGCGCTTCCGTGGTCAGAATCATGGCCGCGATCGACGCCGAGTTCTCGATGGCGCCGCGGGTTACCTTGGCGGGGTCGGGAATGCCGGCGTCAATCATATCGCCGTATTCGCCGTTCATGACGTTGAAGCCCACGCGATGGTTGTCGTTATCCTGCTGGGCCCGGCGCACGTTTTGGATGATGACCGCGCCATCTTCACCGGCGTTGGCGGCGATTTTGCGCATCGGCATCTCCAGCGCGCGGCGCATGATGGTGACGCCGGTATTCTCGTCGCCGATTTCCATGCTGACGCCGTCCAACGAGCTCATCGCATTGATCAAGGCGACGCCGCCGCCGGGCACGATGCCTTCTTCAACGGCCGCGCGGGTCGCGCTCAGCGCATCTTCGACGCGATGCTTCTTCTCTTTCAGCTCGGTTTCGGTGGCCGCGCCGACGCGAATGACAGCCACGCCGCCGCTGAGCTTGGCCAGGCGTTCCTGAAGCTTTTCGCGGTCGTAGTCGCTGGTGCTGCTGCCGATCTCGCGGCGGATCTCATCAATGCGGCCCACGATCGCGCCTTCTTCGCCGGCGCCGTCAACGATTACCGTGTCATCCTTGGTGCTGACGACCTTGGCCGCTCGGCCCAGATCCTGCACGGTCACGCTGTCCAGCTTGCGGCCGGTCTCTTCGCTGATGACGGTGCCGCCGGTCAAAACCGCGATGTCGCGCAGCATAGCTTTGCGGCGGTCGCCGAAACCGGGCGCCTTGACAGCCAGGACGTTGATCGCGCCGCGCAGCTTGTTGACGACCATGGTGGCCAGCGCTTCGCCATCGACATCTTCGGCGATGATCACCAGCTCGCGCTTGCCGACCTGATGCAGTTTTTCCAAGATGGGGATGATATCCTGCGCCGCGCTGACCTTCTTGTCGTGGATCAGGATATAGGGTTCTTCAATGCTGGATTCCATCGTCTCACTGTTGCTGACGAAATAGGGGCTGATGTAACCGCGGTCGAATTGCATACCTTCGACGTACTCAGTCTCGAATTCCAGGCCGCGGCTCTCCTCGACCGTGACCACGCCGTCTTTGCCGACCTTGTCCATCACCTCGGCGATCAAATTGCCGATTTCCTTGTCTTGCGCCGAAACGCTGGCGACATTGGCGATCTCGTCCTTGGTTTCGATCGGCGTCGATTGCGTCAGGATGTTGCCGGCAACGATATCGGCAGCGTGAATGATCCCGCGCTTCAAGAGCATGGGGTTGGCGCCGGCGGCGACATTCTTCAGGCCCTCGTTGACGATGGCCTGCGCCAGGACAGTGGCGGTGGTGGTGCCGTCACCGGCGATGTCGTTGGTCTTGGTCGCGGCTTCTTTCAGCAGCTGCGCGCCCATGTTTTCGTAGGGATCTTCCAATTCGATCTCTTTGGCGACGGTGACGCCGTCGTGGGTCACGGTTGGCGCGCCGAATTTCTTGTCCAGCGCGACGTTGCGGCCTTTGGGGCCGAGAGTCGTGCTGACCGCGTTGGCGACCTTGTCAACGCCGGCCTGCAATTTGCGGCGCGCATCTTCCTTGAATACGAGTTGCTTTGCCATTGATTCCTCCTGATTTCACTCCGTTAAATCTTGGCGCGATTCTTGTTTATACTTGGACGATGCCCAGGATGTCGGACTCTTTCATGATCAGCATCTTGACGCCGTCAAGCTTGACCTCGGTGCCAGCGTACTTGGCGAAGAGCACGCGATCGCCCTCCTGTACATCCATGGGAATACGCTTGTCGCCATCTTCGTCATACTTGCCGGGACCGGCGGCGCGAATCAGACCTTGCTGCGGCTTCTCCTTGGCCGTCTCCGGCAAGACAAATGCGCCACCGCCGAAGGTCTCTTCGGACTCTACAGGTTCGACCAAAACACGGTCACCAAGCGGGCGGATCGATATAGCCATTTTCTTCTCCCTCTTGAACTATCAATACTCGTGAACCATTTCCGCGCTCACATCCCGGAGCGCTAGCACTCGTTCACCGAGAGTGCTAAGTAGACCTGACTAAAATAGCATAAGCGGCGGTACGAGTCAATGGAACTGGCAGAGCAAAAGCGGGATTGCCAGGATTCATATGCAATTCTTATGTCCAGGCGCGATTTGCCGCTCGAGGCAATGTCCCCAGGACTCCACCTCAGTAATGGAGTCCACACCGTAATAGTCCAGAGCATAGCGAAAATGAACTTCACGGTCGCTGCTATGCGCCAAGAACCTGTGCATATCGAAGTTCAATGGCTGTACCGTGATATCGCGTTCGCCCCGGTCGCGCCGCTCTATAATAGACTGACTTCTGTCATCCCATTCGCGGGCAAAGTCCGCGAGACGAGGAATGAGACGCGCTTGACCCGCGGCAACATCGACTCCGATCATTAGCGCTACGATTGCGCTGCAGAGCCCCAGCCGCGAAAGCCAAACCTTGGCGGCCCTGCGCTCCTGAAGCCACTGCTTAGTCAAACAGCCGAGGCAGGCCCCCATACCAGGCCGGAAAACACCATAGCAGCGGTTGCCAGCGCGAGCAGGCGCATTTGCATGTAGCCCACCGAGCCGCGGCAGCAATGCGCACGCAAGCCAAAGCGCCGCTATCAGCCACATAGCGCTCTTGATATAGAAATTTGCATATCCGCCGGACCAAGTATTGTAGTGGAAGAGCATACCGTCCCAGGCGCCCAGCTCGCGACCGATGCGCAATGTGTAGTAGTCATCAATTATCGGACGCAGGTATTGGCCTTGCCAGGCATACAGCACGAGGGGCAGCAAAGCAGCCAGTACTGCCAAAAATTGCAGCAGACGCTTTGCCTTGCTCATGACGCTCCATGCCCAGGCGACGCGATCAGTTGCCTTCGCCGGGCTGCACGAAAGACTCGACGTCATAGAAGCTCTCAGCGGAGCGCAGCGTACCCAGACCCAGATAATCTGCCAGGTCAAAGGACAGCGGCTCCACCGTGATACGCGCGCTGCCGCTATCGCGCTGCTCGATGATAGACTCGTGTCGCGCGTCCCATTCGGCGGCGTAAATTTGCAGATTGGGCACAAGCCTGGCCTGGCCCAGGCAGATGCCGCCGCCCACGACCAAAGCTACGGTCAGGCTGCCGATCGCCAGCCATCGCTCCCATAGCGGCCGTAAGTCGTAGGCGCGCGGGTACGACTTCAGCAGGTAGCCTAGGTAGGCGCCCCAGACCAGACCCGAAAACACTTGCAGCCAGGCCGGACCCGACATGATGCGATCGGCCGTGAAACCATGGCCGATGAAGGTGACGCAGTAAAGCGCGGCGATGGACAGCCAGGCGATACCCGGCCAGGCCAGTGCCGAAATGCCCAGCATTTTGCTGTTGCGGTCGGCCGCCCCACCTTGCCACAGCAGGGCCAACAGCGCCAGAAGCGAAAGCGAGGTGATGAAGAGATAGGTAGACGCGCGCGAGTCGATGCGTCTGACTTGCGTCAAGACAAAAAGCAGCAGAAACGCGAGTACGATCGCGGTTGAGAACGCTGGCAAATAATAACTTTTCCGTTCCAGCTCCAGCTGCAAACGGCGCCGCTGCCCATACGCCCCGGCGAATGCCAGCAGCAGGAGGATGTGCAAGACCAGCACCAGAAGGTAGCTCAGGCTATATCGGCCCAGCAACAGGGCGTTGTCGCTTCTGTGCGCGAGCATGACTGGCAAAAAAATCAGCTGCGCCGCCAAGCCCGGACCGACCGCGGCGCCCAGGCGCCATTGAGGCAAGTGGGCGGTAGATCGTCGCGGCGGCTTAAGTATCAATAGCGTCGTGAATAAGCCCGCCGCCAGCAACAGAACAAAGCCAGCGAAGGCAGTGGGCCGGCCGATACTCTCGAAAGTCAGCTGAGCGGTCAGGGTCAACAGCAGCGAAAGCGACTTCACGGGCGGGCTATAATTCCGGGCATCGGCCGCGAGTCGGCTGGCGACGCCGGGTGACGTTGCTTGAATAATCAGACCGAGTAAAGTCGCTAACAGCATGGCGCTTGCGATGATCGTCAGCGCCCGGCGCTTGCGTTTGTCGATGATTGCGTAAGCCAGCGCCGCCAGAGGCGCCAAAAATACGAATTGGAATACCACGTACATTTCGGCTGCGCCGGCGGTGAGGAACATTATCAGCGCGCAGGCCGCCGCGCCCGCCCTTAAGATGCCAGGACGTTCGGATCGCTTGAGCATCCAAATCGCCAATGCCAGGCAGCCAGCCAACGCCCCTAGCGGCAAGGTATAGGTCATATTGGATGAAAACCAATAATAGGACTGCGGCGAATAAAAGGCGTTGATCGTGGCGGCCGCCCACAGTGCGGCGCCTGCCAGCGCGACGAGCCGTCTGTCGCCTTTAAGCCGCAGCAGGTCGATTATTTCGCGGAAGAACAGATAAAAGCCGACCATCCAGAGGCTGACGATAAGCGCGATTGACAGCGGCGGCAGCAAAACGCCTAACGAGGATAGCGCGGCCTTAATGTAAACGGTCGTATAGGCCGGCGACCACTCCTTGTAATAGAAGACCATCGTTTCCCACGCGCCCAACTCCCGCCCGATAGCTGTGTAACCGAAATCGTCATGTATCAAGCGCGTATGCTGGCCCATATAAGCAAGCAACAGAATGGGAGCCAGGGACAGCGCGGTCAAGCTCGCGCGCCACAGGCGCCTAAAGGGCGTCATCGAAAGCTCTCGAGGCGGTTAGCTGCGCATGGATAGCCGAGCGCTGGCCAATGCCGACGACTGCAACGAGTACGCGCGCCGATTATAGGCGCGACCGCCGGCGATAAAAAGTTTCGCCGCGTGGCAAGATTCAACGGGCGCACGGCGCATGTGATCAACCAGGCGAGGGCGAGCAGCCAAACAGTCGCGAGCAAGACCGGTAGTATCCTCGGCGCCGCCGTGCCAAAACGCGCGAAGATACCGTGCACGATTTGGTCTGAATATCCGTCGTTCCAGGTATTGCGCATATAAAGCATGGCGCCCCAGAGGCCGAGGTCACGACCCAGATCCAAGTAATGATAATCGTCCGGCATCAGGCGGCTGAACTGCCCCATGTAGGCGAAAATCGCGACTGGAAGGAGAGTAAGCGCTAGCAATGCGGCTGCAAAATGATTCTTTGCGCGCATCATCGGCCTCTTTCTCGGCGAGCCATGCCAAAAGCGCGGAATGTCGCCGGGACGGCTGCAACGCCAGTCCAAGCTACGGCGCGATTCATGGATCGTCCGTGTCCACACTGATTGTCTCAACGCCGTAGTACTTCGCGGCCGAGCCGCTTTCCATGGGCCTTGACATCCGCGTATACAAGATATGCCAGCTCAAATCGAAACTCAAGGGCGCTACCACGATGTGCTGTTCGCCACTGTCCCGTTGACTAATGATCAGCTGCTCGCGTTCATCCCATTCTCGCGCGAAGGTCTGCAGATCGGGGATGAAGGCGGCTTGCCCCAGCATGATGCCTGCGCCGATCACGCCGGCGACCGCCAGCCCCGACAAGCCGATCCGGCGCCGCCAGGCTGCCGACGCCGGCGTTGAACCCCCGGCGCGTCGCATGAGATAGCCCAAATATGCGCCCCATAGCAAACCAAGAGAGACTTGCATGAGGATGACTGGCGTGGTTACCCGCGCGGTCACCCGGCCGATGGTATAAATCGGCACGCCGATCAGGACGACGCTGCAAAGCGCTGTGGTCAACGTCATCAGCAGCGCCGCCTGGCCGTATCGCTCGGATAGCTCGTCCCCCAACGCCCGCTGCAGCTGCCAGGCCAGCATGCCAATCAAGAGCAGGGTCGTAACCATCAGATAATGCGAGGCGCGGTGGTGGATGCTGCGCCAATGAACGGCGACGAACAGGAGCAAAACCAGGAGCAAAACCCCGCCTGACAGCGCCAGCAGTCCGTCGCGGCGCTCGAAAATAAGCCTGCTGATACCGCGGCCGCGCCAGAGCAGCACCAGGAAAGCGACCAGCAGAGCCAGATTAAGGGCGATCACACTAAAGTAGGCGTAGCTGAATCGACCCAGAACTGAAAGCTGATCGCTGGTATGCGCCCACAAGATTGGCGCGTATGCCAGCTGCACGATCAATCCGCACCACAGAGCAGCGCGAGCGAATCTTGCCGGACCCTCAGCCGAGGCGCCGCCCTGCGATCTCAGCAGCAGCAGCGCCGCATACAGTCCGATGCCGAAAAGCATAATAAATCCGGCAAACAGTGGTTCTCGCAAAATGAAGCGGACGAGCCCGTCGGCTAGATAGTGCAAAAAGTCGGGCAATGAGCGTTTGGACACCATGGCGTCGGGCGAAAAGCGCGTCGTTCGCACAGCTATGCCGGGCGCGGTAATTTGAATCAGCAGACTGAGGACGGTTGCGGCCCAGCCCGCCGCTATCAGCTCAAGATAGAGCTTGCGTCCCACGCGCCTGGCCGCAATCGCCGCCAGCAGCAGCAAGATCGTCAGCAGGCAAAATTGGTATATCAAATACACTTCACTCAGACCGGCGGCGACAAAACAAATGACGAATCCACAGAGCGCGACCAACTTCAAGCGCGGCCCGGCGTAGTCCGGGCGGGTCGCGTGCAGCACCAGAGCCAGATACAGGGCGAGCGGCGCCAGCGGCAGGTTATAGCTCACGATGGCGGTGAAATAGAAAAGCGATTGCGGCGTATAATAGGCGTTGACAGTGGCCGCCAGCGTTAGCGCCGCTGCGCCTGTCGCCAGGGCAAGACGGTCCCGCTCTACATTCAGCCGGGCCAAAAGCCTTTCATAGAGCAGAGCCAAACTCAAGAGCCAGACGATGTACAGCCCGGTCAAGAACACGCGGGGGGCGTCCGCGCCCAAAGGCGCCAGCAGGCCAAACAGAAAGTGATCGGTGTAGCTACCTTCCCAAGCGCCGCGCCAGTAGAGCAAAGAGCCCCAGGGCCCATGCTCGCGAGCCACCGCCAAGTAAAAATAGTCGTCATTGATGAGACGATCAAACTGTACCATGTAGGTAAATTGCAGCAGCGGCAGGAGCGCCAGAGTCAGCAAAAGCGCCTTAAAGAGTCTCGTCTTGCCCATCATTTCTGCCCTTTCAACCCGGCTGCACGAGCTGCGGCGCTGCCAGAGCGGCCATTATCCGTCGGCGCCGGAGCGCGTTATGGACTCCACTCCATAATAGAGCCTGGCGCAATAGTTGTGCGTATCGTCAAAGATATGGAAGTCATAGACCAGCTCGCTAAGATTGTAGCTGAGCTCCGGGACGACTATAGCTTCGCTGCCGCCGTCGCGCTGGCGGACTATCTCCTCGTGCCGCGAATCCCACTCAGCGGCGAAAGCGCGCAGGTTGGGCAGGCGCTGACCCGGCCCGATGACGATTCCGGCCGCCAAAATCAGTGTGAGCAGGGCGGCGCAAAGAAGAAATCCGCCGCTCGAAGCACCGTACGATGCCGCGACGAGTCCGCTGCGCCGGAGCAGAATACCGATACCAAGTCCCCAAATCAAGCCGCTGGCTACGTGCAGGAAAGCCGTGCCCGCCAGGATACGTTCCGAGAGAAAACCCAGGGCGAAAAGCGGCAAGGCTATCAGCGCCAGATAGCTGAAAAGGGCCGCGCCGGATGCGAATAACGGCAGCCGGCGCCACAACCGCGAATCGGCATCGGCGACGCGGCCCGCCAATTGCCGCAAAAGGATGAAGAGCCAGGCCAACGCGCTGGCGAACAAGTATGTCGCCGCCTTGTAATGAATGCTGCGTACCTGATCCATGGCGAATAGCAGCAAGGCGGCCAGCAGAATGGCATAGGCATAGGCGCGCCAGGCCGACTCATTGCCGCGCAAGAACATATCAGTTCGCCGCCTGAACATCAGCAGCAACGAGAAGACCAGGCATTGGCCAATGTTCAGGCAAACGACCAAAAAGAAAGCGGCGCTGAAGCGGCCCAGAAATTGCGGCGCATCGCTGGTATGCGCCCACAGTAGGGGCAGGAAAAGCGCCTGTACGACCAATCCGGTCCATAGCGGACCTCGCGCCAACGCCGCCGGTCGCTGCGGACGCGGAGCGCGCTGGGGACGATACAGGCGCAGGGCCAGGCAAAGGCCCAGGCTCAGCATCAGCGCGAAGCTGGTAAAGGCGGGCTGATGACCGACCTGCTCAAACAGTATCTCAAGCGAACGCGTGAGCAGCGCCGGCAGCGCCCGAATCGGCGGGCCCAGGTTGAGTTCCGCGTAAACGTGGCTGCCCGCGCGGACCCAGAATCCAGGCGCGGTCAACATAATGAGCGCTGCCGCCGCTGTCGCCAGACAACCCGCGCCCAGCAGGATGAGGCAGCGCCGCCGGTTGGTCTCACGCAGGAAGAGCATTGCGCCCAACAGAAGCATGGACAAAGTTGCGCCCTGGAAGACCACGAACATGGGCGCGAACCCGGCATTCAACAGACAGGCGACCGCGATGACGCCAAGCGCCGCGCTGATGTGCCCGCCAGGCCGGAGCGCCGATTCCAGCGCGAAGGCGATAATCAGCGTCAGGATCGCCACCGGCAAGGCGTAGGCCACGACGGCGGCCATCCAGTAGAAGGACTGGAGGGATTGGAAGCCGTTAATGGCGGCGGCAACCAACAAGCCGGAAATCGTGAGCGCCAAGGGCAATCGGAGCTGCTGGACGCGCAGGCGCCTGAG
Source organism: Chloroflexota bacterium (assembly GCA_011523515.1). Taxonomy (GTDB): domain Bacteria; phylum Chloroflexota; class Anaerolineae; order Aggregatilineales; family Phototrophicaceae; genus UBA6055. Next base: position 47,333 of record WTGO01000135.1, read on the forward strand.
CGCAATTAGCGTCAGCCAGGCCAGCCCAATCAGCCAAATGACGATTGTCAGCAGAGAGAAGACCGCCGGCGCCGCCTCGCCATTTGATTCAAACAAGAACTGGACAAAGTAATTGGAATAACTGCCGTTCCAGGTATCGCGCACGTGCCGCAGGCCGCCGAGAATGCCGTAGCGCGCGCTCCAGGCGATGTGACAGTAGTCGTCAGAGAGCAGACGACTGTGGCTGCCCAGGTAGCCCAACACCGCCGGCGGCAGCAAAGCCAGCAGCGCCACTGTCCAAGCTAAAGCACTACCTCGCCTCATGCCCGTCCCTTAGCCTGCGACAAAACCCAGCGCCAGGCGCGACTCCGCGCGATTGCCGACCTGGTCGAAAGCCAGCGCCCTAATCACTGCATCGCCCACCAGATCGGCTTCAAGCTCGACGCCGTAGGGCCAATCGCGATCGACCAGCAACAAGGCGCCATCGCGATAGAATTCGACGCGCTCAATGGCCAGGTTGTCACTGACTTCCGCCAGTAGCGAAACAACTTCGCCCACGGCAATTGCGCTCGCGTCGGCGCCGCCGCTCGCCTGCAGTTTAACGGCCGGCGGCGTATTGTCGAAGGTCAGCAACTTGGTATCCGTCAGCCGGCTGCCGTCCGCAAAGTCTACTGTTAATCGCAAGGTATGGATACCGCTGAGCAGGATAGTTTCCCAAGTGGCCGCGACCGCGCCGGCGCTGTCGACGCTGCGCCGCTCGCCGATCGGGCGCCAGCGCTCCGGGTTGACATCCGCGCCGTATTCCAGCAACCAGCTCTCGGCGTCGGCGCGGTTGATCGCTCCGACTACTTCCACCGTCGCGCCGGCATAAGCATAGTCCTCCGGCGACGTCAAGAGCACATCCCGGCCGGCGGTCCGGTCTTGGTCGGCGCTGTAGCTGCTGGGCGGCAAGGGCATATTGTTTTCAACCCACCACTCGAGGATATCGTCCGGCGGTACGAAGTAGGCGACTTCCTCGCGCAGATTCGCGGGCGTATGCACCGTGGACAGCTGCTTGGTGGCGCTATTGATCTCGACCGTGAGCCAACGGTCGTCGCGCCGCAATTCGGAGCGGGCAGGCACCAATTCCTGGCGCGTGGGACAATGATCGGTGGTAGCGGGCAGCAAGCCGGATAGCTCGCATACCAGGTATTCCTCGATATCGGCCGGCGCCGTCCAGGAGCGCGGCGGCAAGCCGAGCGTCTCGTGCGCGGCGCGCATCAGCCCACTCCAGACGGGCGCTGTGCCCAGGCGCTGCCAGTCGTCGATGCTCATCCCGGCTTGGTCGTTACGACCGCTATGCGCCGCCAACACCAGATCCGGCGTATAGCCAAGCGTCCAACTGTCGCGGTTGTCGCCGCTCAATCCATCAATCACGGCGGCCGGCCGGTCCAGCTGCAGCACCAGATCCGGCCGCTGCAAGGTCGCGCGCCGCGCGTCGGCGTCCGCCAGGATGTCGTTGACCAGGTAAGCCAGGCTGGGCTCGATGAGGGTCGTCTGCCTAGCGCCCGGCGGCAGCTGCTCTAGCGACCAGAGCACACGCCCGGCAGCGTCCTCAATGCGCAGTACAGCGACCGGGTCGAGCTGACGCTGCCCGGCCGCCGGCGAGCTGTCGATGCCACGCATGACGCCCTGCGCCGCCAGCACACTATAGGCGTAGGCGGCATCCAGCACGGAGACCGCCCCGCCCCGCTCCAGCAAATCCAGATCGGCGCGGCCGGCATCGAGGCTGGTGAAACCAAGCGCCTGCGCCATGCGCAAGGCCGAGGGCATGCCGGTTCGGCTGGCCACTTGAACGGCGGGCGGCAGCAGGCCGGCCGCCAAGGCGTCGCGCGCGAGCAGCGGCCCGCGATAGCGGCCGTCGCTATTGGCCGGCGCGTAGATTAGATCGGCCGCCCGACCCGGATACCGCCGCGGGATGTCGTAGAGCATGGACGCGGGAGTGAATTCGCGGCGCAGAAAGGCGTCCATATAGACGAAGGGGCGTAGCACAACTGCCGGCTGAAAGCGTGGCGTCGCCGCCTCGCCAACCAGGCTCAAGATTTCTCCACTGGTGACATCAACCAGCGTCAGCGCGCCCGAATCAGGCGGCGAATCCAGCCCGGCGCTCGGCAGTCCGGACAGGCTGGCGGGCGGGCAGGGCGCGTCATGCGCGGCGAGCGCCGCTGTCACCTGGCCGCGCAGCCCCTGCAGATGCGCTTGCAGCAGGCAGGCCGCATGCCGCTGCAGGTCCATTTCGAGTGTGGTGATGACGCGCAGCCCGCCCCGCGCCACAAGCCGGGCGCCGTCCAGCCCTTGCCGATCCAGTATTGCCGCCGCCTGCCGCTTGGCGAAGTCGGCGAAAGCCGGCGCGATATTTGCGGAGTTTTTCGCCGGCGCGCGCGTTGTGAGCTCAGCAGCCGACGCCGCGTCAAAGGCGGGTTTGTCGATCAGCCCGGCCTCTAGCATGTTGAAGAGCAGATCCGCGCCGCGCTCGCGGCTGCGGCGAGCGTTATCGAGCGGATTGATGGCGGGCTGCGCCGCGGTCATCGCCAGGACCGCGGCTTCGCTCAGACTAAGGCGCTCGGCCGGCTTGCCGAAGTAGACCTGGGCCGCCGCGTCCAGGCCGAAGGCATCGTGGCCGTAGGCGCGGCTATTGAGGCGCCACTCCAGCAGCTCCGCCGCGGTGTGGGTTCGCCGGCTCTCGGCGATAAGCACGATCTCCAGCAGGCGTTCGTCCAGACCACTGGAGCGCGTCAGGGGCAGCAAGGTCTCGCGCGTTAAATCAGCCGCGAGCCCGCCCTCGACCTCAAGCGGTAAGCCGATGATATAGCGCCAAAGCTGCAGGGCTGCCTCCAGCGGCGCGAAGCCGGCCGGCGTCTCCCGCGCGTTCGCGTCTTCCGCCAGCCGCGCAGCGTCAATCACATAAGACGGCAGGTCAGCCAGCCGCAGCCAGCGCCGCTTATCCCCAAGCGGATCGTCCACGCGGTGAATCTCGTGCCGTCCACTGCGATCGTAAAAGCGGGTCAAGCCCTGGTCGCGATCCAGAAAGGCCGTCTCTTGCGGCGTCGGCAAGTGGCCGGCCGCCTGCACATACAGCGAGACGGACAGACCAAGCAATGCCAGCGGCGGCGTCAAGGCCAGGGTCAGCGGCAGGAAAAACACGATGATCAGCCACAGCGCCGAGCGCCGCGATTCGTGTTGACGGCGCTTTCTGCGGTTATGTCGGCGGCGGATGATATGCGCGACAGCAGGCATTTGCCGGTCCTGATTAGCGCCTCAGTTTCCTGCGCTCAGTGTACTCTGAATTGGCGACGGCGGATTAGAGAAGCGGACTAAATCCGAGTGAACAAACCCCCGGCAAAGCGACGGCTGAGCATTGGCGCTGCAGCCGTCGTGAGGCGCGACGCTGCGGATCAGCGTCAGAGTTCGTCGGCGAATCGCTTAAGCCCATCCCAATCGCCGTTGGCGGCCAGCTCGGCTTGCTGTGGCCAAGTCTCAAGCCGACCGGGCCGGCTGCGTCCGGAGGCTTCGATGATCGCTTCCAGTTCATCGACGGAGGCTCGCGCCAGGGTCGCGTAAGTGCGTATGCCGGCGTTGTTCAGCACGGTCTGGAAGACTGCGCCGATGCCGTTGATTTTGGTCAGGTCCTCCGGTTCGGCGTTGGCGTCGGCATCGCGGCGCACAATGGTTCGTTTCATCAGCTTCTCGGCGCCCTGCACGGCTTCTTCGGCCGCTTCCGCCGCGCCCGCGTCAGCATCCGCCGTCGCTTCACGGCGCGACCAGAGCCAGAAGACGACCGCCAGGGCGACCAAGCCAATCGTCCAGGAGAACATGTCGCGGTTGCTTTCGGGTGATATCGCCATGTTCAGCGCCAAAACGATCGCCAGCACCAGCGCTATCGTCGCTATCATGTCCTTCGCTTCGTGACTGAGTTTCATAATGATTGCCACCGTCTCGATTCATGAACATGCAACCGATTATAGCATATTCGGCCTGTGGAAAAGCGCGGCGCAGCGGCTTTCTGGTCGGCGAATCCGCCACTGCGCCCACCGCCGCTTGCAGGCTAATTCGGCGCCTAGTCGCAATCCGCGCTATTTTCTACGTTATCCCCGACATGAGGTCGCCAACTCGCCTGGCCATCTCTACATTAGAGACGTTCGGAGGTAGCGGGGATCGTAAGGGACGCAAGTGTGGTACAATCCACCTGCTGTTCAATTTATCAAGAGCGAGGGACGGAGAAATGATAATAGGCGTGACCGGCGTACCTGTCGATGACCAAGAAAAGGCGATGAAGTTCTATACAGACGTACTCGGCTTCCAAATCAAACACGATATGCCCTTGGGCAACCCGGAAGGCGACCGCTGGCTGACTGTGGTCTCGCCGGAGCGGCCCGATGGGGTCGAGCTGCTGCTGGAGCCCGATCGCAATCCCGTCACCCTCGCCTTTAAAGAAGGCTTAATGGAACAAGGCTACCCAGCCATTATCTTCAACTCCGACGATATTCAAGCAGAATACGATCGGCTGAGCGCGCTCGGCGTCGAATTCACCATGCCGCCCTCCGACATCGGTACCGTGATTATGGCGATATTCAACGATACCTGCGGCAACCTGATTCAGATTATGCAGGCTAAAGCGGGATAGCTATCAAGTGGGCGAGCCAAGGCTCGCCCCTACAAGGCTTGTCCGATAATTAGTGGATGAGGGTTGCCATCGCCCCAT
>WTGO01000130.1 GCA_011523515.1 Chloroflexota bacterium
GGATGGGGTTTCGTTGGGGGGAGGGGTTGGTGTTCCGTGCTCAACAATCTCGACAATCGGACCCGGCAAGTAGGGCCGCAGCTTCTCGTTGACGCCGACGGCGCCGCTGCCCGGCCCGCCGCCGCCATGGGGCGTAGAGAAGGTCTTGTGCAGGTTGTAGTGCATGACATCGAAACCGAGCTCGCCCGGCTTTACGACCGCCATCAGCGCGTTCATATTGGCGCCATCCATATACATCAGCCCGCCCGCGTCATGCACAGTTGAGATGACCTCTAGAATGGTCGACTCGAAGAGGCCGAGCGTACTGGGCACAGTAATCATCATGCCGGCGATGCGATCGCGCAGCTCGCCTTCGCAAGCGGCATGCAGCGCCTCCATATCGACATTGCCTTTGTCGTTTGCTGGCAGCTCGCGCACACTCATTCCGGCCATGGTCACGGTGGCGGGATTGGTGCCGTGCGCGCTGTTGGGCACCAGGATGATATCGCGCTGGCCCTCGCCCCGATCGATGTGATATTGGCGAATCATCAAGATGCCGGCGAATTCGCCCTGGGCGCCGGCGGCGGGGGAGAGGCTGACCGCCTCAAAGCCACTGATCTCGCCCAGCCACTGCTGCAGCTCGTGCATCAGGAAGAGCGCGCCTTGCGCACCGCTTTCGTCCGTCAGCGGGTGCAGCTGCGCAAATCCAGCCAGCCGCGCGGCATCTTCGTTAACCTTGGGATTGTATTTCATGGTGCAGGACCCCAGCGGATACAGGCCCTGGTCGATCGAATAATTCAGCTGGCTGAGCTTGACGAAATGACGCACGACTTGCACTTCGCCGACTTCCGGCAGCGCCAAATCATCGCGCATCAGCTCAGCCGGCAGCGGCGACTCCGGCACATCGGGTGCGGGCAGGTTGACGCCGATGCGCCCCGGCGCGCCCAAATCGTAAATCAGGGGTTCGAGAAGCTGCGTTGACTCCGATGCGCCCATTAGCTAAGCCCTCCCAGAACCTCAACCAGTCGATCGATTTCATCCTTTGCATTGTTTTCTGTGACGCAAACCAGCATGTGATCTTGCAAGTGGAAGTAGTGTTGTCCCAGGTCATAGCCGCCGATCATGCCTTCTTTGAGCAGAGCTTCGTTGATTGCGGCGACTGGGCGCGGGCATGAAACAACGAACTCGTTGAAGAAGGGCTTGCTCATGTCCACACTGTAGCCGTCCAGCCGATTGATCTGCTGTGCGGCGTAGTGCGCCTTGTGATAGTTGAGCTCGCCCACGCGCCGCAGCCCATTCTTGCCCATCAGCGCCATATAGACCGATGCAGACAGCGCCATCAAGCCCTGATTGGTGCAGATATTGCTGGTGGCTCGCTCACGCTTGATATCTTGTTCACGCGGCCGCAGTGTCATGACGAAGGCGCGCCTGCCATCGGTATCGCGCGTCTCGCCGATGATCCGGCCCGCGATCTTGCGCACGTGCTTCTGGCGGATGGCGAAGTAACCCAGGTAGGGTCCGCCGAAACCGAGCGGTATGCCCATCGGCTGCCCCTCGCCGACGACGATATCCGCTCCCAGCTCTCCCGGGCTCTTGAGCAGCGACAGTGCCATCGGATTGGCAACCACCACCAGCAGGGCGCCGCTGCTGTGCGCCGCCTGCGCCAAGGCGGCTAGCTCGTCGATCTGGCCGAAAAAATTGGGATATTGCACCGCAATCATAGCGGTATTGTCATCGAGCATTTCCATCAGGTCGACGATCTCGCCGCGCCCGCGGTCGCCGATGATGCGGATGTCGCGCCCCTGATGGTAAGTCCGCACAACCTCGCGATACTGCGGGTGGATGGCATGGCTCAGGATGACCTTCTTGCGCTTGTTTCGTGTGACTTCAAGCGCGACGGTGACCGCTTCGGCGAGACTGGTCGCGCCGTCATAATGGCTGGCGTTGGCGGCGTCCATGCCGGTCAGCGCGCACATCATGCTCTGGTATTCGTAAGTCGCCTGCAGCGTGCCCTGCGATACTTCGGGCTGGTAGGGCGTGTAGGCAGTGTAAAACTCGCCGCGCAGCAAGATGTGATTGACCACCGAGGGAATGAAGTGGTGGTAGGCGCCGGCGCCACGAAAGATCGCGTAATCCTGGCCGTGATCATTTGCCTCACTGGTCGCCAGCATTTCGGCGGCCACTTCCATTTCGCTCATGGGCGGCGGCAGGTCAAGCGTTGGAAAACGGTGGCTTGCCGGCACGGCATCGAAGAGCTCGTCAATCGACTGTACGCCGATCTCGCTCAGCATCGTTTCAGTTTCAGCTGGGGTATGGGGTATATAACTCACGATAGATTCAACCTCCTCTGGGGCTAGAGGTGCGCTTCCAACGCATATGCGCCGAACTTACATACTGTAGGCTCGCCTAGCGGCTGTCGCAGTAGGCGTCATAGGCGGCGGCATCCATCAGTCCGCCGAGCCCGGCTAGGCTGGCGGCGCGAATCCTGACCATCCAGCCCTTACCGTAGGGATCGGCGTTCAGAACTTCGGGCTCGTCTTCCAGGGCGGAATTGACTTCGATGATTTCGCCGGCCACCACGCTGTACAACTCCGAGGCCGCTTTGACCGATTCAACTTCGCCGAAGGAACCGCCGGCCTCGACAGCATCGCCAGGATCTCTGAATTCGACATAGACGATATCGTTCAATTGGTCTTGCGCGTAGTCGGTGATGCCGATGGTGACGACATCTCCGGCCACAGCAAACCACTCATCCGAATCGGCATATTTCAGTTCTGCAGGTGTCTTCCATTCGCCCATGGTTTTCTCCTCTCCGATTGCACTAATGAGAAAGGGCGCACCTCATGCCGAGAGTGCGCCCTGTCGGTTCCTTGACCTTCAGAGAATCTCTCCTCAAGAGTCCTTTTGCCTGAGAGTTTCACGCAAGTTGGCGTACTTGTCGCTTGCCCCTTCGGCGTCTCGCGCGGCGGCGAAATCTCTCTTCTTGAGGAATTTCCATTGTATCGGTTTTGCAGCTTGCTCGCAATGCAAGCTGAGCGTAATTGATCGCGGTAACGATTTACCTTCCGTCTTCATGCCATGCGCATACCTTGTTATGCTTTACGCTGGAGAACAGGCGCGCCTTGATGCGGGGCCAACTGAGGACACCGAAATTGAAGACGAAGCGAAACTCCACTCTGTTCGGTCGACTGCTCTTTGGCTTGCTGGCCGGTCTCATGCTTGGCATTAGCGCCCTTTCGATCTTTCTGCTGTATGACCGCACGCGGGAACGGGAGATGGTCAGAACGAGTCCATTCGAAGTGGCAGGCTCGGCCACCGCCGACGGCATTCTCGCGATTGATCCACCGGTTGACGTTCCCCCGTTCGAGTTGACCGACAGCTACGGTGATTCAGCCCACCTGGCTGACTTTCGCGGCCGCCATACGCTGTTGACATTTGGCTTCACCCATTGCCCCGACATTTGTCCGCTGACCTTGAACGACTTTGGGCGGATTCAGCAGCTGCTGGGAGACATCGCCGATATCAACTTCGTCTTCATCTCAGTCGATGGGGCGCGAGATACGCCGGCGGCCTTGCGTCAATATTTTGAATTCCGCCAGTTTGAGGCAATCTACGCGCTCACCGGCGACGAGGCCTCAGTGCGGGCCATGGGCGGACCCTTCGGGCTATCGTTTCAGATTAGCCAAGACAGCGGGTCCGACGATTACCTTGTCAACCACACAACCGGCTCGTTCTTGCTGGATCAGACGGGCCGCTGGATCAAGCGCTATCAATTTGGCGTTCCGCCTGAATCGATTGCCGCCGACCTGAGGGCGCTGCTGGGATAGTAAGCCGCAAGGCTTAAGTGCGCATAAATGTACGCGGTATCCGTGGCGCGATTGCGGTGACCACGTCGTAACTGATGCTGCCAATCCAGCCAGCGATCTCTTCGGCGCTGATTTCTTGGTCGCCCTGCTTGCCAAGCAGCACTACTTCATCGCCCGCCTGCGCGCCCGGAATATGACTGACATTTATGGTGGTCTTCTCCATGCTGACTCGCCCAACGAGGGGAGCGCGCCGGCCATGCAGGAGCACTTCTCGCCAGGTCCGCGGCGCCCGACGCAAGCCATCCGCATAACCTACCGGCAAGACCGCGATTCTCTCGCTTCTTTGCGTCAAATAGGTGTTGCCGTAACCAACCGCAGAGCCGGCGGGCAGCGTTTTTACCTGCGCAATGGCGGTCTTCCAGGTCATGGCCGGCTTCAGCCAATCGGGCCCGAAGCCGTCTTCCAGCGGATTCAAGCCGTAGAGCATCAAACCGGGCCGCACGAGCTTGAAGCGGCTGTCAGGCTGGGTCAGCAGAGCAGCGGAATTGGCCGCGTGGACGAACTGAAAATGAAAACCGTTTCGCTCTAGCCGTGCGACCAAGTCGGAAAAGCGAGACAACTGGAGCGCTGTATATTGCGAATCCGCATCAGCCGAAGAGAAGTGAGTGAAAATTCCCTCGAGCCGAATCGCTGGCAAGGCTCCGACGCGATTGCATAGCGCTTCAGCATCGGCTGGCAAAGCCCCGAGCCGCCCCATGCCAGTATCCACTTTGATATGTGCCGAGAGTTTACCGTTATTGGCGCCCGCGGCCGACTGATATTGCTGCGCCTGCTCACAGTCATACAGTGTGACCGTTATATCCTGCTTGATGGCGCGCGGTATCGCTTGTGCGGGCAGATATCCAAGCGTCAAAATCGGCGCCACAATGCCGGCGCGGCGCAAATCCAGCGCCTCTTCAATATTGGCCGCGGCCAGCATATCGGCGCCACTTCTAATGGCCACGCGCGCAACTTCCGGCGCGCCGTGTCCATAGGCATTCGACTTGACCACCGCCATCATGGAAACGTCAGTCCCAAGCGCGGATTTCATTGAGCGGACGTTTGACGCGACTGCGTCGAGATCAATGGCAACTTCGGTCGGAAAGCACCTGGATTGACGCGCCCGCAACGAATCGACCACATCGAAAAAAGGAGACCGGGCTTGAGCTTGGCTGCGTTGGTGAATTGCGGGATTTGTTCGAACCATTTGCGTCTCACGGAGCGTGGATTGCCAGTCAATCGCAGTATAGCCTTGCGGTTAATTCGCTGCCCGCACATCACGCTGGAATCGCGGCGAGGAGTAGAGCCGCCCGGTCGAAATTGCTCAACCAGCGGTTGTGCTATAATATCGGCGGTCGGTACGTCAATACGGAACACCTGTCGCGAATCTGTTGCTTAGCGGCGACGACAACGGTCCAACTTAAGGCAAACGTCAAACTCGTCGACTCTGAAATCCCTATGTCATTTGAATTTGAGGTTGTCGCGACCGATGGCAATGCGCGAGCTGGAATCCTGCATACACCGCACGGAGACATCCCCACACCTGTATTCGCTCCTGTAGGCACAGCGGCTACCGTCAAAGCCGTCCCTCCGCGCGATTTGGAAGAACTCAACATTGGTCTGGTCTTGGCCAACACCTATCATCTCCATTTACGACCCGGCGACGAACTCGTGCGCGAGATGGGCGGGCTCCACAGCTTTATGGGCTGGAACGGCCCGCTATTGACCGATTCCGGCGGGTTCCAGGTGTTCAGCCTGGGCGAGATCAACCGGATTGATGACGAAGGCGTCACTTTCCGCAGCCATCTGGACGGCAGCGCGAAACGCTTGACGCCGGCCCGCTCCATGGAGATTCAGCAAAATCTGGGCGCGGACATCATCATGGCCTTCGATCAATGCCCCAATCCCAGCGATCGAGATGAGGCGCAAGCGGCGAATGAGCGTACCCACCGTTGGCTGCGGCGCTGTCGCGAAGCCCATCCTGACGACAACCAGCAGGCTCTGTTTGGCATCGTTCAGGGAGGCGTCTTCCCCGATCTCAGACAAGCGTCGGCTCGATTCGTGACTGAAACGGATCTCAAGGGCTACGCCATTGGCGGGCTGGCAGTCGGCGAGACTAAACCCGAAATGTACCTTACACTCGACGAGACCATTCCCTGCTTGCCGCAGGAAAGACCCCGCTACCTGATGGGCGTTGGCGAGCCTGATGATTTGGTCGAGGGCATTGGCCGCGGCGTGGACATTTTCGACTGTGTCATACCCACACGTTTGGCGCGGCATGGCGCTGCCTTCACTCATGATGGACGCATCAACCTGAGGAACGCCAAATTCAAAGCGGACGAAACGGCCATTGACGCCGCGCTAAATAATTACGCCAGCCGCTTCTCCCGCGCTTACTTGCGGCACCTGATCGTCGCCAAAGAACTGCTAGCCTACTACCTTATCAGTCTGCACAATATTGATTTTCTGGCCCGTCATGTAGAATCCATGCGGCGCGCAATCATCGCTGGTAAGTTTAGAGAATATGCAGTGAAATTCCTGCCTCGCTATTTGCGACTTGATCTGACCACGGAATAGGGCCACTGGCGTATGGGGCGCGCGCGGAAGACATTGGCTATCGTAGCCTTTGCGGCGATGGTAGGCTGTACCGTCAGGTCCCCAGCTAGTACACCGGCGATATTGCTGACGACAAGTCGGCTGCACGCGACAGCAGCGACCTTCGCGTTTACACACGCCTTGAACCAGCGCTTCGCTTTTGAATACGCCGTCGCCGCATTTGATGTGGAATCCTTGCCCTACAACCGGCTTCTGGCGGGCCTGGATGCCGGCAACGTCGACTATTTCATCAGTAGCCACGTTCCCCTGCGCGACGATATTTGGGCCGCGCCGCTCGGGGTGGACGGTCTGGCAGTCGTCGTCAATTTAGCGAACGACGTGTCCACCTTGTCCGCACATGACTTGCGCGATGTCTTTAGTGGGCGAATTCGCGATTGGGGCGCATTCGGCGCCGACTCTTTGGCGATCTCACCTCTCGCGTATCAACCGGGCAGCGATCTTGCCCAAGAGTTTCGCCGCCTGGTCATGGGCATCGTTCCGGTAACCGGCAACGCGCTTTTGATGCCCAGTATCGATGCCATGTTGCGGCAAGTGACGGAAGATGCGGGCGCAATCGGCTATTTGCCCTTGAGCATGATTGATGCGCGCGTCAAACCATTGGCAATTGATGGCGCATTACCCAGCCGGCAAAATGTCGGTGACCGCAGCTATCCGCTGTGGTCCACCATCTATGTTATCGGGTGGCAGGCGCCGCCAGCGGCGACATTCAACTTCCTGGGCTGGATACAAAGCGAAGCGGGGCAGGCGGTCGTCAGCGAAAGCTATACGCCTTTGCCCTGATCACGCGTCCCGAGAATTCAAATCAACATTCGCGAACAGGTCGTTTTCATCGACGCGGTCGCGCTCCGGCGCCGGAAAAACCCGCGTAAATCCTTGCTTGCCATAAAGAAACCTGCGCAGCCAGCGCGCGGTGCGCGAGATGCGTCCGCCGCCCTGGCTGGCGTGGCAACTGCTCGCCCGTTCCCAAACATCGAAATACTGCGCAACCGGAATGCGGGCATGTACCGGCTCAACATGCTCAAGCGTCTTTACTACATCGACATCCTGATTTCTGCCCATGCGCCTGGGATCCTGCCCGTTGAGCCTGGCTCTTAGAATTCGCAGTCTTATCGGCGCCTTGGGAAATGTGGCGTAGTAGAGTTTTTGCGGCCTGTAGGCGCCATTTGTCGCATCGCTACTCCTCGGCGCCCGCAGCTGTTCAAAGGCTTGCACCGTCGCTCGCTGTATGGCGATGTGATCCGGATGCCCATAACCACCGTAGCGATTGAAGGTGATAACCACATGCGGCTTGGCGCGCTGCAAAATCTCCGTCACCGTGGCGGTGACGCGCGCCGGGTGGTTCTGCCATTGATAGCAAAGAGATTCCGGATGCCGCGAAGTCTCGCTGCCCGGCATGCCACTGTCGCGGTACCCCAGCATGAAGACTTCTTTGAATTTAAGATGCTGCCGGGCGCAGTCAAGTTCGCTTAGTCTGAGCTCGGCAGTAGTCGGAAACTTGCCGCGCAGCGCCTCTGGAACGGTGCCGACATCGCCATTCGTCGCGCAAATCAAATAGACGTCAATGCCGTCATCAATCCATTTCGGAATCGCCGCTCCCAGGCCAAAACTCTCATCATCGGGATGCGCATAGCTGATGAGCAGGCGACCACGCTCCATTGTTTTCTCCTGTTTCCCGATGCTAAGGCTACGATTGAGCGTATTATAGCGACTGCGACTTGCCGAAGGCAGTGCAGCTTTCCTATACTTACCGCGACCTACAAATTGAAGCGCGAATTCGAGGCCCAATGCAGCGACAGAAATGGTCGATCTTTCTCGCGTGTTTGGCAGCAGTCCTTTGCCTGCCGCTGCTGAGCGGTATGAGCCGAGGGCAAGAAGGAACGCCGGCGTCCGCCCTGACTACGCCGACCGCGCGCTCATGGCTGCAATCGCCCGCCATCGTCAGTACCGCCATCGCCAAGACATATTCTGCCTCGCCTGATGTAGAGATCGGGCCCTGGGACTATCCGAAAGGCGTCAATCCCCTGACAGGACTGGCTTACCCCAGCGATGAAGCCCTGAGCCGCCGCAATCTGATCGTCAAGGTCTCCAACTGGCCGCCCAAAGTCCGACCGCAGCACGGGCTGAGTCTGGCGGACCTGGTCTACGAATACGAGGCGGAAGGCGGCGTGACGCGATTCGCCGCGCTCTACCGCAACAACGCGCCAGAGCAAGTGGGGTCTATTCGCAGCGCGCGCTTGCTTGATATCGAATTGATTAGCATGTATGCCGCGCTGCTGGCCTATTCCGGCACCAGCGGACCCATCCACGAGATATATATGAACGCGAATTTTCGCCCTTTGCTGCTGTCGCCGTCCCTCGGCGACAACTGCGATAACGCTGGCTTCTGTCGCGACGCGACCTACGGCGACCGTGGCTATGAACACACGATGTTTGGCGATACGCGCCAGATGTGGCGGCTGGCAACGCGGCGCAATCTCAATTTCGGCTATCGCGCCAACGGTTTCGCCTTCAGCTTGCAGCCGAACGAAGGCGGCAAGGAAGCCCGCGACTTGTACATCAATTGGTTTGACAGAACCGATGTACGCTGGCAATATGACGAAGCCAGCCGGCGGTATTTCCGATACTCGGACGGGATTCCGCATTTGGACGCCGCGGATGATACGCAGCTCGTTGCCGATAATCTGCTGGTTTTGCAGGTAGTTCATAAACGGCGTCCCGACTTGTTCACGCCTGGCGCCATAGACGAATCCTATGAACTGACGCTACAGGGGCGCGGCCCGGCTTATGTATTGCGCGATGGCCTGGTCTATGAGGGCTTCTGGTGGCGGCGCAGCCAGAGCCGCGGTGAGGCGCTGCGCCTGATATTCTCGGACGGTGAACCCATCACGCTCAAACCCGGGCGAACTTGGATCACTATCACGCGGTCGTTGACCTGGGCGCAGATCAGTAGCGAGCTGGCCAATCCATCCACGTCGATTGCGCCGACGCAGCCCTAGGCGTTTGTTGCGCGATATGAGTGATCTGCGTACTATGAACTAGAGCGCCCGTATCGGGCTGTAAAGGCGCGGCGATTGCAACGTGCGATTCATGGCTTTCTCATAGGATCTGTAATCTTTGTTCTCGTAGCCGGGCTGGCCGCGGTTGGCGCCTACCTCGCGACGGACGGACAGATCATCTTCACAGCGCAAAATCTTATATTGCGCCTGCAACTGGCAAACCTTCAGGCGGAACTTGACACCCCATTCAGCAGCGACTCCAACCCAATCCGATTTCGCATCGCGCCGGGTTCGGGCGCCGGCGCCATCGCCGCGGCTCTTGTCGACCAGGGGCTCATCCGCGATGCTGAGCTATTCATCAACTACGCGCGCGTTGAAGGCTTTGACCGGCGCTTTGAGGCAGGCATGTACTTTCTTAATCAAGCGCAGTCTATCCGGCAGATCGCCGCGATTCTGACGGATTCCAGCAAGAGCTTTATTTCATTTCGCATGCCGGAAGGCGCGCGGATTGAAGAATTGGCTGCGCTGGTCGACCAGAATGCGCTGTTTGACTTCTCCGGCGCCGAATTCCTGCTGCTGATCGACGAAGGCGCCGAGCTGCCGACCGCCATTGCCGCATGGGCCGGCATACCCGAGGGCGCATCGCTGGAAGGCTTTATGTTCCCCGATACCTATCAGCTGCCGCCTGACATCACGGCGGTGGCGTTGCGCGATACCTTGTTGCGCAGCTTTCGTGAACGTGTGGGGGATTCCCTGCGCGCCGCTGCGCTGGAGCAGAACCTAACCTTGTACCAAGTCGCGACCCTGGCGTCGATCGTCGAGCGCGAAGCTGTTTGGCGTGATGAGCACGCTCTAATTGCCAGCGTCTACCGCAATCGCCTGGCTATCGGCATGGCGCTGGAGGCCGATCCGACGGTGCAATACGGCCTGCAAGGCGCCCGCGGAAGCTGGTGGCCCCAAATCACGCAAGCCGATTATCACGCTGTGAACTCACCCTATAACACCTACCTCAATCGTGAACTGCCGCCCGGCCCGATCGCCAGCCCGGGACTATCCGCCATTCAGGCCGCCATATATCCCGAAGAGTCGGAATATTTTTATTTTCGCGCTGCTTGCGACGGCTCGCATTATCATAAATTCGCCATTACCTTCGACGAGCATCTGCAGAACGCCTGCTGAGGTCCCCCGGTCACCATGGTTGGGGCAGCAGGCTACATGTCCCGGCCCTCGACCACGCCATGAAACAGCGGCAGGCGCGGGACCGGCTCGGCGCTGTGTTTGACCGCATCCGCCAACAGCTCCAGGGCGGCCTGCAATCGACCGTCGTCGTTTGCGTGCACGGTCATCAAAAGCTCGCCGGCTGAGACCGGGTCGCCAACGTTGGCGTGGATCTCGATACCTACGGCGTGATCAATCGCATCTTCTTTGGACGATCTACCCGCGCCCAAGGCCAAGGCCGCCCAGGCGACTTTGTCCGCTTCGACTGCGGCTACGAATCCGCCGTCACGAGCGAGCAGGTTGTAACGCAGCCTGGCTTGCGGCAGGCGGCTCAAGTCCTCGACTTGACGCAGATCTCCGCCGTGAGCGGCCACCATGCGGCCAAAGTATTCAAAGGCATCGCCGGAGCGCAGCGCACGGTCAACTTCATGACGGGTTTCGGTCAGATCCGTTCTGCTTTCGCCACGGCCCGCCAGGCGCAACATGTGAGCCGCAATCTCCACACAATGGTCATGGATGTCCTCCGGACCCTTACCCTTCAGAGTCTTGACCGCTTCCGACACTTCCAGCGCATTTCCCACCGCCGCGCCCAGCGGCTGATTCATATCCGACAGCAGAGCGACCATATCGCGGCCGGCGTCGACGCCGATCCTGACCATGGCGGTTGCCAACGCGCGCGCTTCGCCCGGCGTCTTCATGAATGAGCCGTTTCCCGCCTTCACATCCAGGACGATGCCGCCAGCGCCTGCAGCCAGCTTTTTGCTCATTATGCTGCTAGCGATCAAGGGCAAACTGGCGACTGTTCCAGTGACATCGCGCAGCGCATAGATTTTGCCATCGGCCGGCGCCATCGACTTGCTTTGCCCCGCGAGTACGATACCGGTTTCTCGCGCAATGCGTCGAAACTCGGTCTCGCTCAAATTGGCGTCGTAGCCGGATATCGATTCGAGCTTGTCCAGCGTGCCGCCGGTGAATCCCAATCCACGTCCGCTCATCTTGGCGATAGGCACGCCAAAAGATGCCACCAGCGGCAATACGATCAACGAGGTCTTGTCGCCGACGCCGCCGGAGGAGTGCTTGTCGACGGCGTAGTCGGTGATATCCGACAAGTCCAGCATGTCGCCCGATTCCGCCATGGCCATGGTCAGGTTAACGGTCTCCGCGCGGCTCATGCCTTGGAAAAAGATCGCCATCAAAAGGGCGGACGCCTGGTAATCGGGGATATCGCCCGCGGTAAAACCATTGATGAAAAACCGAATTTCGCTATTGCTTAAAGGCTGGCCATCCCGCTTCTTCTCAATCAGGTCGATCATTCTCATTGGATCGCGCTCCTGGAATCGCTGCCGCCGCTTGGTCTGGCGCCAAGATTATACAACATATGGCAGCGTCTTAATTCGCTGGCCTGCCCGACGGAAGAGAATTGACGTCTCCCCATTTGATTTGTACGATTTGGAGAGAGCGAGGGTATAACAATCGCTTCATGACAAGAACAGTAAATTGACTGAGGGTGGTGATCGTGACGCAAAAGACCAAGAACATGCCGCAGCGCAACCGACTGATTCTCGGCGGTATCATCGTCGCCGCTGTGATAGTCGCCGTCATTTTCGTTGTGCTGTCCAGTCAGAGCTCCTTCAGCGAGTTAACGACCGATTACTCCAAGATCACCCAGGCGCGCCAAGACGATGGCGGATTCGTCTTGGGCGAGCCCGACGCGCCGATCACGGTGGTCGCTTTTGAGGACTTCCTCTGTGGCCACTGCCAACGCTACAAAGCGACTACCGAGAAGTTCATCGACCAGTTCGTCGCCACGGGCCGCGCCCGCTTTGAATATCGCATGCTGCCAGTTGTGCATGCCGGTTACTCGCGCCTGGCCGGACAGTTGGCGGAATGCGCGGAGACGCTGCGCCCGGGCTCATTCTGGAATGCGCACGACGCGCTCTTCCAAATCGCCAGCGCCCGCAGCTTCAGCGACGCCTCCTCCCGCACCTTCGCCGAAATGATGAACATGTCGTACACCGAGCTGCTGGAATGCACGCAAGACGCCGTGCAAATTGACAAGGATATTCAGCTCGCCAATCAATACCAGGTTACTGGCACGCCGACCGTCTTTGTCAGCTACGGCAACGGTCCGCTGCAACGCACTCGCTTTGGGCAGCAGCCGAATTTTGACCAGCTCGCCATCCTGGTGCAGGAAGCCGGCGGCTAAACCACTGGATCGCGATTGCCGGCGATGTTATGCCGACTGCGACAGGACAAGTATCGTGCGCAGCGTAGAATGGGAGCAGGGCGCGGTCAAGATGATTGACCAGCGCGCTCTGCCCTGGACACTGGAGTACGTGTATCTGCGTTCGGTCGAAGCCGTCGCCGAGAGCATCCGCAATATGACCGTGCGCGGAGCGCCGGCGATTGGCGCGGCTGCGGCTTTCGGCATGGCCTTAGCGGCTCAGAATAGCGTTGCGGCGACCGTAGGCAAGCTAATTGACCAACTACGTCTTGATGGCGAGATGCTGAAGGCTTCGCGTCCGACGGCAGTCAATTTGGCTTGGGCGGTTGATCGACTTCAGGAAATCGCCGACAGTGGCGAATTCAACAGCGCGGATGACTTGCGCGAGGTTTTGCTGGCGGCGGCGCAGCAGATCGCCGATGATGATGTCCGCATTAACAGCCGCATGGGGGCGCTGGGCGCCGCGCTGATTGACAATGGCGCGACCGTCCTGCACCATTGCAATACCGGCGCCCTGGCCACGGTCGATTACGGCACCGCGCTCGGCGTCATCCGCGCCGCATTCGAAGCGGGCAAAGACTTTCATGTTCTGCTCGACGAAACGCGCCCGCGCTTGCAGGGCTCGCGACTCAGCGCCTGGGAGCTGGAACAGCTGGGCGTGAGCTACGATATTATCCCGGATACGGCGGCCGGTTATTATATGCAGCAGGGTGAGGTCAGTATCATCTTGGTAGGCACCGACCGGGTGGCGGCAAATGGCGACTTCGCCAATAAAATTGGCACCTATCAGCTGGCGCTCATGGCCCAGGCGCACAGCATTCCCTTTTACACAGTCGCGCCGACTTCGACCATTGATCTGAGCTTGAGCAGCGGCGAGCAGATCCCCATCGAATTGCGCGACCCCGCCGAAGTGACCACCCCCTACGGCAATCCGATCGTGCCTGCCCATTTCAAGGCGCGGAATCCGGCCTTTGACGTCACGCCCCATCGCTATCTCAGCGGAATAGTGACCGAGAACGGCATAGCGCGCGCGCCTTTCGTCGAGAGCTTGCGGCGCGCTGTGGCTGGCGAACAAGTATAACGGCAGATCATCCGTAGTCGCGCTCCCATTCTGCGCTATAATGCCGGCTTGACTTATCCGCTTCCACTCCCTGGATATCAGCGATGCAAACTTTGGTTACCGGCGCAATCGCCTACGACTACTTAATGCGCTTCCCCGGCAGGTTTCGGGAGCATTTTCTCTCGGATGAATTGCACGACATGAGCCTCAGCTTCCTGGTCGATGACATGACCAAGCACTGGGGCGGCACAGCGGCCAACATCGCCTTCTGCATGGCCAAGCTCGGCATGAAACCCAAGCTCATGGGCACAGTAGGGCAGGACTTCGGCGATTATCGACAGTGGCTGGAAAGCGGCGGCGTCGATTGCAGCACAGTGATTCAGCTGGACGATGTTTTCACCGCCTCCTTCTTCTCCAACACCGATGTCGATAACAGCCAACTGGCATTCTTTTACGGCGGAGCGATGAACCGCGGGCGCGACTATCGCATCGCCGACGTGACCGACGAAAGACCGGATCTGGTGGTCATTACGCCTAACGATCCAGTCGCCATGGTCAACTTGTGCGAAGAATGCCGCCGGCGCGACTTGCCCTTTATGTATGACCCCGGCCAGCAAGTGGCGCGCTTGAATGGCGACGAGCTGGCCCAGGGCATGCGTGGCGCCTACGTGCTGGTCGTGAATCTCTATGAAGCGCGGATCATCTATGAAAAGACTGGACTAGGCCTTGACGATCTGCGCGCGCAAGCGGAAATCGTCATCATCACCGAAAGCGAAAAGGGTTCCAAGATATACAAGGGCGCTCAGGTCATTGAAGTGGGCGCTTTCGCGCCGCGGACGATAGCCGATCCTACCGGCGCGGGCGACGCCTATCGCGCCGGTCTTATCCTTGGGATGAGCCGAGGTTTTCCGCTGCAGCTTTCGGCGCAGATTGGCGCTCTGAACGCCACGTATGTGCTCGAAGTGGTCGGAACGCAGAACCACAGTTTCACCCTGGCGGACTTCGTGCAGCGCTTCCGCAGCCTGGCGGATGACCACGGTCTGCTCGACGCGCTGCTTTAGCAACCCTGGCGTCCACATTCCTCGACATGAATCACGACAGGCATTTGCAATTATGCTAGAATGCCTGCGTCTGAGCGACTCGTCCTTATCAGGGCAACAGCCTGGGAGACAAAATGGCAATTGCACACGACGTCAAAGACCTCGAATTGGCCACCGGCGGGCGCTACCGCATTGAATGGGCCGGCCAGGAAATGCCGGTGCTCAAGCAGATTCGCGAACGTTTCGCGGCTGAAAAACCGCTGGCGGGCTTGCGCGTTTCGGCTTGCCTGCACGTCACCACCGAGACTGCGAACCTGATGCAGACCTTGCAGGCCGGTGGCGCAGACGTCGTGCTGACGGCCTCCAATCCATTGTCGACGCAAGACGATGTAGCGGCCTCGCTGGTCACCAACGACGAGATTCCCGTTTACGCCATAAAGGGCGAAGACAACGAGACCTACTATCAGCACATTCACGCCGCGCTTGATCACAAGCCGCATATCACCATGGACGACGGCGCTGATCTGGTCGGCACCATTCATAAAGACCGTAGCGAAGTCCTGGAAGACATTGTCGGCGGAACAGAAGAGACCACAACCGGTGTGATTCGGCTGCGCGCCATGGCCAATGACGGCGCGCTGAAATTTCCTGTCATCGCCGTTAACGACAGCTCAACCAAGCATCTCTTCGACAACCGCTACGGCACCGGGCAAAGCACGCTGGATGGCATCATACGCGCCACCAATATCTTGCTGGCCGGGCGCGTTGTCGTGGTAGCGGGTTACGGCTGGTGCAGCCGCGGCATCGCCATGCGCGCCGCTGGATTGGGCGCCAATGTGGTCGTCACCGAAATCAATCCGCTGCGCGCGCTGGAAGCCGTCATGGACGGCTATCGCGTTCTGCCTATGATGGAAGCAGCGAAGATCGGCGAGATCTTTGTCACCGCCACCGGCGACATCAACGTCATCGACGGTCATCACTTTGCGGCCATGAAAGACGGCGCTATCGTTTGCAACAGCGGTCACTTCAATGTCGAGATTAATCTGGAGGCGCTGCAGCAAATGGCCAGCGCCGGTCCCCAGATCGTTCGCCCCTTCGTGGAGGAATACAATCTCAACGGGCGCTCAATCTATATTCTGGGCGAGGGCAGGCTGATAAATTTGGCCGCGGCCGAGGGCCATCCGGCCTCGGTAATGGACATGAGCTTTGCCAATCAAGCCTTGGGCGCCGAATATATGATTCGTAATGTGGAAAAACTATCGGCGCAAGTCTATACTATACCTGCTGATGTCGATACGGAGATCGCCCGCTTGAAGCTGGTAGCTATGGGCGTCAGCATTGATAAACTGACTGATCAGCAAGAAGCGTACCTCAATCAGTGGCAGGAAGGCACCTGAGTCGTCTTTCTGCGCAAGGCGCGCAACGCAAATAACGCCGATCCTCATGCGCTGATAAGGTTGACGTGTTGATCGCACGGCGCACGCAGGATTGGAGAGCATGAAATCTATCCGAATCGCAATTGCCCTTCTGGCAGCAATTCTGTCGCTAAGCGCGACTGTTTTGCCAGCGCAGGGTCAAGACTTGGCGCAGATTCGCTTTGTCCACGTGGATGCCGGAAGCCCCGCCCTGGACGTCTACGTAAATGGAGAGCTGGCCGCCACTAATGTGACCTACGGCGGTTCAACGGCATATATGCATGTACCGGCTGGCGTGATCGGGCTCACAGCTAATCTCGCCACGACATCCGTCCAACTGATCAACGAAACGCTATCGCTGAATGCGGACTCCGCCGTTGTCATTCTGTCTTCCCGCGCCGACAGGCGTATTCACGTCGCGGCCGACGATCTCAGCGAGCTGGCCTTTGGCGGCACTCGCTTCTCGCTGTTTAACGCGCTGGATGAGGAGGCGACGCTTGCGCTGGTCGCCGCGGACGACGAAGAGATCGCGCAAGCAATTCTGTCGCCGGGCACCGGCGACGTTCCCCACGAGGTTGACGCGGGGACCTACAACTTGTCCGTTGACTCGACCGACAATGAGTCCGGCGCGGACCTTCAACTTTTCGAAGCGCCACTTAGGGCTGGAACCAGCCATGTATTGATCATTCACGGGACGCAAGCTGATCCGCAGTTGCTCTCGCTTTCGAGCTCGACCGCAGGCGGCGTTTACAGCGGCAGAATGCGCTTTGTGCATGCGATCGCTGGCGCTGCGCCGCTGGATGTACAGATCAACGGCCAACTTGTCTTGCCCGCGCTGGCCTTCGCCGCGCCGTCCCAGCATATCGCGCTGCCCAGCGGATCGCATCGCATCGCCCTCGTCCTCGGTTCCGCCGAGATCATGTCGGAGCAGCTGCTTATCCGAGCCGGGGAATTGAGCACGGTTGCCATCATGGGTTCCAGCGCCGGTCTAAAAATGCGCAGCTTCGGCGATTCTACTGACGGAGTCGACGAATCTTCGGCAGTCGTCAGCCTGATAAACGCAATTCCCGGCAGTGTCATCAGCCACGTTCAGCTGGAGGGCGGCGCAATCGCCGCATTCAACGTGCCCTTTGGCGAGGCCGGCGACGCCGCTAGGATCGTCCCTGGAACGCAATCTATGACCCTGCACCTGGATATCGGCGATGACCGTGGAGCGGTAGAAGTGCCCGCTCGCCACTTCGCCGGCGGCTCCTATTACAACCTGATCGCGCTGGCTGGCGGAGCGTTTTCGGCGCCGCGACTGCTCGTCGCCGAGACAAGCTTGCGGCGTCAGGTGCGTGCAAGCGCGCCCATGACGGAAGCCGCGGAACTCACGGAGGCCGAGGCGGATGTCCAGCCTGAGCTGATGGCTGAGCAACAATCCGAGGCGCAAGCGGACGCAGCGGCCGAGGTGGAATCAGCGGCCGAAAGCGAAGCTGCGCAAGTTGACGAAGCGACCCAGCCTGAATCTTCGCCCGAGGAACTGGCCGGGCCAGACTCCGAGGCGGAATCATCCACACAATCGGAGCAGCTGCCGGCTGAAGACGATGCGTCCGTCGAGACCGAGGTCATGCCTGAAGAGGCCACCGCGACTGAATCGTCAAACTTGCTTATGCCCGGGAATGAAATCTCTAGCGCTACTCCGTATGCTTTCGTCGTGGTAAATCCCGATTCGGCTTTGCACATTCGTCAATTCCCGTCGAGTGATGCTTTGTCTCTCGGACTGCTGCCTTCGGCGAGTGATATCTTGGTGCTGGGCCGGCGCGCGCCGGCTGATATTGATAGCGAAGAACTGAGCCTCTTGCCGGTTGACCTGAGCGATTACACCGAGGATCCGGCCGCGGCGCTGTTGCCGTATCAGGACTTGAACGAGGCCGAAACCTGGCTGTTTGTCGTATACATGACACCAGACGGCGGCGCGCTGTACGGTTGGGTTAACGCATTTTATCTCCAAGTCTTTGACCAAAACGGAGAGCGTCAGCGGCTGGCAAGCCTGACACCAGTACGGCAGAATCAGCTGGGCGGCTCATCCAACACGGATGTGCGGCCGCCCTTATTGTCCGATCACATCTCCGCCAGGGTGTATGGACTCGATCCCGACGCTTTCCTCAACCTTCGCATTGGCAATGGCGCCAGCACCGAAGTTCTCACACAAGTAGCAGCCGACACCGAGCTGGACTTCATCGGACTTGATGCCGCGGAAGAATGGGCATTCGTACGATATGAATCGCCGCAGGGGAACATCGCAACCGGCTGGGCCAGCACGGAGTTTATCCAGCTGCTTCTCAATGGCAAGCCGGCTTTGGCTGAATCTTTGCGCGCGCTCGATCCGTCAGCCGTGCGCGTGATCGGCGCAGCGGTTGCCGGCGTGATTCAGCCTGCCGACCCCAGCGAATCGGACGACTCCGACCGGTCAATGGCCGGCATCGTTGGCGAGGTCAATGTCAACGCCGATTCGGCTCTGCACTTGCGGCGCTACCCCGATGCCACATCTGAATCGCTCGCTCTGATTCCGCGCGGCAGGCATTTGCATCTTGACGGCGTTACCGAGAGCAGCGGCTGGTACAAGGTCACTTATGAAGGCAATGACGGCTGGGTGGCTGGCGACTATTTGTTGCTCAGCATGGACGGTCGTCAATACGCGCGCGCCTTTTTGGACGATCACCTGCCGCGTTTCACCGACCTCGGTTCCTGATTTTCTGAAACCGCGATTCAGTGGTGTTCTCACGCTTTGCAGGTCATGACCCTTTGCCGATTACGGACATCGTTGCCTTTCGGCTGGCAGCGCCTGTCGCTTGGTCTATAATGTCGCTGTCATCCTCTGTCTTTAGGTGAGGAATCGCCATGCTTCAACTCGCGGGCGCCAGGTCGACAAGTCGCTATACTCCGCCACGATAGATCATGCTTGCGGGCAACGCTGAAGGGTATAGGTTTTGCGCGTATTAATCACTGGCGCTGGCGGATTCGTCGGCAATCACCTGGCGGCTCACCTGGGCCAAGCGCAAGCCGATGCGCGCCTCTTCGCCACGACCCTTTTTGAGAGCGAGACTGTTCATCCGGCAATCAGCGAAAATCGGGTAATCGATCTCAAAGATCTTAGGCGGGTGCATGACCTACTCGACGATTGCCGTCCCGATGCGATTTATCATTTGGCCGCCCAGGCCTTTGTGCCGCGGTCATTTGAGGATCCCTGGGAAACACTGGAAAACAACATCCTGTCCCAACTAAATATCATCCGCGCCTGTCTCGAACTCAAGCTGCGGCCGCGCATATTGATCGTCAGTTCAGCCGAGATCTACGGCCAGGTTAGCTCGGATCAGCTGCCGCTGGACGAAAACTGCGCCATTCGACCCACGAATCCTTATAGCGTCAGCAAAGTGGCGCAAGACATGCTGGGCCTGCAGTACTATCTCAGCCACGACCTGCCAATCATGCGCGCGCGCCCCTTTAATCATATTGGCCCGGGGCAGAATGATCGCTTTGTCGCGCCCGCCTTTGCCATGCAGATCGCCGGCATTGAGGAAGGTCAGCGCGAAGCGGTTATAAATGTTGGCAACCTGGCGGCCAGACGCGATTTCACCGACGTGCGCGATATTGTACGCGCTTACCGCTTGATCGTTGAGAAGGGCCGGCCCGGCGAAGCCTACAACGTGGCATCGGGCGTGGCCCGCAGCATCGGGCGCCTGCTGGAAAATCTGCTTGGCCTAAGCGAGATTGACATTGAAGTTCGAGTCGATCCGGCGCGTTTGCGACCGGTGGATGTGCCGGAAATCCGCGGCGATTCCGGCAAGTTGCGGCGGGACACCGGCTGGCAGCCGTCGCTGTCATTTGAAACGACGCTGAACGACGTATTAGCCGACTGCCGCCGACGTGGTCAACAAGGATAAGGACATTTCGCCGATGACAAAACGAGCGCTGATCACTGGCATCACCGGGCAAGACGGCTCCTACCTGGCCGAGTTTCTATTGAGCAAAGGCTACCAAGTCTACGGCATGGTTCGGCGCACTAGCACCGTGCGCTATGAACGCATTCAGAACATCCAGAGCGAGCTCAATCTGATTCAAGGCGATATGGGCGATCTGTCGAGTCTTATCACCGCGATCAGCAGCGTCGAGCCGGACGAAGTGTACAACCTGGCGGCGCAGAGTTTCGTGCCGACATCCTGGAATCAGCCGGTCTTCACGGGCGATATTACCGGATTGGGTGTGACCCGTTTGCTGGACGCGGTTCGCACGGTTAATCCGGACATCCGCTTCTACCAGGCCTCGAGCAGCGAAATGTTCGGCAAGGTCCGCGAAGTTCCGCAGACGGAATCCACGCCCTTCTATCCGCGCAGTCCCTACGGCGTCGCCAAAGTCTACGGACATTGGATCGCCGTGAACTATCGCGAGAGTTACGACATGTTCGCTTGCAGCGGCATCCTCTTTAATCACGAGTCTCCGCGGCGCGGCATGGAGTTCGTCACGCGCAAAGTGACTTACCATGCCGCCAAAATCAAACTTGAAATGACGAATGAAATCCGCATCGGTAATCTGGATTCCAAGCGAGACTGGGGTTACGCGGGCGATTATGTGCGCGCGATGTGGCTGATGTTGCAGCAGGTCGAACCTGACGACTTCGTCATCGCCACCGGCCAGACGCATTCGGTCGAGCGCCTGCTGGAAGTCGCCTTCGGCCATGTCGGTCTGAACTGGCGTGATTACACGGTACAGGACGAAGCGTTCATGCGTCCGGCGGAAGTCGACCTGCTCGTTGGTGATCCAGGCAAAGCCAGGCGTAAGTTAGGTTGGCAGCCCGAGGTCAGCTTTGAAGAGCTCATCGGCATGATGGTCGAGTCGGACCTCAAGAAGCTGCGCGATAATCCGGACTTGGTCATTTGATGCCGGCGCTGCGCCTGATTGATACGCATTGCCACCTCAACTTCAGCAGTTACGATGAGGACCGAGAAGCGGTCCTGCGTCGCGCGCGTGCCGCCGGGGTCGATCGCATTATCATCCCGGCTGTTGATCTGGCGAGCGCTCAGCAGGCGCTGGCCCTGGCCGCTCGCTACGCGGGCCTGTACGTCGCGGTCGGCGTGCATCCCAACAGCTGCGGCGACTTCAGCCCGCGCATGCTGCATGAGCTGCGCCGCTTGTCGCGCCAAGAGCACGTGATAGCCATCGGCGAAATCGGGCTGGACTATTACCGGGACAGATGCCCCGCAGCGAAGCAGCGGCGCGCGCTCGAGCTGCAGCTTGGGCTGGCGGCGGAGTTGCAACTGCCGGTCATCCTGCATAATCGCGAAGCAGCGGACGACCTCATCGCTATTTTGGTCGCCTGGGCGCCTTCTGTTTCGCCGGTCATGACAGCGCGCCTCGGCGTTCTGCATTCGTTCTCCGCTTCAGCAGAAGTGGCGCAGCGCGCGCTGGATCTGGGCTTCTACCTCGGTTTCACCGGGCCCATCACCTACAAGAATTCCGACGAGTTGCGCGCCATTGCCGCGGGCGCGCCCCTTGACCGCGTACTCATCGAGACCGATGGCCCTTTCCTGGCGCCGCAACCGACGCGCGGCAAACGCAATGAACCAAGCTTCGCGCGCTACGTCAACGAGCGGCTCGCGGCGTTGAAGGGCCTGCCCGTCGACGACATGGCGCGGCGGACCACCTTGAACGCCGAGCGGCTTTTTGCCCTGCCGTGAAAGTGGACGCTTCCGCTCTCGATTTCGTCTGAAGCCTGCTAAACTGCGACTAGCGTGACATCAATACGGACTGATTCCTGGTGCGCCTCTCGATTATCGTTGTGAACTGGAATGTTCAGGATATGCTGGATAGTTGTCTGGCGAGCATATTCGCAGCCGATCTCGCGCCGGGCAGTTTCGAGATTATCGTGGTGGATTCGGCCAGCGACGACAACAGCGTCGACCTGGTCCGCGAGAAGTACCCGGCGGTCGTATTGCTGGCGCAGGCCGAGAATGTCGGTTTCACGCGCGGCAATAATATCGGCTTGGCGCAAGCGCGGGGTGATTACCTACTCTTACTCAACCCCGACACCGAAGTCAGCGGCAGCGCGCTTGGCTTGCTGGTCGGTTACTTGGAGGGGAATCCCGGCGTTGGAATCGTCGGCCCGCATACGCTCAACAGCGACGGCAGCCATCAGTCGACGCGCCGGCGTTTTCCCACGCTGATGACCGGCGTATTCGAGAGTACCTGGCTGGCCGCGGTCGCGCCTGCCGGCATAGAGCGCGAATACCGGCTGCTCGAAACCGCCGATAACGACATCATTATGGTCGACTGGGTGCAGGGATCGGCGTTAATGCTCCGGCGCGAGCTGTATCGGGCTATCGGCGGGCTTGACGAAGCCTACGTAATGTATTCTGAGGAGCTGGACTACTGTCGCCGCGCCAAATCAGCCGGCTGGCAAGTCGCCTACCACGGCGGCGCGATCATCACGCATCACGGTGGCAAGAGCAGCGAACAAGTGGTGGCGCAAACGCTTGTCCACTTTCACACCAGCAAATTGCGTTACTTCCGAAAACATCACGGGTTTGGCCACTACATATCGCTGCGCTGCATTTTACTGCTGCAATTCGCGTGGCAATTGGCGCTTGAAGCCGTCAAAGGCGCGCTGGGCCACAAACGCGGACTAAGAGCCGAGCGCGTCCGTCAGTACTGGCAAGTCCTTCAGAGCGGCCTGAAGGCGAAGTGATGCGGATCGGGTTGATCAGCGGGGAATTCCCGCCCATGCCCGGCGGCGTCGGCGACTTCACGCGGATTCTGGCGGAAAACATGCAAGCGCAGGGACACGATGTCTATGTGCTGAGCCGCGCGGGGGGCGCTCACGAGCAGCTGTCGGTCAGCACAGTTGGCGGCTGGGGCGCCGGGCGCCTGCTTCCGATTCGACGCTGGGCGCGGCGCTATGCCCTAGATATCGTTAATCTGCAATATCAGACGGCGGCCTACGATATGTCGCCCTTTATTCATTTCCTGCCTGATGCTATTGGCGTGCCGGTGGTAACCACATTTCACGATCTGCGCCATCCTTACCTCTTCCCCAAAGCGGGTCGGCTGCGTGATTGGATCGTGATGCGGCTGGCGCGGGCCTCGCGGGGCGTGATCGTAACTAACCGCGAAGATGAACAGTTGCTGCAGTCCGTAACTAAGCGCCGGATGATTCCCATCGGCAGCAGCATCAAGCGCAGCGCGCTTGCTACATCGGAACGAGCGGCCTATCGCCGGCGTCTTGGCGCAGAATACAGTCTGCTGCTGGGACATTTTGGCTTTGTTCGGCCGACCAAGGGGGTAGACCATTTGATCGAGGCGCTGGCGCGTATAAGAAACAGCGGCAGCAGTGTGCAATTGGTCCTCATCGGCGAGCGCAGCAACACGGTTGATGGTGACGCGGACAGCCGCTATCTGCTCGCATTAGACGAGGCAATCCGCCAGCACGGCCTGGAAGATGCTGTGCATGCTACGGGTTACCTCCCCGACAACGAGGTGTCGGCCTGGCTCAGCGCGGTCGATCTTGTGGTGCTGCCATACCTGGACGGCGCCTCATTTCGGCGCAGCAGTTTGATCGCGGCGCTGCATCAAGGTTGTGCCATAATTACTACCGTACCCTTTGTCACGGAGCCCGCCTTTGACCACGGTGAAAACTTGTGGCTGGCGCCGCCGCGGTCAAGCGAGGGCATTGAAAACGCGGTTCTGCATTTGCTGGCCGAGCCTGAGCAAATAGGTGTTCTGCGCGCCGGTGCCGAGGAGTTGAGCAAGACATTCGACTGGAACGGCGTCACTTCGAGCACGCTAGCCTTCTACCGATCGTGTCTTTGATTGCGAACGCGGATGAATAAAGCCGAAGCGTTGATCCACAATGCGGACGTCCGCGCCATTGCCGCGCTGATTATATTATGGCTGCTGTTTTTCTGGCGCCTCTTCACGCCCATTACTTCGGACCAGGTATCGCTGGCCAAGGGCGATTTTTCCGGCCAGTTTGTCGCTTTCGGCGCTTATCAGTATCAGCGACTGTCACAGGGCGAAATCCCGCTCTGGAATCCCTACAACAATGGCGGATTGCCTTTTATCGCTGATACGCAGGCTGCCGTTTTCTATCCACCGCGCTGGCTCACCATCGGTCTCAGCTCGCTCGGCGGCGGCTGGAGCTACAACGCCTTGCAGATGGAAATGACGCTGCATGCGCTCTTTTGCACCTTCTTGATGTATCTATTTGTTCGGCGGCTGACGCTGGCTGATCCGCGCAGCCATTTGGCTGCCTTCTGCGCGGCGGTAATTATCGGCTACGGCGGCTTCACGACGGGTTACCCCCTCCTGCAGCTCGCCGTGCTGGAAGCGGCGATTTGGTTGCCGCTGGCAGCTCTGGGCGTCTTGGAAGCGACCCGCGAGCACCGGATCGCGCCGCGCTATCTTGCGCTGGCGGGGTTCAGTCTGGGCATGTCCTGGTTGGCCGGGCATCCGCAGACGAGTTGGTTCCTGACTTATGTCGTTGCCGCTTATTTGGCGTACCGCTGTTACGCCCTACGCCTGGGCTGGCGTCTGTTTCTCGGCGGCCTGTCGCTATTGTCGGCAATCGCGTTTGGCGTCACAGCGGTAACACTGCTGCCCGGCCTGGAATACTTGCTGCTGACAGCGCGCGAAGAATTGGGCTTCGCCGCCAAGGGCAACGGCTTCCCAATCAGAGACCTTGCGCAATTCGTCTTCCCGGGCTCTGTGAGCCTGTGGTCGCCACTGTACGTTGGGCTGCCGGCGTTGTTTTTCGCAGCCGTCGCCGTCTTTCGCAACCGGGGCGACAGTCGATTTTGGCTGGTCGTTGCTGTAGTGGGCCTGCTGCACAGCCTGGGCGACAACAGCGCCTTCTACTCCTTGAGTTACAACTTCGTCCCGGGACTGCGTTTTTTCCGCGGACAGGAACGGGCGGCTTTTGTCGTCGCCAACAGCATGGCGATTCTGGCCGGTTTGGGCATCGCAGCCGCGGCGTCCTGGCCCAATCACTTGTACCGTAAACGAGCGATCCGAGTGTGGGCCGCATTCACCGCACTGGTCGCCGGGGTCGCGCTGGCGGCATTCTTCGCCTGGACAGCTGACCCCGTTACCTGGGATGATCTTTTCAGCATCGTAATGCGCAGCGCGCTGGTTTGTAGCGTTATACTACTCCTGCTTCGCCGCTTGATGGCGGATCCCGGCCGCCTGTCGTATCAGCTAGCCTTGATAGCGCTGGTCGCCTTCGAGCTATTCTCGGTCAACATGGATCATCCGGCGGTCTACGACTCCGTGCCACACGGCCAGCACCTGAGCATGGCGCGGCCTCGTCTGGTGCAGCGCATCCTTGACGACGGCGGCGACCAGCCTTTCCGCGTAGATGGATTCATCGGTCTGGAAGACAATCACGGCAGCACCTACGCTGTGATGGATATGCGTGGCATCAGCCCGCTCTTCCTCAAGGGTCCATACCACATTATTCACCGCAACTACGTGAACAACCCCCTGGCTTGGGAGCTCTTCGCCGTCAAGTACGTCTTCAGTCACCAGGAGTCGCTGCCAGTACCAACGCAGGTCGTCGGCATCGACCATGAGCCCGACGGCTCGGTCTTCCTGCATCGCCTGAATGATCCGCGCCAATTCGCCCGGCTCTATCATGCGGCCGACGTCGTGGATAGCGACCAGTG
This sequence comes from Chloroflexota bacterium, assembly GCA_011523515.1. Classification (GTDB taxonomy): domain Bacteria; phylum Chloroflexota; class Anaerolineae; order Aggregatilineales; family Phototrophicaceae; genus UBA6055. The sequence goes on from WTGO01000130.1 coordinate 26,089, forward strand.
GGCGCGCGAACTGATGGACGACCCGCGTTTTGACGAGCGCGAAAAAATTGTCGTGCATCAGCCGCCCAAGCTTCCGCTGTCAGACCAGGCGCCGGCGGGCAGCGTACACGTCGTGTCATTCGCGCCGGAAGAAATCGTGCTGGAAATCGACACCGCGGAAAACGCTTTGCTGTCGTTGTCGCTGGTTGACCATCCGGGTTGGACGGCCCAGATCGACGGCGAGCCGACCCGCATTTTGCGCGCTTACGCTGGCCTCAGCGCGGTCGAGACCCCGGCTGGCCAACACAGGCTTATCTTGCGCTTTTCGCCGCAGAGCTTTCATATCGGCGCGGTCATCAGCGCGACTGCCTGGATCGGTCTGGCGCTCCTCGCCTTGCGCTTTCTGCTCAGGAGATGACTCGTGCCCAGGGCCAATGCAGTGACAATCTGGATCAGCCGCCTGGATCGCCGAAGGTATGCGATCGCAGTGGGCCTGTGCCTGGGCATTACTGGCGCGGCTATCGGCTTGTTGATCGCCGGGCTGGGACCGCTGCTGGCGATGGCGGCGTTGCTTGGTCTGCTTGCCGGCCTGTATGTCATCACTGACGCGCGTATCGCGCTTTACGGTATCGTCCTTATCGTATTGCTGCTGCCATTCGGGATTGTGCCGGTCAAGATCGCCATCACGCCGACGCTGCTGGATCTGGCTATGGGCGGCTTCCTCCTGGTTTACCTCTGCCAGTGGATGACAGGACGCCGCGGCGACATTAAGCTGACGGCGGCGCATGCGCTGATCGCTGTCTACCTGATGTGGCTGGCGCTCGCCTTCGCTCTGGGCTTGCGACACGCTGGGCCCACCTCATCTACCTTGCGTCAATTCGCCGAGACGATTCTGAGCATCAGCCTGGTTTTCATCCTCGTCGATCTGCTGCGAAGTCCGGATATGCTCAGGCGTCTGGTGCTGGTGATTCTGCTGGCGATTGGCGCGCAAGCCTTGCTGGCTGTTGCGCTTTACGCCGCGCCCGATAACTTGGCCGAAACGCTGTTGGTGAGACTATCCCGCATTGGGTATCCGGCCGGCGGAGTCATCCGTTATATTGAGGACAATCCGGCCCTGCGTGAACGCGCCATCGGCACCTGGGTCGACCCCAATGCGCTCGGCGGCATCCTGGCGACCGCGGCCATCATTATCGCGCCGCAAATCGCCTCCAGAAAACCGGTCATCCGCCAGCGGTGGCTGACGCTGCTGATTTTCCTGCTGGTTGCCCTGGCGCTGATCCTGACGGCGTCGCGCGCGTCCTTCCTGGCGCTGCTAGCCGGTTTGCTTGCCATCGCGATTGTGCGCTACCGCCGTTTGCTGCCGCTGCTGCTTGTGGCGGTGCTGCTCTTTCTGGTCTTGCCGCAAACCCAAGACTATCTCGATCGGCTGGTCCAGGCATTTCAAGGCGCCGACCTGGCGACGCAAATGCGCCTGGGCGAATGGAAAGACTCGCTAAACCTGATTGCACGCTATCCCCTGGTGGGCGTAGGCTTCACGGGTACGCCCGATATCGACATTTATGCCGATGTCGCCAACATGTATCTGATGATGGCCAATCAGATCGGCTTGACCGGCCTCATAATTTTTCTGATTGCGATGGGAGGCGTATTCGTTTACGGCGCGCGCGCCTGGAGCGCCGCCAAAGCGCGCTCGGACTTCGCCGCCATTCATCTGGGCTTCCATGCCGCGCTGATCGCCGGCTTGGTCAACGCCGTGGCCGACTTGTATTTCTTCCGGCTCGACTTCCAGTCGTCTATTACCTGGTTCTGGCTAATCGTCGCGCTCTGCCTCGCCAGCTCGCGCCTGGCGCGGGAAATGGCGAGGTAAAATTGCGGTAAACAACATAGTACACCGCCAAACAGAGTCTACACCTAAACAGTGATTTCTATCGTCACTGTCCTGGATTTCTTGGTGTAAGATAGGCGATGGATTAGATCGAAAATAGGCGGCGGACGGAGAGGCGATGGAGTTAAAGAGCTTTCGTGTGAGATGTTTCAGATCTATCAAGGATACTGGTTGGATAGATGCGAGTAGAGTAACTGCCCTTATAGGAACTAATGAAAGTGGCAAGTCAAATGTGCTTCTTGCGTTATGGAAGTTCAAACCAGCGCGCGACGGGGCTATAGATCTACTTGCAGATTGCCCTAGGTCAATCTACCACCGGATTAAGGACTCAGAACAGAAACCGACATTTGTAGAGGTTCAGTATGAACTTTGCGAAAGCGACGCTGAAACAATATCAGACTTGGTAGGACGGCCAGAGCAAGAGGTGTCCAAAGTGCAACTGAGTCGAAGTCTCGACGGCACATTACGTTTCTCGTTTCCTGATTCGTGCATTGAAAAGGAAATGCTAGTCAAACCGATTTCCAAAGTAGCCAAGGTTGCAATTGGTAAACTGGATTCGATCGATACGAACACTGATCGAGATAGCACAGCCAAAGCAAACCTTCAGAACACCATAAAAGATGCAACAAGTAGAATTCAAGAAACCGCCGACAAGCTGGCATGCATCCGCGAGTTCTTTGGCAACGAATCTCGGTTGGGGTCGTCGGAAGACACCGCAATCGCCGCAATCTATGACTCCTTCCTGTTGGAGTTGATTGCATCCGCCGTATATGACCTTGCTCCACATTCTGTCTATTACGCAAACTATGGAAATCTCGACTCCGAAATTTACCTTCCTCACGTTATCGAAAATCTAGATCGCGAAGACTTACGTGGCGTCACCGCTGAGAAAACACGAACATTGAGAGTTCTGTTTGAGTTTGTGAAGCTGAAGCCAATTGAGATTCGCGATTTGGGCCGTGAATCCGAATATCCGAACAACCCAAGCCAAGATGAACAGATTCAAATTGAAGCGAAAAACAAGAAGGAACGTGACATACTTTTACAATCTGCGTCAACCAGTCTTACTCAGGACTTCCGTGACTGGTGGAGACAAGGCAACCACAGATTCAGATTTCAGGCGGATGGCAATCACTTTCGCATATGGGTATCAGACGACGTAAGACCTGAAGATGTTGAACTTGAAAGTCGCAGCGCAGGTCTACAATGGTTCTTGAGCTTCTTCCTGATATTTCTGGTTGAATGTAAAGGTTCTCTAAAAAATGCAATCCTACTGTTGGATGAGCCGGGAGTATCGTTGCATCCGATTGCTCAGGAAGATCTGTCCGGGTTCTTTGACAAGCTCTCTGAAGACAACCAAGTATTTTACACATCACATTCGCCGTTTCTGATCAATGCTGATCAGCTGGATCGTGTTCGCACCGTCTACTATGATGACGTTGGTGAGGACAAGGGACTGACAAAGGTTTCCGCCGATTTGCGTGTGAAGGAAAAGTCTAAGGGTCAGATAAAGTCCATATATGCTGTTTATGCAGCGCTCGAAATCTCAGTCTCTAAGTCGCTGCTCTTGGGGAGCTCTCAGATAATTGTGGAGGGACCGTCAGATCAACATTATCTGAGTGCGATAAAGTCGTTTCTGATTGGTCGCGGGCTAGTCAAGCCCGAGAGAGAATTGTTGTTCCTACCTACGGGAGGCGCAAGAGGTGTCAAGGCAGTTGTTCCTATAATCGCTGGAAGAGATGGAAAACTACCCATCATAGTTTTGGATGGCGATGATCCCGGTAAACAGACAGCCAAACGGTTGAAGGGTGACCTCTACGCTGGTCAGACGGAAAGAATTATATCGTTGTCTGACGTTGTCGGAGTTGATGAGGCAGAAGTTGAAGACTTGATCCCAACCAGACTCTATGCTTGGGCAGTAGTCCGAATGCTAGGAGTATTGGCGTACGATGTAGAAGAGGAGTTCACCGAATACATAAATGAAGACGATCCAAACGTTGAACAGGTAGAACGATACGCGAAAGAGTATGCAATTGATCTGCCTGAAGGCTGGAAAGTTGATGTCGCCAAGCGAGTTAAGGAGCGACTTTTGTCGAAAAAGTTTACAGATGATGATATGGAAGAAGAGGTAGTGGTGTGGCAGAAACTGTTTGAAATGTTCAATGACGAGGCCTAGAAGCTCTTCCAGCGAGATAGCTCTCAAACATTCTAATAGTAGACACTTCATCATACCGTTGCATTCAACGCCGAATTGGTCTAGCATTGCCAACCTACAACTGAATCACAGCTTTCCGCTCCGCAACGCGACGAAATGCGGGGCTATGATCCGAGGAAAGGAACACGCATGAGAGACTATGAACTGACGTTCATTATCCGCATCTTGCCTTCAGACGAAGAAGTTAACCAAGCCATCGACCAGGTCATCAGTTTCATCGAACTTGGCGACAATGGCGTGGTTAAGAGCGTCGACCGCAAATTGTTCGGCCGCCGCCGCCTGGCCTACGAAATCAAGGGCCAACGCGAGGGCCACTACGTCTTCATCAAGGCGTCGATTCAACCCGAGCACCTGGTCGAGCTGGAAACGGAGCTAAAGCTCTTTGATTCCGTGCTGCGCTACTTGCTGGTGCGGGAAGAAGGCGAAGTAAAAGCCACCGCCTAAACATGGCCCGCGACCGACAACCGCGAGAAATGGCGCGTCGACTGGCGCGGCCGAAATCCCCGCAAGAGACCAATGGAGAATTTGAGACGTGAGCGAAAGTACTGAGACCAAGAAAGAAAGACCACAAACCAGATCTGCTCCGGAGCGCGGACGTGGCGGACGCCGCGGCGGCGGTCACTGGCGGCGGCGCGGGCGGGGCCGGCGCGGGCGCACCACCTATTGCCCGAAAGGGCGCTGCTTCGATTACAAGGACTTTGACATGCTCTCACGCTATGTGAACGAGGGCGGCAAAATCAAACCGCGGCGCCAAACCGGCAATTGCTCGCGCTGTCAACGTGAATTGGCGCGTGAAATCAAACGCGCGCGTCACCTGGCTTTGCTGCCTTACGTCGAGGCTAGCTAGCGGTTTCTCAAAGCAGCGGCCCTCCACTGGCGTAGACCAGCGCGAGCTGCATACTGCAAATCAATTGAGGAGTTTGCGGATTCATGTCGAAGAAGTCTCAAACGACTGGCGCGCCGAGACGCCGCCGGCGGCGTAGACAAGCGCCCGCAACGGACGGCGCGGAAAACATCATACAAAGTACGGACGAGTCGTCATATAAGAGCCGTGCCGAACGCGAGGAAGAGCTGCAAAAGTGGGTTATTCGGGGCGTCATCGCTGTAGTCGGCATCTTGATTCTGCTGGTGGCGATCGCATTCGCCTTTGAACAGCTGATTATTCCGAATCAAGTCGTTGCTACGGTTGACGGCAAGGGCATCAGCGTGCGCGAATTTCGTCAAGAGTATTTGCTGGAGCGGAATCGACTCCAGCTGCAGCTAAACCAGCTTCAGAACTCCGGCATCGACATGCAGCAATTTGCGCAGCAAGAACCCTATTCCACCTGGATTAACGAAGTCAACGTGCCCGACCAGTTGGGCCTGCGCGTACTGAATGACATGATCGATGACCGCTTGCTTGAGCTGGAAGCGTCCGCGCGCAATGTCAGCGTCGATGACGATGCGCTGCGCCAGGCGGTAGAGGAATATTTCGGCTTTGATCCGACAGCTGTGGCGCTGATTGGCGTTGAGCCCACCGAAAAGCCTGAGCCGACTATCACAGCGACTCCCTTCGTATCGCCTACGCCTTCCGCAACGCCTGAACCGACCGCGACGCCGGACCCGGAAGCAACCGCCGAGACCGAGACCGCCGAAGAGGACGTGGAGCCGGACGTTACCCCGCAGCCGACAGTGGTTGAGCCAACTTTGAGCCCTGATGAAGTTCGCGAAAACTTTGTCGAAGCGGAACGCGACTATCGCTCCTACTTTGATCGCGTCGGCGTCTCTGACGAAACACTGAACGCACTATTCGAGCGCAATGCGCTGGAGACGCAACTGGCCGCTGCGCTGATCCCGGACGACGCCGGACTGCTCTACGCTGATGTTCGGCATATTCTAGTGGACAACGAAGAAAACGCGCTTGCCGCCATCGCGGCGCTGAACCAAGGCGAATCTTTCGCCGCCCTGGCGCGCGCCATATCAACAGACCGGGGCAGCGGCGCACGCGGCGGCGAACTGGGCGAGGCCTACGTCGGCAATTACGTGTCCGAGTTTCGCCGCGCCATCGAGGAAGCGGAAGTCGGCGCCTTGGTGGGGCCAGTCGAAAGCGAGTTCGGTTTTCATGTATTGCAAGTACGCAGCAAAGAAGAACGCAGCGGCGCGGACCAGGATTCGCAGCGCGAACGCGCGCGGCAGCAAGCCGTGCAACAGTTGAAGGACTCGCTGCGCGAAGAACGCGATGATGCGGTCGAAATCTTCGATATCTGGCTGGATCACATTCCACGCAGTTAAGCGTCAGACAAGAGGCAGCTGATTGGGCGGACGAGCAGAAAAGCTGTAAAACTGCTCATCCGCCTGTATGTAATCCTTTACCGCTTGCCTTGTCAACTTGCCCTGATAGGCGACTCGTCTATAATGCAGGCATGAGCGTCAACCCGATTGACAAGCTGGAATGCCAGCTCGAATCGCTGATAGAGAGTGCCTTTCTGCGCTTGTTTCGCCGCACTATTGGCGCGCGCGATATCGCCGTCCTGCTGCTGCGGGCGATCGAAGACAACGCCGGCGCGCCAACTGCATTGCGTGACCGACCCGCCGCGCCCGACCAATTTCATATTCAGATGAATCCAGCGAATATTCGCGACTTCCTGGCGGAGTTCCCTGACCTGCCCCAACGCCTGGCGCGGCTCATCGTTGATCTGAGCGAGGAATCCGGCTTTAAGTTGTCGGCGCATCCCACGGTCCAGTTGCTACCCAACGAGGAACTGACGACGCTCGAAGCGATCATCACCGCCGAGCGTCTCCAGACGATGAGCGGCGAAACCGCCGCTATGCAGCCGGTGAATGCCGATGCGCGCCACGGCATCGCGCAGAATCTCTCGCTGCACATTGGCGATGCGCGCGTTGTCCCGCTCCTGAAGTCCATCATTAATGTCGGGCGCGAGCAGTACAACGATATTGTCATTGCGGACGGCTATATTTCACGCCACCACCTGCAACTGCGCAAGCGTTTCGGCGTGTACTCCCTGTTTGATGTCAACAGCCGCGGCGGAACGCGGGTCAATGACAAGCGCGTGGCGGAGCATCAACTGCAGAATGGCGATGTGATCGCCATCGGTCACACAACACTGGTCTACACGGACAATAATGGGCAGATCGCCGGCGATGGCACGACGCAGATTTTGCGATCGGACTAGGTCGGGGCTGTGAACATTGAAGTCACGATCTTTTTGCTGCGCCTGTTGGCAGGGCTTAGCCTGCTTGCATTCTTGCTGGCGCTCTTTGCAGTCATTTGGCGCAACGCCGGCGCTGCTGATCAGCAGCCTGCGGCGGCCAAAATTACGCACGGATACTTGGTCTGTGAGCAGCCGCCCGTCGCCGATGCGGATCGGCGCTGCTCGCTTCGTCCCATCGTCACCATGGGCCGAGCGGACGGAAACACCGTCGTCATCAGAGACGATTTCGCCAGCGCCAACCACGCGCGGATCGTGCTGGAGCAGGGCAAGTGGTGGTTGGAAGATCGGCAGAGCCGCAATGGTACCCAGCTTAACGGCGAGACGATAACGCGCCGCACGATCCTCACAGACGGCGACGAGATCGGCATCGGCAAGTACCGATACCGGCTCCATCTGAATCGGGAGGATTTGGCGCTGTAATAGAGGCCCGCAGGGAGGCGGACAATGGAATCAGTACGAATAGCAGTTATCGGTGGCTCCGGCTTGTACAACATGGCGGCCATCTCGGACCTACGCGAAGCACAGGTTGATACACCCTTTGGAAAACCAAGCGGAGTTATTCGCATTGGCAGCATGGGCGGCAAACGTATCGCCTTTTTGCCACGTCACGGGGAAGGGCACGTGCTTTCACCTTCCACCTTGCCATACCGCGCCAATATTTTCGCCTTGAAACAGCTGGGCGTTCGCTTCATCATCGCGGTGAACGCCGTCGGCTCCCTACATGAAGACTATGCGCCCGGACACATCGCCACCATCGATCAGATCATTGATTACACCATTCAGAAGCGTCCGCGCTCGTTCTTTGAGGATGGACTTGTCGCGCATATATCGGTGGCGGATCCGACCAGCGCTTACCTCCGCGCAATTATCGCTGACGCCGTCGAGGCCGTCGGCGGAATCGCGCATCGAAACGCGACTATTCTGGTTGAAGACGGCCCCCGTTTCGCCACCCGCGCCGAAAGCCACTTGTTCCGCGCCTGGGGCTGTCACTTGATCGGGATGACTTCGGCGCCGGAGGCGTTTCTGGCGCGCGAAGCCGAAATCGCCTATGCTTCACTGGCGCACGTCACCGATTTCGACAGTTGGCATGCGCAGGAAGCGGATGTCACTTCCGAGCTTGTCATCGAGACGCTGCAAAAGAATATTTCCATGGTGCGGCGCGCGCTGGCGATCGCGCTGGCGCGGATTGACGAAACTCAGGCTGATCCGGCGCATACCGCGCTCGGTTCCGCTCTGGCCACCCAGCGCGCTGCGATGGACGCCGATGTGATCGACCGCCTGCGGCCAATCCTTGCGCGCGTGCTCAACCTTGACTAGGACGGATGTAAGCAACCCCGTACCCTTGCACCGCGCCATTGTCGGCTCGCGCGGCAGGGGCAATGTCTGGGTTCTGCTGCTGCTGGCGGGTTTATTCATATTCGCCGGCATGGCGTCAATTGCCTTAACGCGCCCGACTGACGCCCAATTGTGGGCGGGATTCGCCGTTTGGATCATCTCTGCGCTGGGCGCCGCGACTCTACTAAAGTGGCGGCTGCCGAGCCATGATCCGCTGCTTCTGGTCTTGTCGATGTTTCTCAGCGGCTGGGGACTCGTAGCGATCGAACGGCTCGCGCCGGCCTTCGCCGACCGCCAGGCGCTTTGGCTGGTGATCAGCGTGCTGACCATGCTCGGTATCGCGGTCTTCCCCCAAGTCTTGCGCTGGCTGCGCGGCTATCGCTACAGTCTGTTGGCGGCGGCCTTGCTGCTGCTCGCAGCGACAATCGTTCTGGGGCGCAATCCCTCCGGCTTTGAATTCGCCCCGCGGCTTTGGCTGGGAATAGGCGCCTTCTATTTCCAGCCCTCCGAGATTATGAAGGTCATCCTGGTCGCCTTTATGGTCAGCTATCTCGCCGAGCAGAGCGCAACGTTTCGGGCGAGCAGCGACGGGTCTGCCGGCGCCACCGGCCTCTCGCTGCGCCTGATCGGCCCCATCGTCATGATGTGGCTGCTCTCCATGGTGATTCTGGTATGGCAGCGAGATCTGGGAACGGCCATGCTGTTCTTCATTGTCTTTCTCTTGCTGCTCTACCTGTCCAGCGGAGATCCGCGCTTGCTCCTCAGCGGCGCGCTGCTCATCGTAGCGGCCGGCGTAGTCGCCTACCAGCTTTTCGATGTCGTGCAGCTGCGCGTGGATATCTGGTTCAACCCCTGGCCCGAAGCCGACGGTCGCGCCTATCAGATTGTTCAGAGCTTGATGGCCTTTGCCGCCGGCGGCATTGCGGGGACGGGCGTCGGCTTGGGCGCGCCCGGCTATATTCCCGTGGTCCACTCAGACTTTATCTTCTCCGCCATTGCGGAAGAGTGGGGTTTGCTAGGCGTAATCGCCATTTTGAGCAGCTTCGGTGTACTGGCCTGGCGTGGAATGGCCATAGCCTTGAAGCACACAGGCAGCGTGTTCCACCGGCTGCTGGCCGCTGGTTTGACGATGACGCTGCTGGTCCAGGCGCTGATGATTATGGCGGGTGTGCTGAAACTGCTGCCGCTTACAGGCGTCACGCTGCCCTTTATCAGCTACGGCGGCAGTTCGCTATTCGCTTGTCACATCATGTTAGGGCTTCTGCTGCGTTTATCGGCGGGGGCGCGCTAAATGCCTTATTCGCGCACGATCCGACAAATCCTCGCCGGGACACTGGTCTGCTTGGCGCTGGTCGGGCTCGCAGCCGCCTACTGGGCGGTAACCGGGCAAAACTCGTTGCTGCTGCGGGACGACAACCCGCGCATCATCGAAGCGCAGCGGGCTATTCTGCGTGGCGGCATCTATGGCCGGGGGGCGCGTCCCCTGGCGATAACTGTCGACCGCGAATCGGGCCTGGCGCGGCGCTACCAGCACCCGTCCACCTACAGCATCGTCGGCTATTACAGCTTGCGTTATGGCGTGGGCGGCGCGGAATCAGCTTACGACGCGCTGCTAACAGGCGCCCAACCCATCGCGAATGTCACCGACTATTTCAGACGCAATATCTTGAATCAGCCACAAATCGGCACGGATATTATGCTGACCCTGGATGTCGACATCCAGGATTCGCTCGCCCGCGCTTTGGATGGCGCCGCCGGAACTGCAGTCGTCCTGGACGCGCATACCGGCGCAGTAGTCGCTCTGGTAAGCCAGCCGAGTTTTGATCCCAACTCGCTCGATGCGGATTGGAGCGAGCTGATTGAGGCGCCGGGCAAACCCTTCTTCAACCGGGCGCTGCAGGGCAACTATCAACTTGGTGGAAATATGCACCTGATCTGGTTGGCGCAGGCGATTGCTAGCGGTTTCGATTTATCATGGCGCTTTACGGGCGCTGCTGATGAGGTCGATCTCGGCGACGGTATGATATCCGCCTGCGTAATCCCACCGGATTCGACAGAACTGACCTTGGGCGAAGCCTTTGCCTTCGGCTGTCCTGCCGTTTTCGAAAGCTATCGGCAAACCGAGACAGCCCTGGCCTATGCCGATATGCTCGCGCCATACGTCTTTGATGATCCTTTGACTCTGGCTGGTTTCCCGCAGCCCGAAGCGATCGATCTTGCGGCGGACGCAGGCAGCCTAAGTCCTGCCATTCTGGCTTTGCGTGATGCGCTTGGCCAAGGCAGTTTGACCACAACGCCGCTCCATCTCGCCACGATACTTGCCGCGATTGCAAATGACGGTCTGGCAGTAGAACCTGCGCTGCTCTCTGACCTGCGCTCGCCGGATTCGCTGCAATGGCAGCCACAGCCACTCGGTTCTAGCGGCCTGCGTATGATGGACGCCGAGACAGCCCGGGGCTTGCAACATTGGATGCGGGCAGCGCAGGCAAAGCTCTGGCCAGCGGCGCAGTCTCCTCCGCTCTTCGGCGCTTATATCGCCAGATCCTATGCGGGCGAAGAGACGCAGCTCTGGTTGAATGGCTTTGTTGAGAGCGCCAATGACGGTGCCCTCGCCTTTGTGGTCCTCTTGGAATCTACGGATGAAGTCTCACGAATCCTGAACATTGGACGCGAGCTACACAACATCTTTTCGTACCGGCGATAGACGCTGCGCCGGTCGCAGAGTTCACAAACCTTGGGCTGAGCCACTGCGCCGCCAATGCCGTCGTCTTAAGCCAGCAGTGAGATCTCCCGCTCTCCGAGCTTGCGATTAAAGGCAGCGAGTTCGCCGTCCATTAGACTCTTGAACACGTCAATCTGCGTCTGGATCGCAAGCGAAAGTTTTTCAAATACCTCGTACGATTGCATGGTCGGCGGGAATTCTCCCAAACCCACCACCGAAGGCAATCCACTCAAGCGGCGCAAGGTATCGGTTCCCTGATTAACGCGCCCGGCCCAGCCTTCGCGCAAGTCGGGCACGAAAATCTTGCTCTCAATTACCTTGACTTGATCACAGAGCTCGGCAGCAGTCTTAGCCAAGTCCGCATTATCAGCCAAGCCGGACAGCCGGTCGCGCAGACTGCCCAGTTGGCCGCGGTAGTGGCGCATCACGTTGAGCGTCTCGGTTGTATGGCAATAGCAGTCGTAAATCTTCACCAGCAGATCAAATTGTTCCTGCAGCTCCTCGGCCGACGCCGAAGATGTCGCGTCTTTGATCAGATCAAAGTCTTGTGTTTGTGTCTCGCCGCCGACCGACAACGACAACTGATACCGGCCGGGCGGTACGGTTGGGCCGGGCATCCGCTCAAATTGCGGATCTTTGCCGTTCAGGGCGGGCGATGTCGGCAAGCGCATGTCCCAAACGAAGCGGTTCCAACCCGCCTCTGCCGTGAGATAAACGATGGTCTTGTCCGGCTTTTCCTTCTGCTGTTGGCGATCCTTCTCATCCATGCTGCTGAATTCGCAGAGTACCTTGCCCCCCGTATCAGCGATGCTCAGCGCGATTTTGTCAGCAGGCGCGTCCGGCAGGAAATACGTCACGAGGACGCCGCGCGGCAAATTTTCGCCAGAATCAAGGAAGTTCCGCACGACCACATTTTCGGGCGTCGTCGTATGCGTGTAAGCCGCCGAGACGCCCGTTGAGCTCATATAGGTCTTGCCTGGCTGGTCAACCAGGCGGCGCCCGTCAATGCTCTCGAGTACGCGTTGCGTAGCGCGCGGCTTGAGCAGCATTGCCTCACTGGATTGAGCGTCGGCGCTTAGCTGATGTAGTCGGGTCAGATCATCCAGGATCCAGAAGGAGCGCCCATGCGTGGCGGCGACGAGATCCTTGTTCTTGACCAGCAAATCGTGAATCGGCGCGACCGGCAGGTCCAATTGCAGGGGTTGCCACTGGTTGCCATCGTTAAAGGAGACGTAAACGCCGGTTTCAGTGCCCGCGTAGAGCAAGCCGGGGCGCGCCGGATCACAGCGGATGACGCGCGTAAAGTCATCGTCGGCGATACCGTCGTTGATGCGCGCCCAGGACATACCATAATCGGTGGTCTTGTACAAATACGGCGCATAATCATCGTGTTTGTAGCGCAGCGCCGCCAGGTAGCAGGTCGCCGGATCATGCGGCGAGAGTTCGAGCGCGCTCACCAGGGACCATTCCGGCAAGTTGGACGGCGTAATATCCTCCCAGGTCTCGCCATTGTCCTTCGTGATATGCACCAGCCCGTCATCAGAACCGGCCCAGATCACACCCGCTTCATGCGCTGATTCCGCCAGCGCGAACACGGTCGCGTAGACTTCAGCGCTCGCGCCTTCACGATTAACGGGCCCGCCGGTGATACTCAGCGTAGCCGGGTCAGCGCGCGTCAAGTCGGGGCTGATCGGCTGCCAACTGTGGCCCTCGTCCGTCGATTTGAAGACAAGATTGCCGCCGATGTACAGCGTATCCGGGTCATGCGGCGAAAATACGATGGGGTAGGTCCAGGCGAAACGATACTTGTAATCCGCCGCCGCCTCGCCCGATGTCATCTCGGGCCAGGTGGTCACCAGGCGCAGCTGCTTGCTGCCGTGATCGTAGCGCTGCAAACAGTTGCCGCCCCCGGGCGAGCTGCCGATGGCGCCGACAAAGACGATGTCATCGTCATCCGGCTTGATGGCGATATAGCCGCTTTCGCCCGAGCCGGCGATGAAGCCGTCCAGCCACATCAGCGACGACTTCTCGTTGCGGCTCGGCACAGCCACGCTGCTGTTGTCCTGCTGAGTGCCATACACGAAATAGGGATCGCGATTGTCGGCGGCCACATGATAGAACTGCGCAGTCGGCTGATTGAAGATAGACGACCAGGAGGCGCCGCCATTGAACGACACGCAAGCGCCGCCATCGTTGCCCTGCACCATCCGTTTGGGATTCTGCGGGTCGATCCACAAGTCGTGGTTGTCGCCATGTGGCGTGCCGATCATTTGGTAGGTTTTGCCGCCATCAATCGACTTCCAGAAGCGCAAGTTGTTGACGTAGACCGTGTCGGCGTCTTGCGGATCGGGCGTCAAGTGCATGTAATACCAGGCGCGCGAGATGATGTCGTTGTTACGTGCCACAAATCTCCAGCTGTCGCCGTGGTCGTCCGAGCGGTACATGCCGCCCTCTTCATGCTCGACCAGGGCGTAGACGCGCCCCGCTTGAGCCGGAGACGCCGCGATGCCAACCTTGCCCAAGATGCCCGAAGGCAAACCCTTGTTCGCCGAGATATTCTCCCAACTGTCTCCGCCATCCAGCGAGCGCCAGATGCCGCTGTCTTCGCCGCCGCTGCTCATCATGTGAAAACTGCGATACGCTTCCCAGATGCTGGCGTAAATAATGCGTGGATTATTCGGATCGATGCTGAGATCGACGGCGCCGGCCTTGTCACTGACGAAGAGCACACGCTCCCAATTCTCGCCGCCGTCCGTCGAGCGGAAAACGCCGCGCTGTTCGTTAGGTCCAAAAGCGTGGCCCAGCGCCGCGACATACACGATGTCGGGGTCAGTCGGATGAATCCGCAGCTTGCCGATATGCCGCGTGTCGTCCAATCCGACGTGCTTCCAACTGCGCCCGGCATCGGTCGACTTGTACACGCCGTCGCCATGCGAGACATCAATGCGGATGGTGGCTTCGCCCATGCCGGCGTAAATGACGTTGGGGTCGGATTCCGACACGGCCAGCGCGCCGACCGAAGCCGTTTTGAAGTAACCATCGGAGATGTTCTCCCAATACTGCCCGGCGTCTTCGGTCTTCCAGACGCCGCCGGCGCAAGCGCCAAAGTAGAAGGTGCCGAGTTCCGTGGGGTGTCCGGCAACGGTGACGACCCGTCCGCCGCGGAAGGGCCCGATGCAGCGCCAGTGTCCGATGTTGTCGAGGGGAAGATTCATTGTGTCCGCGCTTTCTGACTTGGTGGACGTGAGATGGCGGATATTGTAGCTTAGGCACAGTGAGTACCGCTAATCTTGCGTCCATTGCATTTCTGGCAGTATTCGCGGACAATGACTAATGCGTGATTGTTCACACATTAGTAGTGGAGGTGACAAATCATGTTGATTCGATTTATGGTCGAGAACTTCCTCTCATTTAAGGACGAGGTCGAGTTTTCAATGGTCGCGGGAGAGTCTGATGAGCATCCCGACCACGTTACGGATATTCGGGACTTGCGTCTTCTAAAAACTAGCGTCGCATTCGGAGCAAATCAGTCTGGAAAGTCCAATCTGATTAGAGCGTTGAGCTATGCTCAAGAATTCATAACTCAAGGGCCTTCAGAGGCAATAGATCTCAAGCTTGTGCCCTTTCTCCTCGACAGTGAAACCTCACAGAAGCCTTCGAAATTCGTATTCGAGATCCAATGTGGTTTGGCACAAAGTTTTGAGTACCAGTTCACGGTAGATAATCGTCGGGTGCACAAGGAATCTTTGCACGAGATCCTTGCGGACAGCACTAGCATGATGTTCGAACGAGTGACTGACTCTCAGGGCAAAACGAATGTGAAGATTGGCGCAGTAAATGTCTTGGTCACCAACGAAGAAAACCACTTCGATTTCATCAGGAATTTCGCTCCAAACGAGCTCTTTTTGACAGCAGTCAATATGGAAGGGAATGCTGGAATTAGTGGAGACGACGATCCAGATAACGGAATCGCTGCAAACGCCTACGAACGTGACGCCAGACTGTTCATCAGACGTACACCTGGAACTACATTAGATCTAGTCGCTAGCCCGTCCAGTCCAAACCGTCTTGAATCCAGGATCGCTTTTCTGGATATCATCTACGACTGGTTTGACCGAACGCTCGTACCGGTATTCGGTGATTCGATTCCAATTCAAGGCATTGGACTTGGAATATTGAAAGACATGGAATTCAAAAACAGACTAGAAGACGTTCTTGACTTTCTCGACCTAGGAATCGACGGAGTTGATCTAGTACCAATCGAGATGGATGCTGAATCAGTTCTGTCAGACGAGTTTAGAGATTTCGCGAAGAAAAACGTGCCGGATATTAGCGAAGGCTCTGACGAAAAGGCGATATTTGGATATCCCGGTCGTGAAGACTACATTCTTGTCGATTCAAATCATGACTTTTCAGCCTGTAGGCTCGTTACGTTGCACAAGATTAAGGGGAAAAATCGTCAAGTGGCTTTTAATTTGTCCGCAGAATCAAATGGTACACGACGCCTATTGCAGCTAATGCCAGCATTGCTAGATTTGCACAGTGGAAAATCTGATCGCGTATTTGTCATTGACGAACTGGACAGCAGTATTCATGCACATTTGACAGGCAAAGTCATTGAACTCTTCCTAGCATCTGCGGGCAATCGGGAGAACCAACTCATAGTGACTTCACACGATACTGGTCTACTGGATCTGGATCTTCTCAGGCGCGATGAAATCTGGTTCATCGAAAAAGATAGGAACGGTGCCTCGTCATTATATTCTCTCGAAGAATTCAGGCTCCCCGAAAAAATGAATATAGAGAAAGGCTATCTCTTCGGGAGATTTGGCGCGATTCCTGTAAGTCCCAGCCTTGAAAGCCTCGACTGGTTGCGTGAAGCATGAAGACTAGGCGGTACACTGACAGAGAGCGGATTGCGGGTAGACGAGACATCAAGAAACTCTTTGTCATCGTTTCCGAAGGAACCAAAACAGAGCAAATATACTTTGACGACCTTGCGGCAGACGAGAGATACAACCATCCGAGTGTACACGTAGAGACAATTCAATCTGCGGACTCATCGCCTAAGCATGTTTTGGCCAGTCTTTCTGACTTCAATAACGAGTACGAGCTTGGTGAAAACGATGAGTTGTGGCTGGTAATCGACCGCGACAGATGGAACGTTTCCATGCTTAGCCGCGTAACGCAGGAGGCACGTCAGAAAGGGTTTTGTGTAGCCGATAGCAATCCCGCATTTGAATTGTGGTTACTGTTTCATCTGCGGTCGCTTGATGACTACAATTGTGAGGAACTGGCAGCACTTGAAGAAAATAAGAAAACCGGAAATAAGACCAGATTGGAGTTAGAACTAATATCAATCTGCGGATCTTACAGCAAGTCGAACCTAAAGACTTCATGCTATTTGCCAAGTGTTGATTTTGCAGTTGCAAATGCCAGAGTATCTGACATAAAGGAAGACGACCGCTGGCTAAACCAGATCGGCTCACGAGTCTACAAACTCGTTGAATCCATAATCGACTCCTCCACCTAACCCACAACCCCCTCGACCAGCTCCGCCGCGCGCTCGACGCCGCCCAGCGCCGCCATCTCCCGTGCCAGGCCACGCGCCCGCTCCAGCACCCAATCCGCGTTCAGCAGAGCCTGCGCACCTTCGCGCAGTTGACCCTGCCGCACGTCATGCGCGGTCAGGTGCAAGCCCACTTTCGCCTCCGCCACGCGCCGCGCCTGTATGCGCTGGTCGGCGGCGTGCGGCACGACAATCTGCGGTATGCCATGTATGACAGCGCTGTGCGTCGTGCCCATGCCCCCGTGATGGATCATCAGCCGGCAGCGCGGCAGCACATGCGCGTAGGGCGCCCAGTTCAGCAGTCGAGTGCCGGCCGGCAGCGCGCGCTTCAGTTCCGCCTTCGGCTCGGACGCGACGGGATTCCAGCCCAGCGTCACCACGGGGACCAGTCCCACGCTCGACACAGCCTGCGCCGCCCAGCTATAGAAGCCCAGGTCGCCGGTGAACACCGTGCCCAGCGTGACCAGCCCCAGCGCGCGCTCTGGCGGGATATCCATCAGCCACTGCGGCGGCGGGTCGGCCGGCCGGGTAGGCGCGCCGCCGACGAATTGCGTCTGCGGCAAGATGGTCGGCAATTCAGCTTGGTACCAGCCGGGCGTGAAGTAGGTGATGTGCAGCGCTTCGCTGACGATTGACGGCGTCGAGCCGCGCAAGAAGTTGCGCCCGCTGATGCCGAAGCGGTCGCAAAGTCGCTGAATGCGCCGCTGGCTGTCGCTGCTCAGATCGCGTTGCACCGGGAACAGCGCGTTGGCATCCAGCGCAGATTGCGCCGGCCAGCCACAGATGACCAGCGGCACATCCAGCAACTCTGCCGCAATCGCCGACGCGCTCAGGAAGGGATCGGAGACGATGGCGTTGGGTCTGCCGATTTCATCTTCCAGGTCGAGCAAAGCCTCGACAGCTTCCGCGACCAGACCCTCGCTCAACCAGGTGTCCAGCGCCCGCTTGTAACGCAGACTGACCGCCTCTTGCGGCGGGATGCTGCTCAGATCGGGCGGCGGCGGCGGGGGCCAGAGCCAGCCGGTCTTGCGTATGGCGCGGAAGGCGACTCCCCGCTGTGTGATCGTTGGCTCGAGCGGCGCTTCACTAAGCCAGAGGACATCGTGACAGCGAGCCTGCAGCGCCTGCGCCGTCTCAAAGAAGCCGCCCCAATCCGTGTGGCTGAAGAGCGGCGCGGAAACAAACCAGAACCTTGCCACAGCTAGGCGCCTGCCGCCGGCGTTATCAAGCCGGCTCCGGAACTCTTAAGTATGGCGCCAGGTACTGCCCGGTGTAGCTGGCTGCGTTGCTGGCGACATCTTCCGGGGTTCCCTGGGCGATGACTTCGCCGCCACCGCCGCCGCCCTCGGGACCGAGGTCGATGATATGATCGGCGACTTTGATGATGTCAAGATTATGTTCGATTACGATAATGGTGTTGCCTGTGTCGGCCAGCTTTTGCAGCACATTGATCAGCTTCTCCACGTCAAAGGCGTGCAGCCCGGTCGAAGGTTCGTCCAGAATGTAGAGGGTTTGCCCGGTGGCGCGCTTCGAAAGCTCGCGGCTTAATTTGATGCGCTGCGCCTCGCCGCCGCTCAAGGTGGTGGCGGGCTGACCAATCCGAATGTAACCCAGCCCGACCGCATCCAGGGTCTCCAGCTTGCGGCGGATACGCGGTAGATTCTCGAAGAAAGCCAAACCCTCGCTGACCGTCATGCTGAGCACATCGGCGATTGACTTGCCCTTGAAATGCACTTGCAGCGTTTCGCGGTTGTAACGCGTGCCGCGACAGACCTCGCACTGAACATAGACGTCTGGCAAGAACTGCATCTCGATCTTGATTAACCCCTGACCCTCGCAATTTTCACAGCGCCCGCCCTTGACGTTGAAGCTGAAACGCCCCGCTTTATAGCCGCGGATCTTGCTCTCGGGCAGCTCAGCAAACAGGCTGCGGATATCATCGAACATCTTGGTATAGGTGCCGGGATTGCTGCGCGGCGTACGCCCAATCGGGCTCTGATCGATATTGATAATCTTGTCGATCTTGTCCGCGCCGATGATCTCGTCGTGCTCGCCGGCCCGTTCGCGGCTGCGGTTGATCAGTTGGGCCAGGCGGCGATATAGCGTCTCCACCACCAGCGACGACTTGCCGCTGCCGCTGACGCCAGTCACGCAGATCAGTTTGCGCAGCGGGAAATCCACATCAATTCGCTTGAGATTGTTGGCGCGCGCGCCCCTGATGGTCAGGCACTCGCCCGAGCCGTCGCGGCGACTCTCCGGCAGCGGGATCTGGAAGCGTCCCGACAAGAAAGCGCCTGTACAGCTCTCAGCGGAGCGCGCGACCTCCTCCGGCCGTCCCGCCGCGATAACCGCGCCACCGTGTTCCCCCGCGCCCGGTCCCAGGTCGATCAGCCAGTCGGATGAGCGCATCGTATCCTCATCGTGCTCAACAACCAGCACGGTGTTGCCGATATCGCGAAGACCGGTCAAAGTGCGGATCAGGCGTTTGTTGTCTCGTTGATGCAAGCCGATTGAGGGCTCGTCCAGCACGTACAGGACGCCGGTCAATTGGCTGCCGACCTGCGTCGCCAAACGAATCCGCTGTGATTCGCCGCCGCTTAAGGTGGCCGCGCTGCGCGAAAGCGACAAATAGTTCAGCCCCACATTGCTCAGAAAACCCACTCTCGAGGTGAGCTCGCGCAGTATTTGATGCGCGATCTGTTGCTCGCGGTCGTTCAAAATCGCTCCCTCGCCGCGCAGCGAGTCGACCCAGACGCTCAGTTCGTCAATCGGAAAATGGGTGACGTCATGGATAGTCTTGTCCCCAATGGTGACAGACAGGGCTTCCGGCCGCAGACGTTGGCCGCCGCAGGAACGGCAAGGAATCTCGCGCATATAATCTTGAATTTTGCCGCGGATAAATTCGGATTCGGTCTGCCCGTAACGGCGCTCCAGATTGGGGATAACGCCTTCGTGGCGGGTTGACCAGGTACGCTGCTGGCCGTTGGAGTGGTAATAGGTGACGTCGAAGCGTTTATCGCCCGAGCCATACAGGACCAGTTCCTGATGCTTTTTGCTCAGCTTCTTCCAGGGCACATCCAGCCGGAAGCCGTAAGCGCGCGCCAGGCTGCAATAAACATTCCAATTCCAGCCGCGCTTGTCTTCTACGCTATGACCGTTGGCGTTGATCGCGCCGTCAGCGATCGAAATCTCTTTGTCCGGCACGATCATATCCGGGTCGATCTCGAGGCTGAAGCCCAAGCCCTGACAAGTTGTGCAGGCGCCGCTGGGCGTGTTGAAGCTGAACAGGCGCGGTTCCGGCTGGGGCACGCTGCCGTGCCCGTTGGGGCAGGCCAGATCTTCACTAAACAAGTGATCGACCGAATTGTCGCGATCGGTAACATCCTGGATGATGATCCGCCCGTCGCCTAATTCCAGGGCGGTTTCGATAGCATCGGTGAGGCGCGTCTCAAAGGCGCTCGCTTCTTCGTATTGATCGCTGTCAAATCGGCGGATGATCAAGCGGTCGACCACGATTTCGATATCGTGGATGACATATCGATCCAATGTAATCTCTTCGTCGAGGTCGCGCACGTCGCCATCAACGCGAACGCGCGCGAAACCCTGCTTGCCGATGTCCTCCAGCACCTTGATGTGGTTGCCCTTTTTGCGGTGAATAATCGGCGCCAGCACCTGAATACGGCTGTCGGGGGCCATACTTAAGACTTGATCGACAATCTGCTGCGCGCTCTGCGCCGATACCTCGACGCCGCAAGTCGGGCAATGGGGAATACCCACGCGCGCATAGAGCAAGCGCAGATAATCGTAAATCTCAGTTACTGTGCCGACAGTCGAGCGCGGATTATGGCTGACGCTCTTCTGGTCGATTGACACTGCCGGGCTCAAACCCTCGATCTGATCGACATCGGGCTTTTCCATCAAGCCGAGAAATTGCCGCGCATAGCTGCTCAAGCTCTCGACATAGCGCCGCTGGCCCTCGGCGAAAATCGTGTCAAATGCCAGCGAGGACTTGCCCGAGCCCGAAAGACCGGTGATGACCACCAGTTGGTTGCGTGGGATTTCCACATCTATATTCTTGAGATTGTGCTCGCGCGCTCCGCGAACGATGATCTTGTCTTGCATGCGGCTCTGGGTCCGTTTGCGTCATTGCTGATGATTGGAAGACAGCGCATGATCTGTCTTAATGCGCGGAGAATTGAGCGCGAAGCGCCCTCCGCCGCCACCGCATTATAACCGCTGGATACTGGCATTTGAACGGATAATCCTTACTCAGCCAAGCGCATTCCTCGTATAAATCGCGTGGCAGTAAAGGTATGATGGGGCTGAGGCCGAGGCGAACAATAGGATGAGGCTGTAATGACAAGCCAGTTTCAGTGGGATGATCCCTTCCTGCTCGATGATCAGCTGAGCGACGAAGAGCGCATGGTGCGCGATGTCGCCCGCGAATACTGCCAGGACCGGCTGATGCCGCGCATCCTGGAGGCGAACCGACACGAGGTCTTTGACCGCGACATCTACGGCGAAATGGCCCAGCTGGGCATCCTGGGCGCGACCCTGCCGGAAGCGCATGGCGGCGCCGGCCTGAACTACGTCTGCTACGGTCTGATCGCGCGCGAGGTGGAGCGGGTGGACAGCAGCTATCGCAGCGCCATGAGCGTGCAGAGCTCGCTGGTCATGTACCCGATTTACGCCTACGGCAGTGACGCTCAGCGGAGTAAGCACCTGCCCAAACTCGTCAGCGGCGAACGGGTCGGTTGCTTTGGCTTGACCGAGCCTAACCACGGCAGCGATCCGGGCGGCATGGAAACTCGGGCGACTAAAGTCGACGGCGGCTGGACCCTTCACGGCAATAAAATGTGGATTACCAACTCGCCGATTGCCGATGTCTTCATCGTATGGGCCAAAGCATACGGCGGAGATTTCAGCGCTGGCGCCATCCGCGGCTTCATCCTGGAGAAGAGCATGCCGGGATTGTCGGCGCCAAAAATCGAGGGCAAATTCAGTTTGCGCGCCAGCAGCACCGGCGAGATCGTGATGGATGAGGTCTTCGTGCCAGACGAAAACCTACTGCCCGGCGCCGTCGGCTTGAAAGGGCCCTTTGGCTGCTTGAATCTCGCCCGCTACGGCATTGCCTGGGGCGCGCTGGGCGCGGCTGAATTCTGCTGGCATGCCGCGCGCCAATACACGCTGGATCGACAGCAATTCGGGCGACCCCTGGCGGCCAACCAGTTAATTCAATTCAAGCTGGCGGACATGATGACCGAAATCACGCTGGGGTTGCAGGGCGCTCTGCGGGTCGGGCGGCTGCTGGATAGCGGCGACGCCACGCCGGAGATGATCTCCCTCGTAAAGCGGAACTCATGCGGTAAAGCGCTTGACATCGCCCGGACGGCGCGTGACATGCACGGCGGCAACGGCATCTCGGATGAATTCCACGTCATCCGCCACGTCATGAATCTGGAGGCGGTCAACACCTACGAGGGCACAAGTGACATCCATGCCCTGATATTGGGCCGATCGCAGACGGGCATTCAGGCATTCATGTAGAATGCGCTACTTGCCCGCGCGCGTGACGCGGGCGCCGTGCGACTCAATCATATACGAGCGGCGGCTGGCGTTCGTGCCAGTCTTGCGTCTGCTCATAGGCGTAGGCGATCCGGTAGAGCGTTGCCTCGTCAAATGGCCGTCCCGTCAACTGATAGCCGATCGGCAGACCCTCCGGCGTGAACCCGGCTGGCGCGCTGAGCGCCGGCTGCCCGCTGAGATTGGCCGGATAAACGTGATGAACAAAGCCATCGGTTGGCGTCTCGCCGGTGTCCATGTCGTCGCGCGGCTTGCGCACATCGCTCAACAGCGGGGCTGGCACGGGAATGGTCGGCGAAACCAGCGCTGCCAGGTTCTCTCGCCGAAAAAGCGCCTGAATGGCAGCCCGAAAGCGTTCTCGAGCTCGCAGAGCCGCGACATATTGCGTCCCCAGTACCGCTTGGCCAATCTCCAGCGTAGCGCGCGTGCCGGGACTGTACAGGTGTCCCTTTTCGCGAATCAGCTCCCGATGATAGCTGGCCGATTCCACCATGCGGATGGTGATCAGCGTCTCCCGGGTGTGCGCCAGTTCGGGCAGGCTAACCTCGATAATCTCCGCGCCCAGTTCCGCAAGCTGACTGATGACGGCTTCAGTCGCTGCCCGCACCGCTTCGGTTACTCCAGGATACAGAAAGTACTCGCGCTCAATGCCGAGCCGCAATCCACGCACGCCGTCGTCAATGCCGGCTGTGAAGTCCGGCACATTGACGCGGGCGGAATTGGCGTCTCTGGGATCGTGACCGGCAATCGCGCCCAGCATGAACGCATTATCGCGCGCGCGGCGGGTTAAGGGCCCGACATGATCGAGCGACCAGGCCAGTGGCACGACGCCAAACGCGCTCACCCGGCCGAAGGTCGCTTTCATCCCGACCAGATTTTCGATGGAAGCCGGGATGCGGATCGAGCCTCCGGTATCGGTGCCGATGGCCCCGAAGGCCGAGCGCGCCGCCAGCGCCACTCCCGAGCCGATGCTGCTTCCGCCGGGAAATCGCTTGAGGTCCCAGGGCGTACGCGTCGGCGGTTCGCTGCCGCCGCAGGAGAATTCGTGGCAGCGCGTTTTGCCGATGATGATTGCGCCGGCCGCGTACAACTTCTCAACCACCGTCGCATCGTAGTCAGGCGCGAATCCCGCCAAGACTTTCGAGCCTACTTCGGTCAAGATGCCTTTCGTGCAGCAGTTGTCCTTCACGCCGATTGGGATGCCGTGCAAGGGTCCGCGATCGCGCCCGGCCGCCAGTTCTCGGTCAGCCTGTGCTGCGGCCGCCAGCGCCCGGCTCGCCGGTATAGTGGCGTATGCCTGCAGCGTCGGCTCGGTCTGGTCAATGCGCGCAAGTGTTGCCTCGGTTAGCGCCACCGATGTCGCTTCGCCCTTGCGCAAGGCGGCCGCCGCTTCGCTGATAGAGAGATTGACCAGATCAAGCGAATCAGTCATGCCAGTCAGCATCCAATTTCAGAATCGGTGGATAATCCTGAAGCTCGTCGCGTTCCAGCGCCTCAAGCAAGCGCAGCTGCTCAGACAGCGCTGCCAAGTCTTCCGGCGCAACTTCCAGACCCAGCGCGTCCGCAAACCGCACTAAGCGCTCGGCGCCTTCATCCGGAGGCGAATGCTGTTCTAAATGCCGCATAGGTATTCACTTTCCCAAGCTTTATTCCTGTAAGACCGGCGCGTAGGACCGACCAGAATTTAACGAAATTTCAGATGTTGCGCCAGCGCTTGGCTCAATCTACTCGAGATCTGCTTGCATTTACACTTAGACAACACAATCTTCGGTTACTTCTTGGTGCGGGTTGGTTACAATATAACTATCAAACACAAGGAAAGAGCCATGACCAGCAAGACTTTTGAAGTGCCCAACATCGGCTGCGCCGGCTGCGTACAGGCGATCTCGAACGAGCTGAGCGAACTAGAAGGCGTCTCCAGCATCAGCGGCGATGTCGGCAGCAAGACGATGCACGTGGAATATGCGCCCCCGGCGACCTGGGAAGGCATAGTCGCAACGTTGAAGGAGATTGACTATTTGCCGGTCGCCGATTAGGCGATTTGTACAGGCGCCATGACCCTCACGGCAGCGAGCCTGAAGCGTAAGGCTCGCGAACTCGGCTTCAATCTCTGCGGGATAACGCCGGCGGAGCCGTCGCCCACGCTGGCCGCCTACCTGCGCTGGATTCGGCGGGGGATGCAGGGCGCGATGGGTTATATGGCGCGGCCGGATCGCGTTAAGCGGAGGCAAAACCTGCGCGAGATCTTGCCCGGCGCCAAGTCGCTGATTCTGGTCGGCCTGGATTACTACGCTCGCTATGCGGCAGAGGAAACGCTGAACGACCCGGCTCGCGGCCGGATCGCCTCGTACGCTTGGGGGCTGGACTACCATCGCGTGCTGGAGCTGCGGCTGCAGGCTTTCGTCGAATGGCTGGCGGACATGAGTGGCGAGACAGCGGCGCAGAAGGTCTATGTCGATACGGGCGCTATCCTGGAGCGCAGCCACGCCCAGCAAGCCGGCCTGGGTTTCATCGGCAAGAACACCATGCTGATTCATCCGCGGCGCGGCAGCTATTTCTTCATCGGCGAGATCGTGACATCGCTGGAGTTTGACGACTACGACGTACCCCATCGCGAGACCATGTGCGGGACCTGCACACGCTGCCTGTCGGCCTGCCCGACTGATGCCTTCCCCGAGCCCTATGTGCTGGACGCGCGCCGCTGCATCAGTTACCACACGATCGAGAATCGAGGCTGGATCGACCGCGACCTGCGCCCCGACTTCGGCAATTGGATCTTCGGCTGCGATATCTGCCAGGATGTCTGCCCCTTTCAGCGCTTTGCCGAGGAGACCGACGAAGTCGCCTTCCTGCCCTTAGACTTGCATCGAGTGGCGCCGAAGCTGACCGATATCTTGATGTCGACAGAGGCGTCATTCCGGGCCATGTTCCGGCGCACGCCGGTGGAGCGCGCCGGGCGCGAACTGATGGTGCGCAACGCCTGCATCGCCGCCGGCAACTGGCGCGGCGAGCAGGCCATCCCCCACCTGATTCAACTGCTCTATGACGAGAGCGCGCTTGCCCGCGGGCATGCGGCCTGGGCGCTGTGGCGGACGATGGAGCTCGACAGCAGCAAGCTGCTGAGCGACTTGCACCGGCGCGAGGAGGACGCGCGGGTGCGCGGCGAGGTCGAGGCGCTGCTGGGCTAGGCGCGACACAGGCGCGTTTGTCACCCTTTACCACCGAGGACACCGAGCGGACGAGCCAAGGCTCGCCCCTGCAATTCCCAGCGATCTTATGGGCGACCTGATAGGTCGCCCCTACAAGGCTTGTCCGGTACTGGTTCACTATAATGCTAACGGAATTGA
>WTGO01000035.1 GCA_011523515.1 Chloroflexota bacterium
CTCGCTGGCGACTATCGCGACGAGCGCCAGAACGACCCCAGGCTTGGCCAGCGAGGCAAAGCGCTGCTGCAAAGCTACAAGACCGTAGCAAGCCAAAACAGCCAGCGGCAGCAACACGCCGATCATATAGTGATCGGCCTCCCAAAATGGCGAAAAGACTTGGGGCAAGAGTTGATTAAGGTAGTATTTTGGCAGGTGAATATCGGAATAAACTACGCCATTGACGGTCAGGCGCGAGCCTAAGCGCAAGATAAGAAACAAGGCGCAGAGCAAGAGCCATGGCTCCATCTTTCGCCGTGTCGCTATCGTCAGCAAACCGAGACCGGTCAGCAGCAGAGGCAAGTAACCCAGGTAGCTGGTCGCGCTAAACTGTTTGTTTTTGTCAAGTAGCGCGGCCGAGTTCAGCCAACGATCAAAGACGGGATTTTTATGATTGATGAAATAGGAAACTGCGTCAGTATGAATCTCCCCTTCACCATGCCATTTCGCCACTTCGACCACGGAATCAATACCGGTGACCAGGGGATAAATGCGCCACAGGCTCGAGAGCGATATGGTCAAGATTAGCAGCGCGACATTGAGCCAGAAATGTTTTTCGCGCAATCTGGCGCGGGCGAGGGCGGGGACAAGGAATCCGAGTGTGATCATGAGACAGGTAAAAACATAAAGGATGACGACGGTGGTCAGCCCCGCCAGCAAGCCGGCACAAACAACCAGTAGGCGGCGGCTCTCTGTGAGGCCGCGATGAGCGCAATAGACGGCCAATGGAATCGGGGCAATGTGTGCGATTGGAGGATGATTTGGGTGACCGACGACGTGGGGGCCGAGTCCGAATACGATCGCGCCAAATGTTGCGATCCACTTGTCCTTAAACAGCCAAACCAGATACACGTAGGCGAAAAGAGCGCAGACAAAAATATTCAGCAAATAGGCAAGGCTAAAGGCATTGAATACTGGTAGAAAGAGACTGAAGGCGTTCACCGCGATGATATGCGGAATATTAAAGGGATGGGAAACTAGCGACAAGCCCTCTGGGTAAAACAATAAACCAGTATAGAACGAGTCGGCTTGGCCGGCCAGGAACTGTCCGCCGTACCAGACATCCCAAAAATGGATGTAAACATCGTTACTGTTGCTGGCCGGGTGCCAGTAAATATCCGTTTTGAAGACGTAGACAATAGTGGGGAAGGTAGTCGCGAGAATCAGCAAGGTGGCGATAATGAAAAAGTGTCGATGCTCGCGCAGCGCGTTAAACAGACCCGGCATTGATGATGCGCCCCTTGACCATATTACTTGAATGTCATATCCGAGTATTGTATCGCCTTAAGCTTCGCGGCGAGACATCTCGCGTCAGGGCTATCGCTCGCTCGCGGCGGTTGGCGACAAGCGACTAGGGCGACCAATTGATGCTGCCGATTTCAAGCGCGCGATCAAAGCGCTCGCCGGTGTCGGTTACCGTGCCGCCTTGACTGGCTAGCGTCTCGAAATCATAAACGATCAGCTGTATCGAGTAGACGCCCGCCGGCAATGACGAGGCGTCAATCTCGTAGGTCGACAGCAGTTGGTGGCGGATCACTCTGTCTTCCTGCAGCGCCTTCTGCCCGTTTACGTCGAAGAATTGAAGCGAAAATGAGTATTTGTCTCTGCTAGTGTTGGCCCAGGCCAGGTAGAAGCGGATCATGCCTGCTGTGAAATCGTAGGATGCGTTGTGCAGGCGCACGCCAAAGTCGTACTGGATTTCCATAGCGCTGCTGTCGTCCATAGCGGAACAGGGGACGCCAGCTCTCAGATACAGGTCAAAAGCAGCGCCCTCATCCGCCCCGACGCGCCGGCAGAAATGGAAGCGCCTCGCGAACCAGTCTTGAAATGCCGGAGTCTGCTCGGCGGCGAATGTTTCCGGACTGTTTACCAGCCAAAGGGCAGCGTGTTGTTCCAAGCCCGCGCTTGAAATCTCCTTGGTCACGTCCAGGTGTTGGGTTTTGATGTTGGCCCGTTCATCGCTGGCGACAGTCGCAAGAGTCCGGTCGATGTCAGCAAAGTGGCGCAGATAGCGCAGAAAATGATCCGTCGCCCGGATTGTCGGCGGAAAGACGAGCAAATACTCATTCCGTTCAGCCAGGATCGAACGCTGCTGCAAGGCGTAGTCGTAGGCGCGGGTGAAGGCAAGATGAGCTCCAGGCGCTTCCGCGCAACTGTCGCGAAGGTCGTTCAGGCGGAAGATCCATACATTTGCGTCCTCAAAAGACGGCTCGGCTTCCCGGAAACTGCCCTTGATTGCTTCGGCATTCAAGCGTTCCGGATGATAAACCACATGACTGAATCCATCTGATTCCAGCTGGGCCAACGCGGCGAGATACTTATTTCGATCAATTAGCTGGCAGCTGGCCGGTTGCTGCTGATGCCAGGCATTGAGCAAGTCATTGCTTCGGATATAGTTATAGGCGGAATCCGGTACGCGACTGATAGCGCCTTCCGTCTGCGGATAGCCGCTTAGCACCTGGTAAAAGTAGTAATACTTGGAGTTCACGCGGCCGAAGGGAATATGGATGAGGCGAATGTTCTCTATCGCTTCCGTCTCAAGCCAATCAACGAAGGTGGGCTCTTCTTGCACTACCAGGCGACCCAAATCTTTATGCTCAAATTCGGGAGCCACGGGTATGTGATACTCGAAGGCTACAACGCCAACCAGCAGCAGCGCGCATCCTGATCCCGCGGCGACGCGAAACCGGGACCGCAAGGCGGAAAAGCCATAGCAGGCGAGGATCGCCAGTGGCAGACAAACGCCCGCCATAAAGTGGTTGGCGCGCGTGAAGGCCCGGAATAGCTCGGGCAGCAACTGGTCCAGGTAGTACTTCGGCAGCTTTATGCTTTCGAAAACCATACCGTTGATGTTAAGCGTTGAACCAAGATGGAGAACGACGAATACCAGCAACAGTCCCAGCCACGGTAACATTTTGCGCCGAGTAGCGCTGTTGGCGAGCCCAGCAAGCAAGAGCGCAATCGGCACAACTCCCAGATAGCTTGACGAGCTGATCGCGGCGTCTGGCGGCGGATGAAGCAGCGCTTTTGCCAGGGGTCCCAGAATCGGATGCGTCGGGTTTACGAAGAATGACGTTAGGTCATTCCAGTATTCACCTTGGTAATAATCAAGCGCTACGCCGAGTTCCTCCGGCTGGTTCAGCAAGGGCAACACGCGCCAGGCGCAGGACAATGCGGACACCGCTACAAGCAGAAGCACATATCCCCAGAAGCGCCGCTGGCGCCACCTGCTGATGGCTAAAGTTAGCGCGAGCCCCATCAATGAAATGATCAGACAAGTGAAGTTGTAGTGTATGATCTCGCCCAGAATCCCGGACAAGAGTCCTGCTAACGCCAGCAGGCTCGCTCGCCTTTCCACGATACCGCGGTGGACCAAATAGAGGATAATGGGAATCGGCCAAATCCATGCGATTTTGGGCCAGTGCGGATTCCCCAGAATTTGTGGACTCAAGGCGAATATGGCCGCGCCCAGGAGTGCAATCCACTTGTCCTTGAAAAGCCAGAGCGCGTAAGAATACGCGGCGAGCGCCGACGCGCCAATTAGCAAAAGAAACGCCAGGCAGTACGCGTTGGATATGGGCATCGCCAATTGGAGCAGATTGACAGCGATGTTATACAGCAAGAACTTGGGGTCATAAGCAAGCGAGACCCCGTCAGGATAATAGATCAGGTTCGTATAAAATCGATCCGCTTGGCCGGCCAGGATAAGCTTGGTGTACCAGATGTCCCACAGTTCAATAAAGACGTCCTTGGCGGGCCCGGTCGGCAGCCAGAAAACGTCAGTCCTGAAGACATAGACAATGGTGGGGAAAGTCGTCACCAAGGTCAGCAATGTGACCACGATGAAAAAGTAGCGATGTTGCCAGAGTATCTTGCGAATTCTATTCATTCGAGCTTTTAGTACCAGATGGCAGGCAAGCAGAATTCTACATCATTTTCTTCCGTGACGTGTCGCGTCGCCCAACCAACCTGAGACTACTCCAGCTGGATGACTGGCCTTACAGCGCTGACGCCAATGGACGCGCAAGCGAGGCTTGACCAGTTTGTAGCGCATTACGGGAAAGCAAGTTACAATTCCGCCGTGTGAACGTTGTAGTTTCGCCGCGGGCGTGAGCGCCCTCTAGCCTTGGCAAGTTACAATTTAGCGTCAGGCAAGTTATAATGACGCGACCTTTACAGAATTCGCGAAAATACCGGTGACGAAATGGAGGGATTTATGCAAGTCGCAATCACGGTAAACGGGGTCGTGCATGAACGCGATGTAGACCCCCGTACGCTATTGGTCCATTTTTTGCGCGAAGAGTTGGATCTAACTGGCGCCAAAATTGGCTGTGACACCAGCCAATGCGGCGCTTGCACAGTCCATCTCGACGGCAAAGTACTCAAATCTTGTACCTTGCTCGCTGTGCAAGCCGATGGCGCGGCCATCACCACCATTGAAGGCTTGGCGAATGGTGGCGAGCATCACCCGATGCAGACGTCGTTCTGGGAGAATCACGGTTTGCAATGCGGCTACTGCACGCCGGGCATGATCATGGCCAGCGCCGCATTCGCGCAGGACAATCCGGGCGCCTCGGAAGACGAAATCCGCCACTACCTCGAAGGAAACATCTGCCGCTGCACCGGCTATCACAACATCGTCAAGGCGGTCAAACAGGTGGCGGACGCCGCCGCCGGCGCTTAAGGGGGTGAGCCATGACAACGCGAATATTTGGCTCGGGAATCAAGCGGCGGGAAGACCCGCGGCTGATCACGGGCGAAGCGCGCTATACCGATGACATCAAGCTGCCGGGCGTCTTGCACATGGCGGTGGTGCGCAGCCCCTACGCGCATGCCAACATCGTGAGCATTGACATCTCGGCCGCCGAAGCGATGGAGGGTGTGGTCGCGGTTTTCACTGGTGACGATCTGGAAGATCTCGCCGGCCTGCCAACGGCCTGGCTGATCCCCGACAGCGATTTGAAAACGCCGGAGCATCCCGCGCTGGCGAAAGGCAAGGCGCGTTACGTCGGCGATGGCGTGGCGATGGTGCTGGCGGATGACCGTTACCGGGCGCAGGACGCGGCCGATGCGGTGGTCGTCGAGTATGAAGAGCTGCCGGCGGTGATAGACCCGGAAGAAGCCGCGCAGGCAGGCGCGCCGCTGATCCACGATGATGTGGAGGGCAATATCGCCTTCACCTGGGCGCCCTTTGACAAGGAAGCCAGCGACGCGGCTTTCGCGGCGGCTGATGTGGTGGTGTCGGAGCGCATCTTGCAGCAGCGGCTGCTGCCGACGGCGATGGAGCCGCGCGCAGCCATGGCGCAGTACAACGCCGCCACGCAGGAGCTGACGCTTTGGTGCACCTCGCAGAACCCGCATATTCACCGCTTCATCATCAGCGCGGTAACCGGCTTGAACGAGAACAAGGTGCGGGTGATCGCGCCGGAAGTCGGCGGCGGCTTCGGCAGCAAGATCCCTTGCTATCCGGACGAAGCCCTGGTCAGCTGGGCGGCCATGAAGCTGGGCGTGCCGGTCAAATGGACCGAGACGCGCAGCGAGAATTACCTGATCACCATCCACGGGCGCGACCACGTGCAGCATGTGGAGATGGCGGCCAGCAACGACGGCAAGCTGCTGGGCGTGCGCGCGACCGTTTACGCCGGCATGGGCGGCTACCTGTCGACGGCGGCGCCGGGCATCCCCACGATTTTGCACGGCTTGCTTTACGTGGGGCCCTATACCATCGACAGCGTTTACTGCAAGTCGATTGGCGTGATGACCAACGGCACGCCCACCGACGCTTATCGTGGCGCCGGTCGACCGGAGGCGACCTTCTTGCTGGAGCGCATGGTTGACAATGTCGCTCGCGAAATCGGCATGGATCCGGCCGAGTTGCGCCGCAAGAATTTGATCCCGGCATTCGATGAACCTTACAATGTCGCGACCGGGCTTGATTACGACAGCGGCGATTATCCGGCGGCCTTCGAGAAGGCGCTGGGCATGGCCGGCTACGATGACTTCCGTCAGGCGCAAGCCGATGCGCGGTCAAACGGCCGCTATCTCGGCATCGGCGTAACGGCTTATACCGAGATGTGCGGTCTGGGTCCAAGCCAGGTCGCGGGAGATGTTGGTTTCCAGGGCGGCTTGTGGGAGAGCGCCACCGTGCGGGTCACGCCGACGGGCAAGGTGCAAGCGCTGATCGGCGCTTCGCCGCATGGCCAAGGCTCGGAGACGACGCTGGCGCAGATCATTTCGGAGGAACTCGGCTTCCCGGTCGAGGACATCGAAGTCGTACACGGCGACACCACTGAGACGCCGATGGGCTGGGGCACTTACGGCAGCCGCACGACGCCGGTCACCGGCGCGGCGCTGGCGCATGCCTCGCGCAAGCTCAAGGAGAAGGCGAAAACGCTGGCGGCGCATCTGATGGAAGCCAATGTCGATGACATCGAATACGCCGATGGCAGCTTCTCGGTCAAGGGCTCGCCGGATCAGTCCCAGAGCATTCAGGATGTGGCGCTGATGGCGCATCTGGCCTGGAATATGCCCGAGGGCATGGACCCGGGTTTTGAGGAGTCGCAATTCTACGATCCGCCCAATTTCGTTTATCCCTTCGGCACGCATATCGCCATCGTGGAAGTGGACGCGGATACTGGCGAAATCGAGCTGCAGCGTTATATCGCGGTCGATGACTGCGGGCCGCAGATCAACCCCGAGATAGTCGCCGGACAGATCCATGGCGGCGTGGTGCAAGGTGTGGCGCAGGCGCTCTGCGAGGGCGCGATTTACAGCGACGATGGGCAACTGCTGACCGGCTCAATGATGGACTATTGCATGCCCAAGGCGGATATGTTTCCCAATTTTGAGCTGGGCGAGACCGTGACGCCATCGCCCCATCATCCGATTGGCGTGAAGGGTGTCGGCGAGACCGGCACAATCGCGAGTACGCCGACGGTGTACAACGCAGTATTGGATGCGCTGGCGCCCCTGGGCGTCGAGCAGATCGACATGCCCTTGACATCGGCAAAAGTATGGGGAGCGATTCAAGCTGCCCGCTCATAATCGAATCCATGTAGGGGCGACTTTGTAAGTCGCCCGCCTCGACGGGAGAAAGCAGGAGGACAATTAGAATGTGGCCCAACAAATTTGATTACGCGCGGGCGGGCTCGGTAGAAGAAGCGCTGAGCGCGATCAGCGCTGAGGGCAAATTCCTGGCCGGCGGGCACAGCCTGCTGCCGGTGATGAAGCTGCGCCTGGACGCGCCCGAGCAATTGGTGGATATCGGCGGGATTGACTCGCTGCGTGGAATCTCGGCGAACGGCGGGTTGAGCATCGGCGCGACCACGACCCATGCCGAAATCGCCGCCTCAAGCGATGTGCAGGCGATATGCAGCGCCTTGGCCAGCGCTTGCGGTCAAGTAGGCGACCAGGCTGTGCGCAACTTCGGCACTATTGGCGGCAATATCGCCCATGCCGATCCGGCCTCGGACCCGCCGACTGTGCTGGTGGCTTGCGGCGCCACGGTCAATATTCAGGGCGCCGGCGGCTCGCGTTCGGTGGGCGCGGAGGACTTCTTCGTCGATCTTTTCGAGACGGCGCTGGACGATGGCGAGCTGATCACAAGCGTCAGCCTGCCCAACTGCAGCGACTGTCAGTGCGCCTATGTTAAGTTCCCGCATCCGGCATCGCGCTACGCCATTGTGGGCGTGGCCGTCTGCCTGAAGATGGATGGCGACACTTGCGCGCAGGCGGATGTCGCGGTCGGCGGGGCGACAGTGAAGGCGGTCAAATGCGCCGGCGCTGAGGCGGCTCTGGCCGGCTCGACGCTGGACGATGCGGCGCTGGATGCGGCGGCTGAGGCGGTGAAAGCCGATATCGGCGACTGGCTGGCCGGCGACATCGCTTATCCGGAAGCGTATCGCCAGCAGATGGCGGGCGTCTTCCTCAAGCGCGCCATCGCCGCGGCGACCGGCTAGCGGCGATATTCCGCAAAAAAGATCCGTAGGGGCGAGCCTTGGCTCGCCCTTTTGTATTTGGATTGTGGGGGCGGGCCAAGGCGCGCGCCCACAGACCTGGGATCTTGTGTCAGAAGACTATAACGCCGCGGGCGAGCTCGCCGCTGACCAGGTCGGCGTAAGCCGCGTTGATTTGCTCCAGGCTATACCGTCTGGTTATCAGCTCGCGCAACTTGAGCTTGCCCGCCAAATACAGGTCGAGCAGTGCAGGCACGTCGCGGCGGGGATGGCACGACCCATAGAAGCTGCCGCGGATGATTTTTTCTGTACGCGTGATCACTGCGCCGGGCAGGTTGGTGCGGCTGTCGTCCGGCGTTGTGCCGATGAGCGTGAGCTGCCCGCCCGGGCGCAGCGCGTCAAAGGCGACTTCCTGCAGCGCGGGGATGCCGGCCGCCTCAAAAACGCAGTCAGCGCCACGGCCGCCCGTCAGCGTTTGAATGCGGCGAACGATGGCATCGTCGTAGGGCAGGGTATGCGTTGCGCCAAAATCGCGGGCCGGCGACAGTTTATTCGCGTCAGCATCGACCGCGATGATCGGGTCGGCGCCACAGAGACGCGCACCCTGTATGATATTCAAGCCGACGCCGCCAGCGCCAAAGACGGCGACGCTCTGGCCCGGCTCGACCGCAGCCGTAAACATGGCAGCGCCGACCCCGGTGGCGACCGCGCAGCCGGCCACCGCCGCCAGCTCGAGCGGTATGTCCCGGCGAATGGGCAGGCAGCTTTCCTCGCGCACGACGGCGTATTCGGCGAAGCTGCCCAAGCCGGCCAGGATGCGCGCCGGCTCGCCGTTCCAATGGATGCGCGAGTTGCCATCGGCTTGCAAGCCCGTCGCCAGCAGCGCGGTGAATGTTTCGCAGAGATTAGGCTTGCCGCCGTTGCAGTAGAAACAGTGGTCGCAAGCGGGCGCCCAGATGAAGATGACGTGATCGCCCGGTTGAACACGCGTGACGCCGGGCCCGACCGTCTCGACGATGCCGGCGCCTTCGTGCCCGGTAATGATGGGCATGGGTTTGGGCGCCGTGCCGATCGCAACGCGCCAGTCGCTGCGGCAAACGCCGCTGGCCGCGATTTTGACCAGGACTTCGCCGTCGCGCGGCGGGTCGAGGTCGACGGTCTCAACTTGGAAGCGCCCGTTTGGTTCGCTTAGAATGGCGGCTTGCATTTGCATCAGGCTTTGACCGCGCCCACGGTCAAGCCGGCGAGAAACTGTCTCTGCAAAGCCAGGAAGAGCAGCAATATTGGCAGCGTCGACAAGAGGGAGGCCGCCATGACGACGCCGTACTCCATCCGATAGAGGTTTACCATGCCCGCCATCACCACAGGCAGGGTCTGCAATTCGCGGCTGCGCAGCACAACCAGCGGCCAGACGAAGTCGTTCCAGGAGCCCATGAAGGCCAGCACCGCCAGCACCGCCAGCGCCGGCCGCACCAGCGGCAGCGCGATCTGCCAATAGATGCGGAACTCGGATGCGCCATCGATGCGGGCCGAATCGAGCAGCTCGCCGGGCACCGCTTCCATACTCTGCTTCATAAAGAAGATGCCGAAAGCGCCGGCCACGCCCGGGATGATGACGCCCGCGTAGCTATTGACCAGACCGAGGCGGATCACCAGCACAAAGAGCGGGATGAAGATTGTGTATAGCGGCACCATCATCGAGCCGAGCAAGACCAGGAACAGGAAATTCTTCAATGGGAAAGTGTATTTTGCGAAGGCGAAACCGGCCAGCGACGCCAGGAACAGATGCGAGATGGTGTGAACCACGGCGATAAAGGCGCTGTTGAGAAAATGGCGGGCGAAGTCGAAGTCGACGAAGAGACTGATGTAATTGCGCAGGTGCGGCTCTTCGGGGACCAGCGTCGGCGGCATCTGGAAGATTTCGGACTGCTCCTTAATCGTATTGGAGATCATCCAGACGAAGGGCGTCGCCATAGAAATCAGGATGAAGAAGAGAAAGCCATAGGCGATTGTGCGTTGGGCGCGGCGTGTGAGCGTACCGTCCATCGCCTTAGTCTTCCTTCCTGAAGGCGCCGAAAAGGTAGAGCTGGAAGAAGGACAAGCCGAAGATGATCAGCGCCAGCACCCAGCCGATGGCCGAGCCGTAGCCCAGCTTGGCGTTGGTGAAACCCATGCGGTAGAGGTAGTTGGCGATGGTCAGACTGGCGTCGTTGGGTCCGCCGTTGGCGAGCAGCATCGGCTCGGCGAAAAGCTGAAAGGAGCCTATCATCGTCACCACGCCGACGAAGAGCGCGATCGGCCGCAGCTGCGGAATAGTGATAAAGCGGAACTGCGCCCAGGCGCCGGCGCCGTCCACTTGCGCCGCTTCGTAGAGTTCGGGCGGTATGCTCTGCAAGCCGGTCAGAAAATACAAGACGTTGATGCCGGTATAGCGCCAGGTCACCACCGCCAGCACCGATATCTTGACCAATTCTTCGTCGAGCCATTTCAGCGCCGGGATGCCAAGCAGCGCCAGGCCTTGGTTGACCAGACCGAACTGATTGTTGAAGATGAGCAGGAACATGATAGTGGCCGCGACCGTGCTTGTGAGGATCGGCAGAAAGTAGCCGATGCGGAAAAGGCTCTTAAAGCGGATCAGCGTCGAGTTGATCAACAGCGCCAGCAGCAGCGCCAGCGGCAAGATGAAGAGAAAAGCGCCAATGGCGTAGTAGACGGTGTTCCACAGGGACTTGAGGAAGGCCGGGTCGCCGGCCAGGTAGGTATAGTTGCCTAAGCCGACGTGCCGCATGGGGCCGGTGCCGGGCCAGCGGTGCAAACTGAGGTAGAGGGCGTAGATCAGCGGCCCGACCGAGAATACGATGAAGAGAATGTAGAAGGGCGAGATGAAGACGTAGGGCACGACCTTGCGCTCGGAGCGGCTCCACCAAACGCGCAGGCCGCGGTCTTCACCAGTAATGCCGCTTTTACCGCTGATAGACGCGGAGGCCACCAATCTTTGCCACCTCAAGAATCTGTAAGGCTTGTCCGATAAAGCAGGAAATGAGAGAAGGTGCTAAATATGAGTAAG
>WTGO01000018.1 GCA_011523515.1 Chloroflexota bacterium
GCGTACTCTTCAACCGGCAGTGTGGAAGACTTGATGGGGCGATGGCAACCCTCATACACTAATTATCGGACAAGCCTTATAGACCCGCCCCGACGAGGCCGCCAGGTTGTCGCTGATGAGGTCGACCAGCTGGTCGAATTGCTCGTCGCTAGTGTCGGCGACGATGCTGGCGCGGCCATCGGTGCCGAGGATGATGATTTCGCTCATGCCGGGATCGCTTTCTCCAAGCCGCCTTCACGGTCCACTTTTCGCCGCCTCTTTCGTGAGTAAACATGTATTTTTACACACGATACCATACCCACAAGATTTGCGAGCCTTTTCCCGCGCTTGAAACACTACATTTCCTCCAGAAGCGAGCAGTTACGGTTTGACGAAAGCGTTTTGGTAGAATGGCCTTTATGCCCTACAAGCATTTGCGCAACAAGCGCGCCTATGACCGGCGCTATCGGCGTGACAATATCATGTCGCGACATCGGGACCGCGCCTACTGCGCCAACAGGCGCTACGGCGGTCCCAAACTGATAGCCGCCGACGTAGCCGCCATCTTCGCCAATCGCGCCAGCTGCTTCTATTGTCGCGCGCCGGTTGACGACAGGACCGGCACGCTGGAACATATTGACGCGGCGCTTGGCAACAACCCAGGAAACCTGACCGTGGCTTGCAAGCCTTGCAACAATGGCAAGCATGCCAAGCCTAAAGGCAGCTGGCTGAAACGGTTGGCGACGCGGGGCATTTGGCATGAGGACTTGCCGGATAGCATTCCAGTGCAACGTAGAATGCTGTAGGGATCGATACGCATCATTTGTTTTTATTCAATCGTAGGCTGACGCCGAACCGGTCATGGGCATTGGCGTCATGTAGTGTATGAGGTCTTGCCTCCATCTGAAATGCGACAGAGACAAAAGTCAACGTAGCTTGCCGATGTAGACGATACTCGTCGGCCTGCCGCGTCGCGTTGCCGAAGGCTCCATGGTGCAATTGCGGCAGCAGCAGATCTGCCTTGGAAAAACGATCGATCAGACAGTAAGTAGAGGATACTTGTTTACCGTGATCCGGTACGAAATTGGGTATCATGGTCAAGTGTCGAAGGATGACGGAAGAAGATCGAACATGCAATCGGACGTGTCCTACGAGGAAGATTGGGAGTTGGCTCGGCAGAGAGCAGAAGCCGCCAATGTTTCAGTTGAAGAATGGCTGAATGGCGTAGCGACTTACGATGAGAAGCGCAAGCGCGACCTAGCGGAATTCCGGGCCAACTGCCGCCGGTCGCTAGAACGTGTAAAAAGCGGTGAAGGAGCTCCCTTCAATCCAGATACATTTCTCGAAGACGCGAAACGCTGGGCCCAAGAGCGAGACGAAGCCAACATTCCGATAAGCGATGACCAGAAACCCGCAGATACCCTCGGTTGAGTTTTCGGCAGAAGCTAGGATTGACCTTTGCTGTTGCAGAGGCACTTTACATAGCGTTACATGTCGCCTCTGGTTACATAACTTATCGTTGAGTCGTTGAACATCTCAAGATCGGCATTTCTTGTCCTAAACTGCGGATCCTAACCCGCTTTGAGACTCCGTTCTTGACGGTAACGGCGGTACATCTCGAACACATCCACGCCCATCTGCTTGAAGACATAGATCATATCGATGTGTACCCAGTTCGTGAGAAGCAAGTCATCGCTGCGTTCCCAGAAGTCCATAATATGCCAGCGCAGCGTGTTTCCGCTGGCCGGAATGGTGAGGAACTCGCCATTATGTACGGCGACCAGACTGGGCCAGCCGGTGGATACGGCGAAGCGCCCTTCGGCGTAGCGCGCATTATGTGAACCCTCCCAGGCTCCGGACAAGCCGTGGAGGAATACCGTATGCACCTTGTCGAGAAACTCCTCGAGACTCCGAGCCGTGCCGACGCCGCTGGGGCTGTTCCAGACCATTTCCGGATCCCAATAGAGTTCCATCGGCTGGTCCTTGCGCACCAGACCAAAGAGCATTGCCTCGACCAGGAGCAAGGTCCGGCGCGTCTCTGCCGGGCTCTGCTCATCCTGCAGCACACCGCTGCCGATCCTTACTTTTGGCCGAAGCCCTTCAATTGCCGGCGCATCCCAGCCCAGCCGAAAGCCGCCTTGCTGCATCACATCAATGAGGTCGAGCAGAAAGTACGTCTTGACGATTTTGCCCGCTTCCAGGGCCATGATCTCGCCGAAGCGGATCAGCGTCTTTTCGCCGGTCGCGGCGATACCATTCCAATCTTCGACGAAGGTGCCGCTGAAGTAGCCCGAGGCGCTCACCCAGTCTTGGTCGCGGTAGCGTCCCGCCAGCAGGACATCGCATTCACGCTGCAGATCGGGAAATGAACGCAACAGCGGCTGCCAGAAACAGTCGATAAGCGCATCGGCTCCTTGGATGTCGTTATAGGGTTCGGGGCCGTGCCAGGCTATATCTTCGTGCGTATAAGTCTTGATGATATCCGACACCTGGCTCGCGTCCGAATCGTTCATTGCCTTCCAGAACACGCTAATGGTTTCCCGGTTCTGCTGCGATGTAGACATTGCCATGCGAAATCTCCTAAGCGTAAGTGTGTAAATCAGTGCTTTGCTCCGGCGATGGGGGCGACCCAACGGGTCGCCGCTACAGCCGAGTGATTAGCGCGCTTGGTTTACCCTTTCACCGCGCCGGCCGACAAGCCTTTGACCAGATGCTTCTGAAAGAAGAGGATGACGACGATGATTGGAATCGTCGCCGAGACCGAAGCGGCCGCCGCCAGCGTCAACTGCGCCGGATCCTCCGCGCCCGTGTAGCGCGAGATGGCGACCGGCAGCGTCCAGTTGGTCTGCGTCAGGACGCGCACCAGTAAGAATTCATTGTAGGCCAGCAGCAGGGTAAAAAGCGCGGTCGAAATGATGCCCGGCCAGGCCACCGGCACGATGACGTGCAGGAACGAGGTCAGGCGATTGGCGCCATCGACCATCGCCGACTCTTCGAGGTCTTTGGGAACTTCCATGAAAAAGCTGCGCAGCATCCAGATTGTGAAGGGCTGATTAACCGCGACCAGGGCGATGATCACCAGGATGTGCGTATCCAGCAAATTGGTCAGCGAGCCGATCCAAAAATAGGGTAGCACGAAAGCCAGGCGTGGCAGCGCGCGGAAAGCCAGCGCGGCGATCAGAATGACGACCGCCGCCATGCCAGCATAGCGCGCCAGGGCATAACCGGCCAGGCAGCCGATACTGATCGAGGTGAGGATTGTGAATACAGTGACGATGATGGTATTGATGAAATATTTGTAGTACTTCTGCATATAGACCATTTGCGGGATCGCCCAGAGCAAAAGGCCATACCCGATCAAGCCGCCGATGTATATCCAAGTCGACTTAACCGGTATGTAGCGGGCGAAGAGCATAAGGCAAGTAATGATGACCGCCGCCATCAGGATGAAGTAGCCAACCGACGAACCGGCCTCAGGCAGCGAGCGAATCCAGACTTCCTGGTAATTCTTCCAAGTGGGCTGGAATATGAATATCGGCACGCGCGAAAAGGCATCTTTGAATGTCTTTAACGATTGCAGGGTTGTCCAGAAGAAGGGCACCAGGCTGTAGACGGCGAAGATCACCAGCACGATATGTACAAAGACACGACCGACCGGGCTCTTGACGCGATCCATGCTAGCGCTCCGCGATCTGTTCTTTGTACATCAGATAAAGGAAGGGCACGAGCACAACCATGATGCCGATGACGGTCAAAATCGCCATGGCATTGGACTTGCCCAGTCGCTGAAACTGCATCGCGGTCAGGAAGGTATAGGTCATGACTGTATCGGCTTTGAATTGCGGATTCAGCTCGGACAAGACAAAGACGCTGTCGAAGACGCGGTAGGAATCCATGATGGAAAAAAGTAGGATGAAAACCGTGAGGGAGCTGACGTAGGGGATGACGATGTGGCGGATCTTTTGCAGGCGACTGGCGCCGTCGATAGACGCCGCTTCGATCATCTCGGGCGGCAGGGTCTGCAAGCCGGCGAAATAGACGACGATGGTGAAGGGCGTGACATACCAAATGCCGAAGATGATGATCAGTGTCTTGACCGAGGTCTCGTTGACGCGGAAGCGCGTGCCAGTCAGTTCCTGATAAATCCAGGTCAATAAACCCGATGGCTCCCAGAGTTGCTTGAACATGATGGTGCCGATGACGGGCACGATGATGAAGGGCAGCAGGAATATCGACAGGTATACACCGCGCACAAGACCCGAGACCTGGTCGAGGAAGAGCGCGATGATGAAGCCAATCACGACCCAACTCGGCACGACAATGGCGATATAGAGCGCGGTGAAGCTGAACGAACGCCAAAAGAGCGGATCGTCCAGGATTTCGATGTAGTTGCGCAAGCCGACGAATTCGGGCGCGGTGATGTTGCGGAAGGTCATGTATTGCATGGCCAGCCACAAGGCCATCAGGAGCGGCAGGACCATCAGCAGCAGCATGACGAGGATGCTGGGCGAGGCGAAGGCGAAGAACGTGTTGCGTTTCATTTAGATTTGCCAGTGATGCGTTCGGCTAGTCATGACAATGTTAGTGTATGGGCGACCTTACAGATCGCCCATATTGTAAACCGTAGCAGCGGTCGAGCGACCCGAAGGCCGCTCCTATACGGCTTGCTCCGTGTCGAGCCTAACCCTCAATGTATCCCTGAGCCGTCGCCTCGGTGATGTAGTCGGCGGCGGCCGCTTCAAGCGCTTCTTCGGCGCTCATATCGCCGGGCCATACCAGAGGCAGATACTGCTCCAGCTTGGCGATGGCGATGGAGACGGCCGGGTTGACGGCGTAATTTCCGATGCCGTTTCCGATGGTCTCGTTGGCGGCTGGCAGATAGGGTCCGCCATATTCTGCAGCCGAATTGCGCGTGGTCGAGCCGACGGCAGCCGCGGCTTGCTGGCTGGCGACATCAGCCGTCTCCATGATCACCTGGAAGACCAGGTCCGGATCGTTGGTGGTGTTGGTCGGGATGAAGTAGAAATCGAGCCAGGCGGAGCCAGCGCGCGGACCGCCTTCGACGACGCTCGGCGCCGGCGCGTAACCGATGGCATCGCCCAGATCAGTGCGTTCGGGATCAGCCATGGTGGCAGCGCGGCTGGCCCAGATCTTGGTCAGCGGCAGGCCGCCGTTGCCCATCGCCACCTGAATCTCGTTCAAGCCGTAGGCGACGCCATCGGCGCCGACGCAACGGTTGACCGTTTCGATCATCAGATCGACCGCGGCGATACCTTCGTCGCTGTTGAAGGCGGGCATATTGTCTTCATCGAGATAATCGCCGCCCATGGCGCGCAGCAGCATAAAGAATTCCAGCTCCCAGGCGCGCGAGCGCGATACATCCATGGCGTAGATCAATTCCCAATCCGGGTTGCCCAAACCGACTTCGTCGCACCAGTTGAGCAAGTCGTCATAGGTATCGGGGACTTCCCAGCCGTTCTCTTCGAAGACATCGATGCGGTATACCAGGTGCAGGGTATTGCCGACCACCGGCACGCCGTAGATATTGCCGTTGTAGCTGGCGCTGTCCCAGTAGCCTTGTGGAATGTCGCCAAGGTCGTACTCATCCCAGTATTTCTCGATCAGGTCGTTGAGCGGCATGACCCAGCCAGGCGCGCCCCAATCGGCGATTTGGCCGTTGGCGCCGTGCAGGATGTCATAGGGCGAATCACCGCCGCCGGACAATGCCAGGGCGACCTGCTCTCGCAGCGAGGCCGAATCCAGCAGGTTGGTATTGATGGTGAGATTGTCTACATCGCTGCAGGCTTCCATTTCGGCAGCATAGAACTCGGTAATGGCGAAGGGCCAGCTGATCATCTCGATCGTCACCGGCTCGGCCGGCGCATCGATATTGCAGGCGTCTCCGCTCTGGGCGAATGCCGGGATGCCGATCAGCAATCCCAACAACGACAGAACAATTAGTAACTTGCGCATAACATGCTCCTCATGCAATTAGATATGCATTCTGCGTACGATACAAAAAGGCGCGCCCGGATCGGGCGATCACCACCTTTTCCGAAACCTGAGGCTGATTGCGGGCGGTCATGCGGAGCCTTTCCAGGGGACGGCGGTCGATTGCCGCACGATCAGCTCCACCGGCAGGATGTGTTGCTGCGGTTCCGCGCCGCCGTCTGTAATCAGCTTTAAGAGGCTTTCGACCGCCAGCACACCCATCTTTGATGTCGCCTGCCGTACCGTTGTTAGCGCGGGCTCAGTCACGCCGGATGATGGAATACCATCGTATCCGGCGATGGACAGGTCTTGCGGTACGCGAATGCAGTGCGCCTTGGCGTGTGAAAGCGCTCGAATCGCCAGAGGATCGGTGAA
Organism: Chloroflexota bacterium; assembly: GCA_011523515.1. GTDB lineage: Bacteria > Chloroflexota > Anaerolineae > Aggregatilineales > Phototrophicaceae > UBA6055. Next base: position 6,346 of record WTGO01000018.1, read on the forward strand.
GAACAGGATTGCTGTAGGCGGTTCATCCAGCGCCTGGAAAACGTCAAAGGAACGCCTTTCGTAATCGTCATCCTGCGAGTCGGCAGAAACTACCAAAGAAGCATCATAAGGAATCCCGGCTTGGCGCAGCGCCTGAGTATATCCCGCATGACGGTCGTCGTCGGTTTCATAGACTTCCGGCAGCCGTTCGAAACCGATACGCCTGTGCCCCAGAGCGATCAGATGTTGGGTCAATTGGCGTGCGCCCTGCACATGATCGGCAGCCACGTATGAGATATCGTCGTGAGGCACGCGGCGCGGCAGGAAGATATGCGGCACGTCTTCATCCGTCAGAAGCTGCGAAAGCGCCACCGTCTCGCTCTGGCGCGGCGGCCAGGCGATGATAATGCCGTCCACCTCTCGCGAGCGGCAGAGGTTCTGAATTCGCTCCTCGCTGCCGACCATCGAGGTATAAAGAATGAGGTTGTATTCGGCCTCTTCAGCGACGGTCGCCATACCCGGGATAAGTTCGGAAAGGAAGTCGGAGACCCGGTGAATGGGATAGGTGACGACCAGCCCAATCTTGTTCGTGCGCTGGCGGCGGAGATTGCGCGCAGCGGCCGACGGCTGATAACCGAGATCATGGGCGGCCTGCAGCACACGCGTCTTGGTATCAGGCGAAACGTCTGGGCGGTCGTTAAGCGCCTTGGAAATGGTTGAACGAGAGACGCCCAGCGTTTTGGAGAGATCTTTTATCGTAACAGGCATTTAGTTTCGAGTTGCTTACGTGACAAGCGAGTGTGCTTGCGAAATCGATTTCGAAGAGGTTAACATATATGGGCGCGCTAGGCAAGGGAACTGCGAAAATCACCATGACTGCCAACATTCACAATGCCCATAAAGAGCGCATCAAAATCCTGCGCGCCGCTCTATACGATATCGAGCCGGCCAAATTGCAGCGTCAGCTGAGCGAGGTATTCGCAAAGGACTGTGTAATTCATCTGGCCTCGCCCTTTGAAGATCTTGACGGCCCGGCCGAATTGGTTGCGCGCGCCTACCTGCCGCTCATAGAGGCAATTCCGGATTTGGAGCGGCGCGACTTCATCGTGATGGCAGGTCATTCGCCTGGTCAGTGGCGCGGCGATTGGGTCGGCTGCGGTGGCCACTACGTGGGCGTATTCGACCGGCCCTGGTTCGATATTCCGCCGACCAAGCACCTGGTCGCTATGCGCTATCACGAGTTCTTTCGCTTTGTCGACGGGGTGGTTGTGGAGATGCAAGCGCTGTGGGACATCCCCGCGCTGATGATGCAAGCCAATGCCTGGCCGCTTTCGCCAAGCCTGGCGCCGGATTGGCCCGCGATTCCCGGCCCGGCTTCAAATGACGGGATCATCACAGCGCCCTATGATCGGGCAAAGGCGCGGACCAGCGTACAGCTGATGATGGACATGCTGAAAGCGCTGCGCAACTCGCCGCAGGGCGTGGAAGCGATGGAACTGGAACGTTATTGGCATCCCGGGATGATGTGGTATGGACCTGCCGGCATCGGCTCAATGCGACGCATTCTGGGCTTCCGCAATTGGCACCAGACGCCCTTCCCAAAAGCGATGCCGGATCGCTTCGCTTTTCTGGAAAAAGGGGTTATGTTCGGCGACGACGACTATGTCGGTTTCACCGCCTGGCCCGGTGGCCAATCGACTTTGGTCGGCGATGGCTGGCTAGGCATCGCGCCGGCCGGTCAAAAGCTGACGCGACGCAGCCTGGACTTTTGGCGCTGTGAAAGCGGCTTGATCCGCGAGAATTGGGTGCTGGTTGACCTACGGCACATCTACGATCAGCTCGGAATCGATGTGTTTGAGCGCATGCGAGAACTGACAGTTTCGCGGCAAGCAAATCCAGTTAAAGCGTGAAAGCGCCGGTTGCGCGTCCGCATCGCTTCGCAGTTGCGTTGAAGTGATCAAATATGGAAGCTACTGCATCAACGTCTCGCTGGTCTAGATCAGGCGATCCTAGAACATCCCGATATATGATGCAGCTAGCACGTGGTTGGATTGCGAAAATGTAAAGTGGTCCGTCAGGTTTTGACGCCGAATTGCTGCGCTCAGGAGCCGAGAAATCGTGGGTGCAGGATACTTTGTTTACAGTAATCGGGTTGATGTGGCGGTCGAATGCTCGCGGCACTTTGTTTACGGTGATCTGGCTGATCCGGTGGTCGTATGACGGAAGGGCTCAAGACACAGAGAGACACAAAAATCATCGGCCCCGAGACGATCGAAAGCCACAATTGTCGGCCCCTTGTTCCTCGGCGGTCAACGTTTCAAACAGCTTGCCTGTTCCTGATTGGATATGGTTGGGAGCAACCAAGGTACGCTAACTGAATTCATCTAGTGTTGTGTCTATATGACCAGCGGGACCCGAGCGAGATATTTGAAACGCTTCACATGCCAATGCGCCGGAATATCACCCAGCCACGCGACGCCTGAAATCTTCATCGCCACAGCACTAACGCGACTCTTAGCCTTTTGCCGCGTCATCGCCAGTTTCCAAGTTCTTCAACAGCGCCGTCACTGCGGCTTTCAGCTCTCCTGTGCGAAATTCCACACCAAGTCCAGCTTGATCCGATCTGTATTGGTGAATCAGCATATTGCGGAAGCCAGTGAAGTCGCGCCAGGCAACATGAGGCGCCTGCTCAATCAAATCCTTATCCAGGCGCTTCACTGCTTCCCCTATGACTTCAAATCAGCGAATGACGGCGTCTTGAATAAATTCCGATTCCAAGAAGGCATCGCGTCCGCTTGCGGTATAGCTCTCGATGCGCCGGATGCGATCCAGAATATCACGGCAATACGCCCGTTGGTCTCTCGTCACAAGCTGACGGCTTCCTGGAGGATGCCATCGCGCCATTCTTCGCGCAGGCATTCACGGTCTACCACTTCTACTCGCTGGCCCAATAAAGTGCCCAAAGCCTGGGTCAAGCGGATGAGGTCGCGCAATTTGTAATCGGCTTCAAACTCAACCAGGAAATCGATATCGCTTTCGGCATGGGCTTCCCCGCGCGCCAATGAACCAAACACGGCAATCTTGCGGGCGCGGTATTGAAATGCCAACTCCATAATGCGCTCGCGCTGCCGGCGCAGATCGTCCAGGCTGCCTATCGTCTCGCTGCTCATGCGCCTTTCCTTCTATCTAAGGCATTGCCGCACCCACTCATTGTATCACCTCGCGCAGCATCGCCATGATCTCCAGCTGCAAGCCGCTGATATCGGCGTTGATCTCATCCAGCGGGCGCGGCGGCGTTGATGGCGTCTAGGGGCAAGGCGACTTCGATCAGTTTCTTGGCTTGGGGCATTGTCTTATCCATCGCTGACGTAAATGTTGCGTTTAATGGTAACACGGCGCTCGCTCTGCATACAGGAAGCATCGCCCTCAAAAATGGGGGTTGTACGAATAGCCACCGCCCGCGTGTTATACTTGTTCTCGTAGCGAGAAATTGAAGGCGAGATGGCGATGGCGACTCAAGAGCGCGTATACACAGTGGATGATGTCTGGAGGCTGGAGCAAGAGCCGCGGCATCCGATGGAGAAATACTATCTCATTGACGGGGAGTTATTTGTCAAGATGTCACCGAGTCAACGGCATAGCGAAATTGCAAACCTGATTGCGCACTTCCTTACCGGCTTTGTGCTGGAGCAGGGCCTGGGCCGGGTGACGATCGAATGCGGCTACTATCCGCCAGGCAATCGAGATTGCGCGATGCTGCCGGATGTAGCTTTTGAGGGATTGCCGCGCGCCGCCCAGCCGTCCCGGTCGACTTTTGTGCCATACATGCCAGATCTTGCCGTCGAGGTAATCTCGCCGTCGCACTCCTGGGCGCAGACGCGGCGAAAGGCGGAGCGCTACCTGCATCATGGATCGCAGATGATCTGGCTGATCAACCCGCAGGCGCTTTCCGCCGAGGTCTGGCGACGGGGGACGGAGCGGCGCGAAGTCATAGAGGGGGACGGCGAGTTGAGCGGGAATGACATCCTGCCTGGCTTCCGCCTGCCCTTGCGGAAGATCTTTCCCTGAGCGGTCGCGCCAATCAGCACGGCGGAGAGCTCTCGGCGAGCAATTGTTTCAAGTTAAACTGGGCGGCCTTGGGTTCCTTAAAGTCGTAGCCCTGCAGGTAACGAACTTGCGCCGCTTGCTTGCCATCAATCTCGACCAGCGCCAGGATAAATTTCTCCGGGCTGTTCAAGGCGATGATCAGCTCATTCTTAGTCAGCGTCAGATCACTCGCGCGTTTTCGCCGCCCCTTCACTTCGATAAAGCGTAGTCTGCCATCGGCATCGGATTCGTTTTCGATATCGTAGCCGATGCCGCGCTGGCCGCTGACATCTTTTGGTTTGTTGCCCAGCGCCCGCTCCGCCTCCATCACGGCCGCCATCGCGATCGCTTCACTTACCCGCGTCTCAATCACTTCACCAAGAATAGTTAGCAAAAGACCGTTTGTTTTCGATAATTCGGTTGCTCTGGTGGCGGCATGAAGGGGGGCACTTTGGTTACAGTAATCCGGCTGGTCTGGTGATGGTTTGACAGAGACACTTTGTTTACGATTGTCGGTTGCAATGGGAGTGTCGCTGCTGTGAGCA
>WTGO01000139.1 GCA_011523515.1 Chloroflexota bacterium
CTACCTCACAGGGATCGAGCGCTATAGCTCCCCTTCCCTCCCTGTGGGATGCTCGCCATAGAGATGGCGAGAAAGGGGCTGGGGGATGGGGGGCGCTCAAACCGTCAACTGCAGAATCGTCCGCAGCAAGATATTGGCGCCGATTTCGACATGGCGCCATTCGGTATGTTCTTTGGGATTATGGCTGATGCCGTCCACCGATGGCAAGAAGATCATGCCGGCCGGCACCATCTGGTTCATGATCTGGGCGTTGTGGCCGCTGTAGCTGGCGATGGCGGCGCAGCGCGCGCCTTCGGCCTGGCAAGCAGTTTCGATTTGGCGGAAGAGGTAGCCCGACATGCGCTCGGCGGCGCGATGCAAGACGCGCTCTGTGGCCACGGTCAGGCGATATTCGCGCGCGCAATCCTGCGCCAGCCCGATGAGCTGCCCTTCCATGTCTTTGAGCGTGGCGGTGTCGGGATGGCGGAACTCGATGCGCAGCGAGGCTTCGGCCGGGACGACATTGAAGCTGTCCGGTTCGACCGCGACGTGGCCGCAATTGACGACGCCTTCCGGATAGCCCTCGGTGACCAAATGGTGGGCGGCAATGATATAGGCCGCCGCGCCTTGCAGGGCATCGCGGCGCTCATCGGCGGTGGTGGTGCCGGCGTGCGCGGATTCGCCGTAGAAGACGACATTGTAGGTTGTGCGTCCCACGATGCGGTCGACGATGCCGATATCCAGGTCTTGCTCGTGCAGGCGCTTGCCTTGCTCGATATGCAGTTCCAGAAAGCCCAGAATCGACTCGGGATCGCGCTGGGCGCGGTGCAGTTCATCGAGCAAGATGCCGGCGCGGTAAAGCGCGGCGCGGAAAGCCATATTGTCGTGCAGGCTATCGCTGATGTCGTTCGCGGAGATCTTGCCGATCAAGCCATTGCTGCCGAAGAGCGATTTCCAGGTGCCTTCTTCATCGGTGAAGTTGATGGCTTCCAGGTGGCAGCGGGGTTCCAGGCCGGCCTCCTTGATGCGGCGCAGGCATTCCAGCGCGGCCAGCACGCCGATGGCGCCATCGAAGCGGCCGCCGTTGGGGACGGTATCGAGGTGCGAGCCGGTCAACAGCGTCTTGGCGTCCGGGTCCGTCGCGGGCAGAAAGCCGCTCAAATTGCCGACCTCGTCGTCTTTGATCTGCAGACCGGCTTCTTCGACGCGGTCGGCGAACCAGGCGCGCGCCGCCATATCCTCATTGGAAAGCGCCAGGCGCGATACGCCGCCGCCCATGGTCGCGCCGATATCGGCCAGCGCCTCGAAATCCGCGCGCAGGCGCTTACTGTCGATTCTTAAGTTGCGAGTGTTTGGGGCCAAGGAGCCATCCCATCACGAAGTGGCCAATTGTGATTCGATTATAGTTACAAAATGTAATCTCACAAGCAGGCGCGCGGGTGGGTTGTGAGGCATCGCGCCCGCCTTGAACCTTGTTATCGCCTTGCTTTGGGTTAGGATGAATCGGTTGCCATCAAGCAGGTCCCTCAATATGTTCGGAATCGCCCCGTCGATCGACCCAAGCGAGCGCCAGAATTCCGGCTATCGCTGGGTGATTTTGACGCTGGTGACCCTGTCGGGATTCCTGGTGATGGGTTTTCCCACGACGGGTTTGTCGGCGATGTTCAGCGAGATCGCGGACAGCCTGGGGCTGGACTTGATCGAGATCGGCGTGATCTGGGGCATCGGCACAGGCATGGGCATCTTCACGTCCTTGCTGGGCGGCGCCTTCATTGATGCCTTTGGCACGCGCCGGATGCTGGTCCTGCTTTGCCTGGCCACCGGTATATTCGGCGCGCTGCGCGGTGTGGCTGTAGACTTCTATTCGCTGTTCATATTCTCATTCCTCTTTGGCATGGTGCAGCCAATCTTGCCGATGAATTTTGTCAAGCTGAATCGCGAATGGTTCGCCTCGCGCCAGCTGGGCTTCGCCTCGGGCGTGATGTCAGCCGGTTTCGCGACGGGCTTGATGCTGGGCTCGCGCTTGAGCGCGACGGTGCTGTCGCCGCTGCTGGGTGGCTGGCGCGCGGTGCTGATATTCCTGGGCGTTTGCGCCATTGTCATGGCGGTAATCTGGGCGCTGCTGCATCCGCCCACGGATCGTCCGCCGACGGAGCGATCGGCCAAAGGCCTGAACCTGCGCGAGGTCCTGGCCAACCTGCGTTATGTGACGCGCTTCCGCGAATTGTGGGTGATCGCGCTGTCGGTTTTCGGCGTGCTGGGTTTGATGCGCGGGCTGGTGGGTTACGTGCCGACTTATCTGCGCGAGATCGGCTGGGGAGCTATTGAGGCGGACAGCGCCATCACCATCTTCTTCTTCTGCAGCTTGATCGGCGTGGTGCCGATTTCGCATTTGTCCGATCGTCTGGGCAATCGGCGGCTGGTGATGGCTTTCGGCACCTCGATGATGACGCTGGGGACGCTGCTGATGTTCCTGGTCGGCGACAACTTCTGGGGCGTGATGCTGGCGATGGCGCTGGCCGGCTTCACCTTCGACAGCTTCATGGCGCTGAAGGGCGCTTCCATCACTGAAGTGGACGGGTTGCAAATTGCGCTGGTGGGCAGCGCCCTGGGTTTCGGCGGCATGCTGCAGAATATCGGCTCGACCATCACGCCGCCGCTGGGCAATACCTTGTCGACGGTGGCGCTGAATACACCCTTTCTACTCTGGGCGGCTTCCGGCGTCTTCGCCACGTTGATGCTGCTCAGCTACCGTAAGCGCAAGCGACATTCGCCGCCGTGAGCGCTAGCTTCCGCTCACGCTAACGTTCGCTGATGCTTGCTCCCTCGAATCTGCGCGACCGGCGGCATTCCCCCTATCGCTGGGTGATTCTGGCGCTGGTGAGCTTGTCGGGTTTCGTCACCATGGGTTTCCCCATCGCCGGCTTGTCGGCCCTGTTCAGCGAGATCGCCGCCTCGCTTGACCTCGACCTGATTCAGATCGGCGTGATCTGGGGCGTGGGCATGGTCATGGGCATCTTCACGGCATTCGTCGGCGGCTCGTTGATCGACTATTTCGGCACGCGCCGGGCGCTGGTGTTTATGTGCCTGGCGGCGGGCGTCTGCAGCGCGTTGCGTGGTTTGGCAGTCGATTTCTGGTCGCTGCTGTTGTTCTCATTTTTGCACGGCACGCTGCAGCCGGTGCTGCCGCTGAATTTTGTCAAGCTGAATCGCGAGTGGTTCGCGTCGCGACAGTTGGGTTTCGCGGCGGGCATCATGGCGCTGGGTTTCGCCCTGGGCGCCATGCTGGGCTCCCGTTACAGCGCCACTTTGCTGTCGCCGTTGCTCGGTGGTTGGCGGGCGGTGCTGATTGCCTTTGGTCTCAGTTCGATCGTTTTGGCCGTATTGTGGGCGTTGTTGCATCCGCCGGTCGCACCGGCGCGAAGCCGCAGCCTGGACCTGCGGCTGCTGGCATCCAAGGCGCGCCGCGTGGCCGGCTTCCGCGAGCTTTGGACGATTGCGCTCGCAGTCTTTGGCGCGGTTGGGATGGTTCAGGGAATCTTGGGTTATGTGCCGACTTACCTGCGTGAGATTGGCTGGGCGCCAGTCGATGCCGATAGCGCCATTCCGCTCTTTTTCCTGGCCAGCCTGATCGGCGTCGTGCCCATTTCGCATCTGTCCGACCGCTTGAGAAATCGGCGGCAGGTGATGATATTCGGCACGAGCATGATGACGCTGGGCACACTATTGATGGTCTTCGCCGGCGACAATTATTGGGCGGTCATGCTGGCGATGGCGGTGGGCGGTTTGTGCTTCGACAGCTTCATGGCGCTGATGGGCGCCTCCATCACCGAAGTACACGGTCTGGATATGACGCTGGTGGGCAGCGCGCTCGGTTTCGGCGGCATGCTGCAGAATCTGGGCGGGTCGCTGCTGCCGCCGCTGGGCAATACCTTGAGCGTGATCAGCTTGAACGCGCCCTTCCTGCTCTGGACGGCGGCCGGCGTCTTCGCGACGCTGGCGCTGCTGAGTTATCGGGGTCGCGATTAGAATTGAGGGCCGGCGCGCTACTGGAATGGATCTGCGACTAATCGACGCGCATCGCCTCTACGAACATGGCCTGGCTGGGCATAATGTTGGAGACATTGCAATCCGCGCCAAAGAGGCTGAAGTAGCGCTTCAAGTTGTCGCGCCAGATCAGGGGGCCTTCTTTTGGTGAGGTCGCTTCAAAGACGAGACGCTCGAGACCCAGCGCATCGACAACCTGCCCGATGACATCAGCGGTTCGCTCCCCTTGCAAATCGAACTCCTGATGGTCAAGCATGACGGTGAAGGCGCCGTCTTCCAAGAACGGCGTCGCTTCTTGCAGGATCTGCTCCGCCGATGAGGGCAGTTCTGGCAGGCTGCGATCCCAATTGCTCGGCGGATGGTGTTCAAAGATTATTCGCATATCGTTTGCGATGGCGAGTTTGCGCCAGGCTTTCCATTGCTGTGACGTGACGTCATCGCCGGTATTCATGAATTCGATGACACGGAATCCCAAAGCTCGACCAGCTACGATGGCCTGGTCAACGACGCCACGTTGGTAGGCGTGCATGAAGAAAGTATGATCGAGGTAGGGTTCAATCTCGAACCGCTGATAAGTCTCAATCTTGCGCTTCAGCCAGGCGGCCGGGTGATAGAGGATCTGGGTGGTTACAATCTTGACGAAGTCCAGGCGCGGGGCCGCCACTTCCAGGAAGTCAGCCAGCTCGACAAGACCCATTCGCTCGACATAGTTTGGCGCTTCGTCAAAGCCGACATCCTTGAGCCAGGTCTGACGCAGATCGCGCGGTTTTTCGAAGGTCGGGACAGCAAAGAGCTCGGCGATCGGGTTATCTTGCGTTTTTGGCGCTCCTGACCTGTTGACTATATTCATAAGGACGTCCCCGCCAGCTTAACCTTTGATCCCTATCGATGCCAGCCCGCCGATGAGATGCTTCTGGGCGAAGAAATACACGACCAGGATCGGCAGGATAGATACGAGTGTGGCGCCCATGAAGAGATGCCATTCGATGCTGTAGCGGCCCTGGAAGAATGCCAACCCCACCGATATCGGAAACGAGTCATAATCGCGCAGAAAAATGATCGGCTCGAGGAAGTCGTTCCAGGTCCACAAGAATGTGAATACAACCACGACCGTGAGGGCGGGACGGCAGAGTGGGATGATGATGCGATAGAGAATGCCCCAGGCGCCGGCGCCGTCAATGCGCGCGGCATCGTCCAGTTCGCGCGGAATCGTGCGCATGAATTGGGTCATCAAAAAGATGAAGAAGGGACTGCCAAAATAAGACGGCAAAATCAGGGGCCAATAGGTGTCGATCAGGTCCAGGCGCAGGTAGAGCACGTACAGGGGAATTAGCTTGATATGCCCGGGCACCATCATCATGCTCAACATTAAGATGAATAGGACATTCTTGAAGGGAAAGTTGAAGCGGGCGAAGCCATAGGCGATGATCGGCACCGACAGGAGCGCCCCGACGATATTGGCGACGACCAGAAAGGCGCTGTTCAGCATGTAGCGCGCGAGCGGGTATTTGCCGAAAGCCTCGGCGTAGTTATCCCACTGTGGATTGGAGGGAATCCATTCCGGCGGCCAGGCCATGAGCTCGCGCGGCAGCTTGAGCGAAGTAGAAGCCATCCAGAAGATCGGCAGCATGAAGATGCATGCCAGCGTAATCATGACTGCATAAAGGATTGCATGACCCAGGAGCGTCCTGGCGCGGCGCTGCCGAGTGCTCCTCCGCAACTGTTGCGATGCCGTCAGCCGCGCTGGATCAATTCTCATAGTAGACCCATCCCTTCGAGGTGCGAACCACGAAAACGGTCGCCGACAAAATGACTACCAGCAAGAAAAGCGCCAGCGCCGAGGCGTAACCCATATTGGCATTGCGAAAGGCTTCTTCGTAGAAGTAGTAAAGAAAGAAATAGGTCGTCTTTAGGGGACCGCCTTTGGTGATGACGTAGGCTTCGGTGAAGATCTTGAAGGCATCAATGAGTTCAATGACCAACTGGAAAAATAGAGTCGGTGTCAAGAGGGGCAAGGTGATGCGCCAGAAGGACTTCCACCTGTTAGCGCCATCGATTTTGGCGGCTTCGTAGAGATGAGCCGGGATGTTCTGCAGCCCTGCCAGATAAATGATGGCGGCGCCGCCAACCTTCCAGATGCTCATAATGGCGACCGAGGGCAGCGCCCAGTGCAGGTCCCAGAACCAGAGCGGTCCCCGAATGCCGAAGTAGCTCAGCAAGGTGTTGACCACGCCCGTATCCGGATTCAAGAACCAAATCCACATCAACGAGACGGCGACGCCGGATATAACGGCGGGAATGAAGAATATCGTGCGGAACGCGTTCATACCCGGTATCTTGAGATTGAGTAGCAGCGCCAGCATCAAACCGAGCACCAGTTTCGCGGGCAGCGAAATGGCGACGAAAAGCGTCGTCGCGCGTAGCGAGCTGACGAAGAGCGGATCGCGCGTGAACATACGGACGTAATTGTCCAGGCCGATCCAGGTCGGCGGCTCCGCCAAAGTCCACTCGTTAAAGCTGAAGTAGATCGTCGCGATAATAGGGAAGGCATAGAAGACGACGAAACCCACCATCCAGGGAGAGAGCGCGAGGTAGCCGGTTTTGGCGTCCCGGCGCTCTTGCGGGGTCAGTTTTCGCCAAATCGACAGCATGATAATGCGCTCGCCTCCATCCCCCCGGCCCCTTCCCCCATTAAGTGGGAAGGGGAGCTAAGGATATAGAACTAGACAAAAACCCCTCCCCCTTGCGCGCCGCATAGACACGGGCGGTCGGGGAGGGGTTGGGGGAAATATCAGCCGCCCAGGCGCGGCACACATTCGTCGAGCGCGGCTTGACCCGGTTCGACCATGGCGTCCAAGGTGGCTTGCACCTCATCGCGTTCGATCTCGCCGAGCATGATCAGATCCCAGGCATCGCGAACGCCGCGAATGACGGCGCCGCGCCAGCAGGGATGATCTTTGCGCCAGGAGGCCGTCTGCGTGGCGTCAAGCACGTTCAAGAAACCCTGGTACCACTCGGTGTCGGCATGCTCGTATTCGGCAAGCAAAGACGGGATCGGCGGGAAGTGACCAAGACCTTGTTCCATCAAGATGCGCTGGCCCGGAGGGCCATTCCAGAATTTCAGGAATTCCCAGGCTTCATCCGGGTGCTCGCTGTTTTTCCAGATGCCGGCGCGCAGCGCCCAGCCGTGGACCCAATTCTCATTGCCCGGGACGCGCGGTTCGGGCACGACGCCGAAATTCACGCCGGCTTCAAGCGTCGAGACCATGCTGCCGGGGTTGAGCGTCGCCATGCCCAGGCGCCCGGCGATGAAGAGATCTACCGGACCGGTGCCTTCGGTGCCCAGCACTTCGAGGTCAGCCGGCGTCGGCGTGGCGTCGCTATCCACCAGATCCCAGAGCCAGGTATAGGCGGCCACCGATTCGGGACCGTTGATATAGCCCTCTACGGTGGTGCTGTCGTCACTGTAGGGGTTGGTGGCGCCCATGTTACGCCAGAGGGCGCGGAAGGGACCCCGCGGACGGTCGCCACCCCAGCGGCGCTTATCCTCATTCCGCAAGGATTTGGCGATTTCGAGGTAGTCTTGCGGCGTCCACTCCTGGGTCGGATAATCGACGCCTTCGTCATCAAAGACGTCCTTGTTGTACATGACAAAATTTGCGCCAATATCGTAGGGCAGGGCAATGACCATGTCATTCCAGACGACCCAATTGTTGAAGTATTCGGTGTGGAAGATGCCGCGGCTGATATCGGGGTCGTTTTCCAGGCGGTCAGTCAGATCAAGCGCCTGCGGCAGCCAGTTGTTCGACCAATACCAAGCGAGATCAGGCACACCTTCGCCCGCGGCGATGGCCGTGCTCATGAGGTCGTTGTATGCGCCTTCCGCCATGATGCTGACATCGACTTTGATATTGGGGTGCTCGGCTTCAAAGGCTGCGATCACGTTGCGGATGGCGGGCTCCGGCGAATCGCGTCCGCTAGTCGTCCACCAGGTCAAAGTGACGGTGTCTTGTGCCGCCGCCCCGCCGATGCTCATGAGCAGCAGCAAAAGCAAGCTTACAAGTGTGACTACTCTCTTGCCATTAAGGTATTTCATGGTGATTCTCCTTAACAATGCAGCTTATATGTCTGACCGCATACCCTTGCGTATACGGTGTCGGCAGATAATAGCGAATCCATGCGCATAATTGCAACTGTGCGCGACTCCAGGCGTCGCACAGTCGCCAATTGAAAACAAAAAGGGCGAGCCAATGGCTCGCCCCTGCGATGTCTGTCTGCTTGTTTGAGTTGGGCTAGTCGCGGCCGCCGAAAATGCGCAGCATGAAGATGAACAGGTTGATGAAGTCGAGGTAGAGCGTCAAGGCGCCCATGATGCTGAATTTCAGCGTGTCGTCAGAATCGACCTTCATCTTGCGCGTCGCCGCCATAGCCGCGATGCGCTGCGTATCCCAGGCGGTCAAGCCGGTGAAGAGCAGCACGCCGAAGATGCTGATGATGAAGTCCAGCGGTCCGCTGCCCAGGAAGATGTTGATGATGCTGGCGATGATCAGCCCGAACAAGCCCATCATGAAGTAGCTGCTGAACTTGGTCAGGTCGGTCTTGGTCGTCAGCCCATAGATGGTCATCGCCCCGAAGACGCCGGCGGTGCTGAAAAATGCCGCCGCGATTGAGCCGAGCGAGAAGACCAGGAAGAAGATCGAGAAGGTGAAGCCGGTCACGGCGGCATAGACGAAGAAGAGCATGCCGGCGGTCGTGGCCGAAATGCGGTTGATCGCCCAGCTCAAGCCGATGACGATGCCCAACTGCGCGAAAATCGCCACCATGAAAATACCTTGGCCGAGCGACTCCAGCATTCCGCTGTTGCTGACGGCCAGGGCGACGGCTGCCGTGACGAGCAGACCCATGGTCATCCAGCCGTAGACGTTGCGCATGACCGCGTTGAGCTGCAGTCCTTCCAGGGGCCTGCCTGGCGCGTCAACGATGAAGCTGTCGTTTCTGAAATTCATGTCTATGCCTCCGAAGCGCCTCAAAGCGGACGCCTGCCAATCAACTTGATACACTCATTATAACGAATAAGGTGCCGGTTGGATGTGGCGGTTTTTGCGATTTTACACGCTTCTTACTTTGGGCTGCTGGCTGGCGGCGCCTAGGGGGTGAAGGATCCGCCGCCCCCGCCGCCTCCACCACTGCCTCCGCCACCGCCCATGCCACTTCCGCCGCTGCCGAAGCCACTGCCAATAGAGCCGCTGCCGATACGGCTGAAATGACTCTGCTGGTGATGGGGACTACGGTGATAGTAGTGGGGGCGGTCCCAGGAACGCTTCCTCCCAAAGCAGGAGTAAACCGCCAATACAAACTCTTGGCAGGCGCCCAAGTAGAGCTGCAGCGCCACCAGGATGCTGAAGCGCAGGCTGTCGGTCGGCTGGATGCGCAGGTCGGGGTTGGACGCCAGGTAGGCAGTGCGTTTCTGAAAATCGGCGGCCAGCGAGCTGAACAACAGGACGGAGAAGAAGCTGAAGATATAATGCCAAGCAGCGGCAGCCGCCAGTTTGTTCGCCAGAAAAGCGAGAGCCAACCCTAGCAGCGTCATCAAAACGAAGCTGCGCGCGCGGCAGAAATCGAGCCGGGTCCGCCAGCCGATCAGGGTCATCAGGCCGAATAGACCGGAAGTGCTAACGCAGGCTGTGACCACCACGTTGCTGACGGCGGGGTGGGCAAGCATAGAAAAAATCACTGACAAGGTGAAGCCCGTCAGCGCAGAGTAGAAGATAAAAGCCGCCACGGCTTGGGTCGGCGAAAAACGCGGCAGCTTCCAACTTAGCGCGAAAGCCAGCGCGAACTGCGCGACCAGGACGATGACCGTGATCGTTAAATCCGGGTAGATCGGGTGGGCGCGCATGGCGCCCGCTACCGTCGCCGTGAGGCCCATCCCCACCCACAGCCAGGCGAAGGCGTGGCGTAGCGCCGTATTCAACTGCGTCGTGTCCAGCCGCGTCGGCGCGGCCGCGTGCTTCTCCAGCTCGGCATACTGTTTGCGTTTTCGGAATGCGCTCATGCGCTTGCTCCTTGTGTCTCAAGACAATGATAGCCGGTCTGACCCGGGATTCCCATAGTTTCGCGGCAGTCTCTCAACTATAGTATGCGCTGGTTCCAGCAGAGGGAGGGCGCGCCATTGCGAACGATTCTCGCTTCGTCTTCGCCGCGCCGTCGTGAGCTTCTGGCGCAGCTGGGTTTGCGCTTTGAGATCGTCAAGCCGGATATTGACGAGTCGCGCCGCGCCGCCGAGGACCTGGTCGCTTATGCCGAGCGTCTCAGCCGCGAAAAGGCCGAGGCGGTGGCGCAGCTGCTGGACGGGGGGCCGGCGCTCGTCATCTCGGCCGATACGATAGTGATGGACGGCGGCGACTTGCTGGGCAAACCGGCTGACGCTGCCGACGCGCGGCGGATGCTGCGGCGGCTGCGGGGGCGCCAGCATGTGGTGGTCACGGCGTTCACATTGGTACGCGCCGGCGCAAGGCCGCGGAGAATCACCCGCCACGCGCGGACAGCTGTGCATATGCGCGATTACAGCGAGGCCGAGATTGAAGCCTACATCGCCTCGGGCGATCCGCTGGACAAAGCCGGCGCCTACGCGATCCAGAACGAGGTCTTCCGGCCGGTCGCCCGCATAGAAGGCAGCTACAGCAATGTGGTCGGCTTGCCGCTGGATGATCTCGCAGAAGCGCTGGCCGCGCTAGGCGTTCCTGTGCGTTGATCTGCTAGCGTGGCGAGGCGACATTCTCCGCCGGCTAGCATAAACAGCATCACTTACCTTTTATTGGGGAATTATATACTTATGCACATTTCTCCTTGAAATCCTTATAAGTCCGCTCAAATAATGTACACTAAATACATAAATAGAGAGGGCAAGCACAATG
>WTGO01000117.1 GCA_011523515.1 Chloroflexota bacterium
GGCTCTCGCCAGCGAATTTACAGTCCGCCCCCTTTAGCCACTCGGGCACCGACCCAATTTGATTCGGCTGTTAAGCCTGAGCCACCACTGGGACTCGAACCCAGAACAACCTGTTTACAAAACAGGCGCTCTGCCAATTGAGCTATGGTGGCGCAGCCGAAGCAGTTTACCACGCGGACAGAGCGCGCTCAAGGTTAGTTTCCCCTGGCAGGCAACGCGCGCCATTGTACGACGTGGCGCGCGCCCTGTCAAGACAGCGGCCTCGTATCATGCGCCAGCGCGGGGTCGAGGAAGTCGTCGCGCTGCCAGGCGGGATCGGGATACTGGTAGAAACCGCGCCCGCTCTTCACACCGAGATCGCCCCGTTCAACGCGGTCAGTCAAAATCGGCCGCGGGAGATCGCCGGGATCGCCACTTTCCGCCGCGTAATTTAGCTCGATATCGTGGATGACATCCAGCCCGATGCGGTCCATCTGAGCGAAGGGCGGCGGCTTTTCGCGCCCAAACTTGATCATCCAGGCGCGGTCAATGTCTTCGATGCCGGCCACGCCGCTGTCAGCCACGAGCATGACTTCTTTCTTGACGGCGCGCCAGACCCGATTGAAAACGAAGCCGGCGCTTTCCCGCCGTACGCGCAGGGGCAAAATCCCGATGGCGCGGGCGAAGTCGCATAGGGACTCGAGGACCGCAGTCTGCGTACAGCTGCCGCCGCCAACCTCAACCATGGGACTGTCCCAGACCGGCAGGTAAAAGTGCAGATTCGCGACCCGCCCCGGGCGCTCGGTCGCGCTTTCCAGCTTGCTGACGCGGATGGACGAGCTGTTCGTGGCGATGATAGCGCCAGACGGCAGCAGCCGGTCAAGCTGGGTGAAGACGGCGCGCTTAAGATTGACTTTTTCCGGAACCGCCTCGATAGCCAGGTCAGCATCGCGGCAGGCGCCCGGCAGGTCAGCCGAACGGGACAGGTGGTCGAAGATACTGGCTTTGGCGGAGGCGGATACTCGGCCCGCGGCGATCCAATCGGCGACGGTCGCGCGCTGCTCCTGCTCCGCCGCTGCCATTGCATTGGGGTCAATGTCGCAAAGGGCGACACGGAAGCCGTGCCGGGCGATCTGCAGCGAGATCTGCCGCCCCATCGTGCCGGCGCCGATGACAGCGACGCGCTTGATCTGAGTCATCGCTCTCCCCTACTTGCGTATCTACGCCGCATGGCCCTTGGCGTTGCGATGCAGTGTTTGGGTTCTCGCATCAATCAGCCGCTGGGCGTCGGCGTGGCTGGCTGCGCTTCGTCCGGCGGTTCGGTTGCGACTGCGGTTGCCGCCGGCTGAGTCGTTTCAACCGTTTCCGGAACTGGCGTGGCTGTCGCGGAGAGGCTATCGGGATCGATTTTTTCCAGATTCGTCAGATCGCCCTGGGTCGCGACAACATCCGGCGAGATAAAGCCGCGCGCGCCATCGGGCAATTCGATATAGTACCAGCCGGCGCGCCCCGGGCTGATGCCCAGGATCGTCGCCGTCTCGCCAACTTGCAGCTTGCCGACGACAGCGTGGCTCGTTGAATCGCCGGCGCGTACATTGCTGCGGCTGCGCACGGAGAGCGAGGGCTTGCCGTAGCCGAGCAAGGCTTCCGGCACACCCCGCAGCGCAATCTCGAAGCCCGACACTGTGGCCAGCAGTAGAATGCCAATGCCAGTAATCATGATGAGGTCACGTCGGTTCAAAACTGTCGCCGCTTTCGTTTCATCCGCGCGAATGCATTAGTATACCCAACAGCGCCCGTTCCCGGCGATTATAGTCTGCCAGGTCGTCTATCTCAATGAACGCAAGAACGGCAGCGCCCGTCGCCGGACGCTGCCGCTCGTTTTCATCAAGTTGACTCTGTTAAGATCCGGTCGCCAGCCGAGGCTACCGGTCGCTGTCAGCGCGCGGCGCTCACTCCATCCAGAGCAGCGACTCCATGCTGCTGTACCGCATCTGGTAGGAATAGGCTTCCATGCGCATGGCGCTTGCTTGCACCGGAATTATCTCACCGCAACCTCTGCGACCACGGCGCCTGCGTTTGTCGGCCTCTTCCAGGCATTCGAGCACATCCTGGCCCGGCGCAGTGGTTGTCAGCACGACTTGCGTACGCTCGGAGTAGGCAACGTGCTGCTCGAATTCGTACAGCGCCTCTGCGCCCTCATAGTAGACCATGCCGCCATCGCCCTCGGCGTACATCATCACCTGCGACGCCGCCATGAATTCGCGCTGGCTCATCTTATATTGCCGCTCGGTCGTCATCACGACACTGACCTTGGGCCGCTGCTTGATCTGTTCGAGTTCAGATTTTGCGGCCAGCAAGG
This sequence comes from Chloroflexota bacterium, assembly GCA_011523515.1. Lineage (GTDB taxonomy): Bacteria > Chloroflexota > Anaerolineae > Aggregatilineales > Phototrophicaceae > UBA6055. Next base: position 2,342 of record WTGO01000117.1, read on the forward strand.
CGGAAGTGCGCGCCTGCAACACCCGGTCAGCTTCCGAGATCACATAGACTGCATCACGCAAACCACGCTTTAGCTCGTCCCGCTCCAGCATGAGCGCCTGGTTGTCGCTGTCAGCCGCCGCAAGCTGCTGCTGGCTCGCCTGCAGCCGGCGCCCCATCCTGTCAACCGCGGTGGAGGCCATAGCCAGCTGGCTCTCGGTGGCCGCCCATTTTGTACGAGCGGTATCAAGCAATTGCTGCGTCTTTCCCAACTCGTACTGGCTGGCTGCCAGCGCATCGTAGGCCGCGGATAACTCGCCCGTCAAGCTCTTCACACCGCCGGCCACCAGCACGGCGATGATGGCGAATGCGATGAGCAGGCCGAGCAGCCGCGACCAGAACAGAGACTTTCTTTCTACCAATGATCTTTGCTTCATGTTTATCTCCTAACAATACTTCATTTAGGACGATGGATATTGTAACCCGCTTATTCCACAAATTGCAAAAACTTTCTTACAATTAGTGTACCTCACTTGGCTGGATTATGCCCACAGTTTCGCCTTTTCTAATGGCGAGCTTCACTTCGCCGATGGCTTTGGTGACTTCGATATCGCGCGGGCAAGCCGGCGTACAGTTAAAAATTGTGCGGCAGCGCCAGACGCCATTGGGCTCGCTGAGTATATTCAGACGTTCCTGGCCGGCCTGGTCGCGGGTGTCAAAGATGAAGCGATGCGCCTGCACGATGGCGGCCGGCCCGACATAGTGGCCGTTGGCCCAAAAGCTGGGGCAGGCAGTCGTGCAGCAAGCGCAGAGAATGCACTTGGTGGAGTCGTCGAAGAGCTCGCGATCGGCTTGCGTCTGCAAGCGTTCGCGGCCATCGGCCGGAACTGGATCATCGTTGACGAAGAAGGGCATGACCTGCTTGTAGTGGTCGAAAAAGGGCTCCATATCCACGATCAGGTCTTTGACGACGGGCATACCGAGAATCGGCTCGATCTGTACCTTTTCGCCGACATCGCGGATAAGCATCTTGCAGGCCAGGCGGTTGACGCCGTTGATGCGCATGGCATCGGATCCGCAGACGCCGTGCGCGCAAGAACGCCGCAGCGACAGCGAGCCGTCCTGCTCCCACTTGATGCGATGCAGCATCTCCAACACGCGGTCGGTGGGATCTACATCCGTCAGGACGAATTCCTGCCAATAGGGTTTTTCCTGGCCGGGCACATCGGGGTTCTGCCGTCTGATTTTGAAAATCACGTCCATGCGATTAGGTCCAGTCTACATGCGGGTAAGCGTGACAAGCGAAAGGCCATAGATAGAGACGGCAATGCAGGCGGCGAAAATAACACGATTTTCTTTCGACATCGTTTTGATGGAGTACCATATCTCCACAGCTTCTATTAGGGCCGCGCCCCCTACTTTGACGCAATAATACTTGATATGCAAATAGACATACACAATGCGCAGCCAGATGTAGTGCATAAGCAAGCCATAGAACTTAAGCGCGTCCAAGATGCCGCGCAAAATTCTTCCAACTATCATAACGCTCTACTCAAACCCGCCTGTGCACTGACTATCCTCAAAGCCGGCTTCGGCTTGCCCATCATTTTGAGATTCTGCTGCCTGCTTTCTCGTCAATTCTAAATCTTTTCTCTGTGACCTCAGTAGTTCCAAGTTAGTCATGCGAAAAGCGACTTGAAGTCTTTGGCGAGCGCGGACGAGCCACCGGCTCGACCCTACAACCGTTCGATGATTCTGGAGATTGCGTTGTAACGGCATTCATTCTCATTACTTTCTTCGAATTACTTCTGTGCCTCTGTGGTGAGATCGTAAACGCAAATCCGCCCTAATAGACCCGCTCTTTGGGGCGGAACTTCTGCTGATCGTCCGGCACGCCCTGATTTTTCTCCTCTTCCCACAGCGACAGGTCGACCATTTTGTCGAAATTGACAGCGTAAGACGGCTGCGACAGGTTGCCGTCGTGGCCGATCAGCGAATGCGCGAGGTAATTTTCATCATCGCGCGCCTTGAAGTCTTCCCGGCTGTGCGCGCCGCGGCTCTCTTTGCGCTCCAGAGCCGTCCGCGCGGTGACATCCGCCAGATCCAGCAGGCAGCCCAGTTCCCAGGCTTCCATCAGGTCAGTATTGAATACGCGCGACTTGTCGTCGATGTGCAAGTCCTTGTAGAAACGCTCGCGCAATTCCGCCAAATCATCAATGCCCTGCTGCATGGTCTCCTCGGTGCGGAAGACGCCGACATTATCCATCATCGTCTGCTGCATCTTAGCGCGCAATTCACCGGGCCGCGAACCGCCCGAGCCGCCGCGAATGCGCTCGAACTCAGCCTGAATCTCGGCGCCGGGGTCGCTTGGCAGCGGCGCCCAATCGACGCCTTTGACATAGTCGGCGATGCGCATGCCGCCGCGCCGCCCGAAGACCACCAAATCGACCAGGGAATTGGTGCCCAGCCGATTGGCGCCGTGCACGCTGACGCAGGCGGTTTCGCCGGCCGCGTAGGCGCCGGGCATCACCGTGCCGGCGGCGTCGATGATTACTTCCGCTTCCACGTTGGTCGGGATGCCGCCCATGGCGTAGTGCGCGGTGGGCTGCACCGGCATGGGCTCGCGCACCGGATCGACGCCCAGATAAGTGCGGCAGAAATCGAGGATGTCCGGCAGCTTGCGCTCGATCGTGGCGTCGTCGATGAAGTCGGCCTGGTCGCGCCCTTCTTCGGCGAAGTAGCGGTTGACCGTCTGCGGCCGGACGTCAAGATGGACGTAGCCGCGATTCTTGATGCTGCGGCCCGCGCGGGTCTCGAGGTAGATGGCGCGGCTGACGACATCGCGGCTGGCCAGGTCTTTGGCGCTGGGCGCGTAACGCTCCATGAAGCGCTCGCCCTGGCTGTTGATCAGCACGCCACCTTCGCCGCGCACGCCCTCGGTGATCAAGATGCCCATGCGGTAGATGCCGGTGGGATGGAACTGAAAGAACTCCATATCTTGCAGCGGCACGCCACGCCGCAAGGCGATGGCCGCGCCGTCGCCGGTGAGCGCGTGGGCGTTGCTCGTGACCGACCAGCAGCGTCCCCAGCCGCCGGTAGCGAAGAAACTGGCCTTGCCATGGAAGATGTGGTAGTCGCCGCTGCCCAGCTCAATGGCGACAACGCCGGCGCAGACGCCATCGACAACGATCATGTCGATGACCTGGAATTCGTCAAAGAACTTGACCTCGTTCTTGATGCACTGCTGATACAGGGTCTGCAGGATCATGTGCCCGGTGCGGTCGGCGGCGTGGCAAGCGCGGCGCACGAGCCGCTCGCCGAAATTGCTGGTATGCCCGCCGAAGCGCCGCTGACTGATGCGCTTTTCCGAGGTGCGGTCGAAGGGCAAGCCCATATGCTCAAGCTCAATGACGGCTTCAACCGCGTTCTCCGCCAAGATTTTGGCCGCCGCTTGATCGGTCAGATAATCGCCGCCCTTGATGGTGTCGTAGGTGTGGTAAATGGGTTTGTCGTCGTCCAGGTTGCCCAGGGCCGCGCCGATGCCGCCTTGTGCCGTGCCAGTGTGACTGCGGGTGGGGTAGAGTTTGCTGACGACCGCGACATCCGCGCCGCCTTTGCTGGCGTAGAGCGCCGCCATCAATCCCGCGCCGCCGGCGCCAATGATGATCGCATCGTGTTTGTGAATCTGCATAGACGAGAAGCTCCTGTGGTTGTCGCCAATCCGCGTTGGCCGCCGTTGCAGCCGCGCTCAGTCTTCGGAGGTGTCGCCTTCACCATGGAGCCAGGCTTCCAATTCCGCCGGGATTTCTTCGCCGCGCAACTCATAGATTTCGGCGGTGGCGGCCATGGCTTCGTGAATCACGTCCTTCTCCAGCGGCACAAAGAGCGCGGCCGCGCCCACCGCCAGCAAGACAGCCGCGACCACTGTGCAGAGCGCGACCGACGTACGCCGGGCGAAGTCATTGAAGCTGGTGTAATCGGTCAAGACGTAGCGCAAGCCGTTGAAGCCATGCAGCGTCACCAGCACCAGCAGGCAAAGATCGTAGGCGCGCCAGATGAAGACGCCGCCGGCCGCATAGGACCAGCGATGATAAACAAATTCGACCGCGCTGGGCACGGCGCCGATGGTCCCGTTGACCGCCAAGGTGCCGGCCACTTCTTGCGCGGCGGTGATATCAAAGACGCCTTGCACGACGTGCATCAGCGCCAGATGGCCGAAGACTAGCGGCACGATCAGAAAACCGCTGACGCGCATGAAATTCCACCAGAAGCGCTCGATCGGGCTGGCTTGCGGGTACTTGCCGCGCGCGCCGCCCTCGCCTTTGACCAGGCTGAAGAGGGCTGCCAGCACAATCGCCGCCGCCAGCACGCCCACGAAACCGGCGATGAATGGCAGCTGCTCCAGTATCGAAAAGACCACCACATCCATGAATTTGTCGCCGGCGATAGCTTGCTCGGTCACGTAGAAGTCAACCACGTGGGACAGCATGCCCAGGAAGACCGGCGCCAGCACCAGCAGGGTCAAGACCAGGACGCCGATAGCCGCCTGTGACTGATGCCGCCACAACTCCGGCTTGTAATCGAAGAGGATGATGCGCAGGCCGTTGAAGGCATGATAGACCACGGCGAAGACCAGGCCGAATTCGCCCAGCGTGAATATCGGCGACTGATAGGCGGCGATGGCTTTGACGTAGAGATCGGGATAGAAGATGGCCCAAGAGGTGTCAATGACGTGGAGCGCCAGAAAGAGCACGACGCCGACGCCGGTCAGCCGATGCAGCACCCAGCTCCATTGGCCGATGGCGCCGCGGTAGCGCAGCGTCTCGCGTACGGTTAGCACAAGAGAAGTCACAGGATTCCCTTTCTAAGTCGCAGTGGTCCCGTCAGCGTACTCCGGATGACTTTGCTCTTATAACATACACCGTAGCCGATTATAGCACGGGCGTATAGGCGTGAAAGGGCAAGCCTGCGGCGCGCCCTTTGCCGGACGTATAATTCAGAGTAAGCTGAATGCGATTGAAGGCGGGAGGGTTCTTGATGGATATCAATGCAATCTTGGCCACTTTGGACGTCACTAGCCTAGTCTTGGGCGCGGTTGTTGGCCTTATCGCAAGTATTGGCTTTGTTCTGTTCACGCGCTACAACATGAAGAAGACTTTCCGAGAAGCCTTAGTAGCTCAGAAAGATGGCTTCGATAACACCTTAAGTGAGATGAAGTCATCGTTCAGCAGCCTGTCGTCAGAAGCGCTTACCAGCAGCCATAAAGACTTTCTAAACCTCGCTAACGACAAGTTTGAAGGGCAAACAGAACGCCACGAGAACAAACTTGAGGAGAAAGAAAAGCTCATTGACCAACAGCTAGAGCAGATGTCAGAGACGCTCAAAGAAGTGCCCGACAAGTTAGACCAGAACCAGAAGAACGTGTCTGATGTCTTGGACAAATCTACTATGCAGTTAAAGGAATCTAATCAGTCCTATTTGAGCCAGTTGTCTGACAAAGCAGCGTCACAGACTAAGGAGCACTTTACCAAGCTTGATGACAAAGAAACACAGATCAACCGACGCCTTGGTGAAATGGATCAAAAGTTGGAAAAGGTGCAGACACTGATCAACGAATTTGAAAAGGCGCGGGAAAGCAAACTGGGTGCTCTGGATGACCAATTGAAAAACCTGACGCAAACGACTTCATCACTGCAGAAGGCGCTGGCGGATAACCGCGCTCGCGGACAATGGGGTGAGCGTATGGCCGAAGAGATTCTAGGCCTAATGGGTATGATTGACGGTGTCCACTATCACAAACAGTTAACAACCAGTGAAGGCAAGCGACCAGACTTTACCTTCCCACTACCAAATCAGTTGTCACTTAACATGGACTGCAAATTCCCTGTAGATAACTATCTGAAGTATGTTGAAGCCGATAACGATACGGAAAGGGCAGAGTACAGCCGCAACTTTCTGCGAAACATCGAAAAGCACGTAACAGATATCACGAAACGTGACTACATCAATGCGCAGACTGTTGATTGTGTACTTATTTTTATCCCTAACGAGCAGATTTATCGCTTCATAAACGAGCAAGACAATTCAGTAATTGATACTGCTCTGAAACACAAGGTTATCTTGTGCTCCCCAATAACTCTATACGTCGTGCTGGCAGTCATTCGGCAAGCGGCAAGGAACTTCACCATCGAGCAGCGTTCGCGAGAGATTGTTGCAGTCGTCAACGAAATCCGAAAGGAATGGGAAGCCAAAAACAAATACACCCATGAATGGGAGAAACTACAAGGTCACCTGAATAATGCTCAAAGTACCTTACTTTCTCTGACTACCACTCGCACAAACGTACTCGACAGGAAATTCGCCAGAATTGAAGGGTTGCTGGAAAGTAATGAAATGCAGAAGCACGAGGATGCGGTCCTGCCCCAACTCCCCGAAGAAACCAGCTAGTCCACTACCTCAAGCGCCCGCCGCTCCGCCATCAATTCCATCAGCGTATTCGCTATTAGCTCCGGGCTGTGGCGGATGGTGTCCTGCTTCTGCCAGAGCGCGCGCTTGCCGCTGCGTGTATCGGCGATATCGGCTTCGATCGGCGTCACGTTCATCGTCAAGATATTGTGCACTTCGTGGGCCGTCGGCAGCAGCACATCCACCCGCTCGCGCGCGTATAGTTCCATCAACTCAGCGCTCGGCTCGGTCGCGTTGAGCACGACGTAATCCAGCACGCCGATGCCCAAATACGAGATGACGCGCTGCACGTGATCGGACAGCGTGTAGCCGTCGGTTTGGCCCGGCTGCGTGGTGGTATTGCAGATGTAGACCTTTTGCGCCTTCGACAAGCGAATGGCGTGCGAAATTTCCTTGAAGGCGAGAACCGCGATGATGGTGGTGAAGAGGCTGCCCGGCCCGATGGTGATGAGATCGGCATCCAGCAAGGCGTCGATGCAGGGCTGGTATACCGTGGCTTCGGGATTCTGCACGAAGATGCGCTTGATAGCGGCTTTGTCCAGGCGGCGCACGTTGAATTCTTCTTCGACGATGGCGCCGTCCACCAGCTCGGCGCAGATATGCGTATTCTCTTCGGTGACCGGATAGATATTGGCTTGCACGTCCAGGAAGTCGCTGATCTGGTCGATGGCGGTGACGAAGCTGCCGGACATCTGCGTCAGCGCGGCCACGAAAAGATTGCCAAATGCCATACCATCGAGTTTCGGGTCGGTCGGCGCGGCGATGCGATGCTGCATAACGCGCGCCAGCAGCGAGTCGCCATCTCGAGCCAGCGTGGCCAGCGCGTTGCGAATATCGCCCGGCGCCGGAATCTGCGCGAATTCGCGGACGATGCCGGTGCTGCGCCCGGTATCAGTGACGGCGATGATGCCGGTGAGTTCGCTGGTGTGGCGCTGCATGCCTTGCATGACTTGCACGGCGCCCAATCCACCACCGATGGAAACAACTTTCATCAAGCGTATTCCTCTTGCGCGGTGTCTCCAATCGTGACCTAGTATAGCGCAGAAATCAGGTCTCGATGCCATCAGCGCGCGCCCATTTCAACCTGGATGAAGCGCCAATGTCGTCACCGTATTGGGCGTCTCCGGCCCTTGCGTGCTCTCGCCGTCGGTGGCAAATCGTCGGTTTTATGCCATGATACGGGCAAGCGCACACAGCGAGTTCCTGATGCCACACTCTCTGCTGGAAAAGCGGCTCTTCTTGACCATCTTGCTCGGTTATTGGATCGCCGGCGCGCTCTACGCCATCTACACGCCCGCCTGGCAATTGCCTGATGAACCGGCGCACTATAACTACATCCGGCAGGTGGCCGAGGGCGGCTGCTGCCCGCGGATCGAAGCCGGCGACTGGTCGAGCCAATACCTGGCGCAATTGACGAGCGGTCGCTTCGCCCCGGAATTGCTGGGCGAGTTGGAGAGCATCCAGTACGAAGATCATCATCCGCCGCTCTATTATTTGCTGGCGTCCGTCGTCTACCGGCTGAGGGACGGCGAGCTGATCTCGCTGCGCCTATTCAGCTTGGCGCTGGGCGCGGGCGTGGTGGCGCTGAGCTACCTGGTCAGCCGCCGCATCCGGCCCGCTGAGCCGCAGGTCGCGCTGGGCGTGATGGCCTTGGTCGCCTTCCTGCCGCAGCATCTGCATCTGCTGAGCGCGGTCAATAATGATGCGCTGGCGGAGCTGCTCGTGGGGCTGGTTCTGCTCTGGCTGCTGCGCCATCTGGACGGCGACGAGGCGCCGATCTGGCAGCTGGGCGCGTTGGTTGGGCTGGCGCTGCTGACCAAGCTCACAGTCTATTTTCTGGCGCTGCTGGCGCCGCTGGCCATCTGGTTGCGCTGGCGCAGTCGTGGTGAAGCGCCGAGCGCGCTGCTGCGCTCGCTGGCCGTCTTCGCCTTGATCGCCGTCCTCATCGGCGGCGTCTGGTGGCTGCGCAATATCAGCGTTTACGGTTTCCCCGATATGCTCGGCTTGGCGGCGCACGACCGCGTCGTGGCCGCCCAGCCGCGCATCGCCGATTACATCCCCTACCGCGGCCGACCGGCCCCGACGCGGTCGTGGGGCGCCCAGTCGACCAT
>WTGO01000074.1 GCA_011523515.1 Chloroflexota bacterium
CAGTTGACGCAGCAGCAAGCGCGACGGCCGTCGCGCTTGCTGCTGCGTCAACTGCGCTTGGCTCAACGGTAGCGTGAACAACCCTCGTCCCCGTCGCCTCAGTGAACTCAGCTTTCAGCGTGGCTGGCGCTGCTTCTGTGGCGGTCATGTTCGCAGATGCTCTCGCCGTCGCAGCCACCGCCGGCACGAAAGTCTCCGTTACTGTTGCTGTCTCGCTTGGGGCAGCCGCCCCGACAGTTTCGTGCATAATCGTTGTCGCCGTCACATCAGGCACATCTCGCTCGCGTGTCGGTCGCGCTTCCACCTCGCTGGACGCATCAGCGATCGCTCGAGCGGTCGCTGATGCCGCCCGCAAGTCAATCTCGGCGACTTCGGGCGACGCGACGTATACTACCGTGACCCGCGATGTCGGCGTGATAGTCGCTTGAGGAACGGTTGTCGCTGTCTCCAGAGGACCTTCGGTAGTTATGGGCGCTAATCCTGTTGCCGTGGTGGTCGCGCTTAGGGATGCAGTAGCGGATGCTGCTGCCGGCGGCGAGATGGTCTCACTGACGGCAGGCGACACGCCTGTGGCTGCGACCCGCAATGTCGGCTCGACCGTCTCTTGCTGTACGGTTGTGGCTGTATCCAGAGGTGCTTCAGTCTCCAGGGGCGCTAGTCCTGTTGCCGTAATAATCGCGCCTACGAATGCAGTACCAGTCGCATCAGCGGGCAATAACGTGGTCAGCCGATCGGGGGTCAAATCTACAGCCGTCGCCGGCTGCAGCGTGGCGGTGACGCTCGCTCGCAGCGTCGCCGTCGCCTGCAACGCGGGACTAGCGACAGGGCTTGCGGCGTCCGGCGGCGTCGCAGTGATGTCCACGTCGACCCATGTTGCGGACATGCTCACTTCTGGCGTAAAGGCAGGCTCAGTCGTCTGCGCGAGCTCAGATGTCGCGCGCAGTTCAGTTGTGGACGTGGCGGCAGTTGGGGATTCTACCGCGGTTGACGCAATGTCCGGCTGGCCAGTTGGACTTGCCGGCACGAGTGGATTCTGTGTAGACGTGGACAATAGTAGCGCGAATAGTCCGGCAAACAGCAACGCTAGCGCCGCAAGCAGAGCTACGACCAGCTCGTTGCCTAAATTGCGCCGCATAGGCTAGTCCTCAATTGACGCAGCCAGTTGCAGCGGCAGGACCAGATGAAATACTGACCCGCCGTCGACTTCGCTAGTCACCCACAAGTCGCCATCGCGAGCGCGCACGAAGGCTCTTGCGATACTCATGCGCACGCCGGTGTCGCTGAACCCAGCAATCAGCGTATTTTCTCGCCGGTATTTGCGCGCAAACACGCGTTCCAGATCCGCTTGCGCGATACCACCGCCTTGATCTCGAATGGCTATCTCGACCGCCTCGACCGCTTCTGACGCGCCCGGTAGCAGCTTCGGACCGGCCGACACCGTGATTCCAATTTGCGAACCCGCCGGCGATACCATGCGCGCGTTGTCGAGCAATTGCATAATGAACTGCTTGAGACTGTCCCTGTCGATGTCAACCGCCGGCAAGTGGTCATCCAGCGATAATTCCAGCATGATCTCACACTCGTCAAGCAGCGCCGACTGTTCCTGCAAAACGTCTTCCACGACGCCGAGCACATCGGCATCCACGTGCTGCAGCGTGAAGTTTGCGGCCTCAAGCTTGGCAGCGCCATGCGCTTCGCTGATCATCTCAACCATTTGGTCGATATCGCCGGCGAGCATCCGCAAAACCTGCAATTGGGCGGCGCCCAGGATGCCGATTGATTCGGCCAACAACAGGTCAATGTAATCCGAAATCGACGCAATCTGCGGCTGCAGGTCGAATAAGATGCTTGCCAGCGGATCACCCTGAGACGGCAAGCGGCTGGCGGTCGTTCCTCCTGCGCTGCCGTCAATCTGCGGCCCATCCGCGCGTACCGACTCAAGCTCGGTTCGCGCGTCGCTCAACTCAAGCGCCAGCTGCTCCCGCTGCTCAGTCAAGCGGTCGACAGTGGCGCGCAAGTCCGCGAGTTGCTTCGCCATTGCTGAATCGCCGCCGTCTTCCCCGGTTGCAACCACCCGTGAAGTAAGCTGGTCGCGCAAGCGCAGCAGATTGTCGCGCTCTTCGATCAATGCGGCGAGCCGCTGATCAAAGGCTTGCTGTCCCTCGGCGTTCGCGGATACTACTTCGCTTAGTTCATCGATATGTTCGCGCAAAGCTCGTTTGTCAGATTCGGCTTCATCAATGCGCGACTGAAGTTCCTGCTGCTGCCGACGCATCTCCTCGCGAGCGTTCAGCAGTTGCTCATGATCGGCGCTCAAATGCTTCAATTGCAGCGCAAGTTCGTCGCTGTCGCCGCTTCCCGCAGCCATCAGCCGCTGCCGCTCGCTCACGAGCAGCGCGCGATCTTTGTTCAGGTCGTCCAGATGCTGCGCAAGCGTCTTTCTTTCGGCATACATCTGGATTAGCAACTGAGTCGTATTGGTGAAGCTGCTGCCGACGCCCATCGACTCCAGCTTTGATGAGATGGAATCCAGACGTCTGCGCTGCTGTTCCAGCTCCAGGTCAAGCTGAGCCGTTTCGTCCGCCAGGCTCTGCAAGATGGGAGCGATTCCATCGCTGGCAGCGGACTGACCCATCAATAGAATGGCGTTGATGTGACGGCGCAAGCGATCGCGGACGCCAACCAGCAGATTGCATTCTTTATGCAAAAACTCGCGAATCACCTGGGCGATAGTCTCGCCACTGCCTACATTAAGCACTCGCAGCACTGTTTCCGCATCAAGCAATTTGCGGGCGCTATGATCGCAGGCGGCCTTCACGCTTGTTTGTTCGTCTATGGCTGCTGTCAATCGCTGTAAGGCGCGCGGGTCACTGTCGTTCTCCGTGAACGCCTCGAGCAAGCGAATGTGCTGCTGCTGCAACTGCTGCTTCAGCTGCGTGACCTGAGCTGCAAGCTTCGCGCGGCGCTCGGCGACGCGTTCAAGGCTGGACTCCAACTCGTGTCGATTGGCCGTCAGCGCATCGGCATTGAGCGCGGTCTCGGCCGGTTTAGTCGCGATCTTCTCAATCTGCTCGGCATCCGCCAGGGAACTGGTAGCTGCGGCGGTCGCGCTCCAGGCCAGCATATGGGCGGCGACGAATCCAATATCTCGCAGCGACTCAATTTGCTCCACAGTGAGGTCCACCTGGCGGTAAGGAATGCTGACCAGCAAGACAGCTTTCAACTCGCCGCCGGCCGTCAGGGGTTGAACGTACACGCTGCTCATCGATTCGATATTCAGGCGCCGAAACAGATCAGCCAGCTCATCGGCGTGGTACTCGGGGAAAAGGATGGTCTGTTCGCCACGATTTGTAGCTTCCAGTAGTGTCGGCTGTTCGTTGAGATTCAGCGAGATGCCTGATAGCTGCCGGTCGGCGACCCGATCGTAGCCGGCGGTGACATCGGCATAATTGTTATCTTGCGCGCGAACCAGTATGCAGAGGTCGGCGCCCAAAGTCTCAAGCGTAGAGTTAACGATTTGCGCTGGCAAATCAGCGTCCGCGCGCGGCTCCATCATCATGCCAACTGCATTCAGTATCAGATGGCGGTCTGTCGGCATTGGCGCCGCCGAGAAGCTCCATGAAGACGGCGCAGATAAAAGCGGGTCAGCTGATGGGTCCTCATCGTCGCTGGTTGCCGTTTCGATTGCCGCCGACGGCTGCGATGCCGCCATCACAACTTCGACCAGGCTGTTCTCCAGCAGTGCGACTGCCAGTCGGTAAATGACAAGCGGGAATAGCGCCATTCCGGCTACGTACGCCAGGCGCGCTCCGCCGAGATAGCTGCCCGCGTTCTCCCCCTCGGCCAGATGAACCAGGTCCAGGCCGTTTCCCAGGATGATGATCAGGAAAAACAGGATCTTCAGCGGCGCGTCGATCAAGTGCTGCAAATTGAGTACCGCAAACAACGCGCCAGATAGTGCAATCGCCACCGGAATCGCCGACCAGAGCGACGCATACGCCGACGCATTGAAACTAAGGGTTTCGCTGGCGACCTCCAGCCAGCTCCGCGCCGTATTGAGGTAGAGCAGCACCAGTATCAGACTGACGCCAAAGACGAATAAGTTGGAACGGTTCTGCCAGCGCTGGAAATCCGCGCTTAGAAATGCCCAGGCTATCACGACAAGCGAAAGGGCATACGCCAGCCGTTCCAGCGGCGGCATGAATCTGTTAGTCTCGATGTTCGCAAATTGCGCCAGCAAGGCAGCGCCCATCATCACCAGCCAAACCAGCAAAAGACCGGCGGCGCTATAAACAAGGCGGCGAGGGGCATGTTCGACTGGAAAGCGAGAGCGATGTCCGATTGCAAGATATAAGGCGCCGAGACTGAAGGCGATCAGCAAAAAGAAAAACAGCAGATCGCCGGGGAACCGTATAAAAAGGTCGAGAAATTCACGCGGCACTATTGACAATTCACACCATCCATAAGGTGCGTTCGCTGCGCGATCAAATCGAAAATGATTCGTATGCAGCGGTCACTCATACGCACGCGCTTCTCTCGCCCTTAATGCAAACAAACATACTCACCTAGCGGCGCGTACTGCGAGTCAGTATAGCATAGGCATTCGTAGCGCACTCAGTAATTCCGCGCTCTATTACGTCCCGTGTTCAGCCGCCTCTGCATTGGATTACGGTTGACGCTGACCAGGCTTACAATCTACACTCGAAAAGACGTATTCTGAGCCAAAGCGCAGCGTGTGACGCGGCAATTCTCAGCATTTCTCCGTAGATTTCCTTTTCTGATGCGGCTGCCATACTTGCTGTTCAGCCGTATCCAGGCCAGATACTCAGTCGGGGTGGCCGCGGTTGTTCTAGACGATTGCGGCAGGGTGCTGCTGGTTGAGCACTCGTACCATCCACAATTTCCCTGGGGGCTGCCTGGCGGCTGGATTGGCGAGGACGAAGATCCGGCGGCAGCGATTATTCGCGAGCTCAGGGAAGAATTGCAGCTTGATGTCGAAGTCGTTCGCGTCATCCACAGCAGCAAGACCGTTCGCAACCACATTGACCTTGCATTTCTGTGCCACGCCAATTGTCCTGTCGGCAAGCTGAGCCACGAATTGCTTGATTACGCCTGGGTGAGTTGTGACGAGCTGCCAAAAATCAAGAACTTCCACCGTCGATCAATTGAAGCCGCCCATGTGTAGTAGCTGGGGAGCAGCGTATGAACGCGAGTCTTAACTCGCGCCGCCGCCGCGCGGGTTTCCCGGTTCTGCTATCTCTTTCCATCTTGCTTACCGTAGCGGCGATCGGTTTGCTCATTTATTATCTGGTGCTGTTCAGCCGGCGCGAGCAGGAATTGCCGGCTGGCGTCACGGTTGCGGGGATCAACGTTGGGCAGCTCAGCGAAAGAAACGCAGTTGCTCGCTGGGAACGCGCCTACGCCGAGCCAATTCTGCTCATTTACTCGAATGACTCCGGCGAGCATCCCATCCAGCTGCACCCCGATCAAGTCGGCTGGCGGATCAGTAGCGAGCCCATGTTGGCTGGCGCGCTGGCGTCGGGGCAAGGAGGCGGCGGTTTCTGGCGCCGCTTTCTCAACTTCCTCCTGGGCATCGAATTATCTGTCTCCCAGGACATACCGCTGGTCGCGGACTACCAGGACAACGCGCTGGAAGCGTTCTTGCGGGATGTGGCCGCGCGCTATGATGACCCGCCGGGCAGCGCAACATTCGATCTGCAGACGCTGACCATCTACCCGGGCGGCAGCGGCTACGCGCTGGATGTCGGCGCCGCCATGCCGGCAGTTGACTCGGCGCTTCGTTCCGCCAGCCAGCGAATCGTTCATTTGCCCGTCAGTCCTCACGGCAACCAGGCGCTAGGCCTGGAAACGCTGCGCGCGCTAATCATCAATTATCTCGACAGTCGGGGCTTCATTTACGATGGGCAAGGCACCGTGGCATCCGTCTATATCCTTGATCTGCAATCGGGCGATGAAATCAGCATTTTAGGCGATGTCGCCTATTCAGCCGCGAGTACGATCAAGATGCCCATTATCATCGAGTATTTTCGTCAGCTGAGCAGAGAGCCGACCCCCGGCGAATCTTGGCTGATCACGAACTCATTACTGTGCAGCAACAACAGTTCGTCAAACTTGATCATGGAAATTGTGGGCGGCAACGATATATTCACCGGCTTGCGCCGCGTAAATAACAGTCTGCAATCGATCAGCGCTTCCAACACCTATATTACAGCGCCCTTTTATTTGGGAGTCGAGGGGCAGGAATTGGGCTCGATTCAGGCGCCGGCCACTTCGCCCAATCAGACTTTCAGTACCGAGCCCGATCCCTTCAATCAGACCACCGCGGCAGACATGGGCGCCATCTTCAGTCTCTTATACGACTGCGCCCACTACGACTCGGGGCTGGCGCTTATGTTCCCGGCCGGTCAAATCACCCAGCAGGAATGCCGGCGCATGTTGGAGGTGACCAGCGCAAACGACCTGGAACGGCTACTGCAGGGTGGCATCCCGCCCGACGTACGCATCTCGCACAAGAACGGCTGGATCTTTGACACCGTCGGCGATGCCGGAATCGTTTACTCGCCCAATGGACGACATTACGCGATTTCCGTTTTTCTCTGGGAGCGCGCCGAATTCCAGGATTACGAGAAGCTATGGCCCTTGGTCGAAGAGATTTCGCGCGCTGCCTGGAATTTCTTCAATCCGGATACCGCCTTGTTGCAGCCGCGCTCAAACTTGCCGGCGACCGCTGTCGAGTGCGAAGGAAACTACCTGCCGCCCAACGCAGAAGCAGTGAATCTCGACGACATCAAGGCCTGGAAACGCAACTGAAGCCCGGGCGGTTGCTTGGTATTCTGAACGGCATAGTCGGTCAAAAGCTGGCGACCGCGTCCGCCTGAGATTCGAATATGCGAAAGATCTGATCGAGCCCCGACAACTCTATGGCTTCGCGCGCTCGGTCCGACGGCTGCGCCAGGCGCAGGTCGCCGCGGCAGAAACGGGCGCGCTTGAGTGCCGTAGCCATTTCCCAAAGACCGTCTTGGCCAATCTTGTCGACTCCCTTCAAGTCCAATACCACATAGCGCTTTCCCGCTTCGATTTCAAATTGCAGAAACGAGCCCAATTGTTCCGCGCTGACGCTGTCTATGTTGCCGCCTGCCTCGACAACGAGGATGTTCCCGTGAATCGATCGTTCCAGCCGCACTAGACAATTCTCCGTTTTTGGCAAAGATGATAAAATGCTGACGTCTGCTGAAGTTACAACGGCTTGATTATGGATTGGAATTACATCGGTCTCATCGCCGTGTTGGTAGCTTCGCTACTGGTTATGATACAGCGAACCGAACCCAAGCGCAGGCGGCTGGCCGCCATTGTTGTTCTGCCCTTGCTGTTGATTCTGCGGCAATATGCTTTTCGCAAAGGCGATCTGCACGTGGAAACGCTGATCGCCTTCTTAATCGGAATACTGCTGAGCGGACTCTTCTGGCTGCTGATTGGCCGTTACAACCCAGTAGGTAGCGACAGCGAAGTCAAGGTCATCGGCATGGATGACTGAACAGCGAGGCGATGCTCAGCCGATTATGTCAATTGGAATTACGTCGGCGCCTTGCAGCATGGCCACACTGATGCGCGCCGCCGCAATTTCGGACACTTGGCGGAAGGCGCGTCCAGAGGGCGTATCGGGGCTGTGAATGACAACGGGACGGCCATGGTCGCCGCCTTTGCGGATCTGGGCGGCCAGCGGAATACGGCCCAAGAACGGCACACCGCGCGACTCCGCAAATTGCTCGCCGCCGCCTCTGCCGAAGAAATCGCCCGACATATTTTCGATGACGCCCAGCACCGGCACCTTGAGTTGATCAAACATCGCCGCCGCCCGTATCGCGTCGGATACCGCGACATCCTGCGGCTGCGTGACGATAATACTGCCGGTCAAAGGAAAAGACTGCGCCAACGAGAGCGGCGCGTCGCCGGTGCCTGGCGGCAGATCCACTATCATATAGTCCAGCCGGCCCCACTCGACATCGGTGAAGAATTGCCGGATCGCGCTATGCAGCATGGGGCCGCGCATGATCATCGGCTTCTCAGGCGACGTGAGAAAGCCAGTGCTGATTAACTTGACGCCGAAGACTTCGAGCGGCTGCATCTTGTCGTTGGCAACTTTCGGGCGTCCGCTTCCCAAGCCGAACATCTGCGGAATATTGGGATTCAGGATGTCAGCGTCGATCAAACCGACCTTGGCGCCAGCATCAGCCAAGCACACGGCCAAATTGGTGGCGACTGTACTCTTTCCCACCCCACCCTTGCCGCTGGCTATCGCCACTATGCTGTTCATCGGTACGTCAAGCCGACCATGAATCCGGCGATCCGTCGGCACCTGCGCGTCCCAGTTGATTTGCAACCGCTCGATGCCAGCGACTTTGCCAATCACCGCGGCATTGCATCGCTCAACGAAAACATCTTTCAAGGGACAGGCAGGCGTGGTCAGAACAATAGTGAATGCGGCGCTACCGTCGCTTACCTGCAGGTTGCGCACCATATTCAGCGATACGATGTCGCGGTTTAGCTCGGGCTCGATTACCGTGGCCAGCGCTTGCATCACTTGTTCGTTGATTTTGCCCATTTATCGCCTCGACCCAAACGAAAGACTTCGACTCGAATATACCATCAATTGCCGCGATCGGGACGTGGCAGCGCAAGAAACCTTGCTAGGACTGGCGCCTTTGGCGGCGACGCACTCGCGAACCGCGCCTCAAACTAAATCTAAAGCGTGGGACGATTAGCCGCCTCTGGCAGCTCGTTTGGCTTTGCGTTCGAGCGCCTTGCGGCGGCGTTCTTCGCGCTTGGCCTCGTCCTCGGACCAGGGCGTGGCGCCTTCAACCGGGGCAGTCGCCGCCGGAGAAGCGGCAGCCTCAGCTTCAGCCACAGGCGCTGCGGGAGTGGCCTGCTGCGCCGCTGGTCGTGCTGCGCTGGACCGTGCGCTCGCACTGCCGCGGCGCGCTTCTTTAGCCGCGTCTTTATGCTCCCAGGTACCGCGAACCAGCATTTCATCATAGGCGCGCGTCGGAGCAATGGCGCGCCAATACGAATTCGGCTTGGACAGCTTTTCCTTGTCATGGATATGATGTGAGGTGCGGTCATAGCTCGCCAGTTCGTAGTCGTGATCCATCTTGATGGCGTCAAAGGGGCAATACTCGGCACAATAGCCGCAATTCATGCAGATATCAATGTCGATGAAGAAGCCTTCGGGCTCGGGCACCGGCCGTCCCGTATCCGGGTCGTTTCCACGCACAATCCAGATGCATTGGGGCGGGCAGACTTTTGCGCAAATGCCGCAGCTGGTGCACCAATCCTTGCCGGCGCGCGTGGGATGGTCGTCATCTTCCACGATCAGAAATGGCACAAAGCGGAAGCGCTCGGGCACAGCCACCTTCTCGTCCGGATACTGCACCGTGATCACGCCCTTGGTCTGCGTGCCCTGGCGGATGCCGAAGTTGTCGGTCGAATGATGGTATTTGCGAAAGCCGTAGCGCACATCATCGATATACGACTCAATAAAGTGCCGCAGCGTCAATCGCAGACCTTTCGCCAATCCCGTTCCGTACATGCCATCTCCTCATTAGCCAGGCGACCCAGTGGCGCTAAAGCCGCCAGCTGATCCGCTAGCGATCGGTTTCGCCCAGAACAATATCAATGCTGCCAAGTATTCCTACGATATCCGCCACCTTATGGCCTTTGCTCATATGCCCGAGCGGCGTCAGGTTGATGAAGCTGGGCGCCCGCACATGATAGCGCCAGGGATTGGATGAACCGCCCCTGCCACCGGCCGAGACAAGATAATAGCCCAACTCGCCCTTGCCGTTTTCCACGCGTCCGTAGGACTCCCCGTGCGGCACACGCGGCGCATAGGCGCCCGGCTTGCCATCGGCCCAGATCGACTCGCCCGCGGTAGCTTCCAGACGCGGCAGGATCTGCTTCAAAATCCGCACACTCTCACGCAGCTCAGTCACGCGGACCCGATAGCGCGCGTACATGTCGCCCTCTTCTTCCACCGCCACGTCAAAGTCAAGCTCGGGGTAGATGCTGTAGGGATCGGCCCGGCGAATATCGTAAGCCACGCCGCTCCCCCGTAGCAGCGGACCCGCCGCGCTGAAGTTGATGGCATCGTCGGCGTTGAGTATGCCAACGCCCATCGAACGCTCAATTAAAATCTCATTCTGCGTCAGCAAGAGCTCCAATTCGTCGATGGTGCGCGGAATACGCTCGTTGATCATCTCCGTGAGAAACTGCATCGTATTGTAATCACGAACCCGATCGTTGGTCAGGTTGCTGACGCTCTTGATGCGCTCCGGCAAGTCGCCGAACAAGCCGCCAAAGCGCATGTAATTGCACATCATGCGGCTGCCGGCGACGGCCTCGAAAAAGTCCAGAATACGCTCGCGTTCCTGTATGAAATAAAGCACGGGCGTGAAAAAGGCGCCGATGTCATTCAGCCAGAAACCAATTGCCCACAGGTGATTCACGATGCGGCTCAGTTCCACCATCATCACGCGCAGCGCTTCACAGCGGTAAGTGGGCGGATTGTATTTGCGCCCCAAGCTCATCAGCTGCTCGACCGCCAGCACGTAACCGTGATTGTTGCCCATGCTGGAAATGTAATCCAGTCGGTCGGTGAAGGGGATATTGTGCAGATAGGTATTGCGCTCGCCGATCTTTTCGTGATTGCGATGCAGGTAGCCCATCACTGGTTCCAGCGACGTTACCGTTTCGCCATCAACCGTCAGCACCATGCGGAATACGCCGTGCGTACTGGGGTGGTGCGGCCCCATATTGACGACCAACTCATTGGTTTCGAAGCCGTCTTTGTCCATGACGCGCTCGATGTCGACGCCCAATCCCAGTGATTGGTAAACCGCCTCTTCCGAGCTGTCCATCAGCCGATTCAGGTCAATATCAGGCGGATACGCAACATTCTTGCCGAAGACGTTTTTCTCTTCGGCGCGGTGGACGTGGCCGCCGGGCCAGCGGCTGTCGAAAGGTTTCTGTTCTTCCTCGTAATAGGCTTCGCGCCAGTCCTTGCGCATGGGATGGCCCTCAAAACCTTCCCACATCAGAATGCGGGACAAGTTGGGATGACCCGGGAAGCGTATGCCGTACAGGTCCCAGGCTTCCCGCTCCTGGAAATCCGCGCCGCGCCAAATCGGAACGAGCGAGGGGATTCTGGCTTCATCACGGTCGGTCTGCGCTTTGAACACCAGGGCGCCGCCGCCGCTGCTGCGGTAGGCGTGATAGACCATTTCCATGTAGTCGCCTTCGCCGAGGTAATCCACAGCGGTCGCGCTGGACAAATAGTCAAAGCCCAGTTCGTCGCGAATGACGCGCGCGATATCAACGAGTTGGTCGCTGTCGACGATGACGCCTTCGTAGCCGTCGCGATCGTCCAGCCTGACGTCTTGCGAGTGATTGGATTTCAAATACTCGATCGCGTCGTCAATCGACAGGTTCTCGAGGGATTGCTCAGCCGCCGCGAGGTTTACCATGAACGCTTATTCTCCCTCTGCTTGTGCCGCGCTGCGGGTCGCGCGCAGCGCCTTGCGGGCCAGGGCGCGCAAACGCCGTTTCTCGCGGATGTCCTCAGCTTCGGCCCAGGGCGTGCCGCCGGTGGGCAATACCACGCTCAAGGCGTCTTCGTCAACCGGTCCGGCTTCCGCCGTCGCCGCTTGCGCTGTCTCGACTCTTGCGGCCACCAACTGAGTAAGGGCCGGCAGCTCGCGCTGGCCCAACAAATCCATCTCACTCGCGGCGGACTCCGCCTGTCGCCGGATCATGTCCATCTGGCGCGGATCGATAATGTCAGGCCCCAACACCGGCACCGGCGTCGGCTCGGCCGGCCCCACACCGTACCAAGGCACATCGTCGCCATTGGCGATGCTCTGGCCGTCGATCTTGCGCTGCAAGGCGATCATGCCGTAGAGCAAGGCCTGCGGCGTGGGCGGGCAGCCCGGCACGTATACATCAACGGGCAAATACTTGTCCATGCCCGACACAACGTTATAGCCTTCTTTAAAGGGTCCGCCGCCGCTGGCGCAAGCGCCCATCGCCAGCACATATTTCGGCTCCGGCATCTGATTGTAGAGGCGAACGATGGGCACGACCATTTTTTTGGTCACCGTGCCCGATACGATCATCAGATCGGCCTGACGCGGCGTCGCCCGCATCACTTCAAAGCCGAAGCGCGAGAAATCGAAACGAGAAGACGCGGTGGCGATCATCTCAATGGCGCAGCAAGCCAGGCCGAAGAGCATCGGCCACATTGAGTTGCGCCGGCCCCAATTGTACAGCTGGCTCAGGCTGGTAATAGCGATGTTATTTTCAAGCTCTGCAGGTACGGGAAACTCGGTTGCATTCAACTCTTGTAAGTTTAAATCCATCTAGACACCGATCTCCTCATACCAGTCGCGAAGTATGGCCTTCAGTATAGCATCGTTAGCCCAGGCTGGATCGTCCGCGAAGCCCGCAAGGCTGACGATCTTGCGATTCAATTCCTCCAAGCCGAGCGAGTCCAGATCGGTGTCGGGGTAAGTCTCCATGAGAGCCAAGACGATCTCGTAGGTCGAATCCCAATACAATTCCGATACAGTCACGACCTTGGTTCACCATCGCTAGCGGAAGCAAAGCCACTATTTTCGCGTTCACGATCAACGGCAGAGCTCAAAGCCAACGCTCTACATCGCAGTTAGTATAGAGAGCGAGGCATAGATTGTCAAGAATTTCACAAACAGGTCCTTAGTCGGCCTTTAGCACGACAGCGCCACATTGGTCCACACATGTTGCCTGAGAAATACCGGATATGTTAGCAGCCTGATACACAGCTTGCATGGCGCGGGCAGTAGCTTCCGCAACTTGGGCGCTATCGCAAATGGCGCATAAGGTGGGGCCGGCCCCGCCGATGAATACCGCAGCCGCGCCGGCTTGTCTGGCGGCAGCGCGCGCTTCTTTGTGCATCGGCATCAGGCAGGCGCGCGCCGGCTCAACCACGCGGTCACTTTCCATCGCCGCGCCCAAGGCCGCCAGGTCCCGGCGATGCAAGGCGTCCACGAGCTTGGCGACGGCGCCGGTCTGGTGGATCATCGTCTGCAGCGTGACGTGCCTGGGCAAGATCTTGCGCGCGCTGTCGGTTGGCACGGGTACATCCGGCGTAAGCAGGGCCAGATGAAACTCATCGGGTATGGGCAGCGGCTGGATGGCCTCGACCGTCGTACCCGCGACCAGGATGATGCCGCCAAGCAAACAAGGCGCGACATTATCGGCATGGTAGCCGCTGACAAGCGCCTCGCCTTCCAGGCAGAATGGCAGTAGCTGTCTCCGTGTAAAGGGCTCGCCCAGCAGTTTGTTAAGCGCCACAACTGAAACGACGGCGCTGGCGGCGCTGCTGCCCAATCCGCTCGAAAGCGGCAGGCCCTTAAACAACTGAATCGTTAACCCGCGTGACTCGCCCACGTGCTCCAGAAGCGCTCGGGCGGACACCGCCGCAATGTTTAGAGCGGGGTCTCGCGGCAATTTACCGCCATCGCCGCGAATATCGCTAAATACGATTTCCGGCGCGCCCCGAAATTCGACGATGGCGCGGTCGCCCATGCCTTGCAGGGCCAAGCCCATGATGTCAAAGCCGACGCCCAAGTTGGCGACTGTAGCCGGCGCGAAGGCTTCGGCTCTGGAAAATGCCATGGAGGGTCGCTATCCTTGCGGTGTTTACCGCCAAGCGAGGCTGAGCAAATGCCAAGCATACTACAATGTATAGAATGCGCTCAACAATACCCAATCAATCGCGTCATCTATACATGCGAGGCATGCGGCGGTCTCCTGGATGTCAAGCACGATTTCAGGTCCCCGGCCGCGCCGATCACGCGCGAGCTCTTCGACGGGCGCCTGGGTACATTCGCGGCGCCTTATGGCAGCGGTGTCTGGCGCTTCAAAGAGTTGGTCTACCCCGACGTAGACGATTCCAAGATCGTGAGCCGGATGGAGGGCAATACCAACCTCTATGAGATGCCGCGTATAGCCGCATTCGCCGGCGTCGACTGCCTATTCCTTAAGCATGAAGGCGAAAACCCAACCGGATCCTTCAAAGATCGCGGGATGACGACCGGCGTAACGCAAGCCAAGGTTCTCGACATGCAGAGAGTCGCCTGCGCCTCTACAGGCAACACTTCGGCATCCATGGCCTCATATGCGGCCTACGCCGACATGCAAGGCATCGTCTTTTTGCAGAATCAGCAAATTGCCATGGGCAAGCTGGCGCAGGGGATCGCCTACGGCGCCACCTGCATTCAGATCAATGCCGACTTTGATCGCAATATGGAGTTGGTCCGGCAAGTGTCAGATCGCCTGGGCATCTATGTTTTGAACTCGATCAACCCCTTTCGCCTCGAGGGGCAGAAGTCGATTATGTTCGAAGCGCTGCAGCAATTGCGCTGGCAGGCTCCGGACTGGATCGTGGTACCCGGCGGCAATTTAGGCAACAGCTCCGCCTTTGGCAAGGGCTTGCTGGAGATGTTCGAGGTCGGCTTGATCGACCGTTTGCCACGACTGGCGATTATCCAGGCGGATGGCGCCAATCCGCTCTATCGGCATTTTCGCGCCGGCTTCAAGCGCTTCGAACCGGTCAATGCACAGACCATTGCTACCGCCATCAAGATCGGAAATCCGGTCAACCTGCAGAAAGCCATCCGCACGCTGGAGTGGACCAGTGGCGTAGTCGAGGAAGTCAGTGACGAAGAAATCATGAATGCCAAAGCAGTCATCGACGGCGCCGGCATCGGCTGCGAGCCGGCTTCGGCCTGTTCAGTGGCGGGCGCCAGGAAGCTGGTTGAAAAAGGCGCGATCAAGCCGGGTGATTCTGTGCTGGGTGTGCTCACCGGCAACGTGCTAAAAGATCCGGAAGCCACCATCGGCTATCACGCTGATCAGCTTGCCGGCATCGCGCCAAGCTACCGCAATCGCGTCCTGCAAGCTGACGACAATCTTGACGAAATCATCCGCTTGCTGGAGTGAAATCGATCAGCTTGCTTGTCGGGCGGATACAGCTGCCGGCACCTCATATAGCGAGGCCTCTAGATCAGCGATGATGTCCTCGGCATCTTCAATGCCCAGCGCAAAGCGTACCAGATTGTCTTTGATTCCTATGGCTTGCCGCTCCTCGCTGCTCAGATCGTAATAGCTGAAGTAGGCCGGCTGCTCGATCAGACTTTCCGTACCGCCCAGACTGGGCGCAATATAGGGAATGCGCAAGCGATCGATGAAGTCGCTGGTCGCCTTGATGTCGCCGGCGATCTCAAAGCTGACGACGCCGCCGAAGCCGCCCATCTGCGCCGCCGCGATTTCATGATCGGGATGCGACGCCAGCCCCGGATAATAGACGCGGTCTATCTTGCTATGGCGCTCGAGGTAGCGCGCTACCGCAAGGCCGGATTCGTTCTGGTGGCGCACCCGCACCGCCATGGTCTTCAGCCCGCGCTCCAGCAGGTAGGCCTGGTGCGGATCGACCACGTTGCCCAGGATGCCGCGCGCATCCTTTAGCGCCTTGATCCGGCCTTTGTCGCCGGCGATCACACCGGCAAGCACATCGTTGTGGCCGCCGATATACTTGGTCGCGCTGTGCATCGCGAAATCAACGCCGTATTCCAGCGGGCGCAGATTGACCGGGGTGGCGAATGTCGTATCCAGCAGCGTCATCGCCCGGTACTGCCTGCCCAGCTCAACCAGCCGCCGCAAGTCGGCCACGCGCAGGTAGGGGTTGGTTGGCGTTTCGGTGAAGATGAAGCGCGTCTTCCGCGGTCTGATGGCCGCTTCCAGGGCATCGTAGTCCGCGATTGGCACGATGCTGGTTTCGATGCCGAATTTCTCCAACGTCGTCTGGCAGAACTGGCGCGTGCGGCGGTAGCAGTCGTCGGTCATTACGATGTGTGTGCCGGGGCGGAGCACGGTCAGGAAAAGCGAAGTAACCGCGGACATGCCCGAGGGGTAAACTACGGCGTCCTCGGCCCCTTCAAGTTTGGCGATGCGGTTTTCCAGTGACCAAGTGGAGGGATTGCCGTAACGGCCGTATTCTTCGCGGTTCAACTCCCCGCCATAGACTTTTTTGTCCAGGAATTCGATCACCTCGGCGGTATTGTTAAAGGTATAGGTGGCCGATTGCACAATTGGCGTGGTCACCGAGTGAAAACCCTTGTCGCGCGCGGCGCCACCGTGCACTGATGCCGTGCTGGCGCCGGCAGAACGTGGATTCGCCTGATTATCCGTCGATTTCATGTCCGATACCTTCCCAATAGAAAAAGCCCAAACGGCTGTGACTACGCCAGTTTGGGCTTCCGCGACTTTCAACAAATAGTGACTGCGGCACAGTCTACGGAATGACCTGTCGCCCCCGGCCCATCATGAAGCGATTCAGGTGTTTACCCTCATCTTCCAGAAACATCTGCCGAAATTAGCACCTTCCCATTGCCATCTGGGGGTTGCTGTGGCTTCGCCGAGTCGGTCTCTCCACCACCTCTGGATAAGCGCAAACTTAATCTTTGATTGTTAATCGATTTGGACTATAGCACAGCCGCGAACGAAGCGCAAATACCGCGACTAACTTACCCGCCTGGATGGAATTGTGATATGCTTGATTGTTATCAGGTGACTTTTCATCACGGAATGTGGACTGATCCAACATGAAGCAACCGACTGTAATTGAGACGGCTTTCCGAGTTCGGGGCGGCCAGGCGCTGCACGGCGAAATTGAGGTCCAGCGCGCCAAAAACGCTATATTGGCGATGCTGGCAGCGTCCATTGTCGTTGACGAGGGCGAGACCGTGCTACACAATGTGCCGAACATAGAAGATGTTGAGCGCGCGCTTGAACTCTTACGCGCGATCGGCGCCCAAGTCCATCATGACAAGCTGACCAAAACGGTGCGCATTGACGCGTCCGGAGTGAACAGCGGCGTATTGCCGGAAGAGATCGCCGGGCGTTTCCGCGGCTCGGTTCTATTCCTGGCGCCACTTCAGATCCGCCTCGGCTATGTCGAATTGCCGGGCAGCGGCGGCTGCGATATCGGTACGCGCAAGATCGATTTTCATCATCGCGGCTTCGCCCGTCTTGGGGCGAATGTGCAGTATTTTGAGGATGGCCGCACCCTCATTGATCTTGAAAACGGACGCTTCCGCGGCGCCATGCTCTATCTCGATTTGCCCAGCCACACCGGCACAGAAAATTTGATGCTGGCGGCTTCGCTGGCGGATGGGCAGACCATTCTAGAGAACGCCTCGGTAGAACCCGAAGTTGTTGACTTCGGCAATTTCCTCAACAAGATGGGCGCTGACATTCAGGGCCTCGGCGCCAATACCCTATTCATCAACGGTGTAGGCAAGCTGAACGCCGTGGAGTATACGCCGATGCCCGATCGATTGGTTGCCGGCACCATGATGATGGCCTGCGCGATCGCCGGCGGAGACATTACCATTCGCAACGTCGATCCATCGCATCTGCGCATCGTCAGCGCCAAGCTGGAGCAAATGGGCGTCGAGGTCACATCAGACAAGTACTCTATTCGCGTGCGTCATAGCCGGCGCCGGCGTTTGAATCCGATCAATATCCAGACTCACCCCTACCCCGGCTTTCCTACGGATTTGCAGCCTTGTATGGCGGCGCTATCCTCGCTAGCGGATGGTACGAGCTACATTCGCGAGCGCATATTCGACAACCGCTATGATTACGTTGAGGCCCTTCTGCAGATGGGCGCTGACATTCTAATCAGTCAGAGCGATGTGTGCATCATCAAAGGCGTCGAGCGCATCAAGCCTGCTCACATCAGCGCCGACAATATACGCTCGGGCGCGACGGTGCTGCTGGCGGCGCTGGCGGCCGACGGTGAAAGTATTATCGACAACGTATATCAGATTGATCGTGGCTATGAAGTGATTGACGACCTGTTGAGCGCGCTAGGCGCCGATGTCACGCGTTTCGAAACCCATATGACGCCGCAGCCCGCCTGGTAAACGCCGACATCTCCGCGACAAACTATAAGTTCTGAATCACCGTAACCGCAAACTCGTCCGTTGATACGCTCGCCTGACCGGAGCTGACGATATCGGCCGTGCGCAAGCCCGCGTCCAGGGTCGCGTCAATCGCGGCTTCTATCGCGCTGGCCTCGCCCTCCAATTGTAGACTGTAACGCAGCAGCATGGCAGCGCTGAGAAACATGCCGATGGGGTTGGCTTTGCCTTGGCCGGCGATATCCGGCGCTGAGCCATGGACCGGCTCATACAGCCCGAACTTATCGGCGCGCAGTGAAGCCGATGGCAGCATACCCAAGCTGCCAGCCAAAACTGAGGCTTCGTCGCTGAGAATGTCGCCGAACATATTGCCGGCAACGATCACATCGAAGCTGCTTGGCCGCGTCAGCAGGTGCATGGTCGCGGCATCTACCAACAAGTGCTCCAGCTCGACATCTTCATATTCGTCGTGCACATCAACTACCGTACGCCGCCACAAGCGCATGGTGGCCAGCACATTGGCTTTATCCACCGAGCACAATTTCTTGCGGCGCCCTTGGGCAGCGCGGAAGGCGACATTGGCGACTTGCTCGACTTCGGAGCGACTGTACGCCATTGTATCGTAGGAGGAGTCGCCGTCGCCCTGCTCTTGTCTCTCGCCAAAATAGATGCCGCTGACCAACTCGCGCACGAACAGAATATCGACATCTTGCAGCAATTCGGCGCGCAGCGGCGCATGCTCGAGCAAAGCCGGATAGGTTTTCACAGGTCGCAGATTGGCAAACAAGCCGAAATGCTGCCGCAGCCCGAGCAAGCCGCGCTCCGGCTGAACAGTCGCTGTCGGGTCGGACCATTTTGGCCCGCCGACCGCGCCCAACAGTATGGCATCGGCCGCTTCGCAAATTGCTACTGTCTCAGCCGGCAGCGGATCGCCCGTCTCGTCTATGGCGATGCCGCCGATCAGGCCCTCGACAAAGGTGAATTCGTGGCCGTAATTCTCAGCAATGGCCGACAGAAGCTCAACCGACTTCGCTACGACTTCGGGCCCGATGCCATCGCCGGGCAATACTGCGATCGTCGCTTTCATATTTGACTCTCTCCATGTAAGCAGCGTCAACAAGCCTGACAGAATTCACAGATTTCTAAAGGTCACTCGCTGATGATTGCCGGCTGCCGCTCTTCGCAGCCCTCGGCCACAGACAAGCCGTATTCGACACTGTCCACCAGCGCCAGCCAACTTGAGCAGATGATGTCTGTGCCAGCGCCTACCGTGCTCCAGCGTTCTTTGCCGTTGTACGAGTCAATCAGCACCCGCGTCATCGCGCCGGTGGCATGCTCGCTGTCAAGGATGCGCACCTTGTAATCAACCAACTGGATGTCCCTGAGCGCGGGATACTTGGGCAGCAGCGCCTTGCGCAAGGCCAAGTCCAGCGCGTTCACCGGCCCGTTGCCTTCCGCCGCCGTATGCACGATGTCGCCGTCGATATCCAGCTTGACCATCGCCTCGGCCAGTTGACCTCGGCCGCGCCGGTCTTCGACGATGACGGTGAAATCGATCAGAGTAAACAGAGGTTCATAAGCCGGGGCGGCGCGATGCAGGCGAACCGCCACCGAGGCCTCTGCGCCTTCAAATGAAAAACCGCCGCTTTCCAGTTCTTTCACTTCGTTGAGCACCGATACCGCTTCGTCCGTCGAGACATCCAGGCCCAGCTCCTCTGCCTTGCTCAGCAGATTGCCGCGCCCGGACAAGTCCGACACCAGCACGCGCGTTACGTTGCCCACCTGCTCCGGCTCAATATGCTGATAGCTGTCGACGTTGCGCCGCATCGCCGCCACATGAATCCCGCCCTTGTGCGCGAAGGCGCTCTTGCCGACGTAAGGCAGATGCGTATCCGGCGCCAGATTCGCAATCTCAGCCACGGCGCGAGACAGGTGCGTCAAGGTCGCCAAATTTCCATCTGCGGCCAAGCAGGGCATGCCCATCTTGATGATCAGGTCAGGAATGATGCTGCAGAGATTGGCATTGCCACAACGCTCGCCATAGCCGTTGATTGTGCCTTGCACGTGAACTGCCCCGGCGCGAACCGCAGCCAGCGAATTTGCCACCGCCACTTCGCTGTCATTATGCGTATGTATGCCGAACTTGCTCTCCGGGAATAGCTCGTGCGCTTTAAGGACAAACTCGGCGATGTCCCAAGGCATAGAGCCGCCGTTGGTATCGCAGAGCACAATGACATCAGCGCCGCCCGCGGCCGCGGCAGCCAGCGTATCGAAGCCGTATTCCATATCCAACTTGGCGCCATCGAAGAAATGCTCAGCATCGTAGATGACTTCTTTGCCCTGCGCCTTAAGATATGCCAGGCTGTCTTCAATCATCTTCAGATTCTCACCGGCGGTCGTCTGCAAGACGTCGGTAACGTGCAGCATAGATGTCTTGCCGACAACAGTCACGACGGGCGTACAGGCTCCGATCAGCGCCTGAATATTGGGATCGTCCTCGGGCGCGATGCTCTTGCGGCGCGTCGAGCCAAATGCGGCGATCTTCGAGTGTCGCAACTCCAAATCCCGCACTTGATCGAAATACATCACATCTTTGGGGTTGGAGCCAGGCCAGCCACCTTCAATGTAGTCGATCCCCAATTCATCGAGCAGACGAGTAATGTGAATCTTGTCAGCCACAGAAAGGGAGATTCCCTCGCGTTGGCTGCCATCCCGTAGGGTGGTATCGTAAATCGCGATCTTCGCATTCTCGCTCGGCATCCTGTTTCTCCTTGGTCGCTGCAACGCGAGATCGTTATGCGGTGGTCGCGACACGCTGCGGATTCTCAGACTCGAATTCCCGCACCTCATCGTCAAGCGCCAGCAAGTAGCCCAGCTGATCCACGCCATTGAGCAAGCAATACTTGGCGAACCCATCGAGCGGAAAAGTGACCGTCCGTCCGTCCGGCAGCGTCAGCGTCTGCTCCTCTACATCAACGCTGACGCTGGCGCTCGGGTCTTCCTCAGCCAGGCTGAATAGTTGCTGCTGCGTCTCTGAATCGACGATGATAGGCAGCAAGCCATTCTTCAGCGAATTGTTGCGAAATATGTCGGCGAAGTCGGTACTGATTACCGCTTTGAAGCCGGCGCCAAGCAGCGCCCAGGGCGCGTGCTCGCGAGAGCTGCCGCAGCCGAAGTTGTTGCCCGCGATCAAGACCGAAGCGCCGTGATATTCCGGCCGATTGAGCACAAACTCGGGATTGGGCGTCTCGCCATCTTCAAGGTAGCGCCAATCGCAGAAGGCGGCTTTGCCCAGGCCATCCTTTTCGGTCACTTTGAGAAAGCGCGCGGGAATGATCTGGTCGGTGTCGATATCGTTGACCGGTATAGCAACGATGCTCCCCTGAATGCGGCTTACTTTTTCCACGGCGATCCTCCTCAGTTCAAGCCCGCAAGCATGGTGCGCGGGTCAGTTACCGCACCGGCGACAGCCGATGCCGCGGCGGTAAGCGGGCTGGCCAGGAAGGTCCTGCCGCCCTTGCCCTGCCGGCCTTCAAAGTTGCGATTGCTGGTCGATACCGCATATTGACCGGGCTGCAGCTGGTCGCCATTCATAGCGATGCACATCGAACAGCCGGCTTCACGCCATTCAGCGCCCGCGGCTCTGAAGACCTCGTGCAAGCCCTCGCTCTCGGCCTGCTTCTTCACCTGCTGCGAGCCCGGCACCACCATCATGCGCACTGAATCGGCCACCTTGCGGCCCTGCATGAATTGCGCCGCCTGCCGCAGGTCGGTGATGCGCGAATTGGTGCAGCTTCCGATGAAGACCACATCAATCGCTTGCCCCAGCAGCCGTTGACCCGGCGCCAGATCCATATAGGTCAGTGCCTTCTCAAGCGCTATCTTTTTGTTGATGTCGCGCTCGTCCTCAGGGGCGGGCACCGCCGCATTGATCGGCATGCCCATGCCTGGATTGGTGCCGTAAGTGATCATGGGAATCAGCTCATCGGCGCGCAGCGTGATTTCCTGGTCGAATGCGGCGCCTTCATCGGTCGGCAAGTCGCGCCAGCGCGCCAGGGCTGCCTCCCAGTCGGCGCCCTGTGGCGCGTGCTGGCGGCCCTGAATGTATTCGAATGTCGTATCGTCCGGGGCGACCATGCCAGCGCGCGCGCCGCCCTCGATGGACATATTGCAGACGGTCATCCGACCTTCCATGCTCAGGCTGCGGATGGCTTCGCCGCGGTACTCGAAAACGTGGCCGGTGCCGCCGCCGATGCCGATACGCGCGATGACCGCCAGGATGATGTCCTTGGCTGTGACGCCTTCGCCCAGTCGGCCTTCGATATTGACCGCCATAGTATTCGGTCGGTTTTGCAGCAGCGTCTGAGTCGCCAGGACATGGCCTACTTCGCTGGTGCCGATGCCGAAAGCCAAGGCGCTAAATGCGCCGTGCGTGCTGGTGTGGCTGTCGCCGCAGACGATGGTCATGCCTGGCTGGGTCAGCCCCTTCTCGGGACCGATCACATGCACGATGCCTTGATGCTCATCGCCCAGGGCGTACATCGGTATGCCATAATCTTCACAATTCTTGGTGAAGGTATCAAGCTGTTTGGCCGCCATCGCATCGGCGACAGGAATGATACCCAGCTCGTTACGGGGCGTGGTCGGCGTGCTGTGATCCATGGTGCCGATGGTTTGGTCGGGGCGGCGCACCTTCAAGCCGCGTTCGCGAATCATCGAGAACGCCTGCGGCGATGTCACCTCATGCACCAAGTGCAAATCTATGTAAAGTACAGCCGGCGCGTCGTCGCTCTGCTCCCGCACAATATGCGCGTTCCACACTTTGTCGAAAAGCGTGCGCCGCTTGCCATTTTGGGTCATCTGCCATTCCTCGTTTAAGTCGTATATGCTTACGATGAACTCAGGCCTACGGTAGCCACATCGCCTTCCGGCGCCAAATCACCCAGCCCCATGCTGGAAATCATGCGATTGAGCGCCGCGACATAGGCCTTGACGCTTGACACCACAATATCATTGTCAGCGCCGTAACCGCCGAAGGTGCGCGGACTGTCTACCGGCGAAATGCGCACGGTCACCTCACCCAGCGCGTCAATGCCCTCGGTGACGCTATGCACGTTAAACTCAAGCAGTTCGTTGGGCGCGTTGATAACTAGATCCACCGCTCGATACGAGGCGTCAACCGGCCCGGTACCAACGGCGGATACAATAGACTCCTCGCCGTCCTGATCGATCATCTTGACGGTTGCCGTCGGCAAACCCATGGTGCCGCAGACAACCTGAATATCGGCCAAGCGAAAATGGTCCTCGGGTTTGTGCGCCGCTTCATCCGCGACCAAAGCTTCAAGATCGGCGTCAGTGACTGACTTCTTCAAATCCGCCAGCTCCTTAAAGCGCCGGAAGACATCCATCAACTCGTCACCCTCGACCTCGTATCCCAATTCGCTCAAACGTACGCGCAAGGCATGTCGACCGCTGTGCTTGCCCAAGACCAGCTTGCTCTGCGTCAAGCCGACATCTTCCGGCGTCATGATTTCAAAGGTTTCAGCGTTCTTGAGCACGCCGTCCTGATGAATGCCGGATTCATGCGCGAAAGCGTTGGCGCCGACGATCGCTTTATTTGGCTGCACCGGCATGCCCATGTAGTTGCGCACCAACCGGCTCGTCTTCATGATCTGCGTCGAGTCGATATTCGTGCGCAGGTCGTAGAAGCCCTTGCGCGTGTGGATAGCCATCACGACTTCTTCCAGGCTGGTATTGCCGGCGCGCTCGCCGATGCCGTTGATCGTCACCTCAACCTGACGAACCCCTCGCGTCAGCCCGGCCAGTGTATTGGCAGTCGCCAGGCCCAGGTCGTTGTGGCAGTGCACCGACCAAATCACGCCGCTGCCCGGGCCCGCGCCCGGCGTCTCGTTGATCAGCATCTCCAGCGTATCCGCCCATTCACTAGGCATGACATAGCCGACAGTATCCGGGATATTCAGCGTGGTAGCGCCGCACTCGACCGCCACAGCGCAGGCCTTTATTAGATATTCAGTATCGGTACGTCCAGCGTCCATCGGGCTGAATTCCACATCGTCGCAGAGGCTCTTTGCCAGCGTGACCCCGCTGCGAATTAGCTCCAAACCCGCTTCTTTGTCGATGCGTAGCATCCCAAGATGACTCGGCGATGTGCCGAGGAAGGTGTGGATGCGGGGTTTTGCGGCTTCCTTGACGCCTTCCCAGGCTGTGAGAATGTCGCCTTCAACGGCGCGGGCCAATCCAGCGACGGCAGGCCCGTCTATCGTACCGACTTCACGGGCGATACGTTGGACGGCCTTGAGATCATCGGGCGAGGCCGCCGGGAAACCCGCTTCGATGACGTCAACACCCAGGCGGGAGAGCTGCCGAGCGATTTCCAACTTCTCGGCGCTGGACAGGGTCGCCCCCGGGCTTTGTTCGCCGTCGCGCAGCGTGGTATCAAATATGATGACGGTATTATCGTCGTAGCTTCGCGTAACCATTTGGAGGTGTTCCTTTACTCGATCGAATCAGGTCGGGAATGCTGTACAACCGGCTCAGGCCAGTAAGACCATCCTCAGCCATTCAAGCACCTCCCTTCGTCGATTCGTCCAGCGCAGCAAAGGCGCGATCTCTTGCTCGTCAGTCCTGCTGTTTGATGTTCTTGGCATCAAGGAAGGGCATCATCTGCCGCAGATCCGCGCCGACCTTTTCCAGCAGCAGGTCATGCTCGCGCTGCCGGCGAGCATTGAAATTCGGCCGGCCCTGTTTGTTCTCTTCAATCCAGTCCCGGGCGAACTCGCCATTTTGGATGCGCTCCAGCACACCCGCCATCTCTTCTTTCACCGAGTCCTCGAATTGATCGCCGGTGACGTAACCGCCCTGCTCGGCCGTATTGCTGACGCTATACCACATATAGCTCAGCCCGCCCTCGTAGAGCAGGTCGACGATGAGTTTCAGCTCGTGCAGGCATTCGAAATAGGCGATTTCGGGCTGATAGCCGGCTTTGACCAGCGTCTCAAAGCTGGCGCGGATCAGCGCCGTGACGCCGCCGCAGA
Organism: Chloroflexota bacterium; assembly: GCA_011523515.1. Lineage (GTDB taxonomy): Bacteria > Chloroflexota > Anaerolineae > Aggregatilineales > Phototrophicaceae > UBA6055. The sequence continues at coordinate 25,094 of WTGO01000074.1, forward strand.
GCACCACTTGCTCTCCAAACAAGTCGGTCTCGGTCTCTTCTTTGAAGGTTGTCTCGATGACGCCGGCGCGTGTGCAACCGATGGCCTTGGCGTAGGCCAGCGCGTTTGCCGTCGCCATGCCGCTGGCGTCTTGCTCGATCGCGATCAGGCCCGGCGTGCCGGCGCCTTCCATGAAGACCTCGCGCACGCGGTGGCCCGGCGCTTTGGGCGCGATCATGGCGACATCAACTGAGGCGGGCGGCACAATCTCTTTGAAATGAATGTTGAAGCCATGAGCGAACATCAGCATGGCGCCCGGCTTCAGGTTGGGCGCGATGTGCTCGTCATAAACAGCGCCCTGCCGAGTATCGGGAATCAGCACCATGACGATGTCGGCTTGCCTGGTTGCTTCCGCGACTGTGTAGACCTGCAACCCATCGGCCTCGGCTTTCGCCTTGCTCTTGCTGCCTTCATGCAGACCGATGATTACATGCTGGCCATTGTCGCGCGCATTTAGCGCATGGGCGTGTCCCTGGCTGCCATAGCCGATCACCGCAATCGTCTTGCCTTCGAGCAGTGACAAGTCCGCGTCTTGGTCGTAGTAGAGTGTCGCCATCTAGTATGCCTCTCCTGATCTCAGTGATTGGATTTACTTGCGGCTACGTTGGCCGCCGCAATTCGCGCTATACCATTCTCCCGTTGCCGCCGCGCGCGTTTTCAGCGGCCTCGAGCAATGTCCGCCGGTTAATAAAGTTTGTATCGTGAATCCGCGTCCCGCGCCCCATTGACACCACGCCGGTGCGGATCATCTCAACGATGCCGGTCGGCCGAACTTCTTCAATAAACGCCTCAAGGATGGTTTCAGTCCCCACCATTTCAATTATGGCGACTTCGGGCCCAACATCCACGATTCGCGCCGGATAGCGGTCGCAGATTTCGGTAATGGTGTTGCGCGACTCGGCGTCATCATTGCGCACCTTGATCAGGGCCAGATCGCGCTCGATGTGGGGTTGGTTGTCCAGCACGCGCACGTCAATCACGTTGACCAGCTTTTGCAAGTTGGCGGCGATTTTCATGGCGTATTCGGGACCCGCCACGACGCGAATAGTCATGCGCGAAATATGGGGCCGGTGCGTCCGGCCGACAGTAAGGCTGTCGATATTAAAAGCGCGGCGGCGGAACATGCTCGCAATCCGGTTCAGGACGCCGGGCTCATTCTCGACCAGCGCCACGACGGTCATTTTGTTGTCCGACTTTTCTTCAGCCATTATACTTCTCCTGGTTTGGGCCGGCGCTTCATATCGTGCAGATCCGCGCCCGCTGGCACCATCGGGTAGACCATTTCTTCTTTCTCGACCACGAATTCGATCAAGGTCGGGCCGTCGATGCCGCGCGCAAACTGCACGGCATCTTCAATCTCATCGCGTTGGGTAACACGGCGATTGGGAATGTCGTAGGCATCCGCAAGCTTGCAGAAATCCGGATTCACCATCGGCGTCGCCTGATAACGCTTCTCGAAGAACAGCTCCTGCCATTGCCGCACCATGCCCAGAAAGTGGTTGTTGATGATGGCGATGTTGACATTGATGTTTTCTTGTTTGGCGGTCGCCATTTCGCAGAGTGTCATCTGAAAGCCGCCATCGCCGACGATAGCCCAGATTTCTTCATCCGGCTGGCCGAATTTGGCGCCGATCGCCGCCGGAAAACCGAAACCCATCGTGCCCAGGCCCCCACTCGTTAGCAAGGTCGCCGGGCGCTGATGCGGGTAGTACTGCGCTTCCAGCATTTGATGCTGACCCACATCTGTGACCGTAATGGCATCGCCGCCGGTCAAGCGCCAGATGTCGTTTATCACCTGCGCCGTCATCAAGCGGCCGGGCGTCTCGTAATTCAGAATGTCGCGCTCGCTGGAATCTTCCAGCCAGTCGCGTATCTGCCGAATCCACTCCGGGTGGGACTTTTGCGACAAATTCGGCAGCAGCTGCGTCAGCACCGTCTTCAGATCGCCGGCGATGCCGACATCAGCCTTGACGTTCTTGTTGATCTCCGAGCGGTCGATATCGACATGAATCTTGCGCGCATTCACGGCATAGGTCTTCAAGTTGCCGGTCACGCGGTCATCAAAGCGCATGCCCAGCGCGATCAGCAAATCGGCCTCCTGAATGGCCAAATTAGCCGAAGCTTCCCCATGCATGCCCATCATGCCGATTACCAGCGGGTGGTCTTCGGGCAGGGCGCCCTTTCCCAGCAGCGTAAGCGCAACGGGAATCTGCGCGCGTTCCGCCAGCTCGCGCACTTCATTCATCGCGCCGGACATGGTGATGCCGTGTCCAGCCAGAATGATAGGCCGCTCCGACTCGGCGATGAGCCGCAGCGCGCCGTCAATCTCATGCGACCGCGCCTCTGACGGGGGATGATAGCCGGGCAGCACCACGTCTGCTTCCGGATAAACAAACTCGATTTCAGCATTCTGGACATCTTTTGGCACATCGACCAGTACCGGCCCGGGCCGACCCGTACGCGCGATGTGGAAGGCTTCCTTGATGGTGTACGCCAGATCCTTGACATCCGTCACCAGGTAATTGTGCTTGGTGATCGGCAGCGTGACGCCGGTGACATCGGTCTCCTGAAAGGCGTCGGAACCGATCGCCGGGATCGGCACCTGGCCGGTGATGGCCACCATAGCCGACGAATCCATCATCGCGGTCGCCAGGCCCGTCACCAGATTGGTGGCGCCGGGGCCGCTGGTGGCGATGCAAACGCCGACTTTTCCGGTAGCGCGCGCATAACCATCCGCCATGTGCGAAGCGCCTTGTTCGTGGCGCACAAGGACATGATGAATGCGGTCGTCATACTTGGCCATCGCATCGTAAGTCGGCAGGATTGCGCCGCCCGGATAGCCAAACATGACATCGACGCCTTCCCGCAACAGGCATTCCATGATGATTTCCGAACCCTTGAGTTTCATCATCGCCCCCCAGTTCTCTCGCGCGTCCACCTAAAGCCGGCTAGGCATTAACATATGTCAACCAATTATGTCTGTCGGGCGCTTCGCCGGCTGTGATGGAGAAGAACTCGCGCTGCACCGCTTCCGTTATCGGCCCGCGACCGCCGCAACCAATAGGAATCCGATCGACAGACTTTACCGGCGTAACCTCGGCCGCTGTCCCGGTGAAAAAGATTTCGTCCGCCATATACAGCATCTCGCGCGCCACCGGCTGGAAGCGCACCTCGACGCCATGTTCGGCCAGCAGGGTCAAGGCGCTGTCGCGCGTGATGCCCATCAGAATCGACGACCAGGCGCCCGGCGTATAGACGACGCCGTCCATGATGACAAATATATTTTCGCCGGCGCCCTCGCTCACATAGCCGTTGACATCCAGGGCGATACCCTCTTCAAAGCCGTTGTCGTGCGCCTCCATGCTTACGAACTGGCTGTTGACGTAGTTTCCGCCCGCTTTCACCAGCGCCATGTGCGTATCTGGCGCCATGCGCCGGAAAGAGCTGATCTGGACGTCGACGCCCTGCTCGATAGCTTCCGCGCCCAGATAACGTCCCCACTCCATCGTGAATATCACGGTTTCAGTCTTGGTCCTGCCACGTCCCTCGAGACCGAGCGCTCCCGCGCCGCGGAAGATGATGGGACGAATGTAACAGGAAGCGTGTCCGTTGCGGCGAACCGTCTCGACAATGGCCGTGTCAAGAGACTCCGGATCGTTGTCGTGCTCGATGCGCATGACGCGCGTGCCGTGCATCAGCCGCTCGGTGTGCTCGCGCAGGCGAAACACTGCGGCGCCCTTGGGTGTATCATAGGCGCGGATTCCCTCAAATACGCTGGAACCGTAGTGGAGCGCGTGAGCGCTAACGTGTACCGTAGCGTCCTCCCAGCGTACAAATTCGCCATTGCGCCAAATCCATTCAGCCGTCATGTATTCATCCTTTGTCTGTCGCAAGACTCCGCCAATAAACTAAAAAGCCCCCCTGACTTGGGAGGCTCTCGATTGCTTTTCCTCGTGCGCATTCGCCGCCCAAGCCCTTACAGTCCACAGACAATCCCGAGGACGATAACAAGGACAAGAATAAGGAGCGAATTGTGTAGTCTATTGCGCACGGCACGCCTCAATTACTTTGATTGAGCTAGGAGAGCTTAGCGAATAATGTCTGACTTGTCAAGTGAGTGAAACCAGTCAGCCGGATCAGGCCCAAACTTTCATGCATAATGCCGATATTCCCTCACGCATACTGCACAGTTATTGGCGTAAAACCGACTTGGCGCGCTTGATTTGCAGCTTGACCGCCCCCGGCGAGGTACCGCCGAACGACTTTCGTTCTTGCACTGAGCGACCAAAATCAAAGACCGCCGCGACATCTTCAGCAAAATAGCCGCTAACGCTTTGAAGCGTCTCCAGATCCAAATCAGAGAGCGCTGCCCCTTGCTCTGCCGCCTTGCGCACGATGGCGCCCACCGCATGATGCGCCCGGCGAAAAGGCAGACCTTTCTTCACCAAATAGTCGGCCAGATCTGTCGCCAGCAAATCTTCGCTGAGCGCGTCAGACATAGCATCGGCGTTGATCGCCAAACTCGCTACGCTGGCTGCAATCACCGGCAACAGGCGATGCATGGTTTCCAGCGAGTCGAACAGCGCTTCTTTGTCTTCCTGCAAGTCTTTGTTGTAGCCGCTGGGCAGGCCCTTCAAAGTCGACAAAAAACCCGACAGGTTGCCGATCAGCCGTCCCGTCTTGCCCCGCATCAATTCCATGGGATCGGCGTTGCGCTTCTGCGGCATCAAGCTGGAGCCGGTGCTGTAGCGATCGTCCAGCGTAATGAAGCCAAAGGCGGGATTCGAATAGATTAAGATATCTTCAGCAAGCCGGCTGAGGTGAATTGAGCATAGCGACGCCGCGTAGAGAAGGTCGGCAACGAAATCGCGGTCGCTGACGGCATCCAGGCTGTTCTCGCCGGGCCGCTCAAAACCCAGGTCCGCGGCGAGCTGGCGCCGGTCGACCGGGAACGGATTCCCCGCGAGCGCGCCCGAGCCGAGCGGGCATTCCGCCATTCGCTCGCGGGCCGAGCGCAAACGATCTTGATCGCGCTCCAGCATCCAGAAGAAACTCATCAGCCAGTGGGCAACGCTTATTGGCTGCGCCGGCTGCAGGTGCGTGTAACCGGGCAAGACAGTTTCGCAATGGGGCTCCGCTACAGCGATCAGGGCCGACTGCAACTGCCGCAGCTCGCTCGCCAGATTTTCTGCCGCTCGCATCGCCCACAATCGAAAATCGGTCGCCACCTGGTCGTTGCGGCTGCGACCGGTATGCAGCTTGCCGCCGACCTCGCCTACGATTTCTATCAGGCGCCGTTCTACGGCGGTGTGTATATCTTCATCGTCTTCCGCGAACTCAAAGGCGTCGCTATCAAATTCCTGCAGCACCTGCCGCAGCCCGCCGATGATTGTTTCCGCTTCCGCCTGCGTGATGACCTCAGCGTGGGCCAAAGCGCGCGCGTATACTATGCTGCCTTCAATATCTTCGGCATACAGCACATAATCAAAATCGATGCTGTCATTTAGCGCGCGCAAGTCGTCGTCGCTCGCCTGGCTGAATCGTCCGCCCCAAAGGCTCATGTTCTAGCCCCCGCTTGCCTCCCTCAGTCGCGTTTGAAGCGGCTGTAATCGGGACGCGTATAGTCGGTGAGCGCGCCGCCTTCTACTTCCAGCATTGCCTCGACTTTGATGGGCAAGCCGAAGAGCTGGATAAATCCGTGCGCGTCTTGCTGATTGTATACGTCTTCTTCGCCGAAAGAGGCATAGTCTTCCCGATACAAGCTGTAAGGGCTCTTGCGCCCGGCAACAATGATATTCCCTTTGTAGAGCTTGAGCCGGACCGTTCCGGTGACCGTCTCTTGCGTCACTGTCACAAAGCCGTCCAGCGCCTCGCGCAGCTTGCTATACCACATGCCGTTGTAAACGAGCTCGGCATACTTGGGCGCGACCATGTCCTTATACTGCATCGTATGCTTGTCAAGGCAAATGCTTTCCAAGAGCTGATGCGCGCGATGCACAATCGTGCCGGCCGGCGTCTCGTACACGCCGCGGCTCTTCATGCCGACCAAGCGATTCTCCACAATATCCGTGCGTCCGATACCGTGGCGACCGCCCACGTCATTGAGCGCTGCAAACAGCTCAACCGCACTCATCGCTTCACCATTCAAACTGACGGGATTGCCGTGCTGGAAACCGATTTCGATGTATTCGGCTTCGTCAGGCGCCTCTTCCGGAGCGCTGGTCAATTGATACATCAGATCTTCGGGCTCGTTCCAGGGATTCTCTAGCAGGCCGCCTTCGTGAGACAGATGGAAAATATTGCGATCTCGGCTGTAGATGTCTTTCTCGGTATGGGACACGGGCACGCGGAATTCTTCCGCATAAGCCAGCGCGTCTTCGCGACCGCGAATGTCCCACTCGCGCCAAGGGGCGATCGTCTTCAGTTTCGGATTCAGCGCCATAGTCGACACTTCAAAGCGGACTTGATCATTGCCTTTGCCTGTGCAGCCGTGGGCCACGGCATCAGCCCTTTCCAGCGCCGCGATCTCCACCATATGCTTGGCGATTAGCGGACGCGCGAATGATGTCCCCAGCAGGTACTCCCGCTCGTAAACAGCGCCCGCGCGCAACGTCGGGAATACAAAGTCGGTTAGAAATTCTTCGCGCAGGTCGCGCACGTACAACTTGGACGCCCCCGAGGCAATAGCTTTTTCTTCCAGGCCGTCAAGCTCCTCTTCCTGCCCCAGGTCTGCGCAAAAGCAAACTACTTCGCAGCCATAGTTGTTTTTCAACCAAGGCACGATTACCGACGTATCAAGCCCGCCGCTATACGCCAGCACTACTTTTTTGATTTCCGCTGCATCCATCACACTGCCCCATCATTGATATCGCTATAAGGCGCCTAGTTTACGCAAAGATTCAGGTTTTGGAAGTGGACGGTACTATCGACAAGCGCAAAACACAGTCAGACCATAGCGCACAACGACTTGTGAACCTGGCCGACTGCGGCTACAATGCGGCAGTCGCAAGCGATGGGCAATCGTGACAGGGATGACGATGACGACTGTTGATCAACTCAAGACCTTGCGCGACCAGAAGTCGCGCCCGCATTTGGAGCAGTACGCGCCCGTTTGGCTCCTGCGCGAAGATGTCTTTGCGGAAGACGAATCGATCCAATTTCATGTCCTGTTTCAGCACAATTTGCACGGCTGGGTCAATCGCCGTTACCGTTACGACGGATTCAACGACACGCTGTATCACAAGGGCCAGACGCTTGTGTCGGAAGACGACGCGCTTGAGCTAATGGTCGAGGCGCCGTTCATTGAAGCCAAGACCGCCGATGTACCTAACTCTTACGGCGGCTAGGCGTTTTTCAGCGCCTGATCCGCGACCTCGTCAAACACGCTTATGAGCCTGCGCGCGATCTCTGACCAGGCGTAGGTCTTGGCGAGGCGCGAGGCGCTGATGCCCATTGACGCTGCCTTGGACGGATCGCTGAGCAATTGAATAATGCAATCCGCCAGTGAGATCGGTTCGCGCGCCGGAATGTGGAAACCCGTCTCTTGATCCCGCACCAGAAACTGCAGACCGCCGACTTGCGACGCGATCACCGGCGTTCCTGATGACATCGCTTCCAAGGCCACCATGCCAAAGGACTCGTAATCAGAGGGCATGATTACGGCCGTCGCCGCCGCGTAATAGCGGGGCAATTCCGACTGTTCCTTGGCGCCTACAAAACTGACCAAAGGATCAATGGCCAGCTCGACGCTCTTTGTCTGCAGTCGATTCATCTCACGGTCGTCGCCGCTGGTTGGGTCCCCGCCGACAATCATAAAGTGCAGCCGGCGCAGCATAGCCGGCGCCCGCTCACGCAGCACATGCAGCGCTTCCAGGATGGTATCGACCGCCTTTAGCGGCTCAATCCTGCCGACGAACAGCAACATATGCCCGTCCGGCGCCAAGCCTAATGATTCGCGGGCTTCACGCCCAGACATGCCATCTTGAAAGCGCCCCGCGTTGACGCCCGGCGGAATCACTGTGATCTGCCGGCGCGTGGCGCGATACAGCCAGCGCAGCTGCGCCTGTTCGGCCGGTGTCGCGGCAATGATGCGATCGGCAGTCTGCAAAATCTGCTGCTCGGTCATTATACGAATGTCGGGCTGATAACCTGCGCTGACTTCGATTCGCTTCTTCATGTGCCCCAGCGTGTGGTACATGTGCGCAAAGCGAGTGCCCCAGACTTCTTTGAGCTTGGCCGCCACCCAGCCGCTGAGCCAGTAGTGGCTGTAGACGAGGTCGTACTGCAAACTGCGCAAGGTGGCAAAGGCCATGAGCGCGGCCGTAAATTCAGACAGGTAGTCGTAGTGCTCTTCCGGTGTCCAGGGCAGCAAGGGACCCGCCTTCAGATAGATGACACGTACATTTTCGCCGATGGACGTGTCAATTTCCGGGTCCAGCTCCCGGGAGCGCCGCGTGAAAATATCGACCCGCAGCCCCTGCCGACCCAATTCGCGCGACAATTCGCGGATATACACATTCATCCCGCCGGTTTTGGCGCCGCCCATCGGCGCCAGCGGGCTGGTATGGACACAGATGAGCGCGATCCTGTTGACGGGCATTGTCACTCCGCGATCGGCGCCGCCGCGTTTAGCTGGCTCTGATGTTCATCACCGGGTTGTCGCGGCCGCCCATGCGATACTTGTAGGGCTCATCGCCGCGCAGAAAATCATAGGTCTGGTAGCCCTGCTCAATCGCGTGGCGTATGCTGTAGGCCAGCAAAACGATCCCCGGGCTGAGGTCGGCATAGTCCTGGTGATCGTGCCCGGAGTTGTAAACCATAACCCGGTCGCCGTATACGAAGTTTATATAGGCCGCCGCGCGCTCTTCATCGACCGTCAGAAAGTTCATCTGCAACCAGCCGCGTTCCTGCAGCAAGGGCACAATATCGCGGAAGAAGCGCAGATTCTTGTCGTCGCTCAGAAATTCCGCCTTGTCCGGATCACTCGCGGCCATCAACCGGATGAAGTGAGAGACTTCTTCTTCCAAGTCATGCCGTCCATTGACGATATACCAGTCTATCGTCTTCTCACTGCCCTGTATGCGCCTGATCTTGCGCCGCAGCTCATGCCGCTGCTTCTTGTCGAGCATGCGCAGGTAACCGGTCCAATCTGCCGGCAGGTCAATTATGGGGCAAACTTCTTGCTGCTCAACAGCCGTGCTGAATCCGCGCGCCTCCAATAGACCCGGCAGAATCCGCCGAGTTGGCGAGTCAAAGGGGATATTGCAAAAGTCAAGCACATCAAAGTCGTCACGCTGAGCAGCAAAATAGTCAGCGAAGGCGGTGTAAACGGCAGTCAAATGCTCTTGATCGACGATGAAGTCGAGGTAATCCGTCACATCGACGCAGCCGACGATCTGCAATGTTCGCCGATCGTCGGACTTCGCCAAAAATAGTGGCGCGATGCCGGCCAGCTGCCCGTTTTGATGACAAGCCAGTATGCGCAAGACGCCGGGAGAATATGCGTCCCACCAGGTCTTCTGCCATTCCCAGGTGTAAAAGACATGATTCACCGGCGCGCGTTGCAATAGCGAATTCCACTCCCGCTGCAATACGTCAAACGCCGATTCCTCAACGTAGCCTGAAATTTCCACGCCGGGCGACTCTCCTCATAGCTTGCTCAGCCGGCTTTGCCATATCTGAGACATTACGTACAGACTCATTCTTACACTCGCCTACGTTTTCCGGAATCCGTCGTGATCATGCTGATGTGGCTTTGGGTGTCTCGGGCAGGTTGCCCCATTCAGTCCAGGAGCCGTCGTAGAGTCGCAGATTCTTGGCGCCGGCGATTTCCATGGCAATCATGCCAACATTGGCCGAGACACCCGAATTGCAGTAAAGCACCGTGTTATCGGCATCCAGCTTAATTCCCAAGTCTGCGAGGTGTTCCTGAATCTCTGGCGCAGATTTTACCGTCAGATCCTCATTTACCATTGCGTTCCAAGGCGCGTTAATCGCAGTGGGGATATGCCCGCCGACTTTAGCCCGGGAGGACTCCCCGGCATACTCAGCGGGCGAGCGAACATCAATCAACTGCATGTTTCCGCTCGCCAACCCGTCCAGAATCTCGTCCGCCGTCGCCTTCAGTTCGGGAACTTCTTTCGTGACAAAAGCCGTCGGCTCATATTGCGGGACCGCAGACGAAACAGGACGTCCCTCGGCCAGCCATAGACCCCAGCCGCCATCCAGAACGCGCACATCGTCATGCCCATAATAGCGCATGGCCCAGCGCATCCGACCAGCAAACATGCTGCTAATATTGTCATACACAACCACAGCGTGGTCGTTCCCAATACCCAGGCGCGACATCAACGCGGAGAAGCGCTCGGGCGACGCGATATCGTTGGAAGGCGAACCCGGTTCGACGATGTCCACTTGCCAGTCAACGAAAATCGCGTTGGGAATATGAGACGCAAGGTATCCCTCTCTGTCGGTTACATAATGCGGCGGAGGCGCCGTCGGCGGCAGCACACTGCCGCGCAGCTCCACAAGGCGCAGATTCTCGTCATCCAAATGCGCTTCAAGCCAAGCAGTTGTCACGAGCGGCGATTGCATACTGTATTCCCCATCCCTGAACCGGTAAGCTTCCACTGATTTTACTCGGATTTGAATCAGCTGGCGAGAATCGCTGAGTTTTCCCTCAATGAGCCAGTCAGATATAATGTGTCGGAGTGATAGTCGCAGTCGCTGACTGCTGCTGAAATCTCAAGCGGCGCAACGAAAGTCGCCCATGAAAAAACGTATTCGCGGACTGAAACGGTCCGTATTTCTACTGGATTTCGACTTGTATCGCGTCAACGTGCCGATACGAGACCATCAAGGCCAACATCTGAGCGTCATTGACCTGCATCCGCAGGATGTCGAATCAACCATTCTCTTTCAACACGGATTCGCCGGCGTGGCTGAGTCTTGGGAGCACCAGTTGGCGCATTTCGCCAGCGAATATCGAGTGCTTGCGCCGGACCTGCGCGGCCACGGCCAGAGCGATGCGCCTCACAGTCAGTATTCCATGCCCGAGTTGGTACAAGACATGCATGATGTCCTTGCCGCCATGAACGCGCCGGAGAAAATCGTCCTCGCCGGACATTCGTTTGGCGGCGCCATCTGCATTGAATTCGCCAACGCTTTCCCCGAACGCATCGACAAATTGATCCTGGTCGCCTCCGCTGGCGAGTATCCCCTGCCCAAGATCGCCTCCCTGCTCTTCAGAATACCGGTGCATATCGCCCTGCCCTTCTGGCGCTACCGCCGCAAGTGGGATGCCGAATATCACGCGCTGAAGAATATGTTCCTGCACAGCATGTATGGCTGGCAGGCGTGGTCGCAATTGCGCAACATTTCGAATGACACGCTGGTAATCACCGGCGAACGGGACAACTACTTCCCGCGCTATGTCTACGACGATGTCGCCAAATTGATACCCGGCGCCATAGTCGAAGACGTGGGTTCCGCCAAGCATAAGGTGCAACTTGAACGACACGAGGCGGTAAATCGCGCCATTGAACGCTTCATCGAAACGTCCAGGCGCTCATCCTGGCGATCAATCTCGGCGATTGACGCGCTATCCAAAGGACGACCCTGGCTGGGACATTACGACACCGACACCGCCCACACGATTCCCATTCCGCACCAGCCCTTGTTTCGCTTCCTTGAAAGCGCCGCTGATTGGGTTCCCCGGCGCATCGCCACCGTCTTTTATGGCAAAACGCTCACCTATCGGCGGTTGGAAGCTAAAGCCAATCAGTTTGCCCATGGACTGCGCAGCTGTGGCGTTTCGTTCGGCGACCGCGTACAAATCGTGCTGCCGAATACTCCGCAATTCATCATCGCTTACTACGCCATTCTGAAATTGGGCGCCGTGGTCGTTCTGTCAAACCCGGATGCCAACGCGGACTTGATCGTCAGCCACGCGCGCGAGACGGAATCCAAAGTATTAGTCACACTCAGCGCCTTCAGCGAGCTGGCGCAGCTCATCCACGAGTCGACTGACGTCGAGACGCTGATCTTTACCGGCATCGGCAAACACGTCACGACAAGCAGCGATTCGGCCTTCGGCAGGCATAAGCACCCGACCGATGACGACGAAAAACTGGCGCGCCAAATCGGCGGATTCATGTCGGAGATCGCGGCTGATCAGAGTGTCGATGCGCCGGGCATTGATGTGACGCCGAGTGATCTTGCGGTCATCGCATACACGAGCGGCACAACCGGCCATCCGCGCGGCGTCTGCTTGACCCATGCCAATCTGGTCGCCAATGCGCTGCAGACGCGGCATTGGATGAAGGAAATTGACTACGGCAAAGAAGTCGTTATGGCTGTTGTTCCTTTCGAGCATAGCTATGGCATGACCACCGCCATGAACCTGCCCATACTGATCGCGGCGAAAATCGTCATCATCTCAGTGTTTGAACTCAAGCAGGTTCTGGAACAGATTCGCCATTACAAGCCAACGCTATTCCCGGGCGTCCCCTCCATGTTCACCCTCATCAACCAGGCGAAAAACGTCCGCAGCTACGGGCTGTCATCGATAAAGGCCTGCATCAGCGGCGCGGCGCCGCTTCCGGTTGAAGTGCAAGAGGCCTTTGAGAAACTGACCAGAGGACGTCTGGTCGAAGGCTACGGTCTGACCGAAGCCGGTCCGGTAACCCACTCCAATCCGCTCTACGGACTGCGCAAAGTCGGCTCGATCGGCGTGCCTTTGCCAAACACTGACGCCAAGATCGTCGATCTCTTGACCGGAGACGACCTTCCTGCCGGGCAAATCGGCGAGATGCTGGTCCGCGGTCCGCAAGTCATGCAGGGGTATTGGCGCGCGGGCAGCGATGAGGAATCGGTCATTAGGGATGGTTGGCTCCATACCGGCGATGTGGCAGTCATGGATGATGACGGTTACTTCAAGATCATCAGCCGCAAACGGGATACGATCTTTGCCGGCGACTACAGTGTTTATCCGCGCGATGTCGAAGAAGTGCTGTATGAACACAACAAGGTGCTGGAGGCGGCGGTTGTCGGCGTTGGCCACGAAGATGGAAAACAGCGCATCAAGGCCTATGTCGTGCCGCGGCCGGAAAGTCGTCTTTCGCAGGGAGAACTGCTGGCGCTGTGCAGGCGGCGTCTCGAAGCCTACGCCGTGCCTTGGGAAATCGAATTCCGCCAGACGCTGCCGCGCTCATTCATCGGCAAAGTGCTGCGCCGCGTACTGTTTGAAGAGGATGCTAAGCGGAATCGCGAACCATAATCTGGCGCCTGGCGAAGAAAATTACCATGGCGCGCGGATATGAAGCCACCGCAAATTGATGTCTGCTGATTCGCAAATGAGTTATGATTGGGTTGTCGGAACGGTTTAAGTCGCAAACAGTAATCCTATAATATGACCTTTCTGCCCTTGTTTCCTCTCAATACAGTGCTCTTCCCCGGGATGCAGCTCAAGCTCCACATATACGAGCCACGCTACAAATCGATGATCAACCAGTGCGTCGACCGCAATGAGCCGTTCGGCGTTGTTCTTATTCGGCAGGGGGCCGAGACCGGTAGCCAGGAGACCGTGCCATTTGATGTGGGATGTACGGCGGATATCGGCGAGGTGCAGCGCCTGCCGCTCGGACGCATGAACATCGTAACGACAGGCCACCGGCGCTTTCGCATCAACGCGCTCGATCGCAGTAGACCATACCTGGCTGGCGATGTAGATTACTTTCTGCCTGAAGCGGATCGTCCCGTTGCCATCAAGGTGTACAGCAAAGTTCTGCGTCCATTGCTGCTGCGTTACCTTGACATACTGGCGTCTTCCTCCGATGCGCAGTTTGATCCGGAACAGCTGCCGCGACAGCCCAGAGCGATCGCACAGATCGGGTCGATATTGCTGCAGGCGGATAATTTGCAGAAACAGCAGCTGCTCTCGATTGACAGTTTGTCGCGCTTGCTCACGACTCTGGTAGATATTTACCGGCTCGAGACTATGCTTTTGCAGGTTCGTTTGTCGCCGCCCGGTGAAGATTTCAACATTGGTCATTTCTCGCGTAATTGAGCCGACCTCAACACGTTTGGTTGGGCGTGATATGATGGGCTGAGGCGCCAAACCACGCGACGCAAATAGCGCCTAATCGGGACAGCCACGCGAGGCGCCGCTTGCATACGCGCAAATCTGCAGTTGTTCGAGCCGCTGTAATTGCCCTGCTGATCTTGCTGTCGCTGGAACTTGCGCTACAGCTTGCGTTCCCTCACCTGCCCTTGTCTATCATCCAGCAAATGCCTCAATTCCGCGCGCGTATGGGTTTCCAGCTTGATACCGCGCATGGTGTGCAGGAATACCCGGCGGGTCAGACGGTCAACTACAAAATTTCGCAAACAAGCGGAGACCTGTATCGGCTGACCTGTCTGTCGCCGGATGACGCGCCGCCATTCGACACATATAGTGTGTCGTTTCAACGGGATGCGCATGGTTTTCGCAATCCCGAACCCTGGCCGGACAAGGTAAATCTCGTTGTAATCGGAGATTCGTTTACCGCAGCTGAGGCAATTGTAGAACCGTTCTGGCATGATATTTCGGATTCGATACTGGTATTCGGCTTGCCGGGCACGGGCACACTGCAGCAGCAGCGGCTCTTGCAGGCGTACGCGCTGCCGCGCCAGCCAGATATAGTCGTACTCGCTTACTTCGCGGGCAACGACCTGCAAGACAGCCTTACGTTCTCTCGCAAGACACAAGCAGAAGACGGCGGATCAAGCGGAACCGGACTGGCCAATCTTACAATTGAGCACTTCGTGCTCTTCAATATCGCTTACGCGCTTCGCAATGTCATCTTGCCGGGTGAACAGGCGCCTTGCCATTATCCGCAGTTTGCGGCTACGGATCCGCCTACGCCGCTCGCCTTCTACGACGAGTTTCTGTCGTCCTTTGCGCTGGATAGCCCAACCTTGCGAGCAAGCGAGATGTTTCGAATCACGAGCGAGTCGATCATCGAGATGGCCGAAACGCTGGAAACGAGAGGCGCACGGTTTATTCTGATGTATATACCTCAGAAGGCCGAACTGTACTGGGAGCTTCTGTCCGCTGAAACAAGGGCGGAAATCGTCGCGGGCAGCGCCGCATTTGACCAGGCGCTGGACCCGCGTGTGATCAGCGAGCATCTGCCAGCCCAGCGCAATCTCATGGCCGAGCTGGCGTCTGAATTGAACATCGTCTTTCTTGACTTGGCCCGACCCCTGAGCAGTGCGATCAGCGAAGGCGAGCAGCCTTATTTCTTTGCCGATACGCACTGGAATCAGACAGGCCACAATATTGCGCGAATCGCCTTGCTCGACTTGCTGAATCAGTCTAACCTTGATATGTAATTTGACGCAATCACGCTTTGGCCTGACAGGGAGCTTGCATTTGAAACGCATTCGAGAAATCGCCTGGGAGCGCTTCAGCATAAATTCGGCTGTAGTTGCCGATATCAATGGCCGCTTCATCGCGACGCTTTTTTACTGCACGATCATGGTGCCTTTTGGTTTGCTGTCCGCTCTATTCATGGATCCGCTGCGCAAAAGGCGGTCTGTCAGCGCCAGCTGGCTCCCGCGTGAAGCCGTGCCTGCCGATATAAAATCCGCCAAAGAGCAAGGTTAAGCATGTATATTCTTGGCATTTCGGCCTTCTATCACGATTCGGCAGCCGCCTTGATACGAGACGGCGAGTTGGTCGCCGCGGCTATGGAAGAGCGATTTTCGCGGGTGAAACACGACAGCGGCTTCCCGCAACTTGCTGCCGAGTTTTGCCTGGAGCAGGCTGGAATCACAGCGCGTGATTTGGACTATGTCGTTTTCTACGAGAAACCGCTGCAGAAATTCGAGCGCATACTTCAGACCGCGCTCAACACATTTCCCCGCTCCGCAAGCTTCTGGCGGGAATCCATGCTGACCTGGCTTAGCGACAAGCTCTGGGTGCGCAGCCATGTAGCCCGGGGCATCGGCGTGCCATACGAAAAAGTCCTTTTCTGCGACCATCACATGAGCCACGCCGCCAGCGCCTTTTATGCCAGTCCCTTTAGAGACGCCGCCATTCTCACCGTGGACGGCGTCGGCGAATGGACCACCACAACCTTGGGTGTGGGCAACAGCACGCTGGGCGAGCCCGTCGACGGACCGGCAACCATTGAGCTTTTCGAGGAGCAGCGCTTTCCGCATTCGCTGGGTCTGCTTTACTCCACTTTCACCGCCTGGCTCGGTTTCCGCGTGAATAACGGCGAATACAAAGTCATGGGCATGAGCCCTTATGGCAGGCCGCGCTACATGGACAAGATCAGCCAGGTCGTGTCGCTGGACGAAACGAGCGGCGCTTTTCGCTTGAATATGGATTACTTCGACTTTCATCGCTCCACGACGCAGAGCTACAGCCGCAAATTTCTCGACCTCTTTGGCGAAAAACGCGATGCTGACGTCGAATTCTTCACCATGGGAACGAATCCGGAGCGCTCCGCCGAGCAAACCGCCATCGAGAGCAACCAGTATTATGCCGATGTCGCCGCCAGCATCCAGCAATTCACCGAAGACGCTTTGGTCAAAATCGCCACCTATTTGCACCAGCGCACGGGCAAGAGCAAGTTGGTGATGGCCGGGGGCGTGGCGCTGAACACCAAAGCCAATTGGCGGCTGCTCAACGAATCGCCGTTTGAGGAGCTGTGGATTCAGCCCGCGGCGGGCGATGACGGCGGCGCTCTCGGGGCAGCGCTATGGGCTTGGCACGCCGTGCTGGGCAAGCCGCGCAAATGGGTGCAGACACATGCCTACTACGGACGCAGCTTTAGCGATGCCAAATGCCGCGAGTTTCTGGATGAAGAGCAGCTGAGCTACGTGAGCTACGATGACGAATCCAAACTCACCGAAGCCATCGTTGACGCGCTAACGCAGCAGCAAGTCATCGGTTTCCATCAGGGACGCTTCGAATGGGGCCCGCGCGCCCTGGGCAACCGCAGCATCCTGGCGGATCCGCGCGGCGCCGATATGAAAGAGATCGTTAATACCAAGATCAAATTCCGCGAGCCTTTCCGACCATTTGCGCCGGTCATTTTGCGTGAAAGGTCGCCCGAGTATTTCGATTACCCGCAAGTCGCGGAACACGAAACGCCACGCTATATGTTGATGGTCGCTCCCATCAAGGCAGACAAACAGTCGGAGATCCACGCCGTGAATCACGAAGGCACCGGCCGGCTGCAATCTATCGACCGTGACACCAATGCGCGCTATTACGACATCGTGCGTACGTTCGGGGAAGCGACTGGCGTACCCGTCGTACTCAATACATCGTTCAATCTGCGCGGCGAACCCATTGTGAATACACCGCGCGAGGCTTACAATACCTTCCGCAACAGCGATATCGACATGCTGGTTCTTGGTTCGCACATCGTGAAAAAATCCACCTGAATACGGGTAGCGAGGCTGCACAGGACATGACTTCAAAAACCAAGAACGACGGCGACTCGCCCAGTGCGCTGCAGGACTTCTTTGTCCGCCTGGGAGTATTGGGGGAGCTGTTGGCCTTCCTATGGAAGCGCAAGCTCTACTGGATGCTGCCGATGGTCATTACCCTCATCGTCTTCGCCCTGCTGATCGTCGTAGGCGGCTCCAGCCCACTGAGCCCCTTTATCTACACCCTGTTCTAGACGGTTCGCGTACACGGCCAGATAAGGGCAACCATGGAACTATCGCAGATCAAGCTGCTCGGAGTGCTCGCGCTGATCCTTATCGTGCTGCGCCTCGGATGGATAGTGCATCAGCGCTCGATCGCGCGCAAGCCAATTCGCGGCGGCGGCATTTCGGGATTGTTCAGCTTTCTTTCCGGGCTGTGCTTCGTCTCGATCTTGCCCAGCATTCTTATGAGCATCCTGGTACTGCATCCCGAAGCCGTGAACCTGGCCGGCATGACTTGGCATCCGCTGATTCTGACGGTGGTAGCGCTTGGCCTGGGCAGCTTCGTCTTCGCCCTAATGCACGCGCTGTTTGAGCACGGCCCATTGGAGCGTGTCATGCAAGCGGAAGCGTCGCGCGAGACGCGCGGCTGGACGGAAGAGGACGCCAAGTCGTCGGGGCTTTAAGTATCAATTGGCCGGACTAAATGTCGAGGTTGCGCACCTGCTTGGCATGCGTCTGGATGAATCGGCGCCGCGGGGGAACACTGGCGCCCATCAGCATATCGAAGATCTTGTCTGCGTCAGCAGCGTCTTCAATCGTCACTTGCAGCAGCGTACGCGACTCCGGATCCATCGTGGTCTCCCATAGTTGCTCGGGATTCATCTCGCCCAGCCCCTTGTAGCGCTGCACCGTGACTTTGTCCGGATTCTTGAAATTCTTCATCGACCGCTTGAGCAGGTCATCGTCGGTGGATCCCGCCTCCGGGTGGACATACTCCATCTGCTTGCCGTTCTTCAGCAGAAAGATCGGCGGCTGCGCGATGTAAAGATGCCCCTGCTGAATGATCTGCGGCATGTGGCGGAAGAAAAACGTCAGCAGCAAGGTGCGAATGTGGCTGCCATCGACATCGGCGTCAGTCATGATGATGACCCGGCCATAGCGCAAACGGTCAATTGTCATCTCCTCGTGGATGCCGGTGCCCAGCGCCGAAATCAACGCCTTGATTTCGTTGTTGTCCAAAATCTTGTCGATACGCGCGCGCTCGGTATTTAGAATCTTCCCGCGCAAGGGCAGGATCGCCTGGAAGTGACGGTCGCGGCCTTGCTTGGCGCTGCCGCCGGCGGAGTCGCCCTCGACGATGTAAATCTCGGCGCCTTCGCCCCGTTCGGAGCAGTCCGCCAGCTTGCCCGGCAAGGTACTGCTCTCCAGCAGGCTAGGTCCGCTGCGCACTAGCTCGCGCGCTTTCTTGGCCGCTTCACGAGCGCGTTTGCTCGTGAGACACTTGTCGACGATTCGGCGGGCATCGCGACCATTCGTTTCGAGGAATTCATTGAACGCTTCGGTAACGACCTGCGATACGGCGCCCTGCGCCTCCGGATTCAGCAACTTGACCTTGGTCTGGCTCTCGAATTGCGGATCGGGATGCTTGACACTAACAATGGCGGTCAAACCCTCCAGCGTGTCATTACCCGAGAAGTTCCCGTCCTTGTCCTTTAGCAAGCCGGCTTTGCGCGCATAGCGGTTGATCACGCCGGTGATGGACGAGCGCAATCCGGTGATATGCGTACCGCCGTCGGGCGTATTGATCGTATTCGTGAAGGCCAGCTCAGTCGTAGTCGCGACGTCTGCGTACTGAAAGGCGACTTCTACGCCGATCGTGTAGGGATTGCCTTCGCGGTCGCTGTACTCAATCTCACGCTCCACGTGAATGATGCGGTGGATCTCGCGCCGGTTTCGGTTGAGATAACGCACAAACGAGCGCAGCCCGCCATCGAAATAGAAGGTCGCCTCACTCGCTATCGGCTCGTCGCGCTCGTCACGCAGGGAAATCGTCACCTTGCGCGTCACAAATGCCATCTCGCGAAAACGAGTCATTAGGGTGCTGAAGCTGAATTCATTTGGCTCCATCACCGTGAAATCGGGCACGAACCAGATCACGGTCCCGGTTTCTTCGCCTTCTTCCAGCGGCCGGACAGGTTTCACGCGCCTGGTGGCGACGCCCTCCTTGTAGGTCTGCCGCCAGACGTGTCCATCGCGATATATGGTCGCGGTCATTCTCGCCGAAAGGGCGTTTACTGCGGAAACACCTACCCCATGCAACCCGCCGCTGACTTTGTATGCTTCATTGTCAAATTTGCCGCCGGATCCTACCTCGGTCATAACCAGCTCAAGCGCGGATTTGCCGCTCTCGTGTTCATCAACTGGGATGCCGACGCCGTTGTCTCTTATCGTTGTCGAACCGTCTTTGTGAAGCGTGACCGAAATATAGTCACAGCGCCCGGCAAGGGCTTCATCAACGGAGTTGTCGACCACTTCGTAAATCAGATGGTGCAGCGCGCGAGCGTCGGTTCCGCCGACATACATGCCAGGTCGCCGACGGATATGCTCACGCGGTTCCAGCTTCTGAATGTTGCTCGCGTTGTAATCGCTCTCCTGCTGGGCGACCGTAGTCTTGTCTTTTGCCATTATGTCTCCTGACAAATGCCCTTGCTCGCTGCTCCATCAACACAAGTAATATCACTAACTAAGAGCAGTTGCCGCCGCACGCAAAGGCACACTGGCTAGCATCGATTCTTAGGCTAATTGTACTACAGGACGGGCCTATGGACAATCCGAACCACGGGAAACATGGCGCGAAACCATTGACAGCAGGCCGCGCTAAACTTATGATTTGCTACGTTGCCTCTGTAGCTCAGCGGATAGAGCACCGGTCTTCTAAACCGTAGGTCGCAGGTTCGAGTCCTGCCAGGGGCGCCTATTCCATTAGGGCGTCAGAGTCACAAAATTGCGCTACGCAGTAATCTCCGTGAAGAGCTGCCTTGTATCGGCGCCAAGCTTTCGCTTATTCACCTTCGCCCACTTCTCCAGCTCGCGATAATGCGCCACAGCTTCGGCACGCCGACCGAGCCTGACGTAAAGCCGCAAGAGCTTCAGATGAATCGCCTCGATTGAGAAGTCGGCGTCAATGGCTTTGCCCAGCGTAAGCAACGCCAGCTCATCATTGCCCTGTTCCGACCAAATGTCCGCGATTTGAGTAAGCGCCTCGGTATTGGCTGCGCTGTAGGCCTCGCGCCGTTCGTCGATCCAGCCATCGCTGTGACCTTGCAGGAAGGGGCCACGATACAGTTTCGCCACATTTTGCCAAATTTGAAACGCGTCAGGCGGATCGCCATGCCGGCACAGCAGCAGCGACTCCACGAATTCAAAGGCGTCGAAGTAAAACGGAATCTCCGTGTTAATGCGATAGTAAGTGCCGTCGTGCGAAAGTATGTCCATGCCAAGCGCCTTGTGCAAGCGGCGCTTTGTCACATGAAATACATTTACTGCCTGGTCAATGTCCAGATCTGGCCAGAAAACTTCACAAATCTGATTGCGCGTGACTTCCGGGCGATCCATGACAAAGAAGAGCAGGAGTCGGGGAAGATGCCCTTCCCAGTTATCTACCAACCTGTCATCTAGAAATACGTATCCCGGTCCCAGCGACAATACTTTGAGACTGGCGTCCTCGGCATTGCGCCTCCCGTAGAAGTCTTTATGTATTAGATCGTCATCGTGCAAGATCACCGCATGTCGCTTGGCGATCATCGACAGCCAGGGCAGACGGGGCAAGGTGCGTCCATTAATCACGATTGTGCAGCGATCGGGCGCCAGGTGCGACAGGCGCTCTATAAAGCGGTGAATGTCATCCGCCGCATCCGCCCGATCAAACTCGTCAAGCAGGAGAATGAAGTCGCCGTCGGCTAATTCTGACAGCTCGTCAAGAAAAGTCTTTAGCACCAGATCCAGGTGACGATAGGGATTCTGAAGAACATTTTGCGGCAAAACATTCAAATGGCGGCCGAAACTGGCATGCTGTTTTGACAATCCATTTATAAGACCAGTTACGAAGTGGAATAGATCGACATCGTCAATGTCCAGCGCATAGTAGTAGGCCTTTCGCGCGCTTTCGCTTAACAAGCGCGCAACTACCAGCGACCGAAACTGGCTATCGGGATGAAAAAGGATTATTTTGGACTCGCGGGCAAAGGCTAACAGGTTTTCAAAAGCGGGTTCAATGTGACGGTGGATGTTCATGTTCCGTACTTCTTATAATTTATGTCTTGACGTTAAGATTACTATGCTATCGTAAAACCTAATACTTTCAATGTAAAACTAGGATAGTTCCAACCGCTTGCAACTATAGTTCTTGATGGTTTCCAACAGAACTGGCTATCGTGCGCTCCCTGTCCGGATATGTTTTTGGCCGCGCCCCTTGCATCGTCATGCGTCCTCCGCATCCAACCTTACCAACTCACGCCGCAGTGTTTTCCCGACGGCGGTCTTTGGCAATTCGTCAATAATGGCGATACGCCGTGGTATCTCGTAGGGCGCCAGCTTTTCGCCAAGGAAAGCGATTAGATCGTCCTGGTCCAGCTCATGCCCCGGTTTACACACGATCCAGGCCTTGAGAGCTTCCTGGCCGGCTCGCTCCGGATGCGGAATCCCGGCAACGCCCACTTCAAGCACGTCGGGATGGGAGGTGATCGCATTTTCAACGGTTGCCGGATAGACATTGTAGCCGCCTATTAGCGCCATGTCCTTTTTGCGGTCGACAATGTAAAAGTAGCCGTCTTCATCCATTCGGGCGATATCGCCGGTGTAGAGCCAGCGCTTGCCATCTTTTTCGCGCAGCACATTTTGAGTCTCTTCCACCATGCCGTGGTAACCGACCATTACATTGGGACCGGCCATGACCAGCTCGCCAACCTCGCCGACCGGTACATCGGTTTCGCCATCATCAAGACTGACGATTCGCATGTCCATCTCCGGCAGAGGCAGCCCTATGGATCCGGGTCGATTCTCTCGGTATATCGGGTTAACATGTGTGGCCGTCGGCGCTTCGCTCATGCCAAATCCTTCGCGCACGCTGCCACCGGAAAGCCGCTCAAACTCCGCCTTGGTCGCTTCCGGCAAGGGCGCCGACCCGCTCAAGCAGAGTTGCAGCGAACTCAAGTCCACCTCGCCGTTTTGAACGCCTGGATGATTATTGATGGCGGTGTAAAGCGCGGGCACGCCAGGGAAAAGCGTCGTGCGAAACGTCTCGATATTGCCCAGCACATCATCAATGTCGCGCGGATTAGGCGCCAACACGATTTCGCAGCCGCGATACACGCTTGTGCTGACGACAACGACCAGGCCATAAACATGGAAAAACGGTATCGCGCCGAGAAAGATCTGATCTTCAGCCGCAGTGTCGAAGAGGTCGAGAAAGCCTTCGGTTTGCAGCATATTGGCCACCAGAGCCCGGTGCTTGGACATCGCCGCCTTGGCAACACCCGTCGTGCCGCCGGTGTACTGGAATATGGCCAGGTCCTCCGCCTTTACCACCACATTGGGTCGTTTTCCGTCGAAGCGCCCGAGCAAATCCTGAAACCAGTGATCTCCTTCTTCCACATCTTGCAGGAAGTGGCCCTCTTTTTTCTCCTTGGCGATGGTGAAGAGAAACTTGGCCAAGCCCGGCAAATATTCCTTGACGTTAGCGACGATGACTGTTTTGACTTTGGTCTGAGGCTGCACACGTTTGACGAGACCGTAAAACAGCGTCATCGTCAGCACAATTTCGGCATCGCAATCGTTGATTTGATGCGCCATTTTGTCGGCCGGGTAAGTCGGGTTAGTCGCTGCGACAACGCCGCCGGCTTTGAGAATGGCGTAAAAGCTGATTACAAATGCAACCGAATTAGGCATCACAATGGCGACGCGATCGCTCTTCTGTAGCCCAAGATCCACCAATGCCGCTGCCATGGCGTCCGATGCGCGATCCAGTTCCTCGTATGTGATCGACCGGCTCATCCGCCCGAATACCGGCAAGTTCGCCGGGGTGATGAGCGCCGTGTTATGGGGTACGCGATTACGGGTATCTTTCAGCAGTTGATGAAGCGGTATATCGGGAAACTCCAACGAAGTAGGCATACCTATATCGTAGCTCTTGGTCCACGGTCTTTCGGCGTAAGTCACCATTCGGCTACACCTCAGCAATTACTCGCAAGAATCTTCCCATTTAGTATAGCTTACTTCTGAAACGCACCAACTCCATTTGGCTGCTCCAGAAAGAAGCAATAGTCCTCCGCCAGACGCGCACGATCGACGCGGCGTGGAGCGCGTCAATTGACCAGCCAAGGCTTCCAGGCTGAGGGAATCCGCGTGATCCGCCCCTGCGAATCAACGCAAATCAGCCTAAGGGAGGCGCTGAATACAATCTCGCCCGAGCTAGTATCCAATATGTCGCAGCCGAAAGTAATCGCCCGGCTCCGAACCTCATTGATCCAAGTCCTGACAGTAACTTCCTGGTCATAATGCGATGCCCTCAGGTAGCGCGCTTTCAGGTCCGCCGCGACCAGGAAATACCCGGAATCTTCAATATCCGCATAGCTCCAGCCTCTCTCGCGGATATAAGCGCTGCGGCCCTCTTCAAACCAGACGAGATACACTGCGTGATGCACCACGCCCATGCTGTCAGTTTCGGCGTAACGGATGCGAAATGTAGTCTGACAGTATTCGCGATCGGACGGCCCCACTGCTGCCTCCCGCATAATAGCAAGTGGCATCAGTCTACCTTGCCGCAACTCTGAGCTACAAGCATTGAATCTTGCCGCATTTGTGCCACACTAGACCGTACTCTGGCCGACAAAGGAATCATTATGAATCGACTGACGCGTTTAGCGGTGCTTATGGCGCTTTTTCTCATGCCGGCATGGCTGATCCACTCGCAAGAACACGACGACCCCTATGCCAGCATTCCGCAATCCCGTACCGCCGATGGCGGCTTTGTACTGGGCGATCCGGCTGCTGCGGTCAAGATTATCGAGTTCTCCGATTTTCTCTGCACCAGCTGTCAAAATTACGAGCCAATCATCAGCAGCTTCATTTGGGATTACGTCGCCTCTGGGAAAGCGCAATTCGAATACCGCATATTTCCCGTCGTCCACCCCGAGCTTTCTGCGCTCAGCGCCAGTCTCGTGGAATGCGCCGATACCTTGCAGCCGGGCCGGTTCTGGCACGCGCATGACGATATGTTTCGCATGGTCAGCAGCATGGGCTTCACGGCAGAGTCTTACCTTGACTTTGCCGAAGCGCTGCAGCTCGATCCCGAGGCGCTTTTGGACTGCGCGTCGGCGGCTGATCAGCACCGCATTGATGCCGCTTACGGTATGAGCCTTGGCGTTACGAGCGCGCCGGCGCTGTTTGTCCAATATGACGAGAGCGAGCCGCTAGCGCTTGCGCTGGGTTTGCCGGAGCATTACCCGTCAATCGTCAACGCGATTCGGCCCCAAACCACAGAGCCAGTGATTGTTCAATATGGCGATTACACCGGTCTTTCGACCCATCGACGTGCCGACGGCGGCTTTGTTCTGGGTGATCCCAGCGCGCCGTTGACCATCGTCGCCTTTGAAGATTTCTTCTGCCCGCACTGCCAAATCTACGCCGAGACTGTTCGTCAGTTCATTGATGCCTATGTGCGATCCGGCCAGGCGAATTTCGAATTCAGGCTCTATCCCGTGGTTAATCCGCAATACTCGAATACCGCCGCTAAAGTGGCGGAATGCGTTGCTGTGCAGGATTTGGGACAATTCTGGGATGCGCATGACTTGCTCTTCCAATTCGCCGCAACGAACAACGTCATGGATATGGCGGCAAGCGTCGCCGGGCTCCTCGCCTTGGATGCCGACGCCTTGCGCGACTGCCTCGAACGCTCCATGCAATTCCTGGTCGATATTCATGTCGGGCAGAGCGCTGGCGTCAGAGGGACACCGGCAATCCGCGCGCGAGACGGCGACGGCAACCTGCATGTCATCCACATCAACGGGCAGCCGCAAGATCGCGGTGGCCTGCCCTTTAATGTCCTGGCGGCGCTGGCGGAAGGTGTGCCCGACGTGACCATCGGCGCGCCCGAACGCAGCCTGCTGAACGACGAGTTTCTGCGAGATGCCAGCTTGCTCGGTGGCAGGCCTTGCGATCCGCCTTGCTGGCAAAACATCACGCCGGGACAGACCAGGCTGGAAGAAGCTCAGGATATCGTCGCCTCCATCGACGACTTGGAAATCGTGCAGTCGAGCAGCGAAGGCTTTGCTTTCCGAAGCGCCGATGGCGAACCCTGCTGCCAAATCTCAAGCCAAGACGGAGAAACAGTCGGCTCTACGCTCTTGCAATTTGCCCCGGCCACCACTATCGGACAGGTAATTGCCGTTCGCGGCGAGCCGGATTATGTGCTCGGCCAGCCCTTCAGCGAAACCGAAGCCATCCTGATGCTCTACTATCCCGACCAGAATATGCTGCTCAGCGTGCTGGTACCGGGCGAAAGCGGGCGACTCGAAGACAGGTCTCCGGTTATTGCAGCTGTATTCGCCACCAGTGATTTGTTTGCGGCCGCCTTTGAATCGGCGCCGCTGCAAGATTGGCAGGGCTATCTAAGTTACCGCGAGTACGCGGATGGCCTTAGCGAGCGCTAACTGGGGCAGGTTTTGGGTTGATGCCGCTCGCTGAGGCGCTGACGCAAATCGTCAAGTGAGATATCCAGCTCGGACATCAGCACCAGCATGTGGTAAGCCAGGTCCGCAAGTTCGTTGAGCTGCTCGTCTCGCCCTTGGCTGAGCGCCGCGATCACGACTTCGACGGCCTCTTCGCCCACTTTCTGGACCACTTGCGCGCGTCCGGCCGCGATGAGCTCGCAGGTATAGCTGCCGGCCACCGGGTTGCGCCGGCGGTCGGCGATGATTGCCTCCAGAATATCAAGCATGTCTTGCATCAGCCGCTCCTGACTACAATTGCTTGGGCTCGGCGTTAAACTGTTCCAGTGTGCGGAAGAAACAGCTCGTCGCCATCGTATGGCAAGCTGGACCCGCCGGCTCCACCAAGAGCAACAGCGTATCCGCATCACAGTCTACCCGCATCTCCACCACCCGCTGCGTGTTGCCCGAGGTCCCGCCTTTATGCCACAGCTCTTGACGGCGGCGGCTCCAAAACACGGCCTCGCCTATATCCAGCGTGCGGCGCAGCGACTCTGCATTCATAAAGGCCATCATCAGCACATCGCGCGAATTTACATCCTGTACGATCGCCGGCATCAGGCCTTGGTCATTCCATCGCAAACTTGCAAGAGCTTCGTCATTTAGGGTCATCAAAATTCTCCCAGCCGCTGCGCCTTACCGGTACGCCAGCATCATGCAGATAAGCCTTCAAGTCGCCCATCCGCAGCTCGTTGAAGTGAAACAGGCTCGCGGCCAGGGCAGCATCCGCATTGCCTTCCTGAAGAACTTCACGAAAGTGTTCTTTGCTTCCGGCGCCCCCCGAGGCAATCACGGGAATCGACACCGCGTCAGCCACCGCCTGAACCAGTTCGATGTCGTAGCCCGATTTTGTGCCGTCTTTGTCCATGCTCGTGAGCAGAATCTCGCCTGCGCCTCGATCCTCCACTTCCTTGGCCCAGGGCACCGCCTCCTTGTCTGTGGGAATGCGGCCGCCGTTGATGTGCACCACCCACTTGCCGTCAATCCGGCGCGGATCAATGGCAACCACGATGCACTGGCTGCCGAAACCCCAGGCGCCCGCCGTGATCACCGCGGGCGTCCTGACCGCCGCGGAATTGATCGACACTTTGTCCGCGCCCGCCAGCAATGTATCGCGAATGTCGTCGATGGTGCGGATGCCGCCGCCAACGCAATAGGGAATGAAGATGCTGTCCGCCACCCGCCGCACCATTTCCAGCGTGGTGGCTCGCGCTTCATGTGAAGCGGTGATATCCAGAAAAGTCAGCTCGTCCGCGCCTTCGCGGTCATAGACGATAGCTTGTTCGACCGGATCTCCGGCATCGCGCAGGTTGACAAAATTGACGCCCTTGACTACGCGGCCATTCATGACGTCCAGGCAGGGTATGATTCGTTTTGCCAGCATGCTCACTCTCCTCCGGCTGCGCTGAGCGCGTCTTCAAGCGTGAAGCTCTCCTGATACAGCGCCATGCCGATTATCGCGCCGGCAACGGCGCCGCTGCGCGCCAGCTTGCTGATGTCAGCCAGCGTGCTGATCCCGCCCGACGCGATCACCCGCAAACCGGTCGCTTGCGCCAGCGCCACCGTATCAGTGATGTTTACGCCGGCCATTCCGCCGTCGCGGCTGATATCCGTGTACAACGCGTGAACCGCGCCCAGGTCGCGCAGCCGTTTGCCCATTTCGACCGGCGTCTGCTGCGAGAGTTCGGTCCAACCATGCGTCGCCACCTTGCCTTCCCTGGAATCCAGCGCAATTGCGACGTGATCGGCCCCAAATCGCCCGATGGCTTCGCCGGCCGCAGCCGGGTCCTTTACCGCCATGGTGCCAATCACTAGGCGGCTGGCGCCCGCATCCCTGGCGCTCTGCAGCGCCGCCATATCGCGTAATCCGCCCGTGAATTGCACGTTGACGTCCAATTTGGCGACCGCTTCCAGAAGCGCCATGTTCTGGTTTGACGCGCCGAAGGTCCCGTCCAAACTCACCATATGCAGCCATTCGGCGCCGTGGTCAATCCACTGCCGAGCGGTGGCAACCGGATCATCGCTGAAGACTGAGCGCTGCTTGGGGTCGCCCTCGCGCAGCCGCACGACTTTTCCGTCAAGTAAATCGATCGCCGGATAAATCAGCATTGCCGCTCCTGTAAACGCAAGAAATTAGACAGAATGCGCAAGCCAGTACTCTGGCTTTTCTCGGGGTGGAATTGTACGCCGTAGATATTGTCACGCTGCACAATCGCCGCGAATTCGATGCCGTAATCCACCGAGCCTATGACGGTATCGTCATCCGCCGGGTCGCAATAAAAGCTGTGTACGAAATAGGCGTAACTGCTCTCGTCCAGCCCGGCAAGCAAGCCTGACTCATGCCGAATGTTCAGCCGGTTCCAGCCCATATGGGGCACTTTGCGGTCAGGAAAATGGGGAAAGCGCTTTACGCGCCCGCCCAGGATGCACATCCCTTCGTGCTCCCCCATCTCCTCGCCAACCTCGTACAGCATTTGCATGCCCACGCAGATGCCGAGGTAAGGAATGCCGGCATTCAACGCCGCCTTCAGGGGCGCCACCAGCTTCTGCGCGCGCATTTGCGCCATGCCGGCGCCGAATGCGCCCACGCCGGGCAGAATGATTTTCGTCGCGCCAAGGAGCTGGTCGGGATTTTGAACCAGCTGCATATCGCGCGCGCCGAGATGCTTGAGAGCATGCAATACGCTTCTCAGGTTTCCGGCGCCGTAGTCAATGACGGCCAGCATAATCTCTCCTTGCCTACAAAGAAAAAACCCCGCGGTCTAGCGAGGCAGCAACGTCTGAGTTGTAACGCAAACTACTAAGCGCCGCGCCTGGCCTTTGACGGGTGAATCGAATAATGATGCAGCTGCGGGTACGCCACTTGAACCACCTTGAATATCATGTGAAGCAGTATAAGCTGCCGCATTCCGCCTGTCAACGGACGACTTGCCCTCATGCCGTCAAGATTGAATGACCACCGCTGATTTGATATAATCATTGCAATCCGTTGCAGCAGTCACGCTTTCGTGGCGTTCGGAGCAAGTGTGGTGGAGATTAACCAAATCGCCAGCATGATCGAATGGCTGGATGAAGAGCGCCGGCGCGACAAGGCGCTCATCGCCGCGTTGGAAGAACGGCTGGCGCGGCAAACGGACTCGCTTGACGCCATGCAGCGCCGTGTCAACAGCGTGGAATCCGATCAGGTGATGATAAAACAGGAGTCCATGCCCGCAACCAAAGAGCATGACATCATCGAGAATATGCGGCAAGAGGCCGAGCAAATGCTGGAAAATGCCGAGGCGCGCCGGCTCACTGCCGAGCGTGAGGCCGAACGCCGCATTGAGCTGCAGCGAGAGAATTTCCAGCGCGCGATTCGCGAAGTGTCTGACAAAGCCGAACGCCTGGAGCGCCAGCTGGCCAACATCAGCGACCTGCAGACCGAGGGCGATCGTCTGACCAACGCTATGCGCCTGCTAAACCAGGAGATTGACGACCTCAGCAAAAAACTGGAAGGTCCCGCCCAGCGGCTGACCTTTCTCGAGGAGCAGCGTCGGTCGGACACACGGCGACTGGCGGAGATTGAGACCGAACTGCCCGAATACAAAAAATCAGTCGACGGCATACAGCCGAAGCTGGCGCTGCTGGAAGAACTAGCGGTTCGCAACGAAAGGCGCATCCAGGACTTCAACAGTGTCGATCGCGAACGCCGCGAACAGATTCAGCAATTCATCGACCAGCAGCTGCTGCTCGTCCAGCAGCGTGACCAGCAACTGCTAGAGCTGACCAAGCGCTTTAGCGTCCATGACGAGGAATTGCAGAAAAATATCGAGCGCTTTGAAGTGTGGGCCCAAGCCTATCGCGAGATGAAGCGCATCATTGATGACTTCAACCGCATCGGCGATCGGCTCGAGCGCCGTATCAGCGAAGCCTCGGAAATGCAGCGCCTGAGTGAAGAGCGTTTTCGCGAAGAATGGAACGATTGGCGCGACGACGATCAAAAGCGCTGGAAGCAGCTTACCCTATCCAACGATGAAGTCTGGCGCAATCACGACAGAGAATTTGAAGTCTTTGTCAAACGGATTGACGGCGTCGAGCAATTGGTGCCCGCGCTGCAAAGCAATATCGAACGTCTCTGGTTGCTGGAGCGCGCCCGCGCGGAACTCTACCGCGAGCGCTATCAAGCTATGCTGCTTGAATTCGATGTGGTGAATGCAGCCGACGAGGCGCTAGCCAATATCCGCCAGCCAGCCGGGCGCCTGAGCAGCGGCTAGTTAATGCGCGTCATCGGCACCGCCGGGCACGTCGACCACGGCAAATCCACCCTTGTCGAAAAACTAAGCGGCATCAATCCAGACCGTCTCGCCGAAGAGCAGGCTCGCAGCATGACCATTGACCTGGGTTTCGCCTGGCTCGATTTGCCAGACGGTGAAACCGTCGGCATCGTCGATGTGCCCGGCCACCGCGATTTTATATCGAATATGCTGGCCGGCGTCGGCGGTATCGACGCGGCCCTGCTCGTCATCGCTGCGGACGAAGGCATCATGCCCCAAACCCGCGAGCACCTTGCCATTCTCCAGCTCCTTGATATCAAGAATATCATCATCGTACTGAGCAAAGTCGACCTGATCAGCGATCCGGAATGGCTTGAATTGGTCGAGCTGGAGATTGACGACTTGCTGGCTCAGTGGGACTTGGGCAACTTGCCGCTGGTTGCGGTCTCAGCGCACACCGGCGCCGGACTGGATGACCTCGTCAACACCTTGCAGCGCGTCCTGGCCGAGCTGCCACAGCGGGCCAACTACCATCAGCCGCGCCTACCCATCGACCGCGTCTTCGTCGTCAGCGGCTTCGGCGCTGTAGTCACCGGAACGTTGTCCGGCGGCACGTTGTCGGTCGGCGATAGCATTGAGATTCAGCCATTGGGCAAAGCAGGGCGCATTCGCGGCTTGCAAAGCTACCAGCGCCGGGTTGACACGGTCGCTCCCGGAAGCCGGACCGCGGCCAATATCGCCGGCGTCAACAGCAGCGAGATTAGGCGCGGCGATGTATTGACCTTTCCTGGACAGACGCAACCCACCCTATTGGCGGATGCCCACTTTACGCAGCTGAGCGAAATATCGCGTCCGCTGGCGCACAATGCCGAAGTCAAAATCTTCTGCGGCGCCTCCGAGTCGCTCGCCAATGTGCGCCTGCTCGATAGCGACGCACTGGCGCCTGGCGCGCGCGGCTGGCTGCAGCTGCGATTGCGGCGGGCCCTGCCAATCGCGCGCGGCGATCGCTTTATCTTGCGCTACCCATCGCCGGCCGAGACGATCGGAGGCGGCCAGATCATCAACACGCATCCCGGCCGGCGCCGCAAGCGCTTCCAGCCGCATATAATCGATGAACTCGAGTTGAGCGCGAGCGGCACACCCGGCGAACGCCTGGCGCTGGCGGCCCAAGCCGACGCCCCGCAGCGCGCGAGCGACATGCAGAAATCGCTTGGTTTCGCCGACGATGAACTGTCGGCAGCGCTTGACGAAGCCTTAAAGGACGGTCTGATTCGGCGGCTCGATGATCAACTTTATTGGGCGGCGGAATCCTGGACGCAGATGGCGCGCGCTGCGATAACCGAACTGAGAGTCTATCACCGCGAGAATCCTTTGCGTCTGGGCATGCTGCGCGCCGAATTGCAGAGCCGCCTCCAGGTCAAATTGAATTTGCTTGACGCGTTGATCGAGAACGAAGACCAGCTAACGCAGGAATCCAACTTCGTCCGCCTGCGCGAGCATGCGATCAGTTTTTCGCCCGCGCAAAGCGAGAACGCGGAAAACGTAGTGAGGGCGCTGCTGGCCGATCCCTATTCGCCGCCGAGCATCGCCGAGTTGAACAGGATCGCCGGCGACGATGTCGTGCGCGCGCTAAGCGACCTGCGCCGGATCGTCAGAGTGAACGACAGCATTGCCTTCGCCGCCGACAGTTACGACCGGCTCGTCAGCGAGATCCGGCGTCATATCGGCGAGTTTGACGAAATCGATGCCAAGACGCTGCGTGACAAATTCGGCACATCGCGAAAATACGCAATCGCCGTCCTGGAACATCTCGATTCGCTGGGTGTCACACAGCGAGTCGGTGATGTCCGCAAGCGGGGACGAAACCTGTGAGGCCGCGGCCGGTTAAGCCAGAAGCGCAGGCAAAAAACCGCCCACGAAGGCGTCGCCTAGACCAATCGTGGTGGCGTTCGACTGCTCCACGTCCGCCACGGGCACACATAGGGCGTTCTCACCCGAAGCCGCATTAAACTTGCGCGCAAATTTCGCGCCGGCCGCGCTGGGCGCTCGCCCCCCAATATCGTTATAGTTCGCGCGCGTTAAGTCGTCGCCGAAGCGAAATCGCGTGGTAGCCGTCGTCACGCCGGCACGAAGGGCATCTGCATAACGGGCGGCGCCATTACCATGAACGAGCGCCCAATGTCGCGTGTGCACGACGATGGCGTTAGCGGGAATGACTTGATGCAGTTCGCTCAGCGCTTCAAGCACTTGCCCCACGTCGTCGAGTCTGATCTTGCGCGCGACGTGTGACTGCAGCTCATCTTCGTTCATGCTGTACAGGTCTATCCGGCTTCCCAGCGCACCGTAAATCAGCTTGCGAAAAGACGGATCGTAGTAGCCGCCGTCCTCCAGAAAGACCCTGGCGTCCACCGGCAAGCGTTCAAGCAATTGCGCGATTTCATGCAAGCGCTGCAGCAGAAGCGGCTTGCTCTGCATGGCGTTGAAGCCGGATACCAGCAGAACTTTCGCCGCGCCGATGAGATCAGCGAATTCCGGCGCGATCCGCATCGCGATGCGATCCGCATTGCAGTGATATATGAGACGGTTCGCCCGGCGCCCGCGGATATCGATTGCGCCGGCCTTCACGCGGTCCCCCGCGCCGAACTGTACGATCAGATGCGGATAGACGCTGTCGCGCGCGTTACTGCAAACGTAGGGGCTGTCCGGCGGAATAAGCCGGCGCACATGATCGTTTTGCGTAATCAAATGCAGCGCCGAGCGGTAACCGAGCCTGCGCATGGCAATGGCGGCGCGCACTGACGTCCCGCCCAAGGTCACTTTCTTGTCAAAGCGCGCCGCAAAACGTTCGAGAATCTCCGACCCCGCGACGAAGCGCTCTCCGCCTTGGGCTGTCTGCATAAAGCCTAGAATGGAGATGACTAGATCGCGCTCCGAGCCTATCGCGACCCGCGTACTCGGCTCTTCCGCTCGAATCTGAAACTGGTTTACCAGATCTTCCAGAACCTCAGCGTTCCAGAGGATCTCATAATCCACGTTGTTGCAGAATCCAAGGACGATTCGCTCACTCATGACGGATTCTCACGACGAGCTTATGGGGCTCACAACAACTGTAGACATAGGCGCAGCATAGCAACGACCCACGCAAAATTTCTTGCATCACGCAGTCTTTTGCTCCCCTCCCTGACTCGTCGGATGCCCGCCATAGAGATGGCGGGAGGGGCCGGGGGTGGGGTAAGCCGCATGCAACGTGTACAAGACCGCACTCAATACAGCGCCGCTTTACCAGTGGTCTTGAACAAGTCGAATTTTTGGCGGCAGACGACTTTCATGGCGTCAATGCATTCCGGATAGATGCTGCTTGGCTCGCGCAAAATCGGATTCTGCAATACCTCTCTGGCTTTGCGATAAAAGGCGCTCTTCATATCGGCGGAAATGTTGATCTTGCAGATTCCCAATTCGACCGCCTGCGCGATTTCAGTATCCGGGTTGCCGGATCCGCCATGCAGCACCAGCGGAATATCAACCTTGGCGCTAATCTCCTTCAACAGGTCCAAACGGATTTCCGGTTTCATGTCTTTGGGATACAAGCCATGCGAGGTCCCGATGGCCACAGCCAGCGTGTCGACATCGGTCGCGTCAACGAATAGTTTCACCTGTTCGGGATCGACAAAGACAACCTCGTCCGCGCCCGCTTCCGCCTCTTCATCAAGCTCGCCAATCGTGCCCAACTCTCCCTCAACCGAAACATTCACGGCATGCGCCAGGTCAGTAATCTCGCGACAGGCTGCGATATTATCCTCGAGCGGCAGCATGGACTTGTCCATCATGACTGAGGTGAAGCCGGCGCGTATCGCGGTCATAACTTGCTCCAGCGATGAACCGTGATCAAGGTGGACCACGACTGGAACCGAGGCCTCATGACCCATTTCCAGCGCCATCGTCACAAAGGCTGTGCCTACAAAAGCCAACTCGTCCGGGTGAATAGCGATAATGACCGGGGCCTCTGCCTCCTGCGCCGCTTCGATGGCGCCGGTAAGCAACATATTGCTGCTGATATTGTAGGCGGGCACCGCAAAACGATTTGCGCGCGCGACAGCCAGCAAGTCTCTCATGTTCAATAGCATAATGGGCTCTTCAATTCGTAGCGGCTAAAAGAATCAAGCAGGACGTAGTTTACCCTTTAATCGACCCTGCCGACATACCGGCGATGAAGTAACGCTGAAACAGGAGGAAAAGGATCAGCACTGGCAGGGAACCCAGAACACTCAGCGCCAGCATCTGGTTCCATTCAAAGGAATGCTGCCCCATCAGCAGGTGGATGCCAATCGGGACGGTTCGCATATCGTTGGTCCGGGTTAGCGTGAGCGCGAAGAGGAATTCGTTCCAGGCCAGCATGAAAGTATAGACGCCGACAGCCACAATCCCGGGCAATGAAATCGGCACCAGAATCCGCCACAGCGTGACAAAGCTGCCGCCGCCGTCGATCATCACCGCCTCGTCCAGGTCGCGCGGCAAGGTGTTGAAATAGCCGGTCATCATGATGATGGCGTAGGATAGCGTAAACACCATATATGTCAGCACCAGCGCGGTGTACGAATTGTAAATGCCCAGCCATACGATAAGACCAAAATACGGGATCATCAATGTGATCGGCGGCACCGACTGAACGCCGATGATGACCAGCGTCAAGGATCTTTTGAAGCGAAAGTCGTAGCGGCTTAAGCTGTAGCCGGCCAAAATACTGGTGATGACGGTGCAAATTGTCACCATAATCGCTACAAGATAGCTATTGAAAAAGAAGCGCAGTTGGCCGGGGTCGCTCAGCACAGCCTCGTACGCGGCGAAGGAAAAGGAGTGATCGATCAATGCGGGCGGGTATGCGAATATCTCCAAATTGGACTTGAAGGAAGACGCCACCATCCAGAGTACCGGCAAGCCAGCAAAACAGGCGCCCAGGATCAACGCGATCCAGAGTAAAATCTTCCGGGCTAGAATCTCTCTGCGACTGCCGATCATAATGCGCTCATGAACCTATATTACGTTAGCCCAAGTCATTTATCGTTTGGTATGCGCGGTAGCCGATTTCGCTGCCGCCGAGCGGCTACTCGTCCACCATTCGCTGGCTGCGCACGTAGAAAACAGCGACAAACGTACACATCACCAAGATAATCATGGCAATCGTGGACGCAATGGAATACTCGTGCGAACTGAAGGCCGCTTTATACGTATATGTGCTCAAGACTTCGGTCGAGCGCATCGGGCCGCCGCCCGTGGTCATCCAAATCAAAGTGAATTGATGTATCGTCCAAATAAAGTCCAGCAGAGCCAGGCTGATAATGATCGGCTTCAGTTGCGGCAGAGTGATATTGAGGAACAACTGCCAGGCGTTGCCGCCATCCACCCGCCCCGCCTCGTACAGGTCATCAGGGATGCCCTGCAAACCGGCCAGGAAGCTCACCAGATAAAAAGGGTAACCCGACCATATATTGATGAAGGTCACGGCGTTCAACGCCAGCCGCCGGTCGGAAAGGAATTCCTGAAGCTCTTCGACCAGCCCCAGCTCAAGCAGTACAAAGTTGATCACCCCGTGCGGATTCAGCAGCAGCCGCCATAAAATTGCAATGATCGACGCCGTGAAAACCCAGGGCAGAATATAAATGACGCGGAAAACCGCTTTGACATTGGCGCCTAGCAAGCGCGAGTTCAGCAGCAGCGCGAATGACAAGCCGATGAAAAAGTGCGCCACAACGCTGGCAAGCGAAAAGTAGATTGTATTGCTCAACGCGCCGCGGAACTTGCGGTGCGTTAGCACTTCTTCGTAATTCTCGAGGCCGACGAAAACTGGCGGATTTGGGTTGACGATGACGTTGTCTACCAGCGAATAGAGGAAGACCGTCACAATTGGCACAATGGTCAATGTCGCCAACAGAATCAGCGTCGGCGACAAGTAGCCGTAGGGCAGTAATTTGCGTTTCCGCTGCTCCCAGCCGATATTCACGGGTTCAGCGACTTGGCTTTGAGTGGAAGTCACCATACCGTCTCCGCTTGCGTAGAGGCGGCCAGCCGTTACGACCAGCCGCCTCAACTCTACAACTTAGGGAAATCTCGCCTCAGGGAAAACTTACGAGAATATGTCTTCCCATTCTTCTTGCGCGATCTCCAGGAATTCGTCCAGTTCCATTTCGCCATCCAGGTAAAACTGGAAGGGCTCGTCAAACTGGCGCATCAACTCTTCCGCAGCCGGCAGGCCGGTGAACTCATTGGCCAGGAAACCTTCCTGGAAGATTTCGAAGGCCGTCATGAAGAGCGGATCCGTCTGGATGAAGTCCGGCGTCGCATTCACGTTGCCCGGGAAGGCATTGGCGATGGACGTCAGCTTCGTATTGCCCTCGACGCTGGTCAGGTAGTCGATCAGCTTCCAGGCCTCGGCCTTGTGCTCGGTATTTGAGCTGATGCCGATGCCCCAGGAAGCGTAAGGCAGACCGCGCGGGCCATCATAGCCCTCAGCCGCCGGCAGCGCCGTGATGTCGAAGTTCAGATCCGGGTTGCGCTCGCGGATCAGTGTGAAGTGCGCCAGCGTGTTGATGATCATCGCCACGCGCTCGTTCACGAACTCTTCCACCTTCTCATTCTCTTTCATGGCGAAGGCGCCAGGGGCAACCACGCCGGCATCGTGCAGGCTCTTGATGTATTCCATCGTGCTAGCCAGCAATTCATTGTCAACCAGGTTCGGCTGGCCCATGTCATCGAGCATGCTGCCGCCACTGGCCCAGACCCAGGACATGGTGTCGTTCTGGATGCCGTTGGGCTGCTCCAGCGAAAGCGGCTGCGCCCAACCATAAACATTGTTGTCGGGGTCGGTCAACGCTACGGCGGCCGCGGTAAATTCGGCCCGCGTCGACGGCGGATCGATGCCGGCCGCTGCCAGCATGTCTAGGTTGACAAATACCGGATAGATGAAGTTGGCAATGGGGATCATATAGGTCTCCCCAGCCAGCTGAATCTGCGCCGCCAGCTCGCTGTCATCATACATAGCATCTTCCATGGCCTGCGAGAGACTATGCAGCGCGCCTTGCTTCCACAAGACGTTAACCCAGGCGCCGTCCAAGCCAACGACATCCGCCATCGTGCCCGTGGCCGCGCTGGCGATAATCTGGTCCTTGGTGGTCAGATAGGGTCCGCTGATTGTCTCTACCTTGATGCCCGGATTGGCCGCTTCAAAATCGTCCAAAATCGCGCGGAATGAGCCCTCGGGCAATTCCGGCTCCCACCATTGCTGGAATTCCAGCACAACATCCTGCGCCATGCTGACGCCAGTTGTCAGCAGCAGCACGATCACAAACAAACCAACATACTTCTTCATGCTTCTATTCTCCTTACTGAATTGAATGAATCACAATCGCTACCAAACGAGGCTGCATTGCTTGGTATGGCGTAACCTCGCCCCCCAGACATACCAGATGAATGTTCATACGTCTCCTTTCGCTATTTTCTCCAGAAGGTCAGGACTTGCCGCATCCCGCATGCCAGGGCGCATCCGAAACCACGTAAGCGCGCCTCGCAGAAATTCATCGCCCCATCATCTGCGAGTGTGCGGCGTAGCGATTTTGAGATGCCGAGTTTTGCATGACAGATGGATTTGCACAAACAACGAATCCATTTAGGCAAGACTTTAAGTCTGAATTTGAACACATCCTCGCTGCGCTGTCAAATAGAGCGGGTCATTTGTTGCAGTCGGCCGACGCAACGCAGTAATCCCCAAAGTATGTCGAGCCACGGAGTCCGGCGTCGGCCGGCGAGACGGAGGCATTCGGCCACACGACTGGCTCGCGATTGACGCATAATACACAAGATATCTGCCCGGATTGCATTTGAGCGCGTTCAGCCGCGTCTCCAATCCGCGCCAGGCGCAAGATGCGCGATTTGTCGGCGAATATTAGAATAAGGTTGACGAGGCCGGAACATGAAGAAACGCCGACTAGCTCTCGAAGAAAACGAACGCGCCACGCTGGCGCCTTACGCGCTATTCAGCGCTGCTTCGCGCGGCCGCGTGCATCACGAGGCCGAGCCGCGCTATCGCACCGCCTTCCAGCGCGACCGCGACCGCATCGTGCATTCGGCCGCCTTCCGCTTGCTGGAATACAAGACGCAAGTATTCGTCAATGATGCCGGCGATTATTACCGCACCCGCCTGACACATACGCTGGAAGTGGCGCAGATCGGGCGCACGCTGGCGCGGGCCTTGGGGGCCAATGAAGACCTGGTGGAAACGATCTGCCTGGCGCATGATCTGGGGCACCCGCCCTTTGGGCACGCGGGCGAGGACGTCCTGAATCACCTAATGAGCGACCACGGCGGCTTCAACCACAATCATCAGAGTTATCGCGTGGTCACCAAGCTGGAGCGGCGCTATCGCAATTGGACGGGACTGAACCTTACGCTTGAGACGCTGGAAGGCATTGCCAAGCACGAGACCAGTGACGATCGCCGCTCCTTCAGCGAGATCACGCAGGAAACCGGCGCCAGCGTTGAAGCGCAAATCGCCAATATCTCGGACGAACTGGCCTACAATGCGCATGACCTGGACGATGGACTACAGGCCGGCTTGATCCGCACCGACCAGCTCGCCGAGCTTGGCTTGTGGCAACAAGTCGTAGACCGCGTGAAGTGGAGAGACAAGCTGCTCGACGATGTCTCGCGCCATCACATTATTCGCGAATTGGTCGGCCTTCTGGTGGACGATGTGCTCGGCGAATCACAGCGGCGACTGTCGGCGCTCAGTCCGGAGTCGTCTATGGCGGTTCAGCTGCATGGTGAACCAGTGGTCCGCCACAGCGACGCGCAGCTTGAACAAGTTGTACAGCTCAAAGACTTCCTCTTCCGCCAAATGTATCGCCACTTCAGAATCGTTCGTATGCAAACCCGCGCCGAGCATTTCCTGGAAGGATTGTTCGCCAGCTACGTCAGACAGCCCCTGCAACTGCCGGATGATTATCGCGCCAAACTGGGCGATGAATCGCTCCATCGCGTGGTCGCAGACTACATCGCCAATCTGACCGACCGCAGCGCCTTGCACGAATATCAGCAGCTTTTTGACCCCATAACGAGACCGTAAGCGGGAACGCGCTATGCCAGGTGAAACACTCTTGAATCAGCGTTACGAGCTTGTCGCCCAACAAGGCTCGGGCGGCATGTCTGTCATCTATCGCGCGCTTGATCGGATGCTGGGCCGAATGGTGGCCATCAAGATACTGCGCCCCAATCTGACCAAGGACCCGGCTTTCCTGGAGAAATTTCAGCAGGAAGCGCGCAGCGTCGCCATGATGTCGCATCCGAATATCGTCACCGTACACGATGTCGGCAACGACGGCGCCACCTACTACATTGTGATGGAGATGATCGAAGGCGATGACCTCAAGAAGTTGATCAAAACCCGTGGCGCCCTGCCCTTTGACAAAGCCCTCGAGCTCGCGATACAGATTTGCGCCGGCTTGGGCTTCGCGCATCGCTCGCAGCTAGTTCACGCCGATGTCAAACCGCAGAATATCCTGATTAATCGCGAAGGCATCGTCAAGATCACGGACTTCGGCATCGCGCAGGCTTATACCGACACCATGCCGCAAACGCGCAGTGAAGTCGTTTGGGGCAGCCCTCACTATTTTGCGCCCGAACAAGCGCGCGGCGAAAAGCCCTCCCCGGCTTCAGATGTCTATTCGATCGGCGTCGTTCTGTTTGAGATGTTTACCGGGCGCTTGCCCTTTGTCGGCGCCACACAGCGAGACTTGGCATTGGCGCATATTCAAGCGGAAATCCCGCGAGCAATCGAGCTGAATCCAGATTTGCCGATCGAGTTGAGCAACGTCATTTACAAAGTAATGAGCAAACGCCCCAACGACCGTTACAAACATGCCGACCAGCTGGGGCACATCCTGCAGCAGGTCCGCGACCGCCGCCGGGGTTCGGCGCAACAGACAGCCGCCGGTCGCATGGCGCCGCCTACAGTAACCGGGCAGCAGCCGGCGCCAAGAAGCCCACAGCCCCTTCCGCAAGTTGCGCCCAAGGTCAATCCGCCGGCTATACCGGCGCCACCAGTGCCGCGCCGAGCCGCGCTCTCTACTCCGCAGCCTTATCCCGCGGTCAGCAGCGGACACATGCCGGAAGGCGGCGTCCCAGCGGCGCCCAACCCGCCCGGCCCGCTCTTCAATCCGGACGGCACGATCAACGTCGAGGCCACCGGTGGCTACTCCGGCCCCTTCCTTCCACAGCGGCAAGCCAAAGGCGAAGGCGCCGATATCGTTACCATCTTGCTGGTGATACTGGCTTTCCTGGCCGTAGCCGGACTCGTGCCGCTATACCTCTTGGGCGTATTTCCGCTGATTTAGCGGTTATCGCAGTCTGAATTCGTCAGCCAGCCGCTCGCTGCTCATATGAATTAGCACTTTGCGGCCGCTCGGGGAGGTCAA
Organism: Chloroflexota bacterium; assembly: GCA_011523515.1. Classification (GTDB taxonomy): domain Bacteria; phylum Chloroflexota; class Anaerolineae; order Aggregatilineales; family Phototrophicaceae; genus UBA6055. Next base: position 66,041 of record WTGO01000074.1, read on the forward strand.
GGGATTGGGACAGCGCTCGAGCTGGGCAATCAGCGCGCCCATGTCGTCGGAAGTCATGACCTGTCCTGACCGCACAGCGATCGCTCCAGCCAGCGCGCTGATGACATTTTCCAAATCAGCTTCAGCCCCGCGCAACTGCTCCAGCATGCGTGTCATTAGGTCATCCAGATTGACGCCCGATGCTGCGTCGGGCAGTGAACGACAGGCGAAGGCATTGGGGCCAAAGAGCTCTATCTCAAAACCCAGCGCCGCCAGTTGACCCCCGACAGACTCGAGCAGCAGCGCGTCTTCCGGCGAGAGCAAAACTGTTTGCGTATCCGCTGGCGTCTGGCTGCCTATCTGGCCCTGCGCATGGTCGTCAGCAATTTGCTGGTAAAGAATGCGTTCATGCGCCGCATTCTGGTCGACCAGATACAAGCCGGCCGGACCCTCGGCGACAATATAGGTAGCGCCAACCTGGCCGACAACGCGCAGAACAGGCAATGTGCGAGGTCTCGCCGCTGCGTCGATGATATCCGGCGCAAATCGCGCGCCTGGCTCGTCAACGAGGTCATTGCTGCCGTGGCGCTGCCAAGGCGGCTGCAGCGGCTGGTACTGCATATATTGGTCGGTAAACCCGCTGTTCGACCAAAGGTCGACTACAGTCTCTCCGTCGGCCTGATTCAGAATCGCCTCGCGCACGGCGCGCTGCAGCGCCAGAAACACCGACTGCGAATCTCGAAAGCGAATCTCGGCTTTTGTCGGATGCACATTGACATCGACGAAATCGGGCGGCGTCTTGATCAAGAGCACAGCCAACGGGAATTGGCGCTCTTTCAGCAGGCCGTCATAAGCCTGGATGACGGCGTGCGTGAGCGAACTGTCCTGGATCGCCCGCCCGTTGACAAACAAGATAATACGATCGCGCCGCGCGCGGCTGAGCGCAAGGTTGGAGGTGAATCCGCAAATGCTGATGGCGACTCGCCCATTACCGGCTGACTCTTTCCCCTCCACGGCGACCATGCTGTTGTATTCTCGCAGGCCGAAAGCCTTCGCTACAACATCCGCCAGCTCGCCGCTGCCGGAAGAATGAAAGCGTTCTCTACCGTCTTGAATCAGAGCAAAGGCGACGCCCGGATAGGCCATGGCGTAGCGAGCCACAACCCAATGTATATGCCGCTTCTCGGTGGGGTCGTTTTTCAGAAACTTCAGCCGAGCCGGCGTGTTGTAGAAAAGGTTCTCGATCGTCACGACTGTGCCCGCCGGCGCGCCGATCGGCTGACTACGCTCCATGCCGGCGCCGGTAGCGAAACGAATGCCCATGGCTTCATCGCGATGCCGGGTGACGATAGTGGCTTTGCTGACTGCAGCCAGGCTCGACAGCGCTTCGCCGCGGAAGCCCAAAGTTTGCAGTGCTTCCAGCTCCTCAGCTGTGCGCAGCTTACTGGTGGCATGGCGCTTGAACGCTAGCTCAATATCTTCCGGGCGGATGCCCGTGCCGTTGTCACTAACTCGCAGCAAGCGCCGGCCGCCGCCGTTGGTCTCAATATGCACGGACGTTGCGCCGGCATCGATGGCGTTCTCGATTAGTTCTTTCACCGCGGACGCCGGCCGCTCGACAGCTTCACCGGCGGCGATCCGGGCGACTACATCGTCCGTCAGTACCTGTATCGGCATTTCGTAGCCTTCATGCCAGTTACAGTGCGAATCAGATCGAGTATAGCAGAATCCGCTTCGGCTGTTGGGCGGGGATTCAATACTTGTGCGCGGCAAACCTCGCTGCTATACTGCGCCTGCGAATCGCGCCACCCTAGCTCAATTGGCAGAGCGATCGCTTCGTAAGCGATAGGTTATGGGTTCAAGTCCCATGGGTGGCTCAGACTTCGCCGTGAAAATGTAGTCTTGCGCCAATCAAATACGCAATTGCCTTGATCGGGAAGAGTAGGCGAATGTGTTCGCGTCAGAGAGTGCGAGCCAAAGGCTGAAAGCTCGCGCGCGTACGCCCGCCGAAGGTCACCCGGGAGCAGCTCGAAGGAACGCGAAAGCAAGTAGAATCGAGCCGGTTTACGCCCGTCATCGCGTCTTGAGCGCAGCGGACAGTCGTCCGCTGAAACAAGGTGGTACCGCGGAAGTCAGCCTTTCGTCCTTGTGCAGGATGAAAGGTTTTTTCTTGCGCGACGCGAGAGGAGATTGACTCGATGAAAGCAACTGCAGAATCCAATATGCCGCGAAACTTCGCCTTCGCGGAAGCCGAGCCGCGCCTCTACGACTGGTGGGCGGACAATGGCTGGTTCAAGCCGGAAGCGTTGCATGCTGATGCCGAACCCTTTGTCATCAGCATGCCGCCACCCAACGTGACCGGCAGCCTGCATATTGGACACGCCCTGTTCACCGCGCTCGAAGATCTGATGATCCGCTACGAGCGCATGCGGGGCAAAGCCGCCTTGTGGCTGCCCGGCACCGACCACGCCGGGATCGCCACGCAGTTGCAGGTGGAAAAGATGCTGCGGGATGAGGGCAGCAGCCGCGAGGAAGTCGGCTACGAAGAATTTCTCCACCGCACCTGGCAATGGAAAGAAGAACAGGGCGGCACGATCATTCGTCAATTGCGGCGACTGGGCGCCAGCTGCGACTGGGATCGCGAGCGCTTCACGCTGGATGACGGCCTTTCGGAAGCTGTCACCCAGGCTTTTGTGACGCTTTGGGAACAGGGGCTAATCTACCGCGGCCCCCGCCTCGTCAATTGGAGCCCCGGCTTGCAAACCGCCGTTTCCGACCTGGAAGTCGAGTCCAACGAAGAAGAGGTCACGCTCTATTACTTTAAATACCCGGTCGAAGGCGGCCAGCATCTACCCGTCGCCACGACCAGACCCGAAACCATTCTCGGCGATACCGCCGTCGCCGTGCATCCCGATGATGAACGCTATCGTCACATGATCGGAAAGCGCGCCTACGTCCCGATTCTGGAACGCGAGATCCCGGTGATCGGCGATGAATATGTCGATATGGAATTCGGCACAGGCGCCTTAAAAGTGACGCCGGGCCACGACTTTGACGACTACGATCTGGCCCGGAAACATGACTTGGACCTGCTCAATATCCTGAACAAAGACGCCAGCATGAACGCCAATGCCGGTAGATACGCCGGATTAGACCGTTTTGACTGTCGCACGCAGCTCTGGGGCGACATGGCCGCCGCTGGACTCGTAATAAAGTCCGAGCCCTATATTACTCGCATTCCACGCAGCCAGCGCGGCGGTGAAGTTGTCGAGCCCATGATGAGCACACAATGGTACGTCCGTATTCAGCCATTGGCCGACAAAGCCATCGCCGCTGTGCGAGACGGCCGCATCCGCATCGTGCCCGAACGCTTCGAAAAAGTTTACTTCCATTGGCTGGAGAATATTCAAGACTGGTGCATCAGTCGACAGCTGTGGTGGGGGCACCGGATTCCGGCTTGGTACCGCGAGAAAGAGGGCGACCCGCAAGGCGAAATTTACGTTGGCCGCGAAGCGCCGGCGGGCGACGGTTGGACGATGGAGCAGGATGTGCTCGATACCTGGTTCAGCAGCGGCTTGTGGCCCTTCAGCACGCTGGGCTGGCCCGACGAAACTAAGGACATGGAGCGCTTTTATCCCACCCAGGTCATGGAGACCGGCCATGACATCCTCTTCTTCTGGGTCGCGCGCATGATCATGATGGGTTTGTGGTTCACTGACGCGCCGCCCTTCCACACGGTCTATCTGCATGGCCTGGTGCGCGCCGCCAGCGGCAAAAAGTTCAGCAAGACGCTGGGAAACGCCATTGACCCGCTGACTGTGGTCGACGAACTGGGCGCCGATCCGCTGCGCTTCACCTTGATCACCAGCGGGACGCCGGGAAACGACTGCCACCTCGATGAGACGCGCCTGGATCACGGCTTCCGTTTCATCAACAAGATCTGGCAGATGACTTCGTTTATCAACATGAATCTCGATGGTGAATTGCAGCTGGGACTGCCGCCAACGGACGATTTGGACTTGCCCTCGCGCTGGATCCTCAGCCGGCTGCATCGACTGATCGCCAATGTGCAGTATCTCTTCGACATTTATCAATACGGCGAAGCGGGCAACCAGATCCTGGCCTTCATGTGGGATGAATTGGCGCCTTTCTACCTGGAGATTAGCAAGCACGCCTTATATCAAGGCGGCGCGGACGTGAAAGAGGCAACGCGCCGCGTCCTTGTCCATGTTCAAGACAACTGCCTGCGGTTGCTGCACCCATTTATGCCCTTCATCACCGAAGACGCCTGGCGCTACCTGCCGCACGCAGGCGAGGCGCTTATTGTAGCTGACTGGCCAAGGGCTGACGAACGCTTGATTGACGATGAAATCGAATCGCGGATGCACGCCTTCCTGGATGTCGTGCGCGAGATTCGCAATACGCGCGGCGAATACAAGGTGGATCCCGGCCGGCGCATCCGCGCGGCAGCGCGCGACAATCCGGCGGCGGCAAGCCTGGTCGAGAATGCGCATATCCTGCAGCGCCTGTGCAATGTCGAGGAGCTCGAACTGATACCGGCTGACCAAGACGCGCCGCCCAACGCCGCCAGCATCGTCGTTGGTGATCTGTCGCTCTATCTGCCGCTGGAAGGCATGCTCGACCTTGAAGCCGAGTGCAAACGGCTGGCCGCCGAACAGGCAAAACTGCAACAACAGCTTGCGCGTACCGCGGGCATGCTGGGCAACGAGAAATTCGTCGAGCGCGCCCGGCCCGAGGTTGTACAGCGGGAGCGAGACCGCCTGACGGAATTGGAAGCGGCTCTCGCGCAGATCAAAGAACGGACGACAAGCCTCTGCGATTGAAAGCCGCAACCGCTTCGCGGCAGCAACTGGCGATTTGCCTACGACCGAATTAGCGAATTCAGGCTTGGAACGCCATCCGATATAATAGAGTTAATGTGAACTCAATCATTGAGGCCTGTGATTGACGGACAGCCACAAGACCTGCCCAATCTGCGAAGCGCATAATCACCGAAATGCGGTGCTCTGCGCCACCTGCGGAACGACAATTGCCGACGTCGCGCCCAAAGAAGCGGGCGCCGACCGCGAAGCTCGCGCGGAAACGTACGATTACCGCTTTGGCGAGACTGATCTGGCGGAAGCCTCACTGACAGGCAAGGGCCGAATCTTGAGCGCAATGCTGATCGCTCTGCTGCTGACCGTGGCTGGAGTGGCAGCCGTCGCCGTCTATTTCGCCAACCGGTCGCCGAGAAGCCCGGCAATCATCGCTGTGGCGCCGCCCCCCTCTCCAACGCGTTTGATGGCGCCGTCTATCACGCCGGGCACGCCGACAGCAACATTCACCATCAGTCCCGTTCCGTCGCCAGTGCCGAGCGAGACGCCTACGCCCGCGCCCTGCATCCGCCAGGTAGCCGAAGGCGACTCGCTCATCGCCATCATTCTGCGCTGCGGACACAGCAACCTGGCTATACTCCCAACCGTAATGGCGCTCAACGATATCGCTGACGAAACTCGCATTCAAATCGGTCAGGAAATCGCAGTGCCGCACCCGTCGCCAACCGTTGACCCGGCCGCCACTCCCGCGCCGGAAGACTCAGCATCCACCCGGACCAGGCAAGACGCGTTGACGCGGCTGGCCTTCGACCCCTTCGCGCCCACGCTAACGCCGACGCTGCTGCCGGGGCTGATGTGGTATGTTGTGCAAGCCGATGATGACATGATTTACGTAGCCAGCATACACGAGATCAGCATGAAGACACTTTCGGACTTGAATCCGGAGATAGCATTCAGCTTGTGTGACTTCAGTGAAGTCTATGGCGGGCCGGAGTGTACCGTACAGCTGTTTGTGAATCAGAAGATTCGCGTACCGGCGCCCGCGCCAACCGTCACCACCGTTGCGACCTCGACCGGAAGCGAGACGCCGACGCCGTCGCCTACAGCCACCTTTAACGCCCCGCTAGCCCAAAGCCCGGCTGATGAAGCTTTCTTTTCCTCAACTGAGCGCGTTACCTTGCGCTGGGTTGGCACCGGCACACTCAGCCAAGGCGAAGTCTACCGTATCTCGCTGGCGAACATGGACAGCGGCGCTCGTTACACCGCGGATACGCAAGAGCTTTTCTTGATCATACCGGCGGAGTGGCAGAGCCAGAATGAGGGCAGCCACAGGTATTCCTGGCAGGTCAGTGTCGTCGAGTCGGATTCCGATACGACTGCGTACACCACAGATCCACGTTCCTTTGTCTGGCAAGGCAGTGGACGGTCCGACTCATGAATACGCGCCTGCTTATCGCGCTTTTAGGGCTGTCGCTGTGGTTGGCCGCAGCGTGCAACATCAGCCAGCCCAGAATCGGCCCGTCGCCGACTAACGAGTCTGAATCCATCATTACCGTCGAGCCACTGCTTCAGCCAACGGCCGCATCTCTTTCCCCAACGGCCACCAGCGCCGCTTCCGCGGTATCAATTGTCACTGCCTCATTGGTGCATACGCCGTCTGCAACCGTCCCGGTGGAGTCGCCGACGGCCACACTGCCGTACTTTGAATACCTGGTCGGCGAGGGCGAAACCTTGTTTTATATCCTGCAGCTGCCGGAGCATGGTTACGGATACGAGCCGAATGTTGCGGCTACCGTCGTCGCCCTGAACGCCAATATCCCCAATGCCGACTCGGTACGCGGCGGAATCACCATTCGTATTCCTCGGCCAACCCTGACGCCGACGCCGGTGGGCGCGGAAGCAACTCAAGAGCTGCTGGCCACCATCGGCGCCGATGACTCCACGGGTGTGGTTCTGGCGTCGGGAGCGACTATTGGCTGTCACATCGTGGAGGCGGGTGACGCCATCATTGGCGTTGCCGTCCAGAACGACACGACGCTGGAAATCCTGCACGGACTGAATCGCGACTTAAACTGGTTCGGCTGCAACTTTACCCTGCCCAGCGGCGGCGAAAACTGCGCGCCAAATTTGAGCATCGGTCAATGCGTCCGCGTACCGCTGCCGACACCCCTGCCCACCAAGTTTCCCACCCCGACGGGACGGGAAACCGCCACGCCAACGGCGACCAAGCTGGCCCCGCGCCTGGTCTATCCCATAGATGGCCAGGAGATTCCTCACGAGCCCTTGCTCATTCAGTGGGTAGGCGTCAGCGGGATGAACGAACTGGACGAGTATCTGGTGGAGTTAGTCGATCAAACGACCAACCAGCCGCTGCGCAACGTGACTCGCGCCAATTCATTCCAAGTGCCGGCGGCCTTCATGCCCAGCGATGGACAGACACATGACATGCAGTGGCGGGTATCGGTGGCGCAGGTTGACGATCGCGGCATCTACCGTTATGTCGGCGAGGTAGGCAACTGGCGCAGTTTCCGCTGGTTGGGCCGCTGATGACGCGTGGCGCGCCTTAAGCTCGGGCGCTCGCCGGGCTCGGTCTGTGTCAATCCAAATCCGCTGCGACACAAATCTTGCCGCGGTTTCTCAGGCTGACTCTGACTTTGGCGCCTTGCTAAAGGAGTCATAGACCGGCCGCCGCTCGCCCGCCGCATCCACCAGACTGAAAAAACAGGCTTCGTCATCGCCGGCCGCGCAGCCGTTGAGATTGTACAGGATCATGGCCGACACATTTTCCATCTTCTGCACGATATGAAATGCCTGCGAAACGTAGAGCGCCTGTTCAGCTTCGCTTGTATACGTCAGCCACTCGAAGCCGCTGGACGGCGCCGCGGTATTGTTGCCTTCGCTGGTGCCCCAACCCATTTGAGTGACAAATATAGGCATATCGCTGAGGCCGTTCACACTCAATACCTCAGTGTAAAATTCCAGCAGCTCAGTGAAATACTGCAGAAAAGATTCGTAGTGGGAATCAACGCCAGGCGGCTTTTTACAGCACTCAAGCGTCGGCGGAACAGCCGATGCGCTGAAGACCGCGCCGATGGCGTCGCTACTGGCCGCCGCGCCCTCGTCAAGCATACCCTGCAGGAATGTACCGGTGTCGATTGAGTTATAGCCGTCGGAAAATCCTACCGGCGCCAAACCCGCACTGATCACCAAGGCCCGCGCATCATGCGCCCTAATCGTGTCATAGGCGACCTTTAGCAAGGGTGTGTAGTAGCTGGCGCCCAACTGAACTTCATCGGGGACGCCGTAATCGCCGTCGTCTGTCAGCTCCGGCTCGCGATGGTAAACGGGCACGGTCCAATATTTGAGCAGATTGGGCGACTTCCAGATTTCGTAGGCATCCACCAGACCCGCGTAACGCGTCGTCAGATTCGCCAAGAAGTTGGCAAAGACGGCGAGTTCCTCCGGCGGGCCGCCGTATTCGCGCATGACGCTGTTGAGCTGTTCGGTATACGAGGTTCGGCTCCAACCCGGCGCGTCGTATACATTCAGCACGATCTTCACGTCTATCAGCTCGAAAGCCGCCACCATGGCATCCAGCGCCTGATAACTATAAATCCCGGGTTCAGACTCCAAGTGGGCCCAAGAAACATCGATCTTGACCCAATCAACGCCCAGTTCAGACACTTGCTCCGCCAACGCGCTGACGTTGTCCTGGTCTGTAAAGACTTTGAGTCCAAAGCCGAAATCTGGACGGACGAAAGTCTCACTGGGCACGGGAACAAGAATTGTGTCGTCAACTTTAATCAAGCTGGGGTTGGCGATGCCATTTAGCGACTGCAGAAAATCTACGCTTGTTTCATAGGCTTCAGCAATTCCGGTCAAGGAGTCGCCGAGTCGCACTACGCGTACGCCGAGAACGGCGCCCTCCAGCTTCGGCACCAAAATCGCCTCGCCCACAGTTAGATCTCGCGGATCAGCCAGCCGATTGAGTACCTGCAAAACCGACAAACTGACGTTATAGCGCCTGGAGATGCTGTACAGCGAATCGCCGGACTCAACAATTACCGCGTCAAAAATCGTCTCGTCTACTCTCGGTACAATGATGCTCCGCCCGACTGTCAAATCGCTGTCGCCACCGACTACATTAAGCGCGCGCAGCTGTACGACCGTCGTGTTGAAGCGCCGCGCAATGTTGAACAGACTGTCGCCCTGCGCAACGACATATACCTCGTAGATTCCCTCGTCAATCCGCGGCGCCAGTATGACCTGGCCGACTTCCAGATCACGAGCGTTGGTTAACCCGTTCAAGGACATCAACTTCGTTTCCGTAGTAGCAAAGCGTCGCGACAAACTGTAAAGAGAGTCAGCCGCGGTCACCTCGTATATCTCATACTTAGTTTCATCAGTATGCGGCACCAGGATACTCGATCCCTGAATCAATTCGCGTTCATCCGCGATTCCGTTGAGCGACTTTAAGATCGCAACGGTCGTAAGATAGCGCTGCGATATTATGTAGAGCGATTCGTCGGCTGCGACAACATGAATTAGCAGATCGGTTTCATTGATGCTGGGGACTATAAGCGTTTGCCCGGCTTCAATGTGGGTGCTATCGCCGATTTCGTTTAGACCCTGAATGATGCCGACGCTGGTGTTGAATCGTTTCGAGATTCCAAACAACGTATCGCCCGGCTTGACCTCGTAGACTTCGACAAATGAGCTGACGCCGGTCGGCAGCAGAATGCTCTGCCCGGCGAATATCTTTTCGCCCTCGGCGATCTCATTGATCTGCCGCAACTCTGCGATCGTGGTATTGAATGACTTGGCGATGCTAAACAGGGAATCGCCACTCTGCACAATGTACGCGTCGTATGACGCCGGCAATACCGTATCCGGCGCAGATTCGCCGTTAGCGGGATCAGAGCCTTGGGCGGCAGCGCTTGACAAGACAGTTATCAGAATCAGCGTTGCTGATAAGACATTGGTAATTCGTAACATAGCTCACGCCTTAGACTCGCTAAGCACTCTCCCCCAAGCGAAGTCTACAGTTGAGCGTGATTTCGCGCCATTGAGATTGAAGTTATTGCCAATGCGGCGGCTGTCACGGCGCCCAATCAAATGTGCAGAGCGTGTAAGAATCCGTCCCGTCTGCCAGCGGCAACCGTTCGCCGCTAACCGGCTCATACCAGCCGATGCGAATCTCGTACTCGCCCTCTATCAATGACGAAGCGGGCAAATAGTAGACCTCGCGGAAAGCGCCGGCGGGCTGCCAAGCGGTCGCGTCCAGCCTGCCGTCTTGTGGATATTGATCGTCTTGCGACCACAGTCTGCTGATCGATGAACCGGCGTCGATACCGTATACGTGAACAAAAGACTTCAAGGGCAGCGACGAACCTGCCAGCGGCTTCCAGTAAACACGCAGCAGCAGGTCCCCGTTGGGCAAGCGCTCAGCGCAAGATTCGTAGCTGAGCAAGGACACGGTATCATCAAAACGAGCCAATTCATCGGCGTTCGCGTCCGACACGGCCCAATGCTTATACTGCCGTACGGGCAGGCCAGCGGCATCGGCATGCAATACTTCCTGCATATTCGCCTGCATCCACTCCACAACGACGCCCGCGTTTTGCCAGCCAGCCTGCTCCCTGGCGACGACATAAATGCTGTCATACTCCTGACTCAGTTGGCTTAGCGTAGCGGCGATGTCAGCGGCGGTCTGGTTGGGCTTAACCGGCAAAGCAATGTCCCGGGCAGCGCTTCGGTAGTAGTAGCCGAAGGCTGGATCCACCGCCAACTGAATGACCAGGTCGCTGTCCGCAACGCGCTGATTAATGAATTCACCCAGCGCGTCCCAGGCCGGCGCCTTGCGAAATGCCGGATTGTTGAAGTGGGCGTCCACTGTCATGAGCGCAAGCGCGAACCAGGGCAATGCGACGGCGAACGACAAAAGTCCCTGTCGTGTGTTGATGCAGCGGACGAGCAAGTCAGCGACTCTGCCGCAGCCTATAGCCAGCAAGAGGATAAATCCGGGTACAGCAGAAAGTACGTAACGCGGATGAAAGAGGTTGTAACGCTGCGAAACAATCCCAAGCAAGAGCAGCGGAACCAAAGCAGTCAGGACAGCAAAAGCGAAGACCCGGCTTGACATTTTGTAGACGAGAACTGCTGCAAAAAGAAGCGCCAGGCTCAATCCGAATCCGACAGATGAAATGTCGAAGGGAATCGTGCTGCCTAAGCCCAGAAAGGGAACAAATCGTGTTACGTAGTCTGAAAGCGAAAAGGCTTGAACCAGCCCCGGATAATAGTCGATAAAGCCTTGTCGCACTTGAATCAGCACCAGGCCGGCCACCAGCAGGATCGCCATGCCCAGCTGTATCAAAAACAGTCGCCTGAGAAATCTCCAGTCTCGCCAGCGACGAATCAGCGCGAAAACAGCCAGCGCAAGCGTCGTGAAGCACTCCGTGTAAATGCTCAGAACCGCGAATCCGGCGACCACGGCATACAAATACCAGTCAGCGCGCCGCGGCCTGTCAATCAATCGCAGGCCGAGCCACAAGCCGACAGCGCTGATGCCGCCCCAATAGGCGTAGTTGCGAAACTCTTGACTGTGCCAAATCTCGAAAGGATGAACTGCCCACATCAGGCCCGCTATGAGCGCAAGCTCCAATCGGCCGCATAATCTCCAGGCGAGCGCGAACATTGCGGGGGCGCCTAGAACATTGCCCAGAACTGAGAGGTAGCGCAGCGCGAAGACCGACTCGATGCCGCCGATGATGTGATTCCACAAACGCCCGACCGCATAGACCAGCGGCGTATGCGGCTCGCCGTGAGCAATCTCGCCCAATGAAACGCGCAGCGGAGTATCAGCCCAATACAAGACGCTAAATGCCTCATCGCCGCGCAAAGGCGCCGACTGCAGATCATGAACCCGCAGACCGAAAGCGACTAGTACTATAGTGACGACAAGGCAGTAGCGGCGCAGCTGAGGCATGCTCGCTTAGATGGTCGCATCTTCAAATTCTTGAATCTGCTCGTCGCTTAGCGGCATTAGGTTCGCGTTTTTCGCATCACCCGCCGAATCGCTCAGCAGGCGCTTGGCATCTCGCATATACTCTTTGAGATTTGGGCTCCGCTTCGGATCAGCATACAGCACCGGAATCTCGGGCTCAGTCTCAAACTCGACCGCCGCCGAGGGGTCGACGAACACAATCAAACTCTTCACTTCAACATCGTCCGCCACATCGTCAATCGCGCTCTGAATATACGAACGCGCAATCTCTGCATCACGAAACGGCTTGCCGATACCGTCAAATCGAATCACAGAAAACAGCTTGCTAAGCAGGTTTCGCTTGCTGCGAAACTTGCCATCGCGCAAGCTGAACTGCTGGTCGTGCCAGCGCGTTACTATGGCGAAAACACCTTGCGGGCAGATCAACACATGGCGAACGGGAAAGTGATAGTAGTTATAGAGTATGCTCTTGTTGCTCAAGCCCTTTAGACCGTCTTCTATCGCCTTTTCCGGGCGCGGAACGCGCGCCCAGAGATTGGTCATTCTGACGGATACAATCGTCAAAATGAACGCTATTGGCAGTACGGCGGATTGCGCAAAAAGGGTCAGCGTATCCGGTGTTTCGTTGGTAAACAGCGATGCATTGATAACGACGAAGCCAAGTATCAGCGCGCCGAAGGTGCTGAAAAACAGATAATTGGTGACTTTGCGATTTCGCCGGGCTAGTTTTTTGTTGGTAACAACTCGCATTGTATATCCTCGGTCATGCGGCTTCTGGTCGGAAAGGCTGCACGACTATTAGTTGCCGCGGCAAGACACAATTCGCCTGGCATAGCGACGCATGTCCTGTACTACCGCCTCCATGATCTTCCGCCTGGAAATCAAGAACCAGGATTCTATCAGGCGCCATCTTTCATCCGAGACCGCTCCGCGTAGATATACCACGGCCGCGTCTGGGTTTAAGTCCGAGTCTTCCTCGACTTCGCCGCGGATCTCAGCAACGCTGTATCTTGCCGGGAAATGTATTGCTTCTTCCAGGTCAATTATCGCGCGTCTGAGAGCGTCATCTTCGCCCTCATACCGGTGGTCAAACTGGTACTCACAACCGTCCAGACCGCCTGTAAGCGGCGGCGGTTCACACTTGTCATAACCCGGCGGCAAGCGCAGCACATATTCTGTGAACCAGACATTATCCGCCTCATTGATTTCATCGACTTCACCCTCATGGTCCACTGTCACCTGCAGGCGATGCAGTTCGTTTACGTAGGTATCCACGGCAAATGGGCCAAGTTGGTAGAATTGGCGGGCTCCGGGTCCCAATTGGCTGGTTCCAATATCGAATCGCTTCTCGGCAGTGACTATTGATGACGACACGTGAATGTCCTGGATGGTCAAGGTGATATGGCTGTCCGCCGTATCAAACCAGTCTTGCCCCGTGTTGACGATTGGCGCTTGTATCGAGGCGCCAATCCCACAATACAGCGGGTGCGGATTTACTTGCGTCCAGCCTACAACCAGATTCACATTCTGTGGCGAGTCCGCCGTCTCGGGAATAAAGTACGCGAGGTAGTTCGCCAGTGTCACTTCCGCGCAGATAATGTCATTGAAACGCACCGAGGGCAGGATATGCCACTTCTCCGGCCCCGGATTTGGCGCCCCCTGAGCGCGAATCTCGCCGATTACAGCGCGCTCCAGGTCGTCTTCAGCCACACGCATACAGTGCGTCACTGGCACCGGCAGCGTACTCACGGCGCCCTCTACGTGATGTTCCTCCGGAATCAGCGCTGACAGCTTGTAGAGCGCGCCGATTCGCAGCAATTCCAGGTTTTGGTTATGTGGCTGGGCTAGCGGCGAAGGGGCATTGAACTCGCTCTCAACCGCACAGTCCAAAGTAAATGATGAACCGGCCGAGATTTCAATATCTTCCGGATCGTAGAGCAGCGTCCCGCAATTGGCGTAGGGTCGCATAATGGATGTGTCTTGCACGACATCAGTAAAGACTTGACGGCCCAGGGGCACGCCAACTGAAATCTCTTCGTATTCGGCTACGCGCAATTCCGCTGTTATACGGGCAATGCCGTCCATGGCGATGTTGACCGGTTCGCTGCCGTCACCCGGGCCCAGCACCTCGGCGCTCGACAATAACGCGAGATCAAATGTACCTCCGGCTGTCCAGGCCCAATACGTCAGCACTGACGGCGCCGACGTATCAGCGTAAAACCTGAATCCCACCGGCAAGTTAAAGCCGACCCATACCACGGGCGCCGTTATAATCGCCGGGTCACTGAGCTCCATGCGATTGACACCGGGCAGATCGAGCGCTACGGACTGCCGATAGACGAGCGTCGCATCCACCGGCGAACCGCCGTTGGCATCCTGATAAACGAGCAGTTCAATGGCGCTGCCGGGAACCGGCGTTTCCACCGAAATGCTCACCGCGTCCAACGCTACCGGCAGCGCCACGCCAAGCGGCGTCAAATCAAAACCGTTGATAACAACCGAGGGCTCGCCTTCAATGTAAAACACCGCGTTGCCGTCGCCGATATTGTTGCTAAGCAGCGTATCGCCCGCTGCCACCGGAAAGGCCATCAAGAGCAAAGCGACAGTCAACACGCCGATTCTTAACAATAGCTTTGTCGCATTTGTGCGCATCATACTCTTTTACCTCAATGTCCGGGCGACGCTACAACTGCTAATTGTAGGTTCGATTAAGTGTTTGGTCAAGCAGTCGACAAGGTCTGGCTTAGTCGGCGGTACGGCATTATAATGTGCGCGTTGCGCGACAAATGCCGAAAGATAGCCATGTTTGAGTTTGCACTGGTCTTTGCTGTTCTCGCTCTGGTTTTGGGCGGGTATTGGGCGCTGGTGATTTTCCCAAAGCAAAGAGCGTTCCAGCACAAGCAAAAGATGGCGCGCTCACTGCATGTCGGGGATGAAATCGTGACCTTTGGCGGCATGGTCGGCAAGATTGTCGCGATTGATGCGGATACCGGCATCGCTCAGGTCGAGATTGCGGACGGTGTGACGATTCGACTGCTGACCGCGGCGCTGCAGCAAGTCTACGATCCCGATGAATACGCCTATAACGCCAACATCGGCATCAAAGAGCGACAGACCGAGAACTCTACCACTTGAACTCGGAGACGAAGAAGGAAGGCGGCCAGCAATGAGCAGTCATGCTCGATGGCTAATTGTCATCGTACTACTGAGCGTATTCTGCCTGTGGGTTGCCTCCCCGCCGGAATACAAAGGCGTACAGACGAAAGCCTGCGCTTCAGCCACCGGAGACCCGCCTGCGGATCTGAAATGCACCGAGAACCTGGAAATTGACACCAATGGCGACGGGATCAACGAGTTTGTATTGAACATTACGCAGAGCCTCGGCCTTGATCTAGTCGGCGGCTTAAGAGTTTTGCTGCAGGCCGATATCGCCGCCGAGAGTTTCTCGCCGGAAGACCTGGGCGAAACCGCAAATAATGTGTCGCGCCGGGTCAACGCGTTGGGACTCACTGAAGCGACCGTGCAAGTACAAGGGCGCGACCGCATTCTGGTGGAATTGCCCGGCGTGCGCGATCCGGAGCAAGCCATCGCTACCATCCAGCAGACTGCCCTGCTCGAATTCGTCGACTTCGGCGGGTTGGCCAATCAGGTTCGCTCCTTGGTCGGCAGCGAGATTGTCACCAGCGAGCAAGTCGAAATGCGCAAGAACGCCATCCTGGCGGAAGGCGAGGACGACCCGCTGGCGCAACGGCGCGCGCATCCCGTAAGCGGGCTGCCTTTCCGTACCGTCATGACGGGCGCCGGCCTGCAAGCCGCCAGCGCGGTGCTGTCGCCGCCGCAAGGCACCGGCGGCCCCGAATGGATGATCAACTTCGAAATCAAAGAAGAGTTTCAACGAGTCTTCGGTGGCTTCACTCGCGACCGTATCGGCGAACCGATGGCGATCGTGCTCGATGGCGAAGTCCTGTCCGCGCCGATTATTCAGGCGGAGCTTCCCTCCGGCGGCGTTATCACCGGACAATTTACGGAAGACGAGGCCAACACCTTGGCTTTGCAGTTGCGCTCCGGCGCTTTGCCAATTCCATTGCGCATTGAGAGCACGCAGGAAGTTGGCGCCACCCTGGGCCAGGAATCAGTTCGGTTGAGCGTCCAGGCCGGCGTGATTGGCGTCATCGTCGTCCTGGCTTTCATGCTCATCTATTATCGTTTGCCCGGTTTCGCGGCGGACCTCGCGCTCATTGTATTCATCTTGCTGAACATTGCGGTCTTCAAACTGCTGCCGGTAACGTTGACGCTGCCCGCAATCACCGGGTTCCTTATTTCAATCGGCACGGCGGTAGACGGCAATATCCTGATTTTCGAACGCATCAAGGAGGAGCTGCGCGCCGGCTTACCGCTGGATGCCGCGCTTAGGGCCGGTTTCGACCGCGCCTGGACCTCGATTCGCGATTCAAATCTGTCAACCATTATCATCTGCGGCATTCTCTTTATGTTTGGGCAGACGCCAGGCGCCAGCATCGTGGCCGGTTTCGCAGTCACGCTGGCGATCGGCTTAGTGCTGAATCTGTTCACGGCAATCATAGTGACGCGAACCTTCCTGTACGTGCTGGTGAGCATTTTCCGGGGCACAATTTCTCAGAACCGCGCTCTGCTAGGCGCCTAAGGATAAAGAACCATGTTCAATATCGTTCAGAAACGCCGTTGGTTCTTCGTGTTATCCGCGTTGGTCATCGTGCCCGGTCTGGCGATCATGATCTTCTCGACCATTTCAACCGGCGCGCCATTTCAGCTGAGCATCGATTTCCTGGGCGGCAGCATTTACGAGCTCAAGTTCGACGATGCGGGCGCCACTGAAGACGGACTGCGACAGGTTTTCACCGCCTTCGGCGACGACAATGTGATCATCCAGCAGATCGGCCAGCCGAGCGACTTTCGCTGGTCGGTCCGCGCCGACTTCCATGAGGTCAGCACGACCAATCAGATACTGGCCAGCCTGGGTGAATTGGCGGCGGTCAACCGCGACAGTTTCCGCGCGGAAACCGTATCCGCGACCATCGGACAGGAAGTGACGCGCTCGGCCTTGGCGGCCGTAGCTGTCGGCGCGCTGGTCATCACGGGCTTCATCGTCATCGCCTTTCGCCAGGTGCCTAATGCGATTCGCTACGGCATATGCGCCATCGCCGCCATGATCCACGATATTTTGCTGGTCATGGGCGTTATGTCCTTGCTCGGGTTGCTGCTCGGGTGGGAAATCGACGCGCTATTCCTGACGGCCGTGCTGACGGTGGTCGGCTTCTCCGTTCAAGACTCCATCGTTGTCTTTGACCGCATCCGCGAAAATATCCCCAAGCACCTGGGAGAGCCTTACGAAACCATCGTCAATCGCAGCATCTGGGAGACTATTCACCGTTCGCTGGCGACCCAGCTCAACGCCTTCTTCATCATGATCGCGATTCTGCTCTTCGGCGGCGAGACGGTGAAACAATTCATCGCCATCCTGTTCATCGGCTTGCTCTCGGGCACTTATTCATCCATCTTCACGGCCGTTCCGCTGCTGGTCGCCTGGGAAAAGGGCGAGCTTCCTTTCATCGGCAGGCGCGGCGTCATGGAAGAAGCGGCGTCGGCCACCGCCTAGTCTGGCAGGCGGCTAGTGCCGGAAGTGGCGGCTGCCGGTAAAGATCATCGCCATATCGTAGTAGTCAGCAGCTTCGATAACCTGCGAATCTCGAATTGAGCCGCCCGGCTGGATGATGCAGGTCACGCCGGCGCGCGCCGCGTGTTCGATGCTATCGGGAAAGGGGAAGAAAGCATCGGAAGCCATCGCTGAATTTGTCGCGTCGCTCGCTGCCTTTTTGATCGCCAGCTCGGCGGCATCCACGCGGCTGGGCAATCCGCCGCCGATGCCCGCGGTTCGTTTGCCCTTGGCCAAAACAATGGCGTTAGACTTAACGTGCTGAACAGCCTTCCAGGCGAAAACCAGCGATTCCATTTCCTCGTCAATTGGCGCCCGTTTTGTCACAATTTTCATGGTCACCGCCGGTGGATCGCCAATATCGTATCGCTGCAGCAGCAATCCGCCGTGAACGCTGCGGAATTCGAAACCGGCGCCGACAAAGGGCCGCGGCATCCGCAGCAAACGGCAATTCTTGCGGCCGGTCAGAATTTGCGCCACAGCCGCTTCGCTATACGACGGGGCGATGATTGCTTCCATGAAGAGCGAGCCCAAGGCTTCAACAAAGGCTTCATCTACCGGTCCATTAGCCGCGATAATCCCGCCAAATGACGACAAGGAATCCGAAGCCAGCGCCGGCGGAAAGGCCTCGGCAAGCGTATCTGCGCTGGCGATGCCCGTCGGATTCAAGTGCTTGACGATGACGACTGTCGGCTCTTCGAAACTGCTGACCGCGCGCCAGGCCGCATCCACATCCAGAATGTTGTTGTACGAAAGCTGCTTGCCCGCCAGCTGATCGGCGCCCAGCGGCGTGCGCACTTCCCCCCTTGCGTAATAGGCGGCCGCCTGATGCGGATTCTCGCCGTAGCGCAGGTCATGACTGCGCTGCACGCCAAAAGCGATGCTATCGGGCACATCGCTATCGGCGGGCACGGCAATATCCGATTCACTGAGATACGCGTAGACCGATTGATCATATTCGCTGCAGTTGGCAAAGGCCTTCGCGGCGAGCCCTCGCCGCTGTCGCAGCGTTGTCGCGCCGTTTGTCTTGAGGGACACCAGTACGTCAGAGTAGTCTTCAGGATCGCAAAGCACAGTTACCCGAAAGAAATTCTTTGCCGCGCCGCGCAGCAAGGTAACGCCGCCGATATCAATCTGCTCGATGGCCTCTTCCAAGGCGACATCCGGCTGTCTAATCGTCTCGCTGAAGGGGTACAGATTGCAAACCACCATGTTTATCGGCGCGAAACCCGCAGCCGCCAGTTCGCGCATATCAACCGCATTGTCCCGCGCCAGGATGCCGCTGTGAATCGCCGGATGCAGTGTTTTTACGCGGCCGCCGAGCATCTCCGGCTGCTGTGTAATCCGCTCCACCGGCGTCACGGCAAGTCCCGCATCCGATAGGGTCTGCGCCGTACCGCCGCTGGCGACGATTTCCCAGCCCAGTTCTATCAGTTCGCTCGCGAACCCCAGCAATCCCCGTTTGCTCGATACGCTAAACAAGGCCCTTGGCATGGTCGCTTCCTTAATCTTGAACTTAATCAGCCTAATAACGCAATTATAATTGCGCGACTGAATGCGGTACAGGGACTAGATGACGGCTCAGTGTTACAGTGGAATCACCGCATCCAACGATACTTCAAGCGAGACCGCGTCGCCGATTTGAGCGGCCACTTGCGGCGCCGCAAAAAATAGCGTCGTGGCTTCGTCAATGGACGCGCTGACATCGTAGTAGTCCCCGCGAAACACCTTACTCTGCAGCTGGGCGTCGCAATACAGCATTCGCCCCTCCCGTGAGCTTCCCAGCCGGATGCCCGCCGGATGAATCAATAATGTGTCGCTGCGTTTCTCGTCCGGCAGCGCCATGCAGCCTATCTCTTGAGTGAACCGGCTGTGATTCAGCGAAAACACATTGCGCATACCCAGGAAGCGCGCCACAAAGGCGCTTCTGGGACGCAAATAAAGGTCTCGCGGTGTATCCACTTGCTCAACGCTGCCGACATCCATGACGGCGATCCGGTCCGCTACCGCGTAGGCCTCGCGATGATCGTGCGTGACGTATATCGCGCTCAAGCCCTGCTCCTTGATCAAGCTTCGCAGTTCCAGCGCCAGTTGGTCGCGGAGTTGCGCATCCAGCGACCCCAGCGGTTCGTCAAGCATCAGCAGGCGAGGATTCGGCGCCAGGCTGCGCGCCAGCGCGACGCGCTGCTTTTGCCCGCCGGATAGCGAGGCGATGTCACGGTCGCCCATGCCAGCAAGGCCCACCCTTTCCAGGAGCGACTCCACTTGCGCGCCGGCCAGCGCGCGGCGAATGCCACGACGCAGCAATCCGTAGGCAATATTGTCCGCGACTGACATATGCGGGAACAAGGCGAAGTCCTGAAACATCAGGCCGAATTGGCGCCGATGTACCGGCGTACTGCCGATATCTGCGCCATCCAACATTAGCTGGCCTTGATAATTCGTTTCCAAACCGGCGATGATCCGCAGCAAGGTGGTCTTGCCGCAGCCGCTCGGGCCGAGCAAGCAGACGATATCTCGCCGGCCCACTCGCAAGGAGACATCGCGCAACGACACGAGCTTGCCATAGGTATGAGAGACATTCTTGATATGCAGCATCAGAATTCGCCCACGCCCACACCGCGCAGTCGTTCAATAAGCAGGAAACCGCCGGCGCAGACCAACATAAGAATCACGCTCATGGCCAGCGCCTGCCGGTACGACGCCAGGCCGGGATGGCCCAGGAGCCGGTAAATGACAACCGGAATCGTTACCGATTCTCGCTGCGCGACAAAGAGGGACGCGCCGAATTCACCCATACTCGCTGTGAAGGCGAATGTCGCGCCGACGACCAATCCTCTGCTCACAAGCGGCAGGTCAATAGTTTGCAGCTTGGTAAACTCGCGCGCGCCCAAAACACGCGCCGCCTCACCCAGCGACGGCGGGATGGCGCGCAGGCTGGGCAAGACGCTGCGAATTACAAATGGCAGCGCGACCAGCGCATGAGATATGGGGATAATCAGCCAGGACGAGCGCAGGTCCAACGGTGGTTCATCCAGGGCCACGATGAAGCCGAAACCCAAGGTCACGGCGCTGGTGGCCAATGGCAGCATGAACAGCGGATCGACCAAGCGCGACCAGGCGCCTCGCTCTTCAATCATGAAAGACGCCACTGTTCCCAGCACGACAGCGGCTAACGTGGCGATAAGCGCAAACCGCAGCGAGTTGATAACTGCCTCCAATGGCGTGGTGAACAGCAGCGACGCCCGGGTCTTCTCGGCCAAGCCAGTGAAGCCAGCGATATCAAACTGGCCCGCGATGAACAGCGATCTCCAGACCAGCGCGGCCAGCGGCGAAAACAGCAGTAATGCCATTAGCGCAACCGTTGTTGCAATTGCGGCGCGCTCCCGCCGCGTATGTGGACGAGCGCTATGCGCCGATCGACCCTCATGCGCGAGTTGCAGCCGGCGCTGCGTGGCGGTGTAGACCAGCAGCATCAGCAGCATCGACGCGATCTGCACCAGCGACAGGGCCGCGGCCAGCGGCAGATTGAAGATACTGACCGCCTGATAGTAGATCTGAACTTCAAGCGTGGCGAAACGAATCCCGCCCAGTATCAACACAACGCCGAAACTGGTGAAGCAGAAGATGAAAACCAGCGCGCCGGCGGAAAGCAGCGCCGGTCTAATAACGGGCAAGCGGATATCGCGCCAGACAGCAAGCTCATTAGCGCCCAGGCAGCGCGCCGCTTCTTCCGCATGGAATCCCATTGACGACCAATAGCTGGTCATAATCCGCAGCGCGACCGAAAAGTTATAGAAGACGTGCGCGATGATGATAATCGCGAGCGAGCGTTCCAGCTGAATCGGCGCGTCATCCAGAGAAAACAGCAAGCGCAGCATATCATTCACCAGCCCGCGCTCCCCCAGCACAGCCGAAAATGCCAACGCAACCACAACGGTGGGCAGAACGAAAGGCAATGTCGCCAGCGACAAGAGCAGCGACCGGCCCGGAAAGCGATAGCGCGCGAAGACGTAAGCGCAGGGCAGCGCAAGCAGTAGCGTGGCAATGGTTGATATCAGCGCCTGGTACACTGTGAAAAGCAGCGTCCCCAGGTAGTAGTCGCTGGTCAGCAGCCGCGCAAACGCCGAGAGATCAAGGGCGCCATCCGGGCGCAAGCTGATGTCGAACAGCGCCAATATCGGAAATATGAAGAATACGCCCAAGAATGCCAGCGGCAGCAGGAAAACCAGACCCTTGGCGAATCGCAGGCATACTCTCCGCGAAGTCAACGAAGCATGGCCTCCGTCCAAGCCTGAATCCACTCATCCCGTTTTTCCTCGATCAGAGCGGGATCGAGCGCGGCCGATTTCTCCGGTATGGCCGCATGCTCTACGAATACTTCGGGCAGCTCGATATCCTGCACAACCGGGAATACAAACATATTCAACGGCAAATCCGCCTGAAAGTCGACGCTGAGCATGAAGTCGATGAATTCTTCGGCGCCCGCTTGATTGGCTGCGCCAGCCAGGACGCCGGCGTACTCAATTTGACGGAAGCACATATTGTCTTCCACTATCGCGCCGGTGACCGCGCCGGCATCGGGCTCGTCGCTGTAGATCACCTCGGCCGGTGGACTGCTGGCATAACTGACCACAAGCGGGCGGTCGCCCGCGCCGCGACTGCCCACCGTGAACTCGCCGTAATAGGCATCGCTCCAGCCGGCAACCACCAAGACGTCGTTATCGGCCAGGGCCCGCCAATAATCGAGGTAAGTGTAATCGCCCTCGTCGCCAAACTCAGCGATCGTCGCCAGCAAGAATGCCAATCCCGGCGAGGATGTCGCCGCATTTTCGACCACAAGCAGCCCATGGTAATCCGATGCTGTGAGGTCGCTCAAGCTCTCGGGCAGCGGCAGCTCATGCTCCTCAAAGTAGGCCAGATCATAATTGAGGCAGACATCGCCATAATCCACCGGCGTAACACGGTAGCTGTCATCCGCATGAAATTCTTCCGGCACGTCAGCCAACTGTGGCGACTCATACTCAGCGAAAATCTCGGCATCCAGGGCGCGGCTCAAGAAGGTATTGTCGACGCCGTACAAGACATCCCCCAAGGGATGGCTCTTGCTCAGAATCGCCTGATTCACCATTTGCCCGGCATCGCCGGAACGCAAAATCTCGACTGATATACCGCTGAGCTCCTCGAAAGCATGCAGCACCTCTTCCGAGATCGCGAAACTGTCGTGCGTCAGGACAACGACCGTTTCCGCATCTTGCGCCGCCGCAACGCCTGCAACGCAAAGCAAGGCAACAATTGCAATTAGCGCTCGCCGTAGCATAAGACCCTCCTCCTCAATTCCGAGTATGGGACCTGACGAGCGCGCTGTACTCCAGGAAAAGGCCACCCCTGTCGGGGTGTGTACAGGGGTGGCCGAATGCAGGGTATTGCAGACATCCCTACGCCAGCATTACCTGGATCAGGTGTATGGGTCGGCACGTTATCCATGCCCTCTCAGCCCTCTAGCGCGAGCTCCCCAAGTCACGAAATATGGTATTCACTGAGGATTATACCGCGCCAAGTCATATGCTGCAATGTTCTTGCCTTAGGGGAGTGGTGAATATCGCGGATATTTTCCTCTTGGCGAACACTGCGCAGGTTTTTTCACCACCGAGGACACCGAGGGCACAGAGGTTTCTTGTTTGATTGGCGAAGTTTTTGTATCGGCTGAATTCACCACTCCCGCCTTAGCAATGCATAAAGTCCGCCAGGAATTGTGCAAATCGCCCGGCATTGCATGCTTCTGTATATTGCAGAATCGCCTCGCCATCCAGCTGATACAGAGGATAACAGCTTGTGGGGGCGGCGCCTGAAGGGGCTTCGGCTATGAAGTCGCAGCCGGGATAGGGGATGATCACGCCGTCGAGCGTGCGCTCCAGCTTGTCGACGACTCGCTCGACCGTCGCGATTACCACATCAGCGACGTAGACCAATTCCATGTCGATGCCCAAATTGTTATTGAGTAGCACGTTGCCTTCACGGTCGCCGGCCAATCCGTGAATCACAGCCACATCGCAGGGTATGGCCGGGAAAGCCAGCAATTCATCGCCAGAATAGGGGTCAATAACCGTCTTGACATCGGGCCGCAGCACCGGCAGATCGGTGCCCAGCCAGGCGCGGGACGGCATAAAGCCGCTGCCGGATATCTGCGCGCGGATGCCCATCACCAGGCTGGCTTCCGTCTCTTCCAGCACCTGAATGCGCTGCTGCTGAGCATACTGGGTAAACATCGGCGCGAATCCAAAGGCCTCGAGGCCGACGTAGGCCGACCGCACCGTCTGAACGCAATCGCCGCCGATGAGCAGGTCAGACTCCAAACCACCGGTGAAGCTAAGCAAGGTTAGGTCTCGCGGCGGCTGCCGGCGGCGCAAGAGCGCCTTCACATAGCTAAGCGGCCGCCGGTAAAGCGTCATTCCGCCCAGCGCCAAGGTGTCGCTGTCTTTGACGATCTCCGCCGCTTCTGCCAGCGACACATAGCGACCTGGCGCTAAATTTCGTCCGGGGTCAATGGCAACATTCTCGTTTCGGCACAGACTTGCGCATAATTTACGGTTGCTTTTGCATGTTTCTCAGAGTAGCCATCTTAACTTATACTGGTGCGAGAAGGAAAGCTCTACATCGTCTGGAGTAGGCTGATGAACTGGCTGCAGTCACAAATAGAAAATCCGCGAATAAGCGGGTCTATCTGTCTGGCCGTCATGGCATTCTGCGTCGGATTCGCCGCTGGCCATCTATCCGATTTGCGAACAATCGCGCTCACCGATACCGACCAAGCATTTGAGCCCTTCTGGGACGCCTACACCGTCATCGAATCACGCTACGTTGACCAGGTAGAAGTCGACTCTCTGGTCGATGGCGCCATTGAGGGCATGGTGGATTCCCTGGATGACGAACATAGCGGTTATATTCGCCCGGAACTTTACAAACGCAGCACGGACTTCTCGGGAGAGTTCACCGGCATTGGTGTCTTCACGCGAACCAATGAGGAAACAGGCGCCATTGAAGTGACGACGGTGATTCCGGACTCGCCGGCTGAGGCTGTCGGCGTCATGCCGGGCGACGAATTCTATGAAGTGGACGGCCGACGCGTCATCGGCATTTCCCAAGCTGAATTGTCGGCGCTCGTGCCCGGTCCGCGCGGCACAACTGTAACGATCACATTCAGACGAGACGGCGAGCTGGTTACCTTCGAGATCGCGCGCGACACCTTCCCCTTACCCAATGTCTCGTTTGAAATCGTCGGCGACAACATCGCCCATATCGCCATGTTAGACTTTAACGACCTTTCGCGCGCGCAGCTGGACGAAGCCTTAAAAGCCGTCGACATCGCCAGCGCAAACGGCCTCATCTTTGACATACGCGACAATCCCGGCGGCACGCTGTCCAGCGCCATCGAGATCGGCAGCGCATTTATAGAGGATGGCGTTCTTCTGCGACAAGTGGCGCGCGATCAAAGCGAAGAGGTCACGCGCACGAGCGGCGGCTATGCCGATATCGATGTGCCCATCGTCGTCCTGGTCGACGAAACCAGCGCCAGCGCGTCCGAAGTCATCGCAGGCGCTATGCAGGATTACGGCGTTGCCACCATCCTGGGCGAGACGACCTTCGGCAAAGGCACTGTGCAAAATATCCCGTCGCTCTCCAACGGCGGCGGCCTGCGCATCACCGTACGCCGCTGGCTGACCCCTAACGGCCATTGGATTCACAAGCAAGGCATTACGCCCGACATCATTGTGGAATGGAATCCCGATTCCGATGACAAAGACGAAGACGATATCCAGTTAAAAGCCGCGGTCGACTACCTGGACTCTTTGCGCGACTAATCTGGCTCGCTGACGTATACTTGGTAGCGCTGATTTGCAGGCGGTCGGGTCATGCTAGTCAAATCGCGCTTCTGGTGCTATAGTGCTTGGGTTACGATCTCGAATTATCTTAGGGAGTCGCGCAGATGGGCGCAGTCTTACAAATCTCGTCAATCGTCATCTCGATCGTGCTGATCGTCCTGATTTTGCTCCAGGTCAAAGGCGGCGCCTTGGGCAGCCTGCTGGGCGGCGATGCCGGTGGCGGAATCGCCCGGACACGGCGCGGCCTGGAAAAGACGCTCTTTCGCATCACCATATTCTTGTCGATCTCATTCCTGGGCATTGCGCTATTTGCGGTGTCAGCGCCAGGATAGATTCCCTGCGCCGGTGGCGTAATCCGCTCGTGAACGACAATTGCTCGGCGAATTGTAACGATTACAGGACGCCGATTTTGGTTGAGTGAGGCCATTTATGTTGCGCGGCTTTCGCTGGCAATTGATCGCGCTGCTGATCGCGCTTGCCGCCTGCGCCGCCGCCGTCCTATTCCGAATCAGCCGTCAGTCCGCGCTGCAAGCGACTGCCACAGCCACGCCACTGTTCTCTGAAACAAACGTAGTCGAATCGCGGACGCCGACAGCAACCAGCCTGCCGGCGACAAACGAGACCTCTCCAACCGGGCGCAGCATCATTGCCGCCCCCGCGGCTACTACCTTCCGCGAGGGACTTGTCGGCAGCATACAGCGGATCAATCCGCTCTTCGCGCACTTAAACCCTCCCGATCAGGATATTGCGAGTCTAATTTTTGAGGGGCTCTTCGCCATTAACGACTATGGCGAAGCCGTGCCGCGCCTGGCCGCGGAACTGGTGACATCCAGCGACGGGCTCGAATACGTTGTCAGGCTGCGCAATGACATCAAGTGGCAGGACGGTATGCCATTTACCGCGGACGATGCCATCTACACATTCTCCATGCTCAGCGCAGCCGAATACGCTGACTTCTCCACGACGGCCTCATTTTGGCAGACCGTGGAAACGCAGAAGCTGAGCTCTGATCTCTTGCGCTTTCGACTGGTCCAGCCCTTCAGCAGTTTCCCGGTGCTGTTGAGCATCGGCATCTTGCCGGAGCACGCTCTGCGCGGCACGTCAGTGCTCGACCTCGCCAGCCATCCCTTCAATCTCACGCCGATTGGCACAGGACCCTACCAGCTCGCTGCCCTGCATTCTGACGCTGCACAGACAATTACCGCGGCGCATCTGCAGCGTTCGCCTACTCATCGCGAGCGGCAGGACGCGCAGCTCGGTTTCCTGTTTCGGGATCTGATATTCCGGTTGTTCGACAGCACTGAAGACGCGATTGGCGCCTATGAGTCGGGAGACATCGACGCCCTCGCGGTCAGAGGACCGCCGTATCGACTGCTCGCGCTCCCACAGAGCCAGCACTTCCGCCAGGCGCTTTCGGAGCTAGGCGTATTGATTTTCAATTGGAGCGATTCGCCCTTTACAGAGCGAAGGGTCAGGCAGGCGCTTGCGCTCAGCCTCGACCTGCCGCAATTGGCGCAGGCGCATGCCGGCGCCGCAGCCGTATTGGCGGACAGCCCGTATATCTTGGGATCGTCCGTCTATCAGCCGAGCGCCTTCTGGCATACTTACGATTTGGAAAAGGCGAACACACTACTTGCTGCAGTTGAACTTGCCCCCTCAGCGGCAACTGCAGGAGACACAGACGATGAAGAAGACCCCGAACAAATTGCGCCCTACCGCCTTCTGGTTGAGGACTCTGGTCAACTGCGGGAATTGGCCGGGGACATCGCCGCGCAATGGCGGCAACTAGGCATGGATTTCTCAGTCGAGTCGGTCGACGCCCGTACATTGAGCAACCGTCTCGAATCCGGCGAGTTTGACGCGGCCATTGTTACTCAGCGCATCGGCGCCGATCGCGATCTCTTTCGCTTTTGGCACCCCGCCCAGCATGGCGGCGGGGGCAATTATGGCGCCGCTAGCCACAACGAAATGGCCGAGCTCATCGAGATTGCGCGTGGAGAAACCTATGCCGGGCGCCGCGCCCTGCTCCATCAGCAGATTCAGGAAGTCTTCGCAGAGCAGGCGCTGGCCATTCCACTCTACTACCCGCTGCTCACCTATATCGCGCGCGACAGCATCGAAGGCCTTAGGCTTGGCTTTCTGACTTCTCCAGCCGATCGCTTCCGCGGGATTCAGCACTGGCGGCCGGCGACCTTGGCCGGCTAGCCCGACTTCTCCCGCAGCAGGATGTCCCGCAGCAAGGCTTTGCGGGCGGCGCCACCTAGCGTTTCAAGTTTGCGCGTACCCAGCGGGTCTATTTCCTCGCGCAGTAGCCGCAAGTCTTCCGGTTTAGGCGGCGCCGTTTCCGCCAGTTCCGGCGCGATCTCCAGATCAAAGCCGGTCTTGCGGCGTACGCGCTCGACACTGACGCCCGGATGGACGCTGACCAGCCGCATCCGCCCGCCCTGCCAATCAAATTGGCCCAAGTCAGTAATCAAATAGCGCGGTCCCCCGCCATGTCTCCGCTGCGGCGTGTGCCCCAGGCCGCTGATAAAGTCGATCTTCTCGGCAAAGGTCAGGCGCGTGTGACGCGGTACATATAGGTAGCTGTGATCGTACTGTGGCGTGACATCGGGGATGCCGCCGCTGCCCGGCAGGCGCATTCTCGGCCTGTCGTAGTCCTTGCCGAAAGCGATATTGTTCATGTTGCCATGCGCATCAACTTGCGCCGGCCGGAAGAATTCCTTGGGCTGAAATTTGGGCAATATCTCGGCGGCGCCGGCGGCGAATCCCAAGTGGATCAAGCCTTTGCCCACCCAAAGATCTTCGATGCCGGCAATGCCCAGCGGTCCCCAGCCCGGCACCAGCGCCTGTCCAATTGCCGATGTAAAACGAGCGCGCGGCGCATAGCGAATCTTGCCCAGGATCAAGCCCGCGGATACCAGCGGCGTATTGATGCCCTGCGCCCAAACATCGCCGTCGTTCACTTGGCGCGAGATGCAGACGCTGATCAGCTCATCAATGGAATAGTCGGGGTCGACAGACAAGGCGCTACTCGCTGCCGCCGTTGGGTTTGATCAAACGCACGAATTGTCGTTTGCCAACTTGCAGCACCGCGGGCAGCATTTCCTGGGTAATTGTGGCCTGCAGGCTGTCCACCTTCTCTTCGTTAAGACGGACGCCATTCTGTTGAATCAGCCTTTTGGCTTCGCCGCGACTGCCGACCATCTTGAGACGCACCAGGATATCGCGGATTTCTTCCTCAGCCGGTACAACTGCCTGATCCATATCAGCCGGAAGCCCGCCCCCACCGCGAAAAACTTCGTTCCAGCGCAGTTGCGCGGCATCGGCGTCTTCCCTACTGTGAAAGATGCTGACGATTTCGCGCGCCAGGCCCATCTTGGTTTCATTCGGATGCAATTCGCCCGCCGCAAGTTTGGCGTCCAGCTCATTAACTTGCGCCGGCGTCCAGCCGAGAATCAGCTTGTGAAAGACGCCCATGGATTTGTCGGGCAGGCTCATGACCTTGCCGAACATATCCCAAGGCTCGGATAGCAGCGGGATATGATTGCCCAGGCTCTTCGACATTTTCACTTCGCCATCGGTACCCGGCAGGCTTTCGCCCATAATGATGGCGACCTGCGGCTTCTGCCCCAGCCCGGTTTGCAGCTTGCGACCAGCCACCAAGATATTAAACAGCTGATCTTGACCGCCCACCTGCACATCGGCTTCCTGCGCCACCGCGTCATAAGCCTGCATCAGCGCGTAGAAGAACTCATGCAGATAAATCGCCTTGCCCTCGTCGATGCGCTTGGCGAAGTTTTCCCGCACCATGAATTGTTGGACCGTAAAATGGCTCGCCAGCCGGATGATGTCGGCGAAGTCGAGCGGCGCCAGCCATTCGTCGTTGCGCCGCACGCGTGTACGCTCTTCGTCCAGTATCTTGAATGCCTGCTCGGCATAGGTGCGCATGTTGTCTTCCACGTTGCGCATGGTCAGCTGATCGCGAGCGCTATCCTTGTCGGACGGGTCGCCTATCAAACTGGTGAAGGTGCCGACCAGGAATGTGACATCGTGGCCGAAGTCCTGAAACTGCCGCAGCTTGCGCATCGTGATGGTATGCCCCAAATGCAAGTCCGATGTGCGCGGGTCATAACCGCAATAGACGCGCAGCGGCCGTCCTTCCCGCTCGCATTCCTGCAAGCGCGCGCGCAGGTCTTTGGCCATGTTGGCGCGCGTCTCATCATCGCCATAGGCCGTGCCTGACATCAGCACTTCGACTTGTTCGTCAATCGTAGCCATCGTAGCTTCCTATCGGGTCATACCTGTTCTCAACTCGCCAGTATACCACAGGCATACGCCCCTATTCAGACGGGATGGCGCTCGTTATAATTCTCGCCGATTCGCGACCGTTCGCGCGACATTTACGACCGCCGTTTAGCCGGAGCGAGACAAGTATATGAAACACATGAGCAGCGCCGATGTACGCGAGGCCTTTCTCGACTTTTTTGAGGAAATGGGGCATCGTCCCATCGCTTCTTCGTCTCTCGTACCGGCGGACGACCCAACACTGCTCTTCGTAAACGCCGGCATGGTGCAGTTCAAAGACGTCTTCCTCGGCCTGGACAACCGCGATTATAGCCGCGCAACCACATCGCAAAAGTGCATGCGCGTCAGCGGCAAACATAATGACCTGGAGAATGTCGGTCCCTCGCCGCGCCACCATACCTTCTTCGAGATGCTGGGAAACTTCAGCTTCGGCGACTACTTCAAGCGCGACGCCATCAAATATGCCTATACGCTGCTGACCGAAGTTTATGAGCTCCCCGCCGATCGCCTCGTCTTCACCGTCTACGAGAACGATGATGAAGCCTACAGTACCTGGGTTGATGAGCTGGGCGTCGATCCCAGGCGAGTGGCTCGCATGGGAGCGTCCACCAACTTCTGGCAAATGGCCGATACCGGCCCCTGCGGACCCACGTCCGAAATCCACTGGGACAAGCTGCCGCAGCTGGGCGAAGCCGAGATCATCCCCAAGCTGCAAGCCGAAGATGACCGCTTCCTGGAGATCTGGAATCTGGTCTTTATGCAGTTCAATCGTCAGCAAGCCGATCCTGATCATAGCGGCCGATGGGACCTTCCCTTGCCGGCGCCGGGCGTCGACACAGGTATGGGGCTGGAACGCATCGTCTCGATTCTGCAAGGCGTAGACGCCAACTACGGCACCGACCTCTTCATGCCTATAATTCAGCGCATCCAAGTGCTGACCGGCCACCGCGATGCCGAGCGCGACGCCAACATCGTGCCCTACCGCGTTATCGCCGACCACATCCGCGCAGCCGTCTTCCTGATCAGCGATGGCGTCTATCCCGGCGCCAAAGGGCGCGCCGCCATCCCGCGCATTGTCATCCGGCGCGCGGCCCGCTTTGGCAGGGAGATCGGCTTCGACCGTCCCTTTCTGGCCGATGTCGCCCAGGCCGTCTTTGATGTAATGGGCGAGCATTTCAGCGAGTTGCTTGATCAAGCGGAGAGCATCAAACGCGTCATCACGCTGGAAGAGGAACGCTTCGGCCGCACGATGGAT
The DNA here is from genome assembly GCA_011523515.1 of Chloroflexota bacterium. GTDB lineage: Bacteria > Chloroflexota > Anaerolineae > Aggregatilineales > Phototrophicaceae > UBA6055. The sequence goes on from WTGO01000074.1 coordinate 96,996, forward strand.
CGCGGCCTGAATGAACTCGACGAAATGCTGGCCGCACTGGGCGCCAGCGGCAGGCTGTCCGGCGCCGACGCCTTTTACTTGAAAGCCACGCTCGGCTTGCCCTTTCAAGTCACCAAAGATGTAGCGGAAGAGCGCGGTTTCAGCGTGGACGAAGCGGGCTTCGTCGCGGCCGAAGCCGAACACGCGCGCATCAGCGGCGGCGGCCAGGCCATGGGCGAGATCGAATCCGGCCAATTCTATTGTCAGCTGCTGGCGGACCTGCAAACCGCGGGCGAGCTCGGCGGCAACGGCGTCGACTACGCTCCCTACTCAGACGAGCCGGTCGAAACTAAAGTACTCGCCCTGGCGCGAGACGGCGCGCGACTGGAAAGCGTGATTGTCGGCGAATCGGTGGAAGTCATCCTGGCACAGACCCAATTTTATGCGGAAGCCGGCGGCCAGGTTAGTGATACCGGAACCATAACAGGCGACGGTTGGGCGATTGACGTCATCGAGATGAAGCGACCGCTATCCGGGCTGATCGCCCATGTCGGCGAAGTCGTCGAAGGCAATCCCGCAGCCGGCGCCAGCGCGACCGCATCCCTTGATTCCGCGCGCCGCCGGGACATCATCCGCAACCATACGGCGACTCACCTGCTCCACGCCGCCTTGCGCAACAGCCTGGGCAAACACGTGCAGCAACGGGGCTCGTTGGTCGCGCCCGACCGGCTGCGCTTCGACTTTTCGCACCCGGAAAAGGTCTCGATCAGCGAGCTGGCGCAAATATCGGCAGCGGTTAATGACGCGATCCTCTCCAATTATCGCGTTTATGGCGAAGAAAAGTCGCTGGAAATCGCCCGCCGCGAAGGCGCCATGGCGCTCTTCGGCGAAAAGTACGACGACATTGTAAGAACGGTCGCGATCGGCAACGGTCAGGAGCGTTACAGCTATGAACTCTGCGGCGGCGTCCATGTGGATTCCACCGCCGAAATCGGAGGTTTTGTCTTCACCAGCGAAGGCAGCGTCAGCGCGGGCATCCGCCGCGTAGAAGCCCTGACCGGGCGCGCCGCCAGCGCTTATTTCAGCGAGCAGCTGCAAACACTGGCCGGCATTGCTGAGCGGCTGGGCGCGGCGCCCGATCAGATTGCGCGCCGGCTTTCCGATCTGCAAGGTGAACTTTCCGCCGCGCAGCGTGAGATCGATAATCTGCGCCGGCGACAAGCCAGGCATGACTTCGACAACATGATCAACGATGGCTTGGAAAGCCTAAACGGCGTGCAGGCGCTGGTCGCCGAGCTCGATAATACGCCGATGGAGACCATGCGTGAGATGACCGATTGGTTCCGTAATCGCGTCGACAACGGCGTCATGGTGTTGGCCAGCGACATCGACGGACGGCCACAAATCGTCGTCGCCGTATCCGATGCGCTGGTCAAAGACGGCATACGCGCCGGCGATTTGATTAAGCCGATCGCGAAAGTCGTAGGCGGCGGAGGCGGTGGACGCCCGCAAATGGCGCAGGCCGGCGGGCGCGACAGCAGCAAAATCGCCCAGGCGCTGCAGACTGCGCGTGAGCTGCTGGCGGATTCGTAAGTCATTTCAGGCCCTGTCGCGTTCTACTCCCGGCGCATCTCGTCGTATACTGCTAATTGATGTCAGCGGAATCCGTATCGCTCACTCTCGAGGCGACCGACACTATCGTTAGCCTGCGTCAGCGGCTTGCCGGCTTGCGCGGCCAGCGCGTGCTGCTGATTTGGCCCGAACCGGCCGCAAATCTCCGCAGCAAACTGGATCTGGTGCTGATCCAGCGCGAAGCCGACCGGCGGGCGATTCAGTTGGCCATCGTCTCAACCGATGAAATGCAGCAATACTTCGCTGCGGAACTCAACATCAGCTGCTTCGACACGCTTGAAGCCAGCCACGCCAGCCGCTGGAAACGGGGGAGACAGAAGCGATTCCTGCCCCGCTATCACAAGCCGAGCCCCGACCTTCAGGCGGAAGACCTGGAGTTGATCGCTGGACGCCTCGCCAGGAGAACTCAAGAGTCGCACTGGCGTTTGATTATTGAACGCGTCGTGGTTCTTGTGTTGCTAACAGGCGTTGTCGGAGCGGCGCTCTATGCCGTCGTGCCCAGCGCGGATATAGTCGTCAGTTTGCAGGAAGAAATCATTACTGTCGTCGTCGATGTTGTTGCCGACCGCAAGGCAAACGCCATACGTACCGATAGTGGCGTTATCCCGGCGCTGGTCCTGCGCGAGACGGTCGAGACCTCAGTCACCGTTCCCACTACAGGCACGGTTTGGCTCGACAGCATTTCCGCCGCCGCCATCGTAACATTCGCCAATTTGGGCGCCGATCAGGTGGATATCCCGCGAGGCACGATATTGGGCACCAGCGCCGGCGAGCCGATCCTCTTCGAAACCGTGGCTGATGTAGCCGTGCCCGCGGGCGTGGGACAGCGGGTCGGCGCAACAGTCGAAGCCATGGACAGCTATCGGGGCAGCGTGGGCAATGTCGGCCCGGGCATGATTAACACAGTGCTGGGCGAGCTTTCCGATCAAGTCTCCGTCATTAACCTGGCGTCAGCCTCGGGCGGCAGCAACCAGAGCGTCAAGACCGTCGCCCTTGCCGACCAGAACAGGTTGCTGGAAAGCGCGCGGATTCAACTGCAATCGCTCGCCTTTGAACAGATGCGCGCCGGGCTGTCGGCAAGCCAAGTCATTATTATCGAATCGCTGCGCATTGAACAAGAGCGCAAGGAATGGACCAGCTTTTCCGCCGATGTCGGCACCATGACCAGCGAATTGTCGCTGACCATGCGTGCGGTCGTCACCGCCCTGGTCGTCGACGACCGCTACAGCCGCCAATTGACGACCACCCGACTCAAGGACAAGATTCCAGCTGGCTTCGAACTGCTTGATGCTTCGCTGTCTTATGCGCGCGGCCCCTTCAAGCTAGGCAGAGCGGAGGGCCAAATCAACTTTACCGCGACGTCCAGCGCGACCGTAATCGCCGACTTCAACCCGGTTCAGCTGCGGGAAAACCTGGCTGGCCTTTCTTTGCAAGAAGCGCGCCAGCTTCTCGCGTCGCGGGCGGAACTCTCAGACCTAACCCCTCCGCGCATATCGCTTTTCCCGCCGGCGCTTGAGCGTATGCCAACGATGGCAGTCCGCATCAATATTCGATTAGAGGCGCGCCAATGATCGGACGCTTGCTGGGAATCGACCCGGGTGAAAAACGAATTGGTTTGGCGGTAAGCGACGCCATGGGCATTGCTGCGCGCGAACTACAGATTCTCCCGCGCATGGGTGATGCTGCCGATTTCGCGACGCTCGGAGAAATCGTTGAAAGACACAAGATTGCCGGCATAGTGGTCGGTGTCCCTCTTAATCCAAATGCTCCGGCGGGAATCCGCACCCAGGCGGATGCCGTGCGCGAGTGGATCAATCAGCTGCGACTGGCGATTCCGCTGCCCATCGCCGAGGTCAGCGAGTATTTGACCAGCCACGAGGCGCGCCGCCTGGCCTACACCCAGAAACGAAAACCGCGAGAACCAGTAGACGACTTGGCCGCACGAATTATCCTGCAAGCCTTTCTGGATGCGCAAAGCTACGGTAACGCTACGTTTCCGCCCTCAGAAACACACGAATGAGCGAAGACGACTATACTAGTCCTTGAAGCGGACGCCGCGTACGTTCCTCGTTGCTATAGGTAGAGGGCTACGTCGAATTTAGGCCCTTGTAAATTGCTGAGATTGTCCAGATGCGCAACCTGCACGACACGCAGCCCAGTCGAAGTCTCTACCTGAAGCCGCGCGATCAGGGATTGTCCGCGCCGCCGCGAATACTCTTCTGGGGCGTCATCATATTCTTCGCTTTAGTGCTGCTGGGCATTGCCGGCGTCGTATTTGGTTTCCGCGAGATCTTGCAACCGGCGCAGCAGCAGCGCGTCATCGATCAGCTGCCCTTTATGCGCATGTTGCGTCGTCCCACGCCGCAAGGTGGCGTTTTCCCTACCCTGGAGCCGCCAGCAAATGCGGACGACGCCCTCGCCCTTCTCGATATGCCGCTCGACTTCGCAACGCCAATCGGAACCGACGATGACGTCAAGGTTGTCGCATCGCCCACGCAATCGCCAACGCTAGTACCCCCGTCAAACACCCCCGCGCCTACCATAGGCGTCGAGACTACTGCAACTGTGGCGGAGCAGAGCGCAGCACCGGCGTCAAATCAGACCGGCGCGGGTTTGCTGGCTACCGCCGCCCCGCCTGCCCGGAAAACACCGCCGCCTTCGGCCAGGATTTCGGGTGTTCGACATCAGCAGCAAACCTGGAACAACTGCGGACCAGCGACGATCACCATGGCGCTTAGCTATTATGGCTGGCAGCACGACCAAGCCTTCGCCCGCACGCGGCTGAAGCCAAACCGGGAAGACAAAAATGTCAGTCCACACGAATTGGCCGGCTTCGTGGAAGACGAGAGTTTCGTTAAAGCGCTGGCGCGTATGGGCGGTACGCTCGAGTTGCTCAAGCGACTGGTGGCCAACGGCTTCCCAGTCGTGATCGAAACCGGCGAAATGTTTGAAGCCTACGACTGGATTGGCCACTATCGCGTGCTGGTCGCTTATGACGACAGTTATCAGACCATGTTTTTCTTTGACAGCTTCCTCGGCGTCGGCGAAGGAGCGCAAGGCATCGCCAAGAGCTACGCCCAGGTCGATAGCGATTGGCGCGCCTTCAACCGCACCTTCATTGTTGTTTACGAACCGCAGCGCGAAGACTTGCTTCGTACTCTGCTCGGCGAGCACTGGGACGAGTCGGGCGCGGCTCTGCTAGCCTTTGAAACTGCCCAGGATGAAGCCCGCCGCGAGCCGCAAAGTCCTTTTGCCTGGTTTAACATGGGAACGTCCCTGGTCGCTTTGGGCAGACACCAGGAAGCCGCCGCCGCCTATGACCAGGCCAACCACACCGGCAAACTACCCTGGCGCATGTATTGGTATCAGTTTGGCGCCTTTGAAGCCTATTACGAGTTGGGACGCTACGATGATGTGCTCAGCCTGGCGAAAATCAACCAGAATAATTCGCGCGAGCTGGAAGAGACCTACTATTGGCAAGGCCGCGTTCAAGAAGCGCAAGGCAAGATTCAACAAGCCGCTTCGTCTTATAGGCGCGCATTGACTTACAACCCCAATTATGAAGACGCGCGCGCGGCGCTGGACAACCTCAGCTAGGCCGCCGCATGTCAGATACACCCAAGGCACGCCCATCCCGGCGGCAGCATGCCCGTCATTTGGCTCGCTCGACGCTAATGGTGATGCTGGCCTTTCTGGCGGCGAAAATCATCAGCCTGGCGCAGACCCTTATCATTGCGCAGGCCTTTGGCGTCGGTCGAGACCTTGACGCCTACGTGGCGGCCAATCGCATCCCCGAGCTGATCGTGATTCTGATTTCAGGCGGCGCCTTGACCCACGCGTTCATCCCCGTGTTCAGCGGCTTTCTGGCCAAAGGCGACCTGGATTCCGCCTGGAAGCTCTCCAGCCACTTGATTAATTGCATATTCACGCTCGCGCTTGCCCTCAGCGCGGTCGTGTTTGTACTTGCGCCCTGGCTTGTGGACAACCTTGTCGCGCCCGGATTTGACATTCCTACCGCGCGCAGCACAGTCGAAATGATGCGGATCTTGCTGCTGAGCACGATAATCTTCGCGGTGAGCGGCATCTTCAGCGGCATACTCAACTCGCATCAGCATTTCCTGCTGCCGGCTTTGGCGCCCATCATGTTCGACATTGGCATTTTGTTCGGCGTTGTCTTTTTGCTGCCGCGCCTCGGCATCAACGGCCTCGCCTATGGGGCAGTATTTGGCGCAGGCCTGCACTTCAGCATTCAGGCGCCGGGCCTGCTTCATTACAGGATGCGCTGGAGACTGGAACTGGGCCTGCGCAATCCACAGCTTTGGCTGGTGATCCGGCTGATGCTGCCGCGAATCGGCGGTCTGGGCGTGTTCAGCCTGAATTTTCTGGTAATGAACAATATCGCGTCGCGCCTCGGCGCCGGCTCGGTGAGCGCGCTGGATTGGGGCTGGCGCTTGATGCAAATCCCACAGACCCTGATCGGCACCGCCATGGGCATCGTAATCTTCCCGACGCTGGCGGCGCTCAGCGAGCTCAACGATATATCGGGCAAACGCGACGCCATGTCCGGCGCGCTGCGCTTCATCCTTATTTGCAGCATTCCATCCGCCATCGCCTTGATTCTGCTGGGCCGCCCGCTGATCGGCCTGCTGGAGCGAGGCGCCTTTGACGCCTCAGCTTCGGCGCTGGTCTACAGCACTCTTTCCATGTTCACCCTGGGCCTGATCGTTCACTCCGCCCTGGAAATCATCGCTCGCAGCTTCTACGCCGACAAGGATACGCTTACACCTTTATTCGCCGCGCTCGGCGGCGCGCTGATTAATTTTGTTCTCGCCTTCCCGCTCAGCGATGTCGCCAGGGTCGACTCGAACACTTTGCTCAATGCTATCGCCCGCTGGGCGCCATCGCTGCAATTGTCGCGCGACTACGGCAATGTCAGCGGCCTGGCCCTGGCCAATTCCCTGGGCGTCATGTTCGAGGTGCTGGCGCTGCTCTTCATCCTGCGCCGGCGCTGGCGCGGCATCGCCGAGAACGCTCTGGCGCGCGCCTTGTTGAAGACACTCATCGCCTCGCTGGTCATGGCGGCCGTTATCGTCGCATTTGACTTGGCCTGGGAAAGCCTCGTATTGGGTTCCGGCATGTCCTTGACTATACTGCGGCTGCTGATAGCGAGCATCGTCGGATTGGCGGCTTTTCTGCTGACCGCGCAGCTGCTAAAAATGCAGGAGCTTCCCGAAATCTTAAAGATCATCCGGCTGCGTCCGGCCGACTAGGCAGGCCAAACATGCCCATCAAGATTAAATCACTAACGCTCGGCCCATTTGCCACCAATGCCTATCTGGTTGCCGATACAGGAACCGGCAACGCCATCCTGATCGACCCAGTCGACGACGCGCCCGCCATCCTGGCCGCCGCGCGCGAAGATGGCTGGACGATCAAGCTGATGATTGCCACGCACGCCCATCTTGATCACGTTCTGGCCAGCGCCGCGATCAAAGCGGAGCTAAAGATCCCCTTTTACATCCATGAGGAGTGCGAGCCGCTGCTAGAAGAGATTCCCCTGCAGGGCATCTTCTTCGGCTTGGGCGAGCTGCCGGCGGCGGCCCAGCCCGATCGGCTGCTCACCGGCGCATCCGAGACCATTGAGCTGGACTCGATTCGTTTGCAGAGTCTGTACACCCCAGGGCATGCGCCGGGCCACCTCAGCTTCTACCTGGCTGAACACAAGATCTTGTTCAGCGGCGATACGCTTTTCGCCGGCAGCATCGGCCGCACCGATTTGCCCGGTGGCGATCACGCACTGCTGATGCGCTCCATCATTGACAAACTGATGGTCTTGGACGACGATGTGCAGGTCCTGCCCGGCCACTTGGGCCTCACCACCATTGGCCGTGAGCGACTCACCAACCCCTTCTTGCTCGCGTATGATGATGACCGTGCCTAGGCCGCAACCCGGCTAATGACAATACTGACCCTGTTCCTGGATGGCGTTGGTTTGGGCGCTGATGACCCGGAGCACAACCCCTTCGCCACGGCCGATACGCCGACCCTGATCAATCTGACCAATGGGCTGCGCTGGCTAGACTCCACCGGGATGCAGACGAGCGAGCGCGCGGTCTTTATTCCAACCGACGCGCGCCTGGGCGTCGCCGGATATCCGCAGAGCGGCACCGGACAAGCCAGCCTCTTAACCGGTCTCAACGTGCCGACAATCATCGGCCGGCACTACGGCCCCAAGCCGGAAGTGGAGACCCGCGACATAATCCGGCAACGCAGTTTTTTCCGGCGATTGACCGCGAGCGGAAAGTCGGCGCGTTTGCTCACGGCCTATCCGCCGCGCCTGCTCGCGGACTTTGATCGCGGCAAGACCTTGCGCTCAAGCATTCAGCAGGCCGCTTTCGAATCGGGCGAGCCTCACTTTACGCTGGAGGATGTTTTACAACAGCGCGCATTAACCGCGGAATGGACTACGGATAGTTGGCGCCGCCACTTGCGCTTCAGCCACCTGCCGCAGTACTCGCCGCGTGAGGCCGGGCGCCTGCTGGCGCGGTTGGCGCGCGCACACGACTTCGCCTTCCACTCGCATTGGCTGACTGACCGCATCGGCCATCGCGGCACTCTCAGCGAAGGCATTGAAATTTTGGAGCGCTTTGACGCTGTCCTGACGGGTGTCCTCGATGCATCGGACGATGACGCCGGACTGGTCATCGTCACCAGCGACCATGGCAATATGGAAGACTTAAGCACGCGCCGCCACACGCTCAACCAGGTGCCGACCCTGGTTATCGGAAGCCGCGCGCCAGAATTCGCTCACGACTTCAAGAGCCTGATCGACTTCGTTCCCGCCTGTGATAGAATGCTCAACGATACCCGCTAGCCTAAACACGCGAAATGAGTCCTGCTTGAGCGACCGAATACACCGCTCGATTTTCGCCATTGTCTGTGGTCGCCTGGCGATCAATATCTCGCGCCGCTTCGCCTACCCTTTCGTCGCGCCCATAGGCGCCGGCTTCGGCGTCCCCGCCGATAACATTCAAAACGTTATCGCCTTGACCAATGTCTCCGGCCTGCTCAGCCCCGTGCTTGGAACCATCTCCGAACACTTTGGGCGCAAGGCTGTGATGGTCGGCGCTCTGCTGGCAATGGCGCTGATGAGCGTGCTTGGCGCGCTCTTCGCCGAATACGGCGTCTTCGTAATCGTCATGTTTGGCTTCGGCATTGGCAAGATAATCTACGACCCAACCTTCCAAGCCTACATCGGCGATGCCGTTCACTTTAGCCGGCGCGCGCGCGTCATGGGTATCGCCGAGCTAAGCTGGGCAATGTCAGGCTTTATCGCCGCGCCCGTCGCCGGTTTCCTTCTCGACGTCAGCACGCTGCAAGCGATTTTCGTATTCCTCGCGCTATTGATGGGGCTTAGCGCCCTGGCCTGTATCCTCTTGGTCAACTCTGACGCTCGACCCGATCATGACCGCAAGCAAGCACGCCTTATCAGCCCGCTGGCAGCCATGCGTGTGGTCAGCGCCCATCCGCCCGCCGTCTTCGCCCTGATATTCACCTTCTGCCTCACCGCCTCCCACGAGATTTTTTACATCAACTACGGTCTATGGATGGAATCCAGCTTCGGTCTGGTATTGACCGCGCTCGGCGCCATTACTATCGTCATCTCCATCGCTGAAGTCATCGGCGAGTTCATCGTAATCACTTTGGCTGACCGCTTCGGCACCAAGCGGACATCAATGTACGGCATCCTGCTGGCGGCGCTCTGCTTCCTGATAATTCCCCAACTCGCTTTCAGCCTGCCCTTGGCGATGGCTGGGATATTTGTCATGTTCATTTGCATCGAAACTGCCATAGTCTCCGCCATTCCCTTGTTTAGTGAACTTCTTCCCAAATCGCGCGCTGTCATGATGAGCGCGAACGTGGGCGCGCACTCTGTCGGCCGCGTATCCGGCGCGGCGGCGGGCGCTTTGATCTACAAAGAAAGCGCCGGCAATTTTCTGCTGATCGGTTTGGTCGCCGGTATATTGGGCATCCTCGCCTTCGTGGTGATGAATCGTTTCATTCCGTCCGGCGAAAACTGATGCGGCTCTCTGCGCATTGCCGACAGGCGCGCCTTGACTAATGATTGACCGTCGCCTAGAATCGGACGGCGTTGTTTCCAGAAGGATAAGCATGTTTGATTCTCTGTCACAAAGGCTTGACACAGCCTTTGAAGGCTTGCGCAAAGGCGGCCGCGTAAAAGAAGCCGATGTCAAGGCCGTCATGCGCGAGGTGCGTATGGCGCTGCTTGAAGCGGACGTGGCCCTGCCTATCGTCAAAGACTTCATCAAGGAAGTCCGCCAGCGCGCGCTGGGCGAAGAAGTCCACAAAGCCCTCAAGCCCAGCGAACAAGTCGTCAAGATCATCCACGAAGAAATGGTCGCTATGCTGGGTGAGCCGGGCCGCCTCAGCTTCAGCGGCAGCAGTCGTCCCCACGTCATCATGATGGTCGGCTTGCAGGGCACAGGCAAAACCACCAACACCGCCAAACTGGCGCTGCATTTGCGCGCTGAAGGCCGCAGCCCGCTGATGATTGCGGCCGATACTTACCGCCCCGCCGCGGTCGATCAGCTGGTCACCCTCGCCAAGCAGATCAATGTGGACATCTACGAAGAAGGCACGGACAGCACACCGCCCGCCATCGTGAAACGCGGCATCAAGCGAGCCAAAGAGCTGGACGCTGACGTCGTGCTGATCGACACCGCCGGCCGGCTGCAAATTGACGAAACCAAGATGGATGAGCTGGAGGAAATCAAGCGCATCTCGTCACCGGCCGAAATCCTGCTGGTCGCCGACGCCATGACCGGACAAGAAGCAGTCAATATCGCGCGCGGCTTCAACGAACATCTGGGCATCACCGGCCTGATATTGACGCGCGTTGACGGCGATGCCCGTGGTGGCGCCGCCTTGTCGATGAGAGCCGTCACCGGCGTGCCCATCAAGTACATGGGTACGGGCGAAAAAGTCAGCGCCGACACGCTGGAACTCTTCCACCCCGACCGCATCGCGCAGCGCATTCTCGGCATGGGCGACATCATGTCGTTGATCGAGAAGACCGAGTCGGTGTACGAAGAAGAAGAAGCCCTGCGCCTGCAAAGCAAGATCATGAAGAACGATTTCACCTTGCAGGATTTTCTCGATCAACTGCAGAAAATCCGCCGCATGGGGCCGCTCGGCAAAGTACTGGGTATGATTCCGGGCATGTCCAAGTTGCAAATGCAGACTGACTTCAACGACGAAGATGTCGAAAAGCGTATCAAGAAAGTCGAGGCGATCATCAATTCGATGACGCCGCAGGAACGCAAGCATCCGCGGATTCTAAAGGCCAGCCGCAAACGCCGTATCGCCAGCGGCAGCGGCGTCGAAGTCCGCGATGTTAATGAGTTGCTCAAGCAATTTCAGCAGATGAGCCGACTCATGAATCAACTCAGCAGAGGCAAAATGCCCAATATTCCCGGCTTAAGCGCTTAAGCCGGCAAAGAGGAGAAAATCTATGGTTCGCATTCGCTTGCGCCGGCAAGGCTTGAAACGGCAACCGAGCTACCGTGTTGTTGTAACTGACCAGCGGAAGGCCCGTAACGGCAGCTACCTGGAAAACATCGGTCACTACAATCCGCGTACGCGCCCGGCCACCGAAATCATTGAAGAAGAACGAGCGCTGTACTGGCTCAGCGTCGGCGCCCAACCCAGCGATGCGGTGCGGCGTCTCTTGGAACATACCGGCACCTGGGGTCGCTTTGAGCGCTTGCGCGCCGGTGAAAGCATGGAAGAATTGGTGCAAGAGGCCGAAGCGAGTCGCGGCGAATTGCCCAGCCCGAAGACGAACTATCCTTCACCAGACGACGGCGAAAGCAAGATCAAAGCGCGGGAAGCCGCCCGTCTCTCAGAAACTGAATCCACGGACGGGAGTGACTAGGTTTTAGCCTATGGCTGAAGAACAGCTGGTCCAATACATCGCCGAGAATCTCGTAAATTCGCCCGACGAAGTTAGCGTCACAACCAAGGAAACCGGTCGCAGCGTGGTGATCGAACTCTCCGTGGCGCCGGACGATATGGGGCGCATCATCGGGCGCAGCGGACGCGTTGCCAACTCAATACGCTCCCTACTGCGCGCCGTGTCTTCGCCCGACGATCGCGGACGCGACCGCCGCCGGCGCGTCATCCTTGAAATCGAATAATTCCCGGTGCCGCTCGACTTACCTCAATATCTCGTTGTAGGAGAAGTTCTGCGCCCGCACGGGGTGCGTGGCGAAGTGCGCGTGCGCGTCCTAACCGAGAATCGCGATCAATTGCTCGATCTCGATTACGTATACTTGGCTGATTCTCCGGAAGATGAGCGTATAGTCCGTTTAGACCTCAGCCAAGTACGCTTCAACAAGACCTATGCCCTGTTGAGCCTGGCGGGCTGCAGCAGCCGTGATGACGCCGAGCAGTTGCGCTCGAAGCTGGTCATGATAGACACTGAGCAGGCTGTCCCGCTGGACGGCGAACAGTACTATCTCTTCCAGCTGATAGGCTTACAGGTAGTCTGCGACGGCGAGAAAATCGGCCAGGTCAAAGAGGTGTTGCAGACCGGCGCCAACGATGTCTATATCGTCGACAGCCCGGCACATGGAGAACTGCTGCTGCCGGCGCACGAAGAATCGATCGTCAGCATAGACTTTGAATCCCAGGTCATCACGATGGCCTTGCCTGACGGCTTGATCCCGGACTGAGCCATCCCCCGACAAGCTTGACAATAAACTTTCGCTGCTGATATGCTGAACGCGTTGACGCTTCATTTATGGACCCTTATGCCGTCAAACCACCATCAACAGTATTGGCTGGGATTGCATCTCATCCCGAATTTTGGCGTCGCCACCTTGTCGCGGTTGTTAACGCATTTCGACTCCGCGGAAGCGCTATGGCGCGAACCCGATTCGAGCCTCATGCGGCTTGACTTGCCAACGGTGCTTCTGGATCACTTCTGCGCGGCGCGCCGGAAGATCGATGTAAGGCGCGAAATGGATCGGGTCGCCCGCGCCAGCGCATCGCTCATCACCTTGGAAGACGAAGACTATCCCCGGCTCTTGCGCTCGCTGCCTGATCGACCGATCCTGCTGTATGTCCGCGGCTCACTCGGGCTTGGCGACGAAAGCTCGCTAGCTGTCGTGGGCACCCGCAAAGCCAGCCGCTACGGAAAGGACGTCGCTTTTCAGCTATCAGGTCAACTGGCGCGGCAAGGCGTCGCGATAGTCTCCGGCCTGGCGCACGGCGTTGATGCCGCGGCGCATCACGGCGCCCTGGACGCCGGCGGCAAAACGATTGCCGTCATGGCGACCGGCATCGACCGGGTCTATCCGCGTGAGAATACCGACCTGGCGGCGCAAATCGCTGCGAGCGGCGCTGTCATTACCGAGATGCCTTTGAAGTCCGCGCCCTTGGGCAAGAACTTCCCGCAGCGAAATCGCATCATCAGCGGGCTGTCACTGGGAGTTCTAGTCGCCGAAGCGCCCATTAAGAGCGGCGCTCTAAATACCGTTTCCCATGCCATTGATCAGGGCCGGGATGTTTTTGCAGTGCCGCACAATATCTATAGCCGGTCCGGTGGCGGCGGGAATATCCTGATCCAGGAAGGCGCCAAATTAGTTGCGAGCGCAGAAGATATTTTGGAGGAATTGCAGGTCTCCTTTATCAACGTAGAAACGCGCAGCCGCGCCCAAGAAATACAGCCAGCCAATGAAACTGAAGACGCCATCATGCAGCAGCTGAGCGCCGATCCCGTGCACGTTGATTTCATCGTGCGTCAGACTGAATTGCCCACGGCCACCGTTACCAGTACACTGACAATGCTGGAATTAAAGGGACTTGCCGAGAGCGCCGGACCTATGCAATACTGCCGTGCGCGATAATCGCCGGACTGAGAGCCACCCAAATGGACCACTACTACGCATTAATTGCCGCAGGCGGGCATGGCACCAGGCTGTGGCCCATGAGCCGCGCCAAAACACCGAAACAGATGCTGCCTTTGATCAACCAGGAGTCTATGTTTCGCACCAGCGTGGAGCGGATTCAATCCATCTTTCCGCCGGAAGACATCTTTGTTGTAACTGGTCGGGAACTGGCTGATGACCTGCGGGCTGAAGTCCCACAGCTTCCCCGCGACAACTTCATAGTTGAGCCCTATGCCAAGAATACCGCGCCGGCCCTGGCATTGGCACTGGCCACGATTCAAACGCGTGATCCCGAAGCCACTGTTGCCATATTGACCGCCGACCACCATATCGCTCAGCGGCCGAAATTCTGCCAAGTGCTGGAATCCGCCTGGCAAGTCGCGCAGGAGGGCTATATCGTCACCCTGGGCATCGCGCCGTCCTATCCCGCCACCGGATACGGCTACATCGAACAGGGCGCGCCCTTGGGTGACTACAACGATTTCGCCGTCTATCACTCCAAACGATTTACCGAAAAACCGGATATCGTTCGGGCAACTCAGTTTTTGGCCTCTGGACTCTACAGTTGGAATTCCGGTATGTTCATCTGGCGGGTCGACCGCGCAATGAAAGACCTGGAGCGCTATCAGCCGGCCGTCTACGCCATGTGCTCCTACCTGCAGACGGCCGTCGGCACGCCGGAGTACGAAGCGAAACTCAACGATATCTGGGAGACAATGCCGAAGCTGTCGATCGACTTCGCGGTCATGGAAAAAACGGACAATATTGCCGTCATCCCGATCGACATCGGCTGGAGCGATGTCGGCTCATGGGCATCGCTCTACGATATCCTGCCGCAAGACAATTTTGGCAACTGCATCAAAGGAGAGGCCAGCGATATTAGGGTGATCCTTGACACGCGTGATACGCTGGTGTTCAGTGATCGCCTGACGGTGGCGATAGGCGTCGAAGACATGGTCGTCGTAGATACCGACGACGTGCTGCTGATCTGTCACAAAGATCGTACCCAGGATGTAAAGCAGGTAGTGACTTACTTGCGCGAAAATGGAAACGACGATTATCTCTAACACTGACGACGCAAGGATGAGGACCAAACATGGCTGACGACATCGTACAATCGCATCAAGCCTATTGCTTCAAGTGTCGAACGAAGCGGGAGATGCTGCATCCTCAAGCGATATACAACAAGGCCGGCGCGCCCGCCACAAGCGGGGAATGCCCCGAATGCGGCACCAAGATGTATCGCACCGGCCGCACCCCCGCTCACGAGGGCATCCCGAAACCGGAAATCACCAAACGTCCTGCTCGCAAGAAGTCCAAGTCGAAAGCCAAAGCGAAAAAGCGCTCGAAGTCGAATGGCGGACGCCCGGCAAGACGCGCCAAGATCGACCGCCTGGTCATCGTCGAATCGCCAGCCAAAGCGCGCAGTATCGGCGGATTCCTGGGTAAAGGCTACACAGTCCTGTCCTCCGTCGGTCATGTTCGCGACCTGCTCAAGAGCCGGCTGTCAGTTGACGTCGATAACAATTTCGAACCCGAGTATCGTGTACCTAACGAAAAGCGAGCTCTTGTCAAAGAACTCAAGGCGGCGGCCGAAGTCGCGGAAGAGATTTTCCTGGCGACTGACCCGGACCGCGAGGGTGAGGCCATCGCCTGGCATCTGATCGCGGCCGCTGAAATGCCTACCGCGCGCATTAAACGAGTAGTGTTCCATGAAATCACGGACGGCGCCGTTGCCGATGCCTTCGCTCACCCGCGCGCTATCAACACTGATCTCGTGAATGCGCAGCAAGCCCGCCGAATCCTCGACCGGCTGGTTGGCTATCAGGTATCACAATTGCTGTGGTCCAAAGTACGCAATGGACTGTCGGCCGGCCGCGTACAAAGCATCGCCCTGCGCCTGGTGGTCGAACGCGAAGATGAGATCGCCGCGTTCAATCCGCGCGAATACTGGACCATTGATGCGGCCCTTGCCAAACAGGGCCAGCGTGCAGACAGCGGAAGCTTCACTGCTAGCCTGGTGCAGATCGACGATCTCAACGTGACCTTTGATACAAAAAAGGATGACCCGCCCGCCCTCGACAGCGAAGCCACGGTTCAGCCTCATCTGGAGACGCTGCGTCGAAGCAAATTCAGAGTCAACGCGGTGAAACGCGGCACGCGCAAGAGCAAACCTTCGGCCCCATTCACCACCAGTACGTTGCAGCAAGCCGCTTCCAATCGCCGCGGCTTTGGCGCGAGCCGCACCATGCGCGTTGCGCAGCAGCTTTACGAGGGTATTGATATCGGCCAGAACAGTTCGGTCGGTCTTATCACCTACATGCGTACGGACAGTGTCCAAGTTTCCAAGGACGCCCAATCCCAAGCGCGAAAATTCGTGAAATCAAAGTACGGCGCCGACTACCTGCCGGATAAACCTCCAACGTACAAGACACGCTCAAAGAGCGCGCAAGAGGCCCACGAAGCGATCCGACCGACCAGCGTCAACAGAACCCCGGAGTCCCTGCGCGACCATCTGAACCGCGCGCAAATGCAGATTTACACCCTGATATGGAATCGATTTGTCGCCAGCCAGATGGCCCCGGCGATCTACGACACGCTCCGCATTGAAGTCAGTGCCGGCCGTAGCGCCGACGATATGCCGTACCTGTTTCGCGCGTCTGGCAGTCAACTGAAGTTTGCCGGACACCTTGCCGTCGGCGAAAAGGCCTCCAACCGCGGTGGCAACTTCAAGGACGAACAGCAGCAGCAATTCCCTGACCTCGCAAAAGGTGAATGGCTCGACCGGCGCCAAATCATTCCCGATCAGCACTTTACTCAGCCGCCGCCCCGATATAATGAAGCGAGCCTGATTCGCCAACTGGAAGAGAGAGGCATCGGCAGGCCCAGCACGTACGCGCCCACTGTAACCGTCATTCAAACGCGCGAATATGTCACCCAGGTCGACCGTCGCTTGCATCCCACCAAGACCGGTCGAGTGGTCTGCGAGCTTCTCACCGAATTCTTCCAAGAGGAGATGGACTACGCCTTCACCGCGAAAATGGAAAATCAGCTCGACGAGGTTTCCAAAGGCAAGCTGGATTGGCGTCCAATGCTTGACGAATTCTACCACCCCTTTGAAGCGCGCTTGGTGAACGCCCGCGAAAAAATGCCCCGGCGCGATGTCTCAGAGAAGGTCGGACGCAACTGCCCAACTTGCCTTGAGGGCGAGCTAGTGGTCAAACACTCGCGCTACGGCAAGTTCATCGGCTGCTCCAATTATCCGGAATGCAAGCATACCGAACGCTTCTTGCAGCGAAAGGGCCTGCTCTGCCCCGAATGCGGCAGCGAGAGCCAGGGCGAAATTGTCGAGCGGCGCTCGCGCAAGGGCCGCGTATTCTTCGGCTGCAGCCGCTACCCCGATTGCGACTATACGACCTGGAAACTGCCCAGGAATCTCAAACCCATAGCGGCGGCACAAGAAAGTCAAGGCGAAAAGGAACCCGCCGTAGTCTAGTCTGGACGGCCTGTTCTTCGCAACCGCTGAGAAACACTCTCGCTCTGAAAAGTTGGCGCGCAACGCGTTTGTGGCGCTTTGTCAACTATCGTATACTTCATGGCAGGTATGAATATTTGAGACTCGAAAGGGCGCTTTTCATGAGCCTTCAAGGTCGCATGTCTAATCACGCGCAATCGTCCGGAGCGCTCCACCCCAGTGAAACTGAAGCTGGCGGATTATCCAATCCATCTGCTGAAAACACCAGCGAACGACCCGGCTCGCGCATTCAAAGCCTGGTGGCGTCCAGCCCAAAGCGCATGACGGTCGTACTTGTCATCCTGGGCATGGTATTGGGATTACTTACCGCCTACGTGATCATTCCAACTGAATTCACCGGCGCCTCGCCTCGCCACATGAGCCGGGAAGCGATCAAGCAGTGGGTGCGAATGGTCGCCGTGGGGCACTCTGAAGGCATCCATTATGACGACAGCAACGCTCTGCTTGTGTTGCAGCAGATTCCCAGTCCTCAGTCCGTGGTTGAAGGCTTGGCGGCCGATATTGAGGTTCCCGCCGCCGAGCGCGCCGCGCTGGAAGCATTGATGGAAATCCCCGGTTTCGCAAATCTTAACGGAGCGCTTGCGCCGCAAGACCCGGGCGTCGTGGGCAGTTCACTTCAAGTGGCAGTTTCGCTGGCAGTGGTAGCGCTGGCAATCCCGATTCTTGTGATTGCCGGGCGCACCATTTTGCCAGCCGGCATTGGCGCCGCTTCCGTCAAGCGCGGTCGCGATCAATCGGCGGCCGAGAGCCCACCCCCAGCCGGACCCGCTTCTATGCCAATGGATCAATCGTATCAGGCTCAGAGTGAGGCTGCGCCGTCAGCCACCTGGGGCGATGACGAGACAGAAGAAAGCGGCACGATCCATCCCCAGTACGGCGTTCCCGTATTACGTGCTCTGTCTACCTACATAAAAGGGCGCAATCTGGATGATTCCTTCGCCATAGAGTTGGCGCCGGATGCCGGCAGCCAGTTCCTTGGCGAGTGTGGCATTTCAGCCGCGACGCAGATTGGCAACGAGCTGCAGTCTGTTGAGTTTTGGGGCTTTGATATGGCATCGCAGGAGACGCTGACCAAGGTCTTTGCTGCGCCGGCAGCCCTGCATGATCCGGCTTTGCACGCTGCGGTAGCCAACCGCGTCAAAGACGCCTCCACTGACATCGTCGCGGTAGAACCCGGCGCGAGCTTGGTATTGGACAGTGGCGCCATCCATCTTCAGGCCAAAGTAAACGCTTTTGTCTGCAACTACGGCGGCGGAACGCCGAATAGCGGAATAGAGACCTTGCAAATCGAAATCCTGGCGTGGCACAAGCAAGCCATTGGCTCGAGTATGCCGGCGGGCGGTTATCCGGCTCCCGCCAATTCACCCTTCAACGAATACGCGGAGATGCATTTTGGTCCGCCCTCGGAAACGACGTCGCCGTCCCCGCCTCCCAGCGGCAGCATGAGTCCGCCCGCGGCCGGGTCCCACGGTACCACGCATGTGCCGAAGCGCCCGGAGGATGAAGAGGAAGATCCCTTTGGTGGAACGGGCAACTTTATGCCCTATTCATAGCTGACGGGCGATATGCCCGCTCGCCCGGTCGCTAGTCGCTAGCGGATCTCAATAATCTTGAATTTCAGTTCGCCGTCCGGTGTGCTCACCGAGACCCTCTTACCAACCGTTTTTCCCAGTAGCGCGGACCCAATTGGACTCTTCTGCGAGATTTTGCGCTCGCGCGGATTCGCCTCGGCGCTGCCGACAATCCGGTATTCTTCGTTCTCACCGGTCCCGACTTCCTGGATAACGACGGTAGACCCGACGCGCACCTCATCGCTGGCGCCGGCGTTATCTACAATAATGGCATTCATCAGAACGGATTCGATATGCTGCACGCGCCCTTCCACGAAACCAAGCTGCTCCTTGGCGTTGTGGTAGTCGGCGTTCTCTTTCAAGTCCCCTTGGGCCACAGCGTCCTTTAACTTGCGCGCCAGGGCCGGGCGCCGCGTCTCAACCAGTTGCTTCAGCTCACGGCGCAGCGCGTCTTCGCCTTCTCTGGTTAGATAAGATTCTTCTGTTGCCATTGCGTGTTTCCTTCATAATCGGGTGATGCCTCTTGTTCCGCCGGCATACATGAACCAGACTTGCCACCATTCAGCAAGGCGCGAATGTTTTGCCGGTGCAGCTGCTGCACGACGCCATTTAAGAGGTCCTGGCTCTTGCCGCAAGCGTCCACGGGTATAGATTCTTCAATGTTCTCACGACCTTCTTCCATGGCCTTTTCCACCGCCTCGGCCAAACGGCGCAGATATTCCAGATCGCTGGCGATTTTCTCCGGCGCCTCGCCACGCAATATGATATCGCCGTGACCTTGCACGATATTCTCGTATTCTTGATCCAGCAATAGCCTCAGCGACTCTTCGAAATCGTCGAAACTACCATCCACAAAATACGGAATCGGCATTACGGTATCCGCCGCAAAGAGAATGTCTTCGCCGTTAACCAGGCATACAATGGAATCCGGACTGTGGCCAGGGCTTGAGCGCAGTGTGAATCGAAACTCGCCCAGTTCCAACGACATTTGCCCCTCGAATGTGATCTCGGGAATGACGAGTTCCACCGTATCGAATTCAGGCGAACGCTCTTTCAGCCGTTCCAGGCCCTCGCGGCCGCGCGTCGCCAGCATCTCTGCGCACAGCCGGTGAGACACGACCTGTGCTTCCGGGAAAAAACAGGTGCCGGTCGTGTGATCGGCATGAAAATGCGTATTGACGACGTAGCGTACGCCTGACCGCAATCCCGATTCGACGTATCGACGAATGCGCAAGGTCTCCTCGGGATAGAGCAAGGTGTCGATGAGCACAGCGCCGTCGCTCGTCACAATCAAGCCGGCCGTAACCTGGGCATACTGGCCGCTGCGGAATACAAATACCTTGTCCGTGATGCGTTCGCGCTGCATGCGAATCGTGGGTCACCAAACTGAGCGAAAGGGATTGAATCACAGCGAGTATAGACAGCGACCAGTCGGAAATCAAGACGACATCGCGCCGCCGACTTTGCGCCCCGAGGACTTGTCTGTATACTGATTGCACCAGTATCCGATTCTGACTGGACACTGACGTGCCTGCCAATAGCAGATGTTTGCAATGGTTTGCGGTAGCCTTGGTTTACATTTTCGGCTTCGGTGGCATGCTGGCCAGCGCTCAGTACGAGCTGCGCATCGGCGTTATTGATCACCCCTCCGGATCCATGGTGACAGGCGCGCGCCTGGCGGCCGACCACATCAATGATGCGGGAGGCCTGGTCGGCGCGGATGGAACCGTCTTCCAATTGACGGTAGTCGATACGCCGCCTGATAACATGGAGATCGCCATCGCCAATATGAAGCAGGCCAGTGTATTCGCCGTTATCGGGCCCGAGAGCGATGCCCTTGTGGCTAAGCATTTGCCTGGACTGCAAGGCATCCAAGTTCCCGTGTTTACACCCGCGACCAGCGATACAATATTGCTTGCGGATCACACGGGGCGAATCTATCGCAGCCGCGCAGCGGAAAATACGCAAATCAACGGTCTGGCGGATTATCTGGTGAATGCGCTGGCGATTCAGTCCATTCACACGATCCAACTGGATATCGCCAGCACCGCAAGTCTGATCTCCTTTGCCAATGCGCTGGCTGAGTTTGGACTGCGCCCGTCGAATCTCGCTTTGGACCAATCCCGCCTGAATCCGCAGGCAATTGGAGAGGCTGTCGTGCAGTCAGCGCCGGACGCGGTTGCCATCTTTGGTCCGCCCCGCCTGGCTGCTCAAGCCGTATTCCAGATCCGCGACTCAGGCTACGCCGGAGCACTGGTCTACAGCAGCGCGCATGAGCCGGATTTTGTCGAGCTCGTACCCTCTGATCTGCTACCCGGCCTAATCGGCGTCGCTACCTGGTCGCATACGCTTGATGACGCCGCCAGCCGCGAATTCACACGAGCTTATGCAGGTGCATTCGCCCGTCTGCCTGATGCCGTGGCCGCCGCCAGTTATGACGCCGTCACCTTGTTCGCGGTGGCGACCGCGCGCGGCGGTGAAATAACCAGCGCCCTGGCCGCTACCAGCGCGCTAACCGCCGTACAAGGGACACTAAATCCAGCGGGCCTGTTGCCGGGCGAAACCAGCCGCAATTCCGCGGTCACTCGGTTTAACAAATACGGCGCGGCCAATGTCGTCGCTCGCTATCCCCACGAAATCGATATTGTTGAGCCGACGCGGGAGCCGGAGTTACGGCCTACAGCAGTACCCGCTATCGCCGCGCCGGCAACGACCGCGACACCAACCGGCTACCATCTTAGGATTACGCGCGAGTTTCTTAATGTTCGCAGCGGGCCTGGCACTGAATACGATATCATTGGGCAAGTAATCGAAGGCGCGCAAATGCGCATCCAGGGCGCGAATGTCGACCATAGTTGGGTGGTCATCGACTTTCGCGGCCAGAGCGGCTGGGTGGCGGCCTACCTGGCGGAAACGTTTGGCGACCGCAATCTTGTCCCGATCTTACAGCCGCCGGCGACCCCCACGCCCGAGCCGCCCCAAGAACCGGACTTGCTGGTTTTGAACGCGCAGCCCTCGCGACTTAACATCGGCCAGTCGACCACGCTATATGTCACCTTGCTTAACCAAGGCTTAAGCCCGGCAAGCAGGTTCGCGGTCGCGGGCACTTTTCAGCCGGGCGGTCAGTTTGCCGGCGTCAATCTGGCGGGCCTGGACGCCGGCCAGCAGACGACTGTGCAGCTACAGCCAAATCTCAACGGAACCTCCGGCCCGCAGTCGGCAGTCATCGTGGTTGATCTCAACCAGGAAGTATATGAAGGCGCCACCGGTGAATCAAACAATCAAGCCTATGTATTCAACTATATGGCTGATCGACCGGTATTGGCGAGCGGCGCCTGGACCACTTCGGCCGGGTCCATCGATCTCGACGGCGATGCCAACGCCGATCTTGCCTGGAGCGGAAACGATCTGGTCGCGCTGGGCAACGCCGCCTTCGCGGCAATAGGCCAATTCTCAACGTTGAGCCAGACTCATTACGATGTAATCGCCGCTGTGCAAGCCAACGCTACTATCGTGGACGCGGGCCAACTTGCGAACAAGGTATACGCCCTGAAGACGGCGGATGGACATCGCGGCGCCATGCAAGTGACCGCGGTCGCGCGCAATGGCTCCATCACCATCGAATATCGTATCTATCGTTGAGACCGGACAGACAGCTAGACGTCGGTTAGAACAATGTCGACGAAAGTTGTGCGATACGCCTCTACTGTGACATCTTCGGCGAATGCTATCTGTCCCACGCTGTTGAGTACAACCACCTGATAATCGTCGGCGGGTAAGTCGCCGACTGTAAAGTTTTCGTCCCATACCGGATCGGAATTCACGATATCTCCCTCGTAACTGTACACGTCGCGGCTGACGTCATCTGAACGGACCGTTACGCGCCTGCCATATATCGGCTCGCCCGCCTGATCACGAATTCTCCCGATTATCATGCCGCGATCAACGTAGTGCTGCAGCCAGAGCTCGGGATTGCGAGTCAGGCGATAATCATACGGGTCTTCGACGCGCACCTCAAAATGCAGGTGCGGCCCGATCGCAACGCCGCTCGAACCTGTATGTCCGATCAAGCTGAGATCATCGACCGGCTGGCCAGCTGCCACAGCCGCTTGCTCCAGGTGTCCGTACAAGGTGAACACTTGCCGCCCGGCCAGCGTCTCGACCGGATGCGCTACGATGACCACAAGTCCATAATAATCGAGCTGAGGACCGACCAGGCTCGCATCGTCTCTGCCGGCGAATACTACGACGCCGGACTTGGCGGCGTAGACTGGCGTATTGCGCGGATTGACGAATTCGACGCCCAAATGCACAGCGCGATACTGGTGCTGAGTGCTGCCATAGGGGTAGCTGCGGTCGACCCAGTGCGCCAAGCCGTCTGACAGCTTGATCGGGCGGTGAAGCACGTTGTGCTCTACAGGAACAATCGAGTCGATGTCGGGAGCAGCCGGTGTAGCCGATGGCGTCTCCACCGCATCAGGGTCGGCGCCGGGCGTCACCTGCAAGCCGATTGCCCTATCCGTCTGGCTAGCCTCCTGGCTCTGCGCGGCCAGGTTCAACAACACCATTGCGAGCCCCAGAAAGAGGACTCGCAGGCGGAAATGCGATGGCAATTTTTCGGTCTCCGGTCAGTTGCTTAGGATTTCAAAGGAAGTGCTGCCCAGCTCCAGTCCGTCTACAACCATAGTTGCCGAATAGCCCCCAGGAGTGAATGGGAAGTCCTCCGGCGTGGCAAAGAACCAGATGCATTCAAACGACTTCGAGTATGTGGATTGCCATCCCACATCATAAATCGGCACATCGCCACGAAACCAGTTAACTTGAAACGTCGCGCCGGCGCGCAGAGCTGTGACACGAGCCGTGACATAGATCTCTGGCACAGTTGGACTGAATTGTCGAACGGTTCCGCTTGAGCAGCCGCTATTCGAGTCGATGCCGGTGGCCGTAGTCAGATTCGAAACTTCCATCAACTGCGATTCCGACTCATCCTCCTCAGAGTAGTCCATCATGTCGTCTTCCAACGAACTACCCATGTCCTCAGCGCTTACGACTACGGCTTCCACTTCAGGAGTACCGGTGTAATTGGCTCGCAGGGTAGCGCCCAGCGCGGCATTGACGACTGACAATTCGGCGACGCGCGTACTGGCGGCAACCACGGTCTCAACCGCCATATTGCTCTCGGCCGTCGCCGCCGCCCGAATCATGTCGCTCTCCGCGGCATACACTGTGAGATCGGCATCAATCGTCGCGACCGAATCGTTGGCCGCCAATGCGTTGCATCCTGCCAAGAATAGAATTGTGACCGCACCAATGCATCGCCATCGAAATAGATTGAACACGGTCGTCACGACGCAGCGCTTTCAACTCCGCGAGGCCGCGCCTCGCCAAAAGGCCATTATATCAAGACAGCATGGTCTTGGCATATTGGGATGGCTCTGGCCATAAGGGGCGGGCGGCGGGCTTGCCGCTCCTCTCCCGCTCTGATAAGATCAATGAGTAGAGCCCCCGTAGCTCAGGGGATAGAGCGCTGGTTTCCGGAACCAGGCGCACAGGTTCGAATCCTGTCGGGGGTGCTCCTTAATCAAACTTCCTGCACACGCTCCGATTTTGGGGCGGCCATGCCGTCCCGTTTACGCTTCCAGACGGGCGCGAAACTCGTTCATATTAATGACTGTCCTATTCAAGCGGGACTCTTCCGCGGCAAACGCCAGCAGATGGCTCTCCAGGGATTCGCGCGCGGTTGTAACACTATCATCGGGTCTGCCCTGAATCGTATTGATGAAACTGCGGACTATGCCGTAGTCGCCGCCGCCGTGCCCGCTCTTGTCGCGAGCCACGACCGGCGCCTGTTCTATCTCGCCCGTCAGATGATGGTGAATACGAATTTCATGACCCCTTGACGAGAACTTGCCATACAGAGTCGCTTTCGTGCCATCCCAGCGCATGGTGCGGCATTCCTCATCACCCTGTCCGTTCATCACCAGCGCGACCGTTGTCCCGTCGTTCATCTCCATATTCACAGTTTGGTGATCGACGACATCGTTGTCGCAATGGTAGACGCAGCGACCGTACCAGCCGGTCTTCAGCGCTTCCAGCCGTCTTTCCCGCGATGGGACGTAAGACACCGCATTCTGTGGCCACCCATCGTCATCTCGCGCGTAGAGCTTGGTCGCTTCGTACTTGCAGCTATCCGCCGCCGGACAGCCGTCTGTGCAGCGCAGCGTGGCGCCCTCCGGCGCATATTCAGGCCGAAAATGCGTCAAGCTGCCAAAGGAGCTGAGGTGCGCGACATCCTGCTGCAGAATCCACAGCAACACGTCAAAGTCATGGCAGCATTTGCACAAGATCATGGGGCCGGATGTCTCAAGTTTCCGCCAATTGCCGCGCACGAAACTATGCGCCATGTGGTAGTAGATCAGATTTTCGCGATGCGTGACACTGATGACGCGGCCAAGCGCGCCGGACTGGACGACATCACGCAAAGTCTGCCAGAATGGCGTATAACGCAATACGTGGCAAATCTGCAGTATCCGGCCCGTAGCTTCGGCTTGCTGCACCAAGCGAACATTCTCCTCCAGTGCCGGCGTCATCGGCTTCTCCAGGAGCACGTCATAGCCGAGCTCCAACATTTTCATCGTCGATTCAAAATGCTGACGATCCATGGTGCAGTTGATGATCGTCGCTGCCTTCGTCTCGCCAGATTCAAGCAGTGATTGCCAGTCGTGAAAGATCATATCAGGCGCAATATCATGACGCCCTATGAAGCGGTCACGCCGTAGGGCATCGGGTTCGGCGATGCCTACCACCTGCATTTCGTTCGGATGCTCCAGCGCGAAGTCGCCGTAGGCATTACCACGTCCACCGGCCCCAACGATGATCGTATCGATCGCGTCCATTTGTCCTGCCCTACCCGTATCTACCTGCTGTTTCTGCAGTTTAACAAATATTCGCGAATAAGCCTGCGCGGCGCCCAGCAATTGCCAGTCTGCGCGCCCAACAATCAGGGGAGCGAGTCGCCCATACTGGCTGGTCATGCGTACCAATCTCATTCCTATCGTGGCGCAATTATGTCGAAGGCTGGTATACTCACAACGCCTGATAAACAGAATCACCACTGTCAGCACCGTTAGAATACAGGAGCAGATCATGCATAGATTACGTCGCGTCCTAATTGTACTCGTACTTGTCACGCTGTTTGCGGCCGGGGCAAGCGCGCAACAAGGCGGCATTTTGATTGGAACAAACTTCGGCGGGGACCCCACCACGATTAATCCCCTTCTCACCAACAACACGGTTGATCTTGCCCTGGTGGAATTCATGTTCCCCAGCCTCTATAACATCAACCCGGAGACACGGGCGCCGACGAAAGGCGGACGGAACGACCAGGACAATGGCCTCGCCCTGGATTGGACGATTTCCGATGACGGCTTGACCTACACCTTCACGCTGCGTGACGATGTCACCTGGAACGATGGCACGCCCGTTACCGCCCATGACTACGCCTACACCTTCGAGGCGCTGGCCAGTGGCGAGACCTCATCTCCCCGCGGCAGCGTCTTGCAGAGCGTTGAAAGCGTTGAAGCCGTTGACGATACCACCCTCATCGTCAACTTGAAGCTGGCTTCATGCCGCGCGCTCGACGAACTGGACGACTTCGGCATCTTGCCCAAGCACCATTTCGAGTCGCTGACCGGCGGCGATTTCGCGGAGATCGACAATCTTGAATACAACAAGCATCCGGATGTCACCTCGGGCGTATTCAACTTCGGCGCCCTCATTGCCGATGAACAGACCAGCATGGTCCGCAACGACAACCACTGGATGTCAGTCTCGCCGGAAGGCTATATCATTCGCAACGTGCCTGACCAGTTGGTCGGCATTGAGCAATTCCTTGCTGGCGAGGTCAATTCGGTCGGTACCGCCGGCTCCGCATCGGTTCCCGCCGTGCGAATGCAAGAATTCCGCGAGCGTGCGGAAGCGGGGGAATTCCAAGTGTATGAATATGTCGATGATGGCTTGACCTTTGTCGGATTCAACCTCGCCGATCGCACCAACCCGACTGACGGCCTGGACGAAGACGGCAATCCTGTCGACCAGGGCAAGCACACGCTCTTCGGCGACATTCGCGTCCGCCAGGCGCTTGCGCAGGCGGTGAACTATGACGATATTATCCAAGGTGCCGCCGAGGGCGAGGGCGTCCAGGTTAACAGCTTCGGCACACCTGCGCTTTGGGGATATGACTCCAGTATCGAACCTTGGGAATACAATCCCGAAGCCGCCGTTGCGCTGCTCGCCGAGGCCGGATTCGTCGATCACGATGACGACGCCAGCACGCCCCTGGTCGCCACCGAAGACGCGCTCTATGCCGAGCCCGGCAGCGAGTTCGCCTTTGAGCTGCTGACGAACTCCGGCAACCTCGTGCGTGAGGCCGCCGGCACTGTCATTCAGGACCAGCTTGGCCAGATCGGCATCGCCGTCGACTTCCAGACGATTGAGTTCGGCCCATTGGTGACCTTCCTGCTCGGCCAAGACTTTGACGCCATCATGATTGGCTTCACCAATCTTGCTCAGGATACCGATGCGCGCAACGTCTTCACGCCCGTTGGCGACACCGTAGGCGGCGGCTTCAATTTCGTCTCCTACAGCAATGACCGCGTCACCGAACTCTACGACGAAGCGCTGTCACTGCCTGGTTGCGACTTCCACGAACGTCAGGCCCTATATCACGAAATCAGTCGCATTCTGCACGATGACGTGCCGTGGTGGTGGCTCTTCGCGCCCTTCTCGATGTACGCCGAAGCCAATTCAGTCCAGAATTGGCTTCCTTACGCCGAGACGCGTTACGCCAATATGGCCGAAATTGCCATAAGCCCGTAAGGCGCTATAGTAGTCTTTTACAAGAACGTGCCGGCCACGCGCCGGCGCGTTCTTTCTTTTGCCCGAGCCTGTTGCCTAAATTACCTGTACTGCGATGATCAAATACATTACTCGCCGTCTCATTCAATCAATCCCCACATTTTTTGGCATTACCTTACTTTCGTATTTGCTGCTCTGGTTGGCGCCGGGAAGTATCGTCGAGCGGCTCTACCTGGCGCCGAACATCAAGGCGGAAACGCGCGCCCGCCTGGCGATGCAGCTGGGCATAGACGACCCCTTCCATATCCAATACTTGCGCTGGCTGACGGGCGACGACTGGCTCCGCTGGGATTCTGACGGCGACGGCGTCGCCGACCGGGCCTTTGAATTGCTCACGCCACTGGACGAAGACGGTGACGGCGTCCCCGAACCGCCGGGGGATAACTATGGCATCCTGCGCGGCGACTTTGGGCGTTCCTTCGTAAAAAAGCAGCCTGTCATGGATGTATTTGTGGCGAACCTGCCGGCCACGCTCGAGCTCGGCATCGCGGCAATACTGACTTCGCTAGTCATCGGCATACCGGTCGGCGTCGTCTCCGCCGTCACTCGCGGCCGCCTGTTTGACAATACTTCCCGTGTCATGGCCGTCATCTTCGACGCCATTCCCAATTTCTGGCTGGGCTACATCTTGCTCTTTGTGTTTGCGGTCTGGCTGGATTTAGTGCCAATTGGCGGGCGCTGCGTCCCCAATCTCTACGGCATTTGCCCGCCCTTCTTCGAGCGAATGTCCTATCTGATCCTGCCAACTTTCGTTTTGGCGGCCGGTTTGATCGCCCTCTTCTCACGCTACATTCGCACATCGACGCTCGAAGTGCTGAGCCAAGACTACATCCGTACCGCGTACGCCAAAGGGCTGTCGCCGCCCATCGTTAACTTTCGCCACGCCATGCGCAATGCCTTGATGCCGGTGGCCACCTTGCTGGGGCCAATCATCACAAATGTCTGGGCCGGCGCCATTGTCATCGAAACGGTCTTTGCCTGGCCCGGCGTCGGCCGCATCGCATTCACCTCCGCCATTCAACAGGATTATCCGGTCGTTATGGGCATCGTCATCTTCGCGTCGCTGGGCACGATAATCGGCTTTCTGCTTTCCGATGTCCTCTATGTGCTGATCGACCCCCGCATTCGGCTGGATTAGGAGCGCGCGATGCAGGCTGACGATCTCAAATTACGGCTAGACGCCGAAGCGGCCCTGCGCAGCAAATCGCTTACCGACCTTGCTCTTGCTCGCCTCTGGCGCGATCGGCTTTCCATGATTGCCATCGTCATTTTGTTGCTGCTTACGCTGGCCTCCATTGCAGCGCCGCTGCTCACCGGCCTGCTGGACGTCGATCCGAATACGACTGACGCGTCGGCTTCCAAATATCTGCCGCTTTTCAGCGACGATCACATCTTTGGCACCGACAATCTCGGCCGTGACCATCTGGCGCGCCTGCTCTATGCCGGGCAAGTTTCGCTCTTCATCGGTTTCATGTCCGCCTTCCTCGCGCTCTTGATCGGCGTGACGCTTGGCATCGTCACCGGCTACTTCGGCGGCATCATTGACGATCTCGTCAACTGGATCATCACCACGCTCAATTCCATTCCCGGCCTGGTGCTGCTTATCGTGATTTCCGCCGTCTTCAAACCTGACGCCAATTCGCTGATTCTTGTCATCGTCTTCCTCACCTGGACCGCCACCACCAGGCTCGTCCGCGGCGAAACGCTGTCTATCCGCTCACGCGAATACATCGTCAGCGCCCGCGCAATTGGCGCCTCGCACTTTCGCATCATGCGGGTCCACATCCTGCCCAACGTCTTCTCCCTGACCATCGTTACCCTGGCGCGCAATATCGGCATCGTGATGCTGATTGAAGCCTCGCTTAGCTTCCTTGGCCTGGGCGTCCAACCGCCCACAGCCACCTGGGGCAATATGCTCAGCAAATCGCGCGAATTCATTACCAAGGCGCCGCATCTGATGATTCTGCCCGGCCTGCTGATTACGATTGTTGTGCTCTGCCTCTATATCATCGGCGACGGCTTGCGCGACGCCTTTGACCCCACCGCGCAAGACTAGCCAGGATAATCGGCCGAGAAGCGGTACTCGGTAGTCGATTCGTAACGCTCACTCGGCCGCAGCACGGTCGAGGGGAAGCCGGGCTGATTCGGCGAGTCTGGGAAATGCTGCGTCTCCAGCGCCAGCCCGTCGCTTTGTCGATAGAGTCTCCCGCTGGCGCCGACCAAGGTGGTGTCCAGCACGTTGCCAGCATAAAACTGGACGCCGGGCTCAGTTGTCCATACCTCCATGATCCTGCCGGAACGAGGCTCGTAGACGCGGGCGGCAAATCCGAGCTCGCCGTCTGATAAGCCGCCGCGATTCAACACAAAGTTGTGGTCATAGCCCTTGGCCATCACGATCTGTGGATCAGCCGAACGCTGGCCCGGACCAATCATCTTGGGAACGCGAAAGTCGAAGGGTGTGCCGGCGACGGACGCGATTTCTCCCGTGGGAATTTGACCGGCGTCAGTCGGTGTGTAGGCGTCGGCGTTCAGCGTCAGGATATGGTCGTAGATTGTGCCTTCGCCTTCTCCCATCAGATTGAAATAGCTGTGATTAGTCAGATTGACTATGGTGGGCGCATCCGTGGTCGCCGAGTAATCGATACGCAGCACATTGTCCGCGCTCAGGCTGTAGCGCGCATTGACGTTCAGATTACCTGGATAGCCTTCTTCGCCATCCGCGCTCAGGTAAGACAGTTCCACGCCCTTATCGACCGGGGTCGCCGCCCAAACGCGCTTGTCGAATCCGACCTCGCCGCCGTGCAAAGAGTTGGCGCCATCTTGCTTGAAGAGGTGATACTCGACGCCGTCCAAGCTGAACCGGCCGCCGGCGATGCGGTTGGCGTAGCGCCCGGTGATCGCGCCAAAGTAAGGATGTTCGGCTTCATATTTGGCCAAGCGGCCGAAACCCAGGGCGACATTCGCGTGTCGACCATTGCGATCGGGCACGCGAATCGATGTCAAGATGCCGCCGAAGGTGATCAGCTTGATTTCCATACCGCGCGCGTTACGCAGCGTATATTCCTCTATCGAGTTGCCGTCCGCCGTCTTGCCATAATGTCGCATGGCTCAGCCTTTGTCGTTGGGTCTAGAAGATCCATCCATCATAGCGCACTGTGCGCCAAATCAGCCAGCAAATCGCCCGCTCAGATTAGCGATTCATCTTGGCGTGAGACGCGCTACAATGAAGCACTCAATAATCACGTATGGGGAGCAAAAAATGGAATACCGCTCACTCGGCCGCACTGGCGTCATGGTCAGCGAACTCTGTCTTGGCTGCATGAACTTCGGCGAGCCCACGCCAGAAGCAGAGAGCTTTGAAATGATCGACCGCGCCATCGACGCCGGCGTCAACTTTCTCGATACGGCGAATGTCTACGGGCGCGGCGGCAGCGAGAGCGTTGTGGGGCGCGCGCTCCAGCGCAACGGCAAGCGCGACCGCATCGTGCTCGCCACCAAGGTCCACGGCCGCATGGACGAAGATGATATTCTGGCCGCCGGCAATAATCGCCGCCATATTATCCAACAATGCGAAGCCTCGCTGCAGCGCATGCAGACCGACTATATCGACCTTTACCAGTTGCATCGCGCTAACCCCGAGGTTCCCATCGACGAAACGTTGCGCGCGCTGGACGACCTGATTCGCGCGGGTAAAGTTCGCTATGTCGGCACCAGCACTTTCCCGTCCTGGCGCGTCATGGAGTCTCTCTGGGTTGCCAAGGAGCTGGGGCTCAACCGCTTCGTCAGCGAGCAGCCGCCCTACCATTTGCTCGACCGCAGCATTGAGCGCGAAATGATCCCCATGGCGCAATCCTACGGCCTCGCCATCATTCCCTGGTCGCCGCTGGCGCGCGGATTTCTGGCGGGCAGGTACAAACGCGGCGAGCCAATCCCGGGCAACAGCCGCTTTGGGCGCGACGCCGGACGCGGCGCGGCAAATGTACGCCGCCGAGACCAGCATTTCACCGATCTCGGCTTTAATGTGCTTGATCTGGTGCAGACCATTGCGGCGGAGAAAGGCTGCAGCGCCAGCCAGGTGGCGCTCGCCTGGGTGAATAGCAAGCCCGGCGTCACCAGCCCAATCATCGGCCCGCGCACGATGGCGCATCTCGAAGATAATCTGGGCGCGATTAACGTTCAGATCAGCGCCGATGACCATGCGCGGCTGGATGCGCTGGCCGAGCCGGAACGCGCTACCGTACCGTACTATCACGGCAACATGGTCAATTTCGCCGCCTCGGAATACGCCTGGATCTAGTGGCTGACCGGCCGCGCTGGAAGCCAATTAGCGGGCCGTCTCTCGCTTTATCGCCGCCAGCTTGACGAAGTCATCGCTGGACTTGTAGTAGTCGTCCAGCGGGTAGCATCCGGAAACCAGGCCGTTGCGCGGCGCCGTTGTGCAGTCGCTGAAAGTGCGGCAGATTCGCTTGCGCTGCAGGGGGCGCCCCGCGAGCAGGTCAGCCGGCAATTCCGGATAGCTGAGCGCCATCCGGCCCAAGCCAACGAAGTCGGTCATACCCTCGCGGACTGCGGCCTGCGCCACGTTGGGCAGCCAGTCTTGCAAATACGAGTAGCCCGATCCCACGATCGTCAGCTCGGGAAAAGCGGCTTTCAACTCGGCGGTGATCTTAATCTGGCGCGCCACGCCAACGAGAGGATCTTCCGGCAGCAGGTAGCCATCGGAGGGCGGAAAGATCGCTGGCCGCTGAATGTGGAAGTTGTAGTAGGGACTGCCGGCCGTGATGCATACCAGCTGAATGTCCAGGTCCCGCAGGAGCGCCAGAAAGCGCGCCGGCTCGTCAAGGTCGTAGCCGATGCCGCTGCCATCGCCGCCGAAGGCATAGGGATAAGGCGCGCCATTGTAGGGCGTCGGCTCGCCCATACGATCCGGTCCCGGGCGAAATGGCGCCCAGTCCACGGCGCTCAGGCGCACGCCTATGTCCAAACCGGGCGCCAGTCTTCGCACCAGTTCCACCGTCTCACGCAGGAAGCGCGTGCGATTCTCGAAGCTGCCGCCATAGCGTCCCGGTCTATCCACAGCGCTCAAGAATTCGTGCCCCAGATAGCCGTGGCAGTGCTTGATATCGACGAAGTCGTAACCGGCTTGCTGCGCCAAAATCGCTGCCCGGCCGAAGTCTTCTATCAGACGCTCGATGTCGTCGTCTGTCATGACGCAGGAATCGTCGTCCAACGCGAACTTGGCGTCGAGAATAGGATGGCGATAAAGCACCAAGGGTTCCAGTTTTGCGCTGTTCGGGCGGCAGAAGCGCCCGGAATGCGTTAGCTGCAGGCCGATTAGCAAGTCGTCTGCCGAATCAAAGCGCTGAGCGTGCGCCTCCATCAGCTCGAGCCGCAAACCGACCAGGCTGCCCGCCGTATCCTCATTGATCACCAGTTGACGCGCATTAGCTCGGCCGTCGTGCCGTACCGCCACCGCTTCACCGCCCCAAATTAGTTTGGCGCCGCTGCTGCCGAAGCGCTGCCAGCGCCTGCGAGTCAAGTCCGATGGCCGACCGTCCGCCGTGCCGTCCCAGCCTTCCATCGGCAAAATCGCGAATCGATTGGACAGCACGCGATCGCGGTAGTCGAATGGACGGGCCAGCGGCGACTGAGCCCCAGCCAGCGCGACCTCGTCAACCGGCAGAGACGCGCCGACTGATTGGCAGTAGTCAGCGAATTGTTGGTAGCTGCGCAGCTGCGCCACGCGCCGGATTGTCATGGGTTAGCCCTCATGCAGTACGCCGAGGCGCTCGGTGATATCACGCAAGATCGCGACATCGCTATCAGGACGGCGCGGCGAATTACGATGCGTCTGATCGGACTTGATCCAGCCGCGCAGCTTCAAGAATTGCGCCGCCGAATGCTTGTATGCCGGCACGGGCGGTCGAAAGGCCAAAAAACCGAGGTACTGAATGAGGTCGTTCAGCTCGTAAAAGGCCGGATCGCCCGCCAGCCACATGGCATCGCGCTGCGCAAAGAGATCGGGCGCGAATGTACTCAGACCGAGCAGATAGTCGCTGCCATAGATGACCATATCAACCGCCAGGTCGTTGCCGGTGAAGACTTTGAAGTCGGGGCGTAAGCTGTCGCGCAGTAAGATCCTCTCCCACTCCAGCTGCCGGCTGAGCGAGGAATGTTTAGCGCCGCTGCAGGCCGGGATTTCCATCAAACCACGATAGGTCTCCAGGTCGTAAATGGCGCCGAAGGGGGCAAACATCTTGCCCAACTCAAAGGCGATGAATCGGTCCGTTCTAGCGCCGACCGTCTCGTAAGCGCGTACGATGTCGGCGCCGGATTGCTGCGTGAGCCCATAAGATTGGAAGACGATGGGCGTGCCGCCGTAGCGCTGAATGCTTTCGACTTGCCGGAAGTAAGCGTCTGTGTCAAATCTGTCGCCCGGCTCATCGGCCACATAGGCGCCGGCCACAAATCCCGCGCCACCCAGCACATCCTGCGTCAAACGCAGCGCTTGCTGGCGCTCTTCTTCACTGATCAGATTGGCGAAGCCGGTATCCATATTGACCGCCGGCGTCAAACCGGCTTCAGCCGTGCGCCTGACATGATCCGCCAACCCGGCCCAATCGATTTCGCCCACATCGGTAAAGGGCAGCAAGATGGCTGAAATGCCGGTGATCTTGCGCATGGGACGGATCATCGCTTGCGGGTCGATGGCTGTAAGTACTTGCTGATTCATCAGCTAACCTTTGCAACATTTTGCCGAGATACCAAACATTGCGTCCGTGAGACAGAGGCCCGCTCCGCCCCAAAGTTTGAACCGACCACAGTGGAAACGCAAGTGGGGGCAGGCATAACGCGCTACGGCGACTTCACTCATTTGAGGGCGAAATGCGATCTACCGGTTGGATATTGAAACGCGGATTCTCCTTGAGCAGGCCGATGTCTTCGCCATCACGCGTGGCGCGCACATCATCGCGATGAAACTGAACGGCGTAGCCCAGGCGCGGTTGCGCCGTGCTGTTGGCGCCGGAGCCGTGCAAGGTCAAACGCGTGAAGGCGATGGCATCGCCGGGCATCGTACGGATGGGTAGGAAGTCTTCCGGCTCTACCGCCACAGTTCGATGCCCATCACGATCCTCGCTCTCAACCGGATCGAATGTCCCCTGCAGGTGGGACGCCGGCGCGACTTGCAGGCAGCCGTTTTCCGGCTTCATCTCGCCCAAGGCGAACCAAATGTTGATGCCTGGCCCGTCAAAACGCGTGTACTGATTGTCCTGATGGAAGTGAAAGCGACCGCCGCCGCCGCCGCTCTTGACGGCCGTGAAGGGCAAATATAGTGTTGAGGACCCGCCCATCAGCCGCGCGGCGATTCCCAGCAGGCCCTCGCTATGAATGAGGCGCTCCATCGCGCTGCCGGCCAAATATTGGCTGCTCTGCCGCAGCTTGTCCTTTGAGGTGCTGGCCCGCGTCAGCGACTCGCGCGAAACTCCGATACCTGCCATCACTTGCAGCACCTCCTCGGCCAGGCAATCAGCCGCGTCACGGCTAATCAGTCCGGGCAGCATCAGGTAACCGAAAGTATGGTAGAAGTTGACTTCATTCGCGGACAACTGACGGTAACGCAAGATTTCCTGATTCATGCCATACTCGCAACCCTAGCTTTTCGACGTCTGACCGCTATCGCGCTTATCCGGTCGCGACTCAAGGTATGTCGCATCCGCACGGTACAAACTTGGCGATACGCGGCTTTGCATATAATATCATCGAATCCGATTCTGTCGTTAGGAAGCGAATATGAAAGTTAGGTTTGGTTTCCGCGATATTGCGTTCCCCAGCAGCGAACTCGGCCAGTTGAGAGCGAGCAATGACCTTCTCGGCGATGTGCCGTCTTTGTGGCGACGTATGGACGAGGACGGCTACCTGCTGCTGCGCGGTCTGATCGAACGCGAGACAATCATGTCCGCTCGCGAAGTATTGCTACTGCACATGCAGGAACAGCAAGCGCTGCTGCCCGACACGCCGGTGCTGGAAGGCGTAATGCCGCAAGGCGGGCGCAGCGTTCGCATGATGGGCGGCAAAGGCGTCGCTCACCACCCGGCGGTCTTGGCGGTATTGGAGAATCCCGCGCTTTTCGCGCTTTTCGAGAGGCTCTTCCGCGAGCCGGCACTGACCTTCCCCTTCAAGTGGCTGCGCGCCATTGGCAACGAAGAATACACCGGCGCCCACTTTGATTTTGTGTATATGGGGCGCGGATCACGGAACCTCTATACGGCCTGGATTCCATTCGGCGATCTGGCCATCAGACAGGGCACACTGGCCATCTGCCGAGGCTCGCACAAGCTCGCCAGTTTTGCTCGCATCCGCGATACCTACGGCAAAATGGATGTCGACCGCGACGGCGTCGAGGGCTGGTTCGAGCAGGACCCGTTGAAAATTGTCGAGCGCTTCGGCGGGCAATGGCAGGGCTCCGATTATGGCGCGGGCGATGTGATAATCTTCGGCATGCACACCATGCACGCCTCCACCACCAACTTGACCAATCGCTTCCGATTGAGCTGCGATGTGCGCTATCAGCCGGCGGGCGACCCGGTTGACGAGCGCTGGAAACGCGGCGGCGGCGGTCACTACGGCGAAGCGCGGCGCGATATGGAATCGGCGCGCGCTGAATGGGGCCTTTGAGCCCCGCAACCTTTTACTTAGGTCTAATCGACCGCATATTAGAAAGCTGGCTGAACCATGCTGATTTCCCGTATGA
Source organism: Chloroflexota bacterium (assembly GCA_011523515.1). Lineage (GTDB taxonomy): Bacteria > Chloroflexota > Anaerolineae > Aggregatilineales > Phototrophicaceae > UBA6055. The sequence continues at coordinate 133,353 of WTGO01000074.1, forward strand.
ACTGGATGCAAGTCGAGGAATATCTCGAGCGCGACGATCGCTGCATCCTGCCAACCGGCAGCACCGAGCAGCACGCTTACCTCAGTCTAACGGTGGATACGATTTTGTCGGGACGCCTGGCGGAAGAAGCGGGCGAATTGGCCGGCGTACCGGTTTATCCCGCCCTGCCCTACGGACTGGCGCAGCAGTGGACGGCCTTCCCGGGCACGGTCACGCTGCGCGTCGGGACCTATCTGGCGCTGATCCGCGATGTGCTGGACAGCATTCGCCGCGCCGGGTTTCGGCGGATTCTGCTGGTCAACGGCCACGGCGGCAATGCGCCGGCGCAGGGCATGCTGCGCGAATGGATGATGGACAACCCGGACAGTACGGTTAAGTGGCATAACTGGTACAACGCGCCCAAGACCTGGGCCAAGGCGCTGGAGATCGATCCGGTCTGCTCGCATGCCTCCTGGATGGAGAATTACCGCTGGACGCGGCTGGAGGGCGTGGCGCTGCCGGACGAGCGGAAACCAATGATGGACATGAACAAGCTAGCGCTGCTGACGCCGCAGCAGACACGCGAGCAGTTGGTCGACGGCAATATGGGAGGCTACTATCAACGGTCGGACGCCGAGATGCTGGCGATCTGGCGAGTGGCGGTGGAAGAGACCCGCGGCTTGCTCGAAGGAGGCTGGAGCCGATGACAATCCTGATATGGGGCGCCGGCGCCATCGGCGGTACGCTCGGCGCATACCTGATTCGCAGCGGCCACGATATCCAGTTTGTTGATGTTGTCGCGGATCATGTCGAAGCGATCAATGCGACCGGCTTGCGAATCAAAGGACCGATTGACGAGTTTGCGGTTGCAGCGAGCGCCAGTTTGCCGGCGGATGTCCATGGGCAATATGAGACAATTTTGCTGTGCACCAAGTCACAGCATACGCGGGAGGCGACGCAGGCGCTGGCGCCCCACCTCGCCGCCGACGGTTTTGTCATGTCGGTGCAGAACGGCCTGAACGAACTCATTATTGAAGACATCGTGGGCCGCGAGCGGACGGTGGGCAGCTTCATCAACTTCAGCGCGGATTATCACGCGCCGGGCGAGATCCTCTTTGGCGGGCGCGGCGCTGTCGTCATTGGCGAGCTGGACGGCGTTATCAGCGAGCGGCTGAAACGCATGGCGGCGATCTTCAGTCATTTCGACGAAAACACGCTGATGACGGATAATATCCAGGGCTACCTCTGGGGCAAAGAAGCCTATGGCGCGATGCTGTTTGTGTCGGCGCTGACGCATCAATCCATCGCCGAAGCGCTGGCTGACAGCCGCTATCGGCCCCTATATATACAGGCCGCGCAGGAAGTCCTGCAGCTAGCCGACCGGCTGAACATTAAGGCCATCGGCTTCAACGGCTTTGAGCCCAAGGTTTTTCAGGCTGGCGAAGCAGACGCCATTCAGGAGTCGCTGGACACGTTGGTGGAATTCAACAAACTGTCGGCCAAGACGCATAGCGGGATCTGGCGCGATCTGGCGGTGCGCAAACGCAAGACCGAAGTGATTATGTACGAGCCGCTGCTGGCGCAGGCTGCTGACATCGGCTTTGATATGCCACTGACGCGCGGCTGGGTCGAGATGATCCGCGAGATCGAAGACGGCAAGCGCGAACAGGCCCTGACCAATCTGGACGAACTGAAAGCTGCGTACTTATGAACATTCGATTTGACGGCAAGACCGCTATCGTCACTGGCGCTGCTCACGGATTCGGGCGGGCGATTGCCTTGGCTTTGGCCGAGCGCGGCGCATCGATTTGGGCTTGCGATGTGCTGGCGGACGAATTGCAGGAAACGCGACAGCTCTGTCAAGGCCTGGAGGGCGAGTGCCGCGTCAGTGTCGTAGATGTTCGCAATCGCGGGACTGTGCGCGCTTTCGTCGCTGGGATCGTGGCGACTGACGGCGCTGTTCATATCCTGGTCAACAACGCCGGCGGCGTACTTGGTCAGGTCGGGCGGCCGCTGGAAGAAATCAGTGAAACGGACTGGGACAGCATCTTCGAAGTCAATGCGCGCGGCGCTTTCTATTTTACACAGGCGGCGGCGCCGAGCATGAAAGCGCAGCGATATGGCCGGATCGTCAATATCTCGAGCGGCGCCGGGCTGGGCGTAAGCCTCACCGGGATTCAGGCCTACGCCGCGTCCAAGGCGGCGCAGATCGGCTTGACGCGGCAACTGGCGCATGAATTGGGCGCCTGGGGCATCACGGTGAACAATATCGCGCCGGGTTTCGTTTTGTCCAATCCCAACTCCATCCGCCAGTTTGAAGCTTACGGCGAGGCGGGCCAGCGCGCATTGATAGAGCGTTTCGCGCTGAAGCGGCTGGGCGCGCCGGAAGACATCGCGCATGGCGTGCTTTTCTTCGCGTCGGACTATGCCGGCTGGGTGACGGGTCAGGTGCTGTCGATTGACGGCGGACGGCTGTGAGCCGGCGTCAGACAGGGAGCTCTTGATTCAACGCGCAGTCGATCACTAGAATCCATAGCGTTCTTTCTCATTGCGAATTTTTTCGGCGTAGTAGTCTCGATAATACTCGTAGACACGGGCGCGCAGGCTTTCGTCCAGAGCGCCAGCCTGTTCTTCCACCCGGCTCAATTGGTAAGGTCTTAAATCAAGTTCAAGCAAGGCGTCGTAGGCGTCTTGCCAGGGCGGGCGCTGATTGGGCTGCAATTCGGGCAGGGTTTGGTCGAGCAGCTGGATGCGATCCAGGACGCGAGAGAGCGCCAGGGTACGGCGGTTGGCGTCGACTTGGTCTGGGCTGAGATTATCGGCCACCTGGCGGGCGTAATTCATCAACTTGCCGCGGATATGGGCGAGATTCTCATAATCGGAGGCGTCAGCTTGATCGGCCGGGGAAGGGTTTTTGTCCGAAATTGGGTTTTCTGTCCGCTTTCTGTCCGACGAAAAAGCTTTTTCGGACAGAAAACCGTTTTGGCGCTGACGCAATTCTTGGCGCCAATGACGGAGCGTACGCCGATGAATGCCCGTGAGGTAGTGCGTCAGGGAGATATCTTCATGGACCTGCAGGATGCCGATGGCTTGGCGTTTGGTTTCTTCAGGGATTCGGCGGGGCATGAGCAATCCTTTGACTCGGTCGCTTTCGTTCGAGCGTAGCAAGGATCGTCGGGGAATTGGCGACCAAATGGTCGCGTATCAGACCGGTGGCGCGGCGGGGGTTTGGGGGATTGTGGGCGAGCCAAGGCTCGCCCCTACAAATTCAGGATGTGCGCAATGGCAATCTATTTGCCATTGCCGCGGTCTTGCAGAGCCGCAAGAACGCGCGGCGGGGTCATCGGCGTTTGGGCCAGGCGCACGCCGGTGGCGTGAGCAACGGCGTTGGCGATGGCGGCTACGGTCGGGATGACCGGCGGTTCGCCGACGCCGCGCGCGCCAAAGGGACCGCTGACAGAGGGCACTTCGACGATCTGCGTATGGATGGGCGCGGCTTGCACGGCGTCGGGCATGGCGTAATCCATCCAGGAGCCGGAGAGCAATTGTCCGTCGTCATCGTAGCGCATCTCTTCGTAGAGCGCCCAGCCGACGCCTTGCACGGCGCCGCCTTGCATCTGGCCCTCGACCGCCAGCGGGTTGATGGCGCGACCGACATCTTGCACCACGGCCAGATTGAGCAGGTTGACATCGCCGGTTTCCTCATCAACCTCGACTTCGGCGATTTGAGCGCAGAACGACGGCGCGCGATCGGTCACGGCTTGACTGCCGTTGCCATGCACCGGTTCGTACTTGCCGCCGAAGGTCATGCCCTTGCCGGCGATTTCACCCAAGCTGATTGAGCGATCCGGGAAACCGCGGACTTGGACGCGGCCGTCGACGATTTCGAGATCTTCGGCGGAAACTTCGAATTCTTCGGCGGCTATGGCCAGCGTCTGCCGGCGCGCGTCCTGCGCGGCGCGTATGACGGCGTTGCCCAGGGTATACAGAGTTTTGCTGCCGCCGACGCCACCGCCGTAGGGCGCGCTGTCGGTGTCGCTGTATACGAAGCGCACCTTGTCGGGCGCGACGCCGTAAGCCTCAGCAGCCAACAGCGCAAAGGATGTCGGCGTGCCGGAGAGATCGGCCGTGCCAATCTGCACTTGCAGCACGCCATCGCGGTTGAGCTTGCAGACGGACGCGCCCGGTTCCAGCCCGCCCATCCAGCCGCCAATGGCGATGCCGACGCCTCGGCCTTGCTTGCGCGATGCTTCGCGATTCAACCACAGCGGATGTTGGCGGGCGGCTTCAAGGGTCTCAACCATGCCTATGACAGGGAAGTCGCCGCCATCGGGGGCGGGGTCGCCACCGCGGGCCGCATTCTTCAGGCGCAGCTCCACCGGATCGATATTCAATTGCGCGGCAGCCTCGTCAAAGAGGGTCTCGACCGCCATGAAGGCCGTTGGCGAGGTCGGCGCGCGGTAGGCGCCGACGGATTGTTTGTTGGTGACGACATTGATCGATTCCAGAAAGAGATTCTCGCAGCGATAGAAGCTGGCGAATTGCATGGCGGCGAAACCGCCCAGTCCGCTGGGGTAGACGCCACTATCGGCGGTCACGGTCGCCTGCATGGCCAGCAGCCCGCCGTCGCTTTCGAAGCCCAGCTTGGCATCAATGCGCAGCGCCGGCGCGGGATTGGTCGTCAGCAGCTCTTCGCCGCGCGTCAAAATCAAGCTGACCGGGCGGCCCACAGTGACCGCGACCAGGGCGATCAACGCTTCGTAGAGGCCGAATTTCGCGCCGAACGCGCCGCCGACCGGCATGCCGTAGACCGTGACGTCGGATTCCGGCACGCCGAGCGCGTCCGCCACATCCATGCGCACGCCGAAGGGCGACTGGACACTGCCCCACATGGTGACGCCGCCGGTGAGCGGGTTGGGCTGCACCACCCAGCCCTGCGTCTCGATCGAGCTTTGATGCACCATGGGCGTCTCGAAGGCACGCTGCACGACCACATCGGCCCCGGCAAAGGCAGCCGCGACATCGCCGGATTCCATATGCGTGCGTCCGGCGATATTGGAGGCTTCACCCTCGTCTTCTTCGGATTCGCCGCCGGTATCAGCGCCGTGCGCGGCCTCGTCTTCCGCGCCGGTGGGGATGCCCGTGGGCCAGATGATCGGCGCGCCTTCAGCGACTGCCGCTTCAATCGATGTAACCGCTTCGAGCGGGTCATAGTCGATTTCGACCAATTCAGCGCCATCGGCCGCGGCGGCGGCTGTATCGGCCAGCACCATGGCGACCGGCTGACCGACGAAGATGACGCGATCACGAGCGAGCATCAGTTTGGCGCGCGATGAAGGCGTGATATCGGGCAGTTCAGCCGCGGTCAAAACGGAATGAACGCCGGGGACGGCCAACGCCGCATCAGCATCTATTCCGCCGATGGCGGCATGAGCGTAGTCGCTCAAAACGAAGCGCGCGTGCAGCATGCCAGCCAGCTTCAAGTCGCCGGTGTACTTCAAGTTGCCGGTTACCTTGGCAGGGCCGTCAATCATCGGCGTTGGTTTACCCACAAATGAAAGATCTGACATACGAAGTTTCTCCTATTGGACTAATGCGCAACCTATACAGTCTAACCGGCAGATGCCAATTCAACCACTTGATAACCTTCCACCCGGGTGCGTTCGCGAAAGAGCGCGCTCAATCGCAGCGTCATGTCGCCGGTGGCGCCCGTACCGATTTGCCGGCCGTCCAGCTCGACCACCGGCGCCAGCTCGCCCATGGTGCCGGTGCAGAACATCTCATCAGCGCGATAGACCTCGGCCAGCGAAATGGCTTTCACCGCGCTGGGGATGCCATTGCGCGCGCAGATTTCCAGCACGGCGCCGCGTGTGATGCCTTCGGGGCAGGAGCCGGTGTCCGAGGTCATGACGACGCCGTCTCGTACGATGAATATATGCGTGGCGTTGGTCTCGGCGACAAAGCCCTCATAATCAAGCATAAGCGCGTCGTCAACGCCAGCCGCGTTGGCCTGAATCTTGGCGAGGATTGAGTTTATCAGATTGCAGGAGTGGATGTTTTGATCGACGCAATCGGGCGGGATGCGGCGGATGCCTGAAGTAATCAGGCGGATGCCCGATTTGTCGTAAACGGGCGGTTTGTGCTCGGCCAGCACGATCAAGGTGGGGCCGCTGGTATTCAAGCGCGTATCCATCCCGCTAGTATATTTGAGGCCGCGGCTCAAGGTCAATCGAATGTGGACGCCATCGGTCATCTGGTTGGCGGCCAGCGTCTTGCAGATTTCGGCGATGATCTCGTCGTGCGCGGGGATCTCGCTGAAAGCCATCGCCCTTGCTGAATCGCGCAGGCGGTCGAGATGCGGGATCAGCTTGAAGATGCGCCCCTGGTACAGGCGCAGCCCCTCCCAGACCGCATCGCCGCCTTGCACGGCTGAGTCGAAGGGGCTGATGCCGGCCACATCGCGATGGTAAAGCTCGCCGTTGATATTGATGAGCAAGTCTTTGTTCTTGGGATTGAATGCCTGTTTCATCAATCTTCCTGCCTTAGACGGTAAGGCGCCATTTGGGCGTAGAGCTCCTGACACTCGCGCAGCAGCGCGCGCATATTTTCCGGCACCGGCGTATCGTCTTCCTGATAGGGCGCGAAGCTGGTCGAGGCTTCCACGCTGGCGTACCAGTGCTTGGCCCAGATGCCGTCGCTGGCATGCACGCCGGGCCGCCAGCGCAGCATGGCCCGGTCGAAAGCGACCTCCAGCGCAGCGCAGAGCCGGCGCAGGGTTCCCGCGGGATCCCGTAGCACATCGCGCGCCGCGATCACGGGCGGGACTTGCCCGGTCGCCCCCCGCACGAAGTTGAAAAGTTCGACTTGCTGTGGCAATCCGGTTTGGTCCAGACGCGGTTCGGGAATCACCTTGGCGAAGGACAGCAGCATTCGGCGCGGGTCACGAATGAGAAAGCAATTTGAGATTTGGCTGAGCCAGGAGCGGTCGACATGTTCGAGCATGTGCTGGGTCATGTGTTTCTGATAGTAAATCGCTTTGCCGTTGTCGCTATTCAGCAGCCGGTCAATTACCCGCCGCCAATCGGTCTCGTAGGCGGCGATGATTTCGTCGGCGCCTGGATGGTCATAATCGGTTTCCTTCAGGTAATGCGCATAAAAGGGCTCGTCGATGACCCGCGTATCGGCGCGGCTGGCCCAGGACCGCATCAGCGCGGTGGAGATGTTTCGCGGCCCTGACCACATTGCTATGATTCGCTTCGCCACCCTTGCCCATCCCTCGCCCTGTTGGCCAGCGCCGATCTTGCTAGACCGGCTCACCTGCTACTATAGTGAGCGCGCCGCCCAGCAGCGGCTATTGTAACTGAAAGCCCAAGCCTTGTCACATCAAATGTTGCGGCAAACTGAAGAGGCGGAATTCAAGGAAAGACGGGCGCGCGCTGGCGCGATGGCGGCGCTTGTTTTGATAGCGCTGCTGGTGCTGGTTGCGCGCAGGCCGCCGCCCACTCTTCTGCCCGCCGAGCGGCAGACTGTCGAAACCGAGAAACCACAAGTGTGCGTGCATACTTTGCTGGAAAACGAGGTAGAGGAGGAGTCGATCTTGTGGTCGCTGGAGCTGGCGCGCGAACTGGGAGCGAGCGAGATCGTGCAGTTTTTCCCCTGGGCTTATGTTGAGCGCGAGCCGGGTCGTTACAGCTGGACATTGGCTGATCGCATCGTGCGCCATGCCGAGATGCAAGGTCTGGGCGTCATTGCCAGGCTGGGGCTGGTGCCGGATTGGGCGCGTGACGGCAAGACAGAAACGCTGAACTATCTGACCGAGGAGTCTTTCCCGGCTTTCGCTGCCTATGCCGCCGCCTTCGCCGAGCGCTACGCAGGCAGCGTCGATCACCTCATCATCTGGAATGAACCCAATCTCAACTTCGAATGGGGCTATCAGCCGGCGGATCCAGCGCGCTACGGTCGCCTCTTGCGAGCTAGCTACGGGCCAATCAAGCGGGCGAATCCGGGCGCTGTGGTGATGGCGGGGGCGCTGGCGCCGACATTGGAAGCGCGCGGCGGCGGCGCGGGCCTCAACGAGCTGGAATTTCTACAGGACCTATATGACCTGGGCGCCGCTGCATTCTTCGACGCCTTGGCGATCCACAGCTACGGCTTCCGCCAGCCGCCGGAAGCCGAGCCGGCGCCGGACCGTCTGAACTTCCGCCGCAGCGAGCTGCTGCGCGAGATCATGGCGGCCAACGGCGATGGTCACAAACCGGCCACTATCACCGAGAGCGGCTGGAATGATCATCCGCGCTGGACGCAGGCGGTACGCCCATCGCAGCGCTCAGCATACACAGTGCGGGCCTTTGAATTTGCCGAGAAAAATTGGCCCTGGCTGGAGAATCTCTGCATTTGGGCACTGCGCTATCCGGCGGATGTCTACAGCTATCCGGACAACTTCACCCTGGTCAGCGCCGACTTCGTGGAAAAGCCGATCTATTTTGCGCTGCAGGATTACGCGCGCGGCCGGGCGCGGCGCCAGTCGCCCTGGCTGCCGCCGCCGCGAGCGGGCCGATGAATCCGCAATTGCGCGTCCTGCGCGCCTTGACGTTGACGCTGCCGCTTTTGGTGCTCGCCGCCGGCATCCTGCGGCATTATCAGCCGCCCGACCCGGCGATCGCTTTCGCCGCCGGCGAGATCGTTATCGGCGTGGACGGCAGCTTTCCGCCCTTCGCCTATGACGATGGCGGTGAGCTACGCGGCCTTGATATCGACCTGGGGCTTGCCCTAGCGCGCGAGATCGGGCTGCCGGCGCGCTTCGTGAGCATCAGCTTCAACGGCTTATACGACGCGCTGATCAGCGGCAAGGTCGATCTGCTGATTTCGGCGCTGCGGGTGGAGCCGGCGCGGCGCGATGACGCGCGCTATACGCAGGCATATTACGACAATGGCTTGGTTCTGGTGAGCGCGCGGGGCGCGCCGCTTGACGCGGATGCGCTCTCCGGCACACGGATCGCCTACGAGTACGCCAGCAGCGCCGACAGCCAGATCCGGGCATGGGAGCGCGATGGAGCGCGGATTGAAAAGCTGCCTTACGAACTACCCGCATACTCTCTGGACGCGCTGCGCTTCGGGCAGGCGGACGGCGCGCTAACAGACGCGACGACGTTTCGCCTGTATAAGCGAGAGCAAAGTGAATGGCAGCCGGAGATTAGGTACGTGACGCACGATCCCTACGCGATAGCCTTGCGGCGTGACCGAGCCGATGCCTGGAAACTGGTCGAAAGCGCCGTGTCCGCTTTGAAAGAAAGCGGAGAACTCGCTAAAATCGTCGCGGCTTGGCTGTGAGGCGGCAAGGATGCGACACTGTACAGGTTAATTCACCACAGAGGCACAGAGGGCACAGAGGAAACTCGCCGGGGCGAATCCGGTAGGAAGAGGAGTGAAAGATGAGCGACAAAGTACGCTGGGGGATTTTGAGCACGGCAAATATCGGTCGGCGCGTCATACCGGCCATCCACGCCTCGCATAATGGCGTCGTGGCGGCGGTCTGCAGCCGGTCGCTGGAGCGGGCGCAAGCCTTCGCCGCCGAGCAGGGTATCCCCCGCGCCTTGGGCAGCTATGAAGAATTGATCGCCGACGGCGAAATTGACGCCATCTATAATCCGCTGCCCAACAGCATGCACGCCGAATGGAGCATCAAGTGCGCCGAGGCGGGCGTGCCGACTTTATGCGAGAAGCCCTTCGCCAGCGATGCGGCCGAAGCGCAAACCATCGTGGATGCCTTTGCGCAGCATGAAGTTCTGCTGGCGGAAGCCTTCATGTACCGCTTTCATCCCCAGCACGCAAGAGTGAAAGAAATCATCGCCAGCGGTAGCATCGGCGAATTGCAGATCATCAACAGCAGTTTCACCTTTGCCGTCAGCGACGGGGCCAATATCCGCCTGAGCAAGGCCTTGGCCGGCGGCGCGCTGATGGACGTCGGCTGTTACTGCGTCAACCTGATGCGCTTCATGACCGGCGAAGAACCGTCACGCGTTACAGCTAGCGGGCGCATCGGCGCGGTGACAGGCGTAGACGAGGCGCTGGCGGGCACGTTTGAGTTTCCCTCCGGCGTTATCGGCCATTTTGATTGCGGCTTGCGGGCTTATCGTCAGCATTCCTACACGCTCAAGGGCACGGAGGGCATGATCGTCGTGCCGACCAGCTTTGTGCCGGACAAAGCCGCGGATACGCTGGTGCAACATTGGCAAGGCGACGATTACAGCGAGCACGTGATCCCGCCAGTTGACCATTACCAGCTGATGGCGGAAGACTTCGCCGATTCGCTGCTCAACAAGCGCGCGCCGCGATTCGCCCCGGCCGACGCTGTCCAGAATATGGATGTGGTTGATCAGCTGCTGGCGCAGGTCAGCTAGCGCGCCGCTCCAGCGAGCACGAGCTCGCCAGTTTGCACGCGCCAAAGCGAGGCGTATAGCCCGTCCAAGCGCAGCAGGTCTTGGTGGTGTCCGTTTTCCAGCAATTGGCCATCTTGCAGCACGTAGATCATATCGGCGTTGCGAACGGTGGAGAGGCGATGGGCGATGACAATGGTGGTGCGCCCGACGACGATACGCTCCAGCGAGCGCTGAATGGCGGCTTCAGTTTCGTTGTCGACCGATGAGGTGGCTTCGTCGAGGATCAGGATGGGCGGGTCCGTAAGTACGGCGCGGGCGATGGACAGGCGCTGGCGCTGGCCGCCGGAGAGCTTTTGACCCCGTTCGCCCACCACGGTGTCGTAGCCGTCAGGCAGCTCCGAGATGAATTCGTGCGCTTCGGCTACCTTGGCCGCTTCAATGACGAGTTCCAGCGAAGCCTCCGGATCGCCATAGGCGATATTCTCGCGCACGGCGCCGTGAAACAGAAAGACATCCTGGCTCACCAGGCCAATGGCCCGGCGAATATCTTCCTGCCGAAGCTCGCGCAGGTCAAAGCCGTCGAGCAGCACGCGCCCGGCGGTTACATCATAGTAGCGCAGCAGCAGCTTAATGACGGTGCTTTTGCCCGCGCCGGTCGCCCCGACAATGGCGATGGTATCGCCCGCCGGAATATCCAGCGAGAGATTCCGAATGACTTCACGCCCGTCGCTATAGGCGAATTCGACCTGGTCCAGCCGCATCTGCCCGCGGACCTGCGCTGTGGGCAAATGGATGTCGCCGTCATTGATTGAAGACTTGATGCCGAGCAGGTCGAGAATGCGAATGGTAGAGGCCATGGCGCGCTGGTAGAGATCGAAGGTCTCGCCCAGCCGGGTCAGCGGCCAGAGCAGGCGCTGCGTCATAAAGATGAGCACGCTGTAGGCGCCGATCTCGAGCAGGCCATCCAGCGCGAGTTTGCCGCCGGCCACCGTGATGGCGATGAAGCCGGTGACGATCACCATACGGATCAGGGGCGTAAAAGCCGAGCCCCAACGAATGGCGCGGCGGTTGCGCTCGAGGTACTCATTGCTCTCGAAGCGCAGGCGCTCGGCTTCGAAGTCCTCGGCCGTGAAGCTCTTGATGGTGGCGATGCCGCTAAGGCTGTTGGAGAGATGATGGTTGATGACGCTCACTTGCTCTCGGACCGAGATATAGAGCGGCGCCAGCAGCTTTTGGAATTTCAGCGAACCCCAAATGATGAAGGGAATGGGCACGGCGGCCATCCAGGCGACGCTGGGCGCGATGAAGACAAAAATGCCGCCGATCGCGATCACTGTGGTCAGGATCTGAATCACGTCGTTCGCGCCGATATCCAGAAAGCGCTCCAGCTGGTTGATGTCGTCGTTCAGCACAGACATCAGGCCGCCCGTGCTTTGGTCTTCAAAGTAGCCCAGCTCGAGGCGCTGCACGTGATCGTAGGCTTCGACGCGCAGATCATGCTGCATGGATTGAGCCAGATTGCGCCAATAGACGCGCTGCAGATAGCCGAAGACGGATTCCAGCAGCCAGACGATCAGCGTGACAACGCCGAGGATGATTAGCTGCAGCGATAGATCAGCCACGCCCCAGCGGCCCAGCAGCGAATTCTGCCGCTCGACGACGATGTCCACCGCCATGCCGATGAGAACCGGCGGCATGATGTCGAAGAGTTTGCCCAGGACGGAGAAGCTGGTCGCCCAAGCTACGCGGCGTTTGTAGACCGAGGCATAGTTGAGCAGACGGGCGAATGGATGGCGCTGCTTATGTTTCGATTTCATGGGCAAAAGGAAGAGTCAACGTTTACATAAGCGTCGGATTATAGAGCAATGAAAGCCGGCGCGCTATATGGCAACGCGCGGGGAGTCGCAACTGACGACGACACCAATGTAATGGCGAACACTACACAGGTTATTCACCACAGAGACACAGAGGGCACAGAGATATTATTTCGGTCTTGGTCTAAGAATGCCGCGCGGTGGGCGCCCTTAGCGGATTAGCCCGCCCCCGCTGGCGCCGGCAACCAGCGCGGCGACTGCTTCGCGATCGACCAGGGGCAGGTCGCCGGGAATGGTGTATTTCAGCGCCGACATGGCCACGCCCCACTTCAGGGCTCCGGCGACATCATCATGCCGCAACCAGGCGTAGAGAAAGCCAGCCGCGAAGGCGTCGCCGCCGCCGATCCGGCCGACCTCGCCGGCGAGTATTGCCGGTTGGCGAATCGTGTCGCCGGCGGGATTTCGCGCCATCGCGCCGTCTACCCCCATGGTCATGACGATTAGCGTGTCAGGGTAGCGTGCCGCGAGCGCCTCCAGGGCTTCGTCCGCGCTGGAAGCGCCGTACATCACCTGATAATCCCCCAGCGGACAGAATATCACATCCGCCAGCGCCATGGCCTGGTCGCAGCCGGCGGCGGCCCCCGCGCCGCTCCAGAGTTTGCTGCGATAATTGGTGTCGAAGCTCAGGCGCCAGCCGGCCGCTTTGGCGCGGCGCTGCGCTTCATGCACCGTGTCCCGCGCCGTGTCGCTGATCGCCAGGGTGATGCCCGTGACGTGAAATAACTGCGACACCTCCGGCTCGAACAAGCCGTCGGGCAGATCCCGCGGCTGCATACGGCTGATGGCGGAGTCACGCCGGTCGTAGATGATTTCGCTGGCGCGGGGGGCTTGCGCTTTTTCGTGAAAGTAGATGCCCAGGCGTTCGTCATCGGCCCAGACCACCTGGCTGACATCGACGCCGTACTGGGCGATGCGATTGCTGATGTAGCGGCCGAGCGACGAGCGCGGCAAGCGCGACAGCCAGGCGGCGCGCATGCCCAAGCGGGCGAGTCCGACGGCGGTGTTGGACTCGGTCCCGCCTACCCAGATATCGAAGGATTGCGTCTGCTCAATCCGCAGGAAACCGGGCGGCGTCAACCGCATCATGGATTCACCAAACGTCAGAACATCGTAGCGATTCATACCGTGCTTCCTTTGCTGTGGAGGCGACCCGCTCGAGCATATTCCGCGCGGACGGTTACAGCTAGCATGCGCCAAATGATACCGTTATACTCGCGCTATGGCACATATCGGAATTGACGCCCGGCTCACTCACTATCGTGTTGGCGGCATCAGCCGGTATATTACAGCCCTCATCCGTGCCTTGGAACAGTTTCAAACGCCTCACAGGTTTACGCTGCTGCAGAGCCGGAAAGCGCGGGAGCGTTTATCCGCGCGTTTCGCGACTGCCAGCGCTTGGACGCCGCCGCATCATACGCTGGAGCGGGCAGCCCTCTCGATTGAGCTGGCGCGATGCCGCTTCGACCTGCTCCACAGCCCCGACTTCATCGCTCCGATACGCGGCGCCCGGCGTCATGTGATCACCGTTCACGATCTCAGCTTCATCCATTATCCAGAATACATCACCGCCGCGAGCCGCCACTATTATAACGGTCAGATCGTGGCCTCCGTGCGGCGCGCGGATCATATTCTGGCCGACAGCGAGGCGACCAAGACCGACCTGATCGACATTCTCGACGTTCCGGCGGAGTCGATCACAGTGCATATGCTGGGCGTAGACGAACGCTTCAAGCCACTGACGCCAGAATGTTCAGAGCCGGCGCTTCGATCTCTTGAGCTGCCCGATAACTATTTCCTGTTTGTGGGCACCTTGGAGCCGCGCAAGAACCTGGTCGGCTTGGCTCAGGCTTATCGAGAGCTGAAGTTGGAATACGCCGACGCGCCCAAGCTGGTCGTGGTCGGCCGACCCGGCTGGCACTATGAGCAGCTAATGACCGACTTGCGCGCGACGGGGATCGGCGCTGATCTGATTATCAAGCAGGATGTGACAGACGCTCAGCTGCCGGCGCTTTACAGCCAGGCATTGGCTCTGATTACACCGTCATTTTATGAGGGATTTGGCTTGACGGCGCTGGAAGCCATGGCCTGCGGAACCGTTCCAATTGTGAGTCGCGTCGCCTCCTTGCCTGAGATTGTGGGTGATGTGGGCCTGCTGATTGATCCGCACGATATTGGCTCGATCACCGACGGGCTGGCTCGTGTGCTGAGCGACAGCGGCTGGCGCGAGCGGCAAGAGCAGGCGGCGCTGGAGCGGGCGGCCGGGTTCCGCTGGAGCGATACCGCGCGCATCGCGCTCGATTGCTACGAGATGGCGCTCAGCTAGGCCCGCGATGAAGATTTTGCTGCTCACGCCCGATTTGCCCTACCCCAGCGAGTCGGGCGCCGCTTTGCGCAATATGGGCATCGTCCGTGGGCTGCGCGCGGCGAGACATGAGGTGGACCTGCTCAGTTTTCACGAGAGCCCTGCAGCGCTAGAGTCGAACCCGCTCGCAGATTTGTGCGCTGCTATACACACCGTGCCGCTGCCTGCCAGGACGCGAAGGCAGCGCCTGACCACGCTCTTGACCAGTTTCAGCGCGGATCTGGAATCTCGGCTGGCCAGCGCCGAATTCGAGAGCGCCTTGCGGCAATTACTGCAGACGGAATCATTCGACATCGTGCAATTTTCGGGCATTGAGCTGGGCGGATACTTGAAGTTGATTCTGGCGGAGCGAGGCGGCGCGAAAGTGGTGTACGACGCCTTGAATGCCGAAGCTGACTTGCAGCGGGTTATCGCCGGTGTGGACGCCGGTCGCGTCACGCGCCTGCCGGCAGCGCTCTACTCGTCAGTCCAGGCGAGGCGGCTGGCGCGTTTCGAAGCAAGCGTCTGCGCGAGCGTCGACGCTGTCGTGGCGGTCAGCAGCGAAGACCGCGACTTGCTGCAGCGCTATCGGGGAGCGCCAATCACAGTGATGTCGAATGGCATCGCGGTCGCGGATTATCGGCCGCCAGCGGGCAACTCGCGTTCCAAGCGGCAAATTGTATTTAGCGGCAAGATGGATTACCGCCCCAATGTCGACGCTGCGGAATGGCTGTGCAAGGCAGTCCTGCCACAGGTATGGTCGCGAGAATCGTCAGTTCGCCTAAGCATCGTCGGGCGGAATCCGCAGGCCCGGCTGAGCGAACTGGCGGCGGACCCGCGCATTCAGCTGACCGGCTGGGTGGAGTCGGTGCTGCCATTTCTGCACGAAGCGGCGCTTTTTGTCGTGCCACTGCGCATGGGCAGCGGGACGCGGCTGAAGATTCTGCAGGCGATGGCGGCGGGCTGCGCCGTACTGTCGACCTCGATCGGCGCGGCCGGGCTAAACAGCGAGGTTCGTTGCGCGCTATCAATCGCGGACGATGCTGACGAATTCGCCGGGGCCGTCGTCGCCTTGCTGCAAGACGATGCGCGCCGCAGCGAATTGGGAGCCCGAGCGCTGGACGCCGTCGGCAAGCACTATGACTGGCGTGTATTAATGCCGGATCTGCTACGCCTGTACGAGAGCCTGGTCGGTGGATAGAGCCGCGCTGGTCAAACGAAATCAGGCGCGCGCGACCGAGCTGCGGCGCGCCGGCCCCAAGCAGCGACTGCGGGACAGCATGCTGGCTGGCATCGCACGATTTCCAGTCAACACGGCGAAGTCTGATGGCGAGCGGCTGCTGATTGTGCGGCCCGATCACCTGGGCGATGTCTTGCTGTCCACGCCGGCGATTCAGGCGCTCAAACGCAGCCGTCCCGACTTGAGCATCCATGTCCTCTGCGGCGAGTGGTCCGCGGAAGCGCTGGCCAACTATGACGAGATTGATCGTGTGCTGACCCTGTCCTTCCCGGGTTTTGCGCGCG
Organism: Chloroflexota bacterium; assembly: GCA_011523515.1. Classification (GTDB taxonomy): domain Bacteria; phylum Chloroflexota; class Anaerolineae; order Aggregatilineales; family Phototrophicaceae; genus UBA6055. Next base: position 149,450 of record WTGO01000074.1, read on the forward strand.
CCGCGAGTTCCACGCTCGGACCGTGGCGGCTGGCCGCGCAAACCGCGCGCCGATTACGCAGAATCGGTTACGTCAGCGCCATCGTCATGCGGCCGGATCACTGGTGGGGCGCGCTGGTGGCGCATTTGGCCGGCGTCCCGCGGCGGGTCGGCTATGATTTGCGCAATGTCGCGCCATTCTTGACCGAAGTCGTGGCACACAAGTTTACGCACACGGTCGAGCAGAATCTGCGCCTGGTCGCGCCGTGGACTGGTCACATCGACCCCGGCGAAATTAAACTGGAGTTTCCACTGCAGGCGGCGGATCGCGCGGGCGCAAGCGAGCTGCTTGACAGCCGGAAGATCGACCCTTACAAGCCGATTGTCTGCCTGCATCCGGGTTCGGGCGCGGCGAGCAAAGTCTGGTTGGCTGACAAGTGGGCGCGTACAGGCGACGCGATTGCCGCCGAATTCGGCGCGTTGATTGTATTCACCGGAACAGCGTCAGAAGCGCCTTTGGTCAACGAGATTGCGGCGGACATGCGTGCGGACGCCGTCTGCCTTGCAGGCGAAACCAGCATCGGCCAGCTGGCGGCGATCTATGCGCGGTCGCGCGCGGTATTGGGTCCGGACAGCGGCGCGCTGCATCTGGCGGCGGCGGTGGGCACGCCGACTGCCGCGCTGTTCGGGCCGGCTGATCCACAGGAGTTCGCGCCTTGGGGCGACCCGCGGCTTCACGAGGTGGTGACGGCGAACATCGGCTGTCGGCCCTGCCGCATCCTGGATTGGCGAAACGACGAATCGGACTATCATCCCTGCGTACGGGACATCTCAACGCAGCGAGTCATCGAGGCGGCGCAGCGCGTTCTGCGCGAGGGTCATCGGCCCGAACTGGACCAGTCGCCGCCGGGTTCGCCTTAGGCTAGAATGCTCTCGTCATGCGGCCGCACGGAGAGCGAGCTCTCGTTGCGGTACGTCACCATGCCGGGCCCGGCGCCTTTTATCGCCTTGACGTATTTGACACGGGTGTAATTGACTTGCACATTCGAATCCCCGCGGCGATTGCTGTACCAGGCGGCAACAGCAGCCGCTTCCGCGATTAACTCCGCTTTGATGCGTCTGCCGTCGTTGCGAATGACGACATGCGCGCCGGGAACCCCCCGCGCGTGCAGCCAGATATCTTGAGGATTCGCACGTTTGAATGTGACCGTCTCATTCTGGCGGCTGTTGCGCCCCACCCAGATGACATAGCCGTCGCGGCTGACGACACGCAGCGGACCTGCGCGCCCGCCGCCGCCCATGCGCCGGACCTGCTTGCCGCGCCAATGGCCGCGCGCTTGCAGAATTTGAATGACATCGTCGATTTCGGGCCAGCTGGCCGCGATCAACAGGTCGCTCCGCAACTGATCCAGAAGGCTCAGTTCCAGTCGCGTTTCGTCGAGCAAGCGGGGCAAGGCTTCCGCGGCGCTCTTGGCCTTTTCGTAGCGGCGAAAATAGCTTTGCGCGTTCTCAAGCGGGCTGAGGTCGGGATTGAGCCGGATGACCAGCTCGGGGGCATCCAGGTCATATTGCGCGCGCAGCTCCTGCTGTTGCGCTTGAATCGCAAATTGATAAGCGAGGATCAGCTCGCCGGATTGCCGCAGCAATTCCAGATCGCTGTCGCCTTTGAGATTACGCTCCAGCGCGGCAACCTTGGCCACGAGTTTGGCTTTGCCTTCATCAAGCGCGGCTTGCACCGGCTGCTTCGCGGCGCGATAAACATCCGGCCCGCTGCGCGAACCAGCGAAGCGCGAAATCGCCTCGCTGATGGAGGAGCAGGCGCTCCACTCCAGATGGCGCAGGGGAATTACGCTGACTTCGGCTGCAACGCCGTCGATGCTGCCGATGCCGGGCTGCCATTGGCGCTGCAACAGCGGGGTTACGACTTCGCAAATTGCTCTGAAGAGCTCAGCGGCGTCAGCTTCCGCCACCCGGGCGCGGGCATCGCCACTGGCGCGAAAGGCGATTTCTTTGGCCAGGAGCGGGCTTAGGCCGAGAACAGACCCGGGCAGCAGGCGGCGCAGCTGCGTCGTTGGTTTTTCCGCGTTCCGCAGCAGGTTCTCCAGATCGCGCGCGGACAAGGCGGCCGGGTCCCGCTGATTTTGAATCGGCGGCGGGGGGACGTAGCGGTGGTTGGGCAAGCTCAGCCGGTAGCGATTCGCGTCCGGCCCGACTCGATTCAAGCAGTCCAGAATTACGCCGTCGCGTATCAGCAGGACGTTAGCCCGGCGCGGCATGAGCTCGGCGATGACTTGCAGCGCGCCATCGGGCCCCTCCAGGTCGATTTGCAGAAGCCGCTCCCATGGCGGCTGGCTGACCGCGTTGACAATCCCGCCCTGGATATAGCGGCGAAAAAGCAGCCCCAACTGCGTCGGCTGGGCGGCGCCTCGGCGCAATTTCGCGTCAGCAAGGTGGACTCTTGGCTCAGCCGCGTCGGCGCCGAGTACCAGGTAGCGACGCTTGCCCGCGGCGTAGATCTCCAGGCCTATGGTCATCTGGTCGACATCAATGATGTCTTGGACGCGACCGCCGACGATCGTTTCGGTCAATTCGTCGACCAACGCCGAGATAGTGAAAGTGTCCAGGCTCATGGAGGTCTATCATGCCTGTCGGTTCGCGCCACAGCAAGAGCGCTGAGCCGCGCCGGCCGTTTGCCGACGGGGCAGGTCATGGGTCGGTGACGCCCGCCGTGAAGCCCAGCAGGTAGGCGATTATGTGCCCAACGTCCTGCTGTGACAAGCGATCCTGATAGTTGTTGGGCATGGAGTTGGAATAACCTTCGACCAGGTGGAGGCCGGGGTAAAGCGTCGCCTCGTAGAGGTATTGCTCGGCGGATAGCGGGGGGCGGCGTTCGGCCGCGATGTCAGCGAGACCGTAGAATAATGGCGATTGGCTGCCATCGCCGCGCAGGTGGCAGAGGTTGCATTCGAGCTCATAGACCAGGTCGCCGCCGATTTCACTGTCAGCGTTTGCAAGGGCGGCAGCGACTTCTACAGCGTATGAATCCGCGCTGATTTCACCGGCGCCAGGCTCGGATTCGGAGCGCGTCGCCACCAGGACAATGACAAATGCAATCAGCGCGAGCAACGCTACGCCGACGAATGTGCGAATAGCGGCAGGTCGTGCAGGTGGTGGCTTTTCGGTCATGGACGATTGACGGCACGTGGCGCCGCGGCGCAACTGATTGGTCAGGCGGCTTCGGAGCCAGGGGCCTGACGAACGGCGGTTACTTGACGATTCAGCAGCCAGAAGACGATCATGACGGTCAACCCGGCGCCCAGCACGTTGAAGATGATGAAGCCGGTGACGAGGATGAAGGCGACTGCCTGGTCGGGCGTCGCGGTCAGGAAATCGCCGCTGGGGTCGGTGGTCTGCTGGATGGCCAAGTCCGACGAAAGCAAGTTGGACGTAATCGCGCCGCCTGCCAGCAACACGACCAAAACAACAACGATCGCTCCAAGCGCTTTCATCCAGATTCTCCCCCCAGCGTCAACTGTCACTACAATTCTACAGTTCATTTACCGGCGATGCAAGACGCGGGGCAAAGGGGACGTTTCAGGCATCCGGTACATTTTTCTAGCGAACTTCGCACAGAGGAATTCATAATAGAAGTAGAACCAAGTTAATCGTGCGAAAATTTAATGGAAGTCTATTCAAGAGTGGGCGAGCCAAGGCTCGCCCCTACAATCATACGATTATTTTGGCAGTTTCTTTCTTACTGCTGCGATTCTCATTACTTTGTTGGAACTACTGAGACACAGA
>WTGO01000005.1 GCA_011523515.1 Chloroflexota bacterium
TTACTCATATTTAGCACCTTCTCTCATTTCCTGCTTTATCGGACAAGCCTTATAGCTTGTTTGGCTTGGTCAGACATTGAAACTGCCGACATCACGAGGATTGTGATCGCGCCGGGACTTTCCTCTTTGGCGCGACTTAGGCTCTTGATGGCGGCCCCAACTCGTTCGAGTACTCCGGCAGTATCAATGCCGCCCTTTACTTCAACAGCGGCATGAATACGGTAATCGCTGTATATTTCAATATCAGGTTCTGAACCCAGGCGTATGGTCCTGCCATCTAGCAACGCTAACTTTACCGATCGGGCGCTCACGTCTACCACCTGATCCGCTGTAATGAGTTGATTCCTCTGCAATTGCGCAACTAGATCCCGTCTCAGAAGCGCTTCAACGTGGTCGCCCTTTTTGTTCTGCCATGATCCCTGCGCCTGTGAACCGGCCGCCATACCCCGCCAGATATCGAATTCGCGTCTTTCCAGCTGATGTTCGTTGACAATCAACGCGCCAACAAGGCTATTCGGTCTTCGGGCTATAGACAGTGCGACATCAGCATTCGGAAGCTTGTCACTACTTTCGTAGCGAGCAGTGGGTATCCCTATCTGATTCATCGACTTTTGCGAGACCATTGACAACATTCGATAATAGCTGACTGATTTCACTACGGCTGACAAAACCGCGGGATGAGCAAATATGATGATTGGCTTGATTCCACTATGGATAATCTTGTTCCACGCGGCATCTGCAATGTTGAGACGCTGCAAATCCTATTCCAGCGTCTCGCCCGAAGTATCTTCGATTTGCCGGGCTACATCAATTAGTCCCCAATCGTGAAGCCGCTGATGAAAGAAAAGGGTCTTCTGCAGTTGGTCTAGCGCCCATGCGCGTTGCTTGTCGGTATTCATCGCAATGCTAGGGTTTTCTCCAAATCAGGATGCTCTTTCTCAGCGCTTCACGCCCATACTTTTCCATTTGCTGGCTGCTATTGCCTTTGCGCTGTGACAAGACATAGGTTTTTTCTGGCACAAATCCAAACTGTGCCGCGAAATCCGTCATCAAGTGGTCGACAGGTATGATTTCGCCGCTATATCGCACATTGTCATTGACAATTGCGACTGATGCCCCGGACTTGCAAACTCTGTACATCTCAAAGGTTACAAATGCCAATTCGGTAAAATAGCCTTCGACCATTGAAATGATGCCGCGATTGTTCATTTCGCCACGCCGGTTCCGTAGCCGCAGCGCGCTTAGAATCTCCTGTAAAGCGTTATGATTCTCGATAGTCTTGATGACTCGATCAAAGTGTTCCACTCGCCCGATTTGCGAATAGAATTGACGCAGTTGTTGGATTTTGGATTTGTTTTCAACGGTACAACTTAGCAGCCGCTGCCGCAGACTAAGCATAGCTTCATGGTCTATGCCAAGAAATGCTAACTCCAAGGCATAAGTTCTAGTGTAATCGTAGCGATTGCAGTAGGGCGGCGAAGTAATAACCGCGTCAAAGAGATTTTGGCCGAGACGGGGCAGTCTTTCCAAAACTGTTCCGATAATGAGTTCTTGCTCTCCAGTCTGAGAGGTTGGCCCGCCCCGCAGCGAAAGGTCAAGAATGATCAAGTCTAGCGCCTTGACAATTGCGGGCTGAACCTGCAGGATTTCCCGCTTCCGGAATGGCTTAAAGGGTTTCTTCCCATCCGCGATACGCTTTGCATTTCGCATTTGCATTTTGCCTGCGCGACAGTCCCAGCGCAAAAATTGGCCGTCCTTGCTTGTATAGCTGATGTCTTCAAGAATGGACAGCAGGACGAACTTCAGCAAGTCCTTCATGGCGCTGTTGACGTCCAGGCCGGCGAATTGCTCGTCATACCACATCAACTGCATCTCCTGCTCAGCATCAAAGGCGTGACTAGTGATGGGGATATGCGGGAACGCGCGTTTCGATTTTGCTGGTGGAGTTGAACCGACCCAGTCCCGTATTTTCCGCAACTGTTCTAAATCAAATTGATCCGCGTTGGACTTCGCGCGCCAAACCAATTCGCCAATCGGCATAACTTCGATTCCCGTGGCGTCAATCCCGAGCTCTTGAGCGACAAGCAAGGTGGTTGAAACACCAGCGAAGGGATCCAGAACGCGCTGTGCAGGCGTTAGGTTGAATTCACGTAGAAAGCTGTGTACGAGTTGAGCTGAGAAGCCTTCTTTGTATTTGAACCAACGGTGCATGCTGGCAGATTTATTCGCTTGATAGCTGACAATCTGGCGATTGAATCTATCTGTAGGCTGCAATATTGACCTGTATTTGCGCTCGAGTTCCACCCGAGCCGACGAAGTGGTTGCACTATCGGTTTCGTACATTGTCCGCAAATTATCAACTGCGAAAGCCTGGCCTGTTAGCAACGATAATTGTTTGATAACAGCCCCCTTCAGTTGAATCTGAACATTTGTACCATTATAGCCCTTGAACGGCTGGAGGCTAGTCGTCGTCTTCAGTGGGTTCGCCGCGCCGCCGCCGCCGTTTCAAAAGCTGATCACCCAGATTTACCACTTCTTCATCATACAGCTTGAACTCCGGCTCCAGCGCATCACGGCCTTTGGTGATCTTGGGCGGGCGCGCCGCTGGCGGCGGCACGAATGGCTGCGGGTCGGGACGCGGACGCGGGCGGGGCACTATGCCGTCGCCGTAACCGGTAGTCTGGCGGCTGCGGCCGCGCGCGCTGAATAGGGCTTGCATCTGCTGCGAGCGCGTCTGGTCGTGGCCGCCACGCGCGAGAAAGGCGCGCAGGCGGATCAGGTCGCTGCGGGTGATGATCAGCCGGCGAATGGCGATGTCCAACGGCAGCAGCAGCAGCGCCAGCAGCAGCAAACTCTGCCAGATATCGGTGGCGGCTTGACGCTCGCCGAGATCATGTGTGAAGACCGCTAAGGGCTGGTCGGCCAGATTGCGCCCGCCGGTGATGTCGGCGATATCGGCCAGCAGACGGTCGTCTTGCGGGCGCGGGATGTACTCCGGCGAGTAGGACATCACCCAGCCGTTGAGATCGCTGAGCTGCATCTTTTCCTCGCCAAGCTGCGCCTCGCCACTGACGGTCAAGAAATAGGCGCCTTCGTTCTGCGGCGTGAAGCTGGATTCGTAACGGCCGGGCGCCGTCTGCTGCAGCGGAATGCGCAAGCTGTCGCCGGCCGGATTCAAGACGGCGCTGCTGAGCGCCAGGCCGTCGAGGAATTGGCCGTCGTCATCGCGAGCGTCGACTACGATGCGGGCGCGATCGTTCTGAAGCAGCACGCGCGTTTCCAGGTTTTTGTTGGCGCCGGCGTTGATGCTCCAAGCCACCGCCTGGCCCCAGAAGCGCGAGAAATCGGGCCAGGCGACCCATTCATTGGCCCAGCGCGCGCTGGCGTCCGCCGTCCAGGCCACGACCCGCCCCAAGCCATATTGCCAAGCCGCCAGGATGGGATCGGCGTAGGGTTCTGGTCCGCTGAGAATGCGTTGGGCGGCCACCTTGGGCGTCGTCGCGACATAACCGCGCAGGGGCGGCAGGGCGGTAATGCCGTCGATGATGGCGCTGCTGCCGCTGACGCGCGGCGTATAGGCCTCTTCCACGATGTAGGAGCGGGATGCCAGCACCGTTTCTTGCGCGAAGATCAGCGGGATCTGCTCGACATCGGCAACGGCGTAGTAGTTGCCGCCGCCGGCTTCGGCCATGGGCTGCAAGACCGCGCCGGGGCTGCGCCCGATGGCTATGGCCGACAGGGTGACATCGTGTTGGCTGTACAGAGTCTCGCTGAGCTCGACCAGTCCGCTCGGGCTGGCGCCGCCGTCAGTCAGCAGGATCAGATGCTTCAGCTGCGATGGCTCCTGAATGATGTCGCGCTCGACCAGGCGCAAGCCAGCCAGGATATCGGTGCCGCCGCCGGAGCGGATGGTGTTGGTCATGGCGGTGAGGACCTGGGCGTCATTGACCTGCTGGAAGGGCACAACCCAGGCGCCGCCGGTGTCGAAGGTGCCGATGGCGACGCGGTCCGAGGCTTGCAGCAGTTCAAGCGAGAGCACGATGGCGCGCTTGGCCAGCTCGAGATTGGGGACGCCGCTGCGCCCGATCTGCCCCATACTGCCGGAGCGGTCGATGAGATAGGCGATGGTGAGCTGCGGCAGGCGTTTCTGATCTTTGATCTGCATGTCGACCGGCAGGGTGCGCTCCAGCGGCGTCTGGTAGTAGCCGCCCGGCGCGTAACTCTGCGGCCCGCCGATCACGACCAGGCCGCCGCCGATATCGCTGACGAATTGATCGAGCAGGGTCATCTGCGCGCGGCCGAGCCTGGTCGCTGGCACGTTAGCCAGGATGACGCTTTTGTAGTGCGCCAGGCCGGCCATGTTCACCGGCAAGTCTTCCGGATCGCTGACATCCACTATGATTCCGGCTTGCTGCAGCGCCGGCAGCAAGAATTGCGTCTCCGATTCATCGACGCTGACCAGCAGCACGCGCGCCGGCCCGATGACTTGGCTGAAGGCGCCTAACTGGTTGTTCTGATTGAAATTGTCATTCTCGCCCGGGACGACGATTTGGGCGGTGAAATCGAGGAAACCGCTCTTTTCGCCGGCTTGCGTCAGGCTGTAGCGCGTATCCCCGGCTTGCAGCTGCAGCGCCTCCTCGTGGATCAGGCGCCCGCCCGAGAAAATCAGCAGAGTGGCCGGCGTGGCGCTTTCAGCCTGGATGCCAACCGAGATATCGAAGCTTTGGTTTTCGGCCACGCGTCCCGGCGCGTCGATAGCGGTGATGCGCACATCGGGGGCGGGCGCGCGGAAGAGCGGGACGTAGCTGATTTCGACGCCGGAAACAGCGGCCCGTTGCGCCCGCGCGATGGCATCGCCTTGCGTGGCCTGGCCGTCGCTAAGCACAACAATGCGGCGGGAGGCATCAGCCGGGAACATCGAGAGCGCGGTCTGTATAGCGTTGGCGATATCAGTGCCGGTCGTCTGCGGGACGGCGGCGAAGCCCTCGATCTCGCCCACCTGGCTGAAATCCGTCTCCGGCACGGCATTGTCACCGAAGAGCAGCGCCGCCCACTCGTCGTCGGGTTGCTTGGCAGCGATGGCTTCGCGTATGAATTCGAGCTGGCTGTCTTCGGTGTCGCTGCCCATACTGTCTGAGGCATCGACCAGGAAGATTACCGCCAGACGATCGACCGCCTGGACATTCTGTAGCCCGGCCAACGCCAGAATCAGCAAGACGATGATCAGGGTTCGCAGCAAGAGGCTGCTGATATCGCGGCGGCGGCGGAAGGCGTGGCGCGGGAAGCCGATGAACCAGATGAGCGGCAATATCAGCAGCAGAATCAAAGCGACAGGCGGCGCGGTGAACTGCATCCATCATCCCGTTCGATTCGACGGTAATTGTGTTCGCGCAGGCTATAACGCGATTGAGATTATGTAGTGATTGTAGCGATTTGGCCGGCAGCTTTACAGGGTGATCAACTTCCGCCGCGGGGACGCGACGCCCGCGCCTTATCGCGCGTTATTCTGCGTCCAATGTGAAAACAATAAAGAATTGACACATTAGTTAACAGAAATGCACAACTATACTAGCAAATCTACCAATAAATCATGTTGACACTATGTATTCCTATACAATTCTATGCTCTCAGTAGACTATAGCACGGTTTAACTGTAAAATTCTAATAATGTGTCGTACATGGTAGCAAGGTAATGCTCGTGTTAGGGGGAGATAATGTCCGAGTCTGAAAGTCAACCACATTTGACTGAATCCTATGCGGACGATGTCAGTACTTTCGCGGAAGATGGACCGGATGTTATCAAGGTATCAGCGCGATCGCGGTCGACGGCCGTGGCCGGCGCGATCGCCGGAGTAATGCGGCAGCACAATTTTGCCGAGGTGCAAGCGATCGGCGCCGGCGCGGTGAATCAAGCGGTGAAAGCCTTGGCGATCGCCCGCGGTTATCTTGAGCGGGATGAGATTGACATCGTGACGACACCCTATTTCACCGAAGTTGAAATTGACGGCCAAGAAAGAACTGCCGTCCGTTTCCGTGTGGAACCACGCCCGGCATAGTTACAGCGCGTCTGGCCTCGGGTCAACAATTTACGACAATTTACCCGTTGTAGACGGATATGCGCTATCCGTTTTTTTGCATATTCGCGGCATACGGGCTGCTGATATAATCTACGCGTTCAGATTTCGCAACAATAAACAGGAGACATTCCGTGGCCGATTTGACCAGGCTCGCAATCAATACTATCCGCACGCTGTCAATGGATGCGGTACAGAAGGCCAACAGCGGGCACCCCGGCCTGCCGATGGGCGCCGCGCCAATGGCGTATGCGCTGTGGATGAGACATATGCGCTTCAACCCGCGCAACCCGGCCTGGCCCAATCGCGATCGCTTCGTGCTGAGCGCCGGGCACGGCTCCATGCTCTTGTACTCGCTGCTGTACTTGACCGGCTACGGCGTGACGCTGGACGACATCAAGAACTTCCGTCAGTGGGGCAGCAACACTGCTGGCCACCCCGAATACGGCCACACGCCAGGCGTCGAGACCACAACGGGGCCACTGGGCCAGGGGGCGGCTACGGCGGTCGGCCTGGCGCTGGCCGAGGCCTATCTGGCGCGCTATTTCAATCGCGAGGGTCATGAGATCGTCAATCACCACACGTACGCCCTGGTCAGCGATGGCGACCTCATGGAGGGGGTCTGCCTGGAGTCGGCTGCCTTGGCCGGCCACTGGGGACTGGGCAAGCTCATTTTTCTTTACGACGACAACGAAGTGACGCTGGACGGCGCCGCGGATATGACCTTTAGCGAGGACATCGAGGGGCGGTTCGGGGCAATGGGCTGGCATGTCAGCCGCGTCGCCGACGGCACAGACCTTGCTGCGGTGGACGCGGCGCTCAGCGAAGCCAAGGCGGTCGCCCATAAACCAAGCCTCATCGCCGTACGCACCATCATCGGCTACGGCAGCCCCAACAAACAGGGCTCGAGCGCCGCGCACGGCAGCCCCCTGGGCGATGACGAGGTCAAGCTGGCCAAAGAGAACCTGGGCTGGAGCGCGACCGACAGCTTCTATGTGCCCGGCGCTGCGCTGGAGCATTTCCGCGGCGCTGTGGAGGCCGGCGCGGGCGCCGAAGCGGAATGGCTGGGCCGTTTTCAGGCTTGGCGCGCGGCATATCCGGACTTAGCGCTCGAATGGGATCGGGCCATGGCGGGCGATTTCGCCGTGGGCTGGCGTGAGGCGCTACCCAGCTGGAAGGCGGGCGACTCAATCGCGACTCGCAGCGCCGGCGGCGAAGTCTTGAATGCCTTAGCCGCGCATGCGCCGACGATGATCGGCGGCGATGCCGACTTGGCGGGCAGCACACGCACCTTGATCACGGGCGCGGCCAATACCGGTCCCGGGCGGGGCGCCGAACGCAATTTGCGCTTTGGCGTCCGCGAGCACGGCATGGGCGCGATCGTCAATGGTCTGGCGCTGCATGGCGGCATCGTCAAGCCCTATAGCGCGACATTTTTCACCTTCAGCGATTATATGCGGCCGGCCATGCGCCTGGGCGCGCTGATGGATATCCCGGCAGTCTACGTCTTCACACACGATAGCATTGGCTTGGGCGAGGACGGACCGACTCATCAGCCGGTAGAGCATTTGATGTCGCTGCGGCTCATGCCCAATTTGCACGTCTTCCGCCCAGGCGACGCCACCGAAACCGCCGGCGCCTGGGCGGCCATCGCCGAGCTGGATCACCCGGCCGCCATCGTGCTCAGCCGCCAGAACCTGCCCGTCTTCGCGGGCAACGACGCCGGCATTCACGAAGGAGTTGCGCGCGGCGCCTATGTGCTGTCGGAGCATGAGAGCGGCAATGTCGACGCCATCATCATGGCCAGCGGCAGCGAAGTGTCGATCGCCCTCGACGCGGCGGGATTGCTGGAAGAGGCGGAAATCTGCGCGCGGGTGGTGTCAATGCCGTGCTGGGAGTTATTCGAGGCGCAGGATGAGGACTACAAAGAGAGCGTACTGCCCGCTGAAGCGCGCGCGCGCGTTAGCGTTGAGGCGGGCGCGACCCTGGGCTGGCGCCGCTACCTGGGCGAGCGCGGCATCGCCATCGGCGTGGATCGCTTCGGCGCCAGCGCGCCCTACGCCGAGATTTACCAGGCTTATGGTTTGACGCCCGGGCATGTCGCCGACGCGGTCAATTCGCTGCTTGACGACTGAAAGCGCTTGAGGCCAGTATGCCGCCTACAACCTACATCGTCCTGCCTACATATAACGAAGGTGAGAATATTGTCCGACTGGTGCCGGCGCTATTTGACCTGGGGGTGAAGAATCTGCACGTTCTGGTGGTGGACGACAACTCGCCCGACGGCACCGGCCAGATCGTGGAAACGCTGGCAGAGCAGGCTGACTACACGGGGCGGCTCCATGCGCTGCATCGATCGGAGAAGCAGGGCCTGGCGCCGGCTTACATTCAAGGCTTCGCGCAGGCGCTGTCGATGGGCGCCGACTATGTGATTCAGATGGACGCGGATCTATCGCACCAACCCAAGTACATCCCCGGGCTGCTGCGGCAGGCGCGGGACTATGACATCGTCATTGGTTCGCGTTATGTCGATGGCGGCAGCGTCGATGAGAGTTGGGGCCCCATGCGCAAGCTGCTGAGCTGGTGGGCCAACCGCGTCTATACGCCGACCATCCTGCGCATCCCCATCCGCGATGCCACCGGCGGCTTCCGCATTTACCGCCGCGATGCTTTGATCGGCATGGATATGGGCCGCGTCAAAGCCAATGGCTACGTATTTATGGTGGAGATGATCTACGTCGCTTTTCGACTGGGATACCGCATCGGCGAGATCCCGATCCACTTTCCCGACCGCCAGCACGGCGCCTCAAAGATGTCCAGCGCCATTGCGTTGGAGGCGGCGCTGCGGGTGTGGCAAATCAAGTGGCGTCACCGTCAGCTTTGGCCGTCGGCGGCGGCGAGCGGGGCGGATCCCCCAGAGTGAAGCCGCGACCGACTAAAGGCTGTCGGCCGCCCAGAGCAATCCCCGCCGCACGATTTCACGCGCTTCCGGCACATCAAAATCGCCAATGACATGGCCTAGCGAGCTGTAGAAAATCTTGCCTTTGCCGTAGTTGCGGGTCCAAACCACTGGCATGACCGTGCCCTCGACCCAGAAGGCGTGCTCGCCGCTGAAGGTCGTCGTGGCCAGGACTTTATTGGATGGGTCGGTGTGCAGGTAGTACTGCTCGGAATGCATGTCGAAATCGCCGATACCGGCCGTGATGGGATGCTGCTGGTCGTGGACGTTGACGCGATAGTCGATGATATTGCCCGGGTGCGCCACCCATTGCCCGCCGACCATGAACTGATATTCCGTGTTCTGGCGAAAGGCATCGGCCATCCCGCCGTGCCAGCCGCCGACATTCACCCCGCGCTCGCGCACGGCGTCCAGCAAGCCGTATTCTTGCTCGCGCGTGATGCTGCTCATGGTGTAGACGGGCACCACCATATCGACCGCGCTCATGAGTTCGGCATCGAGGAAGCTGTCAAGCGTCTGCGATAAGGTGACATTGAGTCCGGCCGCTTCCAGCAATCCGGCGAACAGATGCGAAGTCTGCGTTGGGTCGTGGCCGTCCCAGCCGCCGTAGACAATCAATACATTTTTGCTCATGCTATTCCTGCTTTCCGTCCCGATAATCGCTGGTAATTTCTGCTGACGATACTATACCCACAATCGTAATTTGATGACAGTCGCCGACGGTTTGGCTAAGGAACTCAGGATCCCTTCAAGGCTTGTCCGCTACTCTCTGATTTGCGTTTCACCCTTCATTAACCCCCCTCGGTCCCCCCATTAAAATGGGGGATGACTACTGCTCTGACGTAATCGGCGCTGCTCCGAGGGCAGTCCAACCATTATCATGTACAGACTCCGAATAATCGTCTAAAACTCGCGCCAAGTCAGCTCCCCTTCCCTGATTTATCGGGGAAGGGATCGGGGGATGGGGTTAGATTGGTCTAGGTTCCCACGCCGGAGCGCCTAGGTGAAGTCCATCGTGATGCTGAAGATGGTATTGCCCGAGGCGACGTAGAGGATGTTCTGCTCGGGATAGGCGGCGACTGCCGACATCAATTCAAGCTTCTGCTGGTCGAAAGCCTGATAGCTGTCCATGAATGTGCCGGCCGCTGTGGTCTCAAATATGGTGCGCGCGCCGCGGCTGATGAGGAAGAAACCGGGCGCGAAAGGACTGTCGTTGAGGTAGAAGCCCTCGGTGAGTACCGTACTGGGTTCGCTGCCCTCGTTGAAGCCGCTGAAAGTGAAGGCCACCTCGCTGCCGCCGAAGTAGCGCTTCATGACGCCATCGCGATAGAGCAGATAGAGGTACCCGTCGCCGCCGATGGTGAAGTCGACCACGTTGCGCAAATTGGGGCGGGCGCTGCCGGCGAAGTACTCGCGCGGGGCGCTGACATAGGCGCCGCCGGAGGGATCGTAGCGCCAGATCTGGCCCTCTTCGCTATCGAGAATATAGAGCTTGCGGTCCCATATCGTCAGGGCTGCGGGCTGCTTCCAGCTATGGGATTCCAGGATGCGCTGCGCGTCACAGGTGAAGATGAATTGCGGCGCGCAGCGCAGCAGCGTACCGTTCGCGTCCAGCATAGCGATGTCGCCGGAGTGGTCGTCGAAGGCGATATCGGTGATCTGCCCGATGGTGATGCCCTGGTGGGTGGCGCCGAGCCGCATCTTGGCGACGGGTTCGTCTTGCAGCGCCTCGCGACCGTTGTCGGACAGCTTGATGTGATAGACCTGGTCGTTGCTTCCGTCCAGCGCGTACAGGTCGGTGCCTTGAATGCGCAGGCGGCTGATGCTGGCGTCCTCGAAATTTATCAGCGGAATGGCTTCGCGGCGTTTCACATTATTAATGGTGTCGATCAATTCCTGCGCTTCGCTGCGCATTTCGGAGACGGAGGGATCGCCGGGCCGCATGACATCGCAGGCGTCGGCGACTTGAATGGTGGCGTTCCAGGCCGAGGTGACGCTGCGGCGGCTGCCGGGGTCGATGGATTGCGCCAATCTGGCGGTTTCCTGCAAGCGACCCAGGCATTGCTCAAATTCGGTCTCGCCCAGGTTGGACACCCAGGACAGCACCACGATGCTGACGATGATGAGCGGGATAAGCAGAACCGACAGGAAAATCGTGCCGGAAGAAGCGCGCCGGGAGCTCGCCGTGGCCGGCAGCGGGAAAATGCGCTGGAGGATGTCGCCCAGGAAGAGCAGCAGACCGGCGACGCGCCCGGCCAGCCGCGCCAACCCCCAGCGCAGAATGGCGCTGAAATCGCCGCGCCGCGGCAGTTGCCATTGCGCCGCATCCGTGTCTAGTTCCAGGCGCGCTTCCCTCAGGCGCATGTTGATTTCGTGCGAAGATTCGCCGGGCGCCGCCACAATGGGCCCGTCATACTCGGGGGGCACGAACTCGACCAGCATCAGCTGGCTCTGAATCTTGATGGTGTGGCGCAGCCCCCCCAGCACCTTCTCAATATCGTTCTCCAGCATGATGCTGGTTAGGCGGTCGCCGGGGATATCGGCCAGGTTGCCGTCGGACAGCACCAGGCGGCTGCCGGCATTGACGCCGTAGCGCACCATCGAAATCTCCGGCTCCGGCAAGAGGCCCAGGGGCACACTAAAGAGCGGCTCGTCATCCGCGAGGTCTTCGGGAAAGGTCAACGTCAAGCCGGCGGTCTGCAGGACGGAGATGACCGGGCCCGTGCGGGCGACATATATGTCGTCCTCGTGCAGGACGGCGGCGATCATGCTGGTTTCGAATTGCTGCCCGCCGTTTTCGGCGTGCTCCAGATTGTGCTCGTAGAGATTGCGGTTGACAAGCTGGAACATGGTGCGCAGGGCGATGGTGACGCTGCCGCTGATGTCAAAATAGCGCTCGGCGGCTAACTGAGCAAGCTGCTGATAGAAGGTGGTCGGCGCGATGGATCCGGAGGGCGCGATAAGGATGAAGAGGGTATCGCCTTCGCGGCCGGCGGCGGCAGATGGCGGCGCTACCTCCACCAGAGAACCGGGCGGATTGACGTTGATGACGCGCCCGCCGACGATGTAGAGATGCCCTACCAACGCTTCCAATTCAAACGCCACGCCACACCATCACGACTCGCCCCAACAATAAACTCGATTTTACTTGATTGGCTGGACGGCGCTAGCGATGTAAGCGCCTACCTCGAAGGAGAGGCCCGGGTCGCCCGTATTTCTATTTCATCCTTCCTGGCATATAATGTGGATAGTGGGCAGTGAAAGGGCGAGAAGCTATGACAAGCACACAACGAGCCGGTCAACTCATTCCGCAGGCTGCTGGCGGACGGGGCGCAATCAAGTCGCCGGCCCATGACCTGCGCCTGGACTGGATCATGGCGCTCAGCTCTTGCGCCATCGTATTCGGCTTGTACATTGATGGCTGGGCGCATAATCATGGCCGGGTGGATGACAGCTTCTTCACGCCTTGGCACGCCTTGCTCTATGGCTCGGTCGGCATCGCCGGTCTGGTGCTGGTCCTCACCCATTTCCGCAATGTCAGCCGCGGCTACCGCTGGACCAGCGCCTTGCCGGCCGGTTACGCGCTCTCGTTGATCGGCTTCTTCGCCTTTGGCGCCGGCGGCGCCGTCGATATGCTATGGCATGAAACTTTCGGCTTTGAAGAGGGCATTGAAGCGCTAATCAGTCCATCGCACCTTTTCCTCGCCCTGACTGGTTTGCTGATTATGACCGGTCCCATCCGCTCGTTCTGGGGACGAGAAAGCGACGGCAGTTGGGTCGGGGCCGCCCCGATCGTACTCTGCTTCACCGCCGTCACCTCCGTATTCACCTTTTTTAATGCTTACGCGCCAATCGGCGGCGACTTGATCGTCCTGACTGGAGCGAGACCCGAGCCGCACAATCTTTATGACGTGGCCGGGATTGTGCCCTTTGTCATCCAGAGCAATATCCTGCTGGGCGCGCTGCTGTTCATGACGCGGCGCTGGCAGTTGCCTTTCGGGGCGATCACCCTGTTACTCGTCCTCAATTCCCTGCTGATGACCTGGTACCGGGTCGGCGAGGCGGGCGAATTCATTTACGTCTTGAGCGCCGGCGCGGTCGGCTTGCTCTGCGACAGCCTCTACCAGCGCTATGGCCTCGCGGATACCAATCGGCTGCGCTTCTTCGCTTTCATCATGCCCTTCGCTTACAGCCTGGGTGTTATGCTCATGACGCATATTCTCGGCACGAGCGTCTGGGGCAGCGGCGGTCTCTGGTGGCTGATCCACATGTGGCTGGGCGTACCGGTGTTGGCCGGCGCTTTCGGCTATGGCTTGAGCCTGCTGACGCGCCCACCCGCCACAACAAATGATTGAGCAACTGCACGGTGACCGCATTCCGCCGCCGAACGGTTCTCCTCGTCTTCATCATTTTGCTCGCCGGCTGCCGTCAACAGCGGCTTGCTTCAGCTGATATTCAACTCGATATGTCGGTCAGCGACAAGCTAGTCGGCGAGACGAGGCTGCTCTTGCGCGTCAGCGACCGGGACGGCAAAGCAGTGAGCAATCCGGGCACGCTCAGCCTGCGCGGCGACATGGATCACGCTGGCATGGCGCCGGTGCTGGCTGAGGCGGAACGCGCCGTCGATGGCGTATTCAGCCTGCCTTTTGAGTGGACGATGGCCGGCGGCTGGATCGTCGAGGCGACGCTGACGCTGCCCAATGGTGAAGTGGCCGTCGAGACCTTTCAGTTTGAGATCCTCAGCGAGGCGATGGAAGCAGATATGGATCACGGCGCGATGACGGAGGAATCCAGCGCGGTGTACCTGAGCATACGCAACCGCGGCGAAAGCGAGGTGACGATAGTATCCGCTGACAGCGCCGCGGCGAATGAAGTCGCCTTCCATCGCACGGTGGTCGAAGACGATATGGCGCGGATGGAAGCCGTCGACAGCTTGCGGATTTCGGCGGGCGAGACGGTCGACCTGGCGCCGGGCGGTCTGCACATCATGCTGACTGGGTTGACTGCCGATCTGACGCCGGGCGGCGCGCTGACGCTGCGCCTGGAGTGCGATTCGGGCGAGGTGTATGATCTCGATTTCAGCGTGATGAACATGATGATGAGCGAGTTGGATGATGCGGTCGAGATCGGCAATTTGGTCTTCAGCAAGCGCTGGGCGCGGCCGGCGAAGGCAAGGGGCATGAATATGCGCGCGACGCCGGGCAGCTAAGCCCTTACACTCAAGCCAACCCACCTCAGCCAGCGCAGATCGCGCGCGCCCTCGGGCAGCAAGCTAGCCAGCGCCTGCCCCTCCGCCGCGTCCAGCGGGCGCAGCAGCAGCAGGACGGTAATGTACAAAAGTCCGCTCGCCATAGTCGCCGGGAGCGACTGTCCCAGGAAGACCAGCGCCGCCAGCATCGCGCCCAGGGCCACCAGAGGGCGCCAGAGCAGCGCCGGCACATTGACTGCCGGGATATGCCGGCGCGCCAGGACGATGAAAGGCAGGAAGAGCGCCAGCTCGGAGGCGATGGTGGCGATGGCGGCTGCCTGGAAGCCATACTGCGGAATGAAGATGATATTGGCGGTGATGTTGAAGCAGACTGCAAATGCGAAAGCGCGCGTGATGATGCGCTGCAGGCCGAGAGCGATCAGGGCGTACTGCGTCAGGCTGTTCATCCAGCCGATGGGGATGCTCCAAATCATTAGCTGCAGGGCGATGACCCCTTGCGGCACATAGCGCGGGCCGGCCAGGATCAGCGTCAGTGGCTCCGCCAGCGCGGTGAAAGCCACCGCCAGCGGCAGCGGCAAGGCGAAGAGCAGCTTGATTCCGAAACGGAAGCTGCGGCTCAAGGCGGCGGGATCGTCTTGGGCCTGGCGCGAAATCACCGGGAAAAGCGCCTGCGTGAAAAATGCCGGCACGATATTGACCGCCAGCAGCCACTTGTAAGCCGTGCTGTATTGGGCGACGGTTGCGGCGCCTTTCAGCGCCTGCAGGATGACGATATCGACCTGGAAGAAGATGGTGGCCAGGAAGTGGTTGAGCATCAGCGGCAGGCTTTCGCTCGCCATTTCGCGAATCAGCTTGAAATCGGGGATGCGCCCGCCGAGCGGACCGATCAGCCGCCGCCCGGCCCAGAGCAGGACCAGCAGGGTCAGCACATTATTGAAGATGCTGATGGCGGCCAGGCCGACGATGCCGTGGCCAAGCAGCAAGACGATGACGCCGAAGACGGCTTTGTTAATGGTGGTGATGGTGGCGATGGCGGCCGGTTTCTCGGCTTGTTCATTGGCGTAGAAGAGCGAGGTCATACCTTTGGACAGGCTGGCGGGGAACAAGCCGATGTAGAGCAAGCCGATGGCCAGCAAGCCCTCGCCGCCGATGGCCTGCGCGCCCGAGCCGCTCCAGAGCAGCAGCACGCCAGCCAGCAGCGGCGCGCCCGCCAGGCTCAGCAGCAGGCGAAAGAACGAGGTGTTGTAGAGATAGCGGCCGGCGCGCCGACGTTGCTGCGAGACTTCGCGGACCAGCAGCAAGTCCAGGCCGAAGTTGGTGAAGATGTCGAAGGCCACGAATAGCACGATGGCGAAGTTGTAAATGCCGACATCAATCGGCAGCAGCAGCCGGTACATGACGATGGCGAAGACCAGGTCGATGCCGCGATTGAATAGATTGAGGATGATGGGGGCGATGCTGTTGCGCGCGACCCGGGCCAGGCCGGACGAGGCTTCCGTATTCAAGCCGATATAGGCGCGCCAAAACCAGGCGCCCAGCAGAAAGACGATCAGCGCGACGCTGATGGACGAGGCGAACATGCCCAGCTGCACGCTGGCCGGGCTGTAGACGAGCCTAACGGTCCAATCGCCCGCAGGCAGCTCGACGCCCTGGAAATTCGCCAGCGCCAGCCGCACCGCGGCGCCGAATTCCAGGTCTTCGCCGCGGCCCCAGGGGCGGACGAAGGCGCGCCAGCCGGGCGCGTAGCTCTCGCTGATGACCAGCCAGCTGGCGCTATCCAGGCTGACGTCGATGAATTTTTCGCGGCCGCTGTCGCGTGTGATCTCGGCAGCTTGATAGCGCGGCACGCGCAAGCCGCCACCGCTCATATCCAGCTCGGCGAATTTGAAACCGCCGCCGACCTCCGCCAGCCAGCGCGGGTCCCAGTCGGCTTTGTCGACGGCGAAAGCGCGCGGCAGGGCATTGTTGTTCTCCCAGATCGCCACTTCCTGGCGGTAGACGTCTTTCCAGCCGGGCAGGCGCATTTCGAAGTCGGGCGCGGTAAACACATAGCGCAGATTGAAGAGGTTTAGCAGATCTGAGGCGAGTGTGCTCTGGTAGCTGCTGTGATTGAATTCGGGGGCGGTATGCAGGGGCGCGATCTGATTGAAGTCGAGCCGGGGCTGCGGCTGCAACGCGCGCATGGTAGCCACATAGCCAGCGGGAATAATGCTATCGTAGCCGCGGATATCATCCAGGCCGTACTGCAAACCTGTATTCGGCTGCAAGATGGCGGGGTCGCCGTGGCGTTCCAGGCTGGTCACGCGGAAATACCCGCCCTGCCCGGCCAGGAATTCGATTGCCGGCGGCGTGAATTCCAGCAGCGCCGGATCGCTCGCCGGATTGAAGCCGTAAGAGGCGACGAGCAGGTCGAGCGCGGTTATCACCAGCGCCAGCGCCGTCCAGCGCCCGGAGCGCGCGCGCGCCGCCCACAAGAATAGCAGCCCGCCAAGCACAAGCAGCAGCGCCAGCGCCATGATTTGCGGGAGCTGATAGCTGTAGAACATACGCCCGTCGGCGAAGGCGCGGTCGGCATGGGCCATACTGGAGACGAGGCGGTCGAATATGGGCGCGAATTGCGCGAAGTTGCTGTGGACGAGGGCGATACCGCCAGCCAGCGCCAGCCCGGCCAGCAACAGCAAAACGCCCAGCAAAGTTGCCAGACGGGTCGGCGCCGCTTGCTCGCGCCGGCAGAGCCGATGCGTGCCGATACCGGCCAGGACGGCGACCGCCAAGGTCAGCCCGTAAACCCAGCGGAAGGGCGTGTTGAGTTGATTCATTCCGGGCAGGCGGTAGAGCAGACCGTAAGTGGGGCCGCCAAACATGAAGGACAGCGAGATTAGCGCCAGCAGCGCGAAGACGATGATATGAGGCGCCTGCCGGCAGCGGCGGCGGAGCCCGCCGAGTGTGGCGTAGAGCGCCAGCGCAAGCGGCATAATGCCGAGGTAAAGCGCGCCTTCGACGTAATTCTTGACACCCCAGTCGATATGACTGATTGCATGGCCGTGGGCGTTACGCAGGTCGCTGATCAAGGCGCCGCTGAAGGCGTCGGTATAGCTGTGGCGCGCAGGATTGCCGTAGAAGTTGGGCAGCAGGAATTGCAGCAAGTCGCGCGGGGCATGGGCGTAGCTCAAGACGGTGTCCAGGCTGGAGCGCTCGGCGCGCCAGTTGCGCTGCACAAACTCGTAAAGCGGGATCAACTGCAGCGCCGCCAGGCCGAGGCCCAGCAGCGGCATGACCAGCAGCCAAAGCGACGAGCTGAGCGCCCAGCGCAGTGGCGACGCACCCTCAACGCGCCAACGGCGGCCGACCTCCTGGACCAGGCGGCAGGCGGCGTAATAGCCGGCGATCAGCAGGGTATAAAAGCTGAGCTCGATATGGCCGGCCAGGATGTTGAAGCCGATCGCCAGTCCGCCGATGACGACCCATTGCAGCGCAGTGCCTTGGAAAATCCACAGGTTGCGCCGGCGCAGGATGTTCTCGATCATCCACAAGATCAGCGGCAGCCAGACGGCCGCGGCCACGATCATGGGAAAGACGGCGTTGGCGATCAGGAAACCCGAGAGTTGGTAGACGACGCCGGCCAGGCCCGCGCCGGCGCGGTTGACGCCCAGGGCGCGCAGGTAACCCGCCATGAAGAGGCCGGCAAGCCAAAGATTCAGCAGAATGAACCAGCCGTAAGCGGCGCTGAGCGGCAGAATGTAGTAGACGACGCTCAGCGGATAAAGGGCGGAATGCTGGCCGGCGGCGAAGAAGGGAATGCCGGCGAACAAGTGGGGATTCCACAGCGGAATCTCGCGCTGGGCGATTTGCGCGCGGATGAAGCGCTTCCACTGATAATTCTGCAGCACCATGTCGGAGAGCAGGTGATTGTGCGGCACGGCCGGCGCCTGCACGACCTCGCGGTAGGCCGACCAGGGCAGATGCTGATAGAGGTTTTCGGTCGGCAGCAGTGTGCGGTCGCCCAGAGTCTGCTGGTGGAACATTAGCAGCGGCGCCAGCAGCAAGAAAACGACAAGCAGCAGGTCTGGCGCGGCGCCGCAGCGCAAACGAATCAGCATCATTCTTTGTCGATTCTTCGCTGGAGTTGGGCGGCGAGACATCTTCCTTTATACACAGGCGCGGGGATTTTGCCTAGTCGCGCCGAGACCAGGCAGATATCCCAAAGTTCGCCAAATTTATCCCAAAAACTTTGCGATATATCCCTTGCGCACCCGTCGAATCACCCTACAATGGTAAACATCCGTGTGCCCAGAAGGCGCTCAAAGGCGCGCAAACGCAAGCGTTCACGTTCGACAACCCGCGCAGGAATGTGGCATTTGAGCCCGGAACGGCCTGCGCAAGGCTCTTTTCGTCCAAGCAATCAAGTACAGGCGCAGGCAATGGAGATTCTGGAAAAGCCCCCAAGGCAAATGAGTATGGCCGACAGCCTATTCGACAACCGCTACCGCTACAACTACATATACCCGCGCGGGCGCTCGGGCGAGACCCTGCGCGCAGTAGATACGCAAGCGGAGGATCGCCCGGTGGTGATCAAGCGCCCCAACCCCAACGACGCGCCGCCGATCCGCGCCGGCCAGGAAGTCAGCATTATCAACGAGCGCGAAGCCTTGTCGCGTCTGGCCGGGCATCCGGTCTTGACGGAGCTGCTGGGCAGCGGCCAATTCTTCGTGGGCGGCATCCCGCACCAATACATCGTGATGGAGCGCGCGGAAGGCGTCATCATCGCGGACGAGGTCGTCAAGCTGGCCGGCCAGCATCAGCGCTTGCCCGTGCTGGAAACCCTGGAAATCATGGACCGGCTGATCAACTTGCTGCGGTCGGCGCATGACAACGATATCGTCTACAACGATGTGGACGCCAAGCACCTGTTCTGGAACCGCGAGAAATACCAGCTCAAGGTGATCGACTGGGGCAACGCCGTTTTCCTGGAAGGCGACGAGGCCACGCCCCAGGGCATCAGCCGGCAAACAGACGTATTCCAGCTGGGCGAGCTGCTGTATTTCATTCTTTCGGGCGGCCGCCGCGTTGAGGTGCCGCGGGATGCGGGTGCCGAATTCGAGGTCGATTTCCACCAAGACAGCGACTCGATCGACATGAGCTTGCGCGCCATCGTTACACGCGCGGTGCATCCCAACTTGCGCTACCGCTACGCCTCGCTGTCAGAGATCAGCGCCGATTTGCAGCGCTATCGCAGTCCGCTGGAGCGCGACCGCAACGCCATCGTCACGCGCACGATTGACAAACTTAAGATCCAAGACCTGAGCCGCAACGATCTGCTGGCATTGCAGGCCAATTTGCAAGCGGCGCTGCGCCAGAATCCGGCTTATCCGGCCGCGCGCAGCACCTATCAAGAGATCATCGACCGCTTGCGGGACTTGGAGGTCTCGGCTGATCTGGACGCGGTGAAGATTTACATGCAAGGAGAACACTGGGCGAGCGCAGCGGAACTCCTAACGGAGCTGCGGGAACGCGCGGGCAGCAAGACAAGCGCGCTGGTGCACCTGCTGCTGGATTGGTGCCTGATCCTGATGGAGAGCGGGCCGACGCCGGTACCCCCGGCCGTCGCGCAGGCCATCGCGCTGCTATTTGATTACCGCGCCGACAAGGCGTCCAACCTGCTGCTGGTGGGCGAAAACGCTGCCGAGGACATTCGCGTCATGCAGTGGCGCATGGCGGAGCGGCTGACATCGCATTTCCCGGATGTCATGCTGCTGCAGCCCAATTTGTTTCGGTTGGAGGGCGCGATTGACCAGCTTGAAGTCGAAGGCATCCCGGTAGACGAAGCGCAGGGACTCTTGCGCGGCATCCAGCGGGCGCAGCGGCAGGTAGCGCGGATGGACGACCCGGGCGCCGGGGCGCTGCGCGACAGCTATCGCGAGATGGTGGACAATTTGTCACAGCTCAACGCCAACTTGCAGACGCTCAGCTTGCAGCATGAATTTTCCGAGCGGCGGCTACCGCTGAACGCCTTGACGCGGGCGCTGAATGCGGCGATGGCGCTGGCGGACAATATGCACGTCATCGGCAAGCAGGCGGCCAATAACCCGCGCGATGCCCTGACGGCGCTGGATGCCAGCCGCTCCATTGACCCGCCCAATCCTGTCTGGGACAAGATCGAGGACTTCCTCAGCTTGCTGTATGAGATCTTGCAGAATAGCCAGACCTACGTACCGGCCGCGGACGGCTCCGACCTGGAAAAGTGGCTGCTGGCGAAACATGAGGAATTGACGCCCTTCGCCGGGCAGCTCTTCGACGAGATGCTCAGCGAAATGCTGGAGGGCATATCGACGGCGCAGATCGCCTGGAAGCGCTACCGCGACGTCATCGTGGCGGGCGACCGCGCCGAAGCCACCGGGGCGCTGGAAGCGGCCGCGAAGACCGTGAGCACCATCAGCCCCACCCTCTCCAGCTGGTTCAATGAATTGCGGACGGTCGTGGAACAGGCGGGTTACGTCGAGCGCCATTCGGTGCCGGGGCATTTGGGCCGGACGCTGGCGGATGGATGGGCGGCATTCGATCAGGGTCAGTTGGCCGATGCGCAGCGGCTGGGGCAGCAAGCGCTGGAGATCGCTCGCAGCGAAAGCGAGCAATTCATCGCCGAGCGATTGTGGAAGCTGTCGCGGGCGCTGCGCGATTGGGTCGAGCGCAACGGCGTCGAGAGCGAAGAGCGCACCAGCAAGGCCTTGCTGGAAATCGAGGACCTTTTCACTGACCGCGAAAACCGCGCCATCAACAGCTTCGCCACGCAAATGCCCAGCACGGAAACCTACCTCAAGGCGATGAGCCAAGGTCTCGTGCAGGGCTTCTCCAACTCAAATACGGCGGCGCTGCGCATCCTCTTCTCTCAGTACATCTTGTCCGGCGTGCTCGATGCGCATGACGGCGCCATCGATGACGCGCGCTTTTGGCAGGCGGCGGCGCTGCGCACGCTGCTCGACTCAGCCGAAACGCATGCGGCACTGCGGAAGCTGGACGAGTACATCGCCAAGCGCGACAGCTTGCTCAGCACGCAAGCCATCTTCAATCAGGTGACAGGCGCGCATATCAGCGACAGCATCGCCGAGTTGGCGCGTCAAATGGAGGGCAATCCAGAGGCGCGGCTGCTGGCGCCGGGCATTCAGAGCCTGCGCGCGCTGGATTCGGCGCTGCAAGATTGGGCCGATGCTGAATTTCGCGCCGCCGGCAATAAAATCGAGCAGGTGCTGCGCGGCATCACGGAAGCGGAATCCAACGCTGGCATCGACCTGACGCCTTACCGCGCCTGGATGGAGGAACTCAACGCGGCCCTGGCTGAGCTCAGCGTCAAGCGGCGCAGCTTGATGCAGGAGATCGACCGCCACGTGGACGAGCCGCAGGAAATCGTGCGAGAAGCCATCCACTTTCAAGCGGATGTGACCGAGGACTTGCTCGGTTTCAAACACGCTCAGATGATGCTGGGCTGGCGCGACACCTACGAAGCCTTCTTGGGCGTCTATCAGGGTGACAAACGCCGCAGCCAAAAGCTGGAAGCGATGGACGAGCTGTTCAAAGCCATGTTCATCGACCGCAATCCGGCCTACCCGCTGTTTCGGCACTGGTACCGCGCTGTCGAAGCGACGCCGGAGGAAGCGGAAGAACCCGAAGAAGAAGCCGAGGCGATCACCGCGCCCGAGCCGGTCGAGCACGCGCAGCCGCCCGAGCTGATGCCATTGGACATGGAAGCGGAAGTCGCGGAGCGCTCCCGCAGCGGCAATCGCTGGCTTTTCAACATTGCCCTGGCGGCCGGCTTGATTCTGGTGGTCGGTGGTTTGCTCTACCTGGCCGGCAGCGGACGGCTTGATGACATCATGGCTGCCCTGCTGCCCGAGACCGCCGCGACAGAATTCTCAGGGTCAGCAGCGACAGAGGCCGACGTTGAGACTGACGCTGAAGACGGGGCGCCACGCGAAGTTGTGCCGGCGCTTGCGGACAGCGCAGAAAGCGAAGACAGTGCTGCGGACGAGGCTCCGGCGTCGACTGCTGTGGCGACAAGCTTGCCCGAGCCTACAGCAATGGCGACTGACGCGCCGACCGATGCGCCGACCCAGGCCAGCACGGCCGCGCCGACTGCAGCGCCCACGCTGGACCTGCCCGCGGAAGGCCTGCAAGGCTCGCAGAATTTGCTGGAGCTGTTTGGCAGCGCGGCGGCGCAGCCCCTGCTGGCTGAGGGCGCATTCCGGCGTCAGAATGGCTCCTGGCGTTTGGGCAGCGCCGGCGTTACCGAAGGCGAGACCCTGTACCTGTATCCGCCGGCGGACTTGTTAGAAAGCAGCTACGGCAACGAGGCAGCGGGCCGCGTCAGCCGCGCGCAAGCCGAGATCACGCTGCAAAGCGCGAATCCGTCGGAAGATGAAGTCTACTTCGGCATCGCCTTCCGCAGCGCGAGCGGCGACCAGATCGCCGGCGTTCAAGTCCAGCAAGTCGGCCCGCAGGTCATCAGCCTGGCGCTCTATCAGAACGGCGAAGCGGACTTCGTCAGCCAGCGCTCGGTGAACAATGTCATCGCGCGGCTGCGGCTGGAGCGCGACCCGACCAGCGGGGCGGTCAGCGCTTATTTTAACGACGCGTTGGTGGGAGAGCCGATGGCGTTCGCGCCGGCGGACGAGGCGATCTTGCCCGTCATCTTCGTCAAGGACGGAGGCGTGGTCATCGGCGTTTCGGCCTGGGATGTGACGCTGGAGTAACTACCCAAGAGCGGGCGACCCGCCGGGTCGCCCCTACAAAGATTCGCTGTTCATGCGATCGAGAATCGGCTGAGCGCAGGCGCATCTTATTCAACCGCTTCCGCAAGCGCTTCTGGTTCCCGCTTTTCGGCGCCGTTGCTGCCGTTGCCGGCGGTCATAGCTGAGCCGACGCCCATCGTGCTGACGAAGTTCTGCACCATCGTGGTCAGCTCCATTGGCAGGACGAATTTGGTCGAGGGGCTGCTGCCGACCTTTTCCAGCATCTCCATATATTGCAAGGCCATGGTCTTGCTGTCGATATCGCGGGCTTGCTCGTGGATGGCTCTTAGCGCCTTGGCGTAACCCTCGGCCGTCAGCAGCTGCGCCTCGCGCTCGCCCTCGGCTTTCAAGATCTGCGATTGCTTCTGCCCTTCCGCTTCCAGAATGGCGGATTGCTTGCTGCCTTCGGCGCGGGCGATAGCGGCTTCGCGCTCGCCTTCCGCCAGGGTGACTTCGGCGCGGCGTTCGCGCTCGGCGCTCATCTGGCGGTTCATAGATTCCTGGATGGCGCGCGGCGGCTCAATCTCGCGGATCTCCACGGTGGTGATCTTCATGCCCCAGCGCTCGGTGGTCTCGTCCAGCTTGACGCGCAGCACATCGTTGATCTGGTCGCGTTTGGACAGCACATCGTCCAGCACGATATCGCCGATGACGGCGCGCAGGGTTGTGGTGGCGATCTTGCCGGTCGCTTCAACGACATCCTCGACCTTGGTCACGGACAGCTCGGGATTGGTTATGCGATAGTAAACCAGGAAGTCGATGCCGATGGAGGCGTTGTCTTTGGTGATGGCGGTCTGCGAGGGAATGTCGATGATATTCTCGCGCATATCGACCTTCTGCGCCCTTTCCACGAAGGGAATGACGTAGGTCAGGCCGGGACCGCGCACCCCCGAAAAGCGGCCGATGAAGAAGATGACCAGCCGGTCGTACTCCTTGACCGCGCGGATTGAAGTACGCAAGAGCGATACGATGGCGAGAATCACGATGACGATGATTACGCCTTGCCCGCCTGCACTCAGTAATTCTGCCATTTCGGAACCCATTTCTATCTCCTTTATTCCATCGGAATACTAATTCTGGTGGGGCAATTTCCCCTCATCGCGTTTGGCTTTTTCGACTTGCAGCTCCAGGCCGTCTTGCTGCGTGACGACGATTTCCGTGCCGCTTTCGAGCCGGCGGCGGCTGCGCGCCGTCCACAGCTCGCCTTTGACTTGCACCGTGCCGCGATCTTCAATGGTCGCCATGACCCGACCGCGCGCTCCGACCAGAAACTCGTCCTTTTGCGTCGATGACAGCGAGCGCTGCTGCTTCAGCACCGAGCGCAGAATCGTCCGGTGATAGACCCAGGCCACCAGTACGCCCAGCGCGATAAGAACCGGCGAGACGCCCCCGTCGGCGAAGAGAAAGAGGCTGGCCGCGGCCTGCGCCGCCAAGCCGGCGATGGCGAATTTCTCCCATTGGGCTTTGAGCAGGGGCAGCAGGAAGAAAAGCGAAGCGCCCGCCACCAGCGCGATGGCCGCCAGCCAGTTGGTGGCCAGCAGGCTCATCAGATAGATCGTGCCCAGGATCAGCCCGGCGCCGGCGATCTCGGCCACGCCCGTGCCGGGGATGTAGGTGCCGGTGGCGCTGATCCACAAGCCGGCCATCAGCAGCAGGTAAATGATGTTAGGATCTTGTAGAAATTCCATACGCCCGCCTTCAGGCAAAAGCCGCGACTATCACGCAAAGAACTATCAGAATTATGAGACCCCAGATTCCTGCGCTCAGCAAGGCGAGTAGCAGGGATACGATCGCGCCGAAAACGGCGAGGATCGCGCCGCGGAAGATGAAAGCCAGAATTAGCATTACCAGACAGCCCATCATACGCTCCGCATAACCTTCTTGATCTAAGTATACGCCAAGAATATGAGGAAAATCCCCTAATTTTTAGGGGGGAGCAGGCGGAAGGCGATAAAGCGCTCGCTGCGATAATCGACCGCGACTGCGAAGCCCGCGTCATGCAGCGCGTCTATCCACTGCTCATAGGGCAAGTCAAGGGGCGAGGTAAAGTAACGCGCGCCGGTCTCGTCCAGCGACAGGGCATCGGCCACCAGCGCATCGGTGGTCGGATGATACACGCGCCGCTTGTCATGCCAGGGCCCCAGATAATAATCGAGGCGCCAGCCCAGCCAACGATCGTAGAGCACAGTGGCGACCGGTTTACTATTGAGATAGTCCGCTAGCTCGTCGATGCCGGCAAAATCTGCGCGACCGCTGATGACGGGCGTTTGACCGCTGAAGGTTCCCATGGCGCCGAGCAGAACAGCGGCCAATAGAATCAGGCGCGGCCTGCGATGAGCATAGATCTCGCTGAGCGTCGTCAGCCCGCGCGCGACCGGCAGAATCAGAAGCGGCAGCAGCAAAAATAGAAAGCGGTTATACAGATTGAAGCCGAAAATCACGTGGATAGCGAGGTACAGGCACAGCGCCGCCAAGAGGCCGCGGTCGGATCTCAGCAGACCGGGGCGCTGATACGCGGCGAGGCCCGCGCCCGCAAGCAATAGCAGGGTTATGGCGGGGGGACCCAGCAGCCAGAGGGCCGCCAGCAGCAATTGCGCCAGGCGTTCCAGCCAGGCGGCGGGTAGCGCCAGAAACTGATCCGGCGCGTTATTGGCCGCCGCCTGTAAAAAAATACTGGCTTCCGGGCGGGCGGCATCCCAAGCCAGCAGCGCCAGGAACGTCGCGCCCAGCGGCAGCGCAAAGCGCAGCCAATCGCGCCGTCCCGCGCCTTCCCGGATAAGCAGCAGCGCCAGGAAAATGGCGACGAAGAGCGCCTGCTGCTTGGCCCAGAAGGCAAAGCCCAGCGCCAGACCGGCGGCGGCCCAGCGGCGGTTCTGCGCAAAGTAGAAGGCGGCGAGCGCGAAGAAGAGCAGGCTCATGTCGGTGAAGGCGGCCGCGCCATAACTGGCCAGGTACGGGCTTGTGGCGCTGAGCAAGCCGGCGAAAAAAGCGCTGGACCAGTCGCGGTAGCGCCGCCAGGCCAAGCGCATCATCAGCGCCGTGAACAGCAGCGCCAACATGACGTTGGGCAGCGCCCCGGCGAATTCCCCGGCGTAAATGTCCAGCTGCAGTACGCCGGCGGCATCGGCGGAATTGCCGACGACAATCATGCTCAAGGCGCTGAGATAGATGGACAGGGGCGGCTTGTCCAGCGAGCCGGACAGCAGCCAGTCGCCCTTGACGGCCGCGCCGCGGGCAAAGGTCATGAAGAAGGCTTCATCGGAATGGAAGCGCCTGTCGCGCGTCAGCAAGTGGAATTGCAGCAAGCCCGCCAGCAGGATGACCGCCGCGCCCGCCACCAAACGCCGCAGCCGCTCGGTTCCCCCGCAGGGCTCAGCCAAAGCGCTCACGCAGATAATCCAGGACGACGCGATCAATGGAGTAGCGATTCCGCTCCAGCGACCAGCGCATTTCCAGGTTTTCGTTGCCGATAAGCATAAAAAAGACCTGCTGGCAGACCTCGTCCCAGTCGCCGTTGACCTTGCCGGTCATATAGCCCTGCTTGATGAGCATGGCTTGCAACTCGCGCGCAATGTCGTGGTCGATGCGCAAGATGTCTTCGTCCCTGGCCGGCTGGAAATAGAGGTGATGCATGCGAACCAGGTCGGCCAGCAGCTGGACCGGTTCCTCGGCGTCATCTACGCGCAGATCGAGGTAGCGGTCGTTGTCGCCGCCGTAGCCGCCTGCGGGCCGCACCACCAACACGGCAGCCGATTGCTTGCCGCGTTTGTCGCCGCCGGCGTATTCGCCCGCGCGTAGGGCCGCCACCAGTCGGTCGGCCAATTCACCCTCGGCTTGCAGGTAACTTGCCGCCATCGCGTCGACTACCGCTTTGCCCACGAGTAAATTGCCCTGCACGGAAAACCCGGCGCCGGTTTTGTGTCCGGCCCAGTCATGGCAGTCGCCGCCGGTGTGAGCCGCCGCGCCTCCTTTACTGTCGACCAGCGCCACCTGCCGCGTTTCGCGCCCGTCGTCAGCCGCCAGCAAAGCGCTAAGCGCGTCCGCCGCGCTGCGGCCGTCAGCCATTAGCGCCAAACCATCGGGCCCGAAGCCCATTTTGGCGTAAGACTGCGTCGCCACAGCGCCGACGCCGGCGCGCGCCCAGGGCACGACCGCGCCCACCGCCGGGAACTTGCTGGATACGGCGACGCCCCAGGCTTCTTCGGCGGCATCGTGCGCCACAATTGAGAAGGTATGGATTAACATGCTACCGCCCTCCCGTCGTTCGACCCGCGATTATAACAGACAACAGTGGCCCGTGGCTGCCGGCGCGCGCGGGAGCTACCTGAATCGCGGTAATCCGTCTTTAGCGAGCGCAAAACGGCTTTGCCACCGAGTACACTGAGTAGGGTTGAGGGCACAGAGGAATTGATTTTGCTTCGACTCTCACGAAACATGTGCAACTGCCCTTCTGCCGGCTTTCGCTGCCGGAATATTTCGAAACGGCTTTACTCAATGCCCTCTGTGTATCCTCGGTTTTCTCTGTGGTGAGTCTTTGCGTGACCTATTGGCGCGAAATGACGATTATGCTGCTGGTTGAGCGCCGCGATGCGCCCGGCCGCCCGGCCTCGCATTCGCCGCCGGCATGGGGCAGAATGACCGACACGACCGGCGCAAGCATGTGGGAGCCATCATGGAGTATCGCAGATTAGGCCGTACTGGATTACGAGTCTCGGCGATGGGCATCGGCGCGGGCGGCCCCAGCCGGCTGGGCCAGCGCGATAATATGCGCAGCGAAGCCGAGTCGGTGGCGCTGGTGCTGCAAGCGCTCGATGCCGGCGTCAATTTCATCGATACCGCCGAAGCCTACGACACGGAGGAGATCGTTGGCAAGGCGGTCGCGCAGCGCGATCGCGGCCCAATCATCATCTCGAGCAAGAAGCGCCTGCGCAACGAAAATATCACGCGCGAGCAGCTGCGTAGCGGCCTGCACGACAGTTTGCGCCGGCTGGGCACAGATTACATTGACGTCTACCATCTGCATGGTATGCGACCGGAGCAGTACGACTACTACGCAAGCGAGATCGCGCCCGAGATGCAAACGCTGCAGCGGGAAGGATTGATCCGCTTCATCGGCGTGACCGAGCACTGGAATGACGACCTGCGCCACACCATGCTGCGGCGCGCGCTGAGCGACGGCCTCTTCGACGTCATCATGGTCGGCTTTAATCTTCTCAATCAAGGCGCCCGCGAAGCCGTGCTGGCGCCGGCCATAGAGAAGGACATCGGCGTATTGATTATGTTCGCGGTGCGCCGCGCCCTGAGCCAGCCCGACAAGCTCAGAGCGACGCTGCGAGGGCTGATCGAAAGCGGAGAATTGGACGCCGATGATATCGACCTGGAGCGCCCGTTAGGATTTCTGCTGGAAGACGGCGCGGCGGACAGCATTCCCGACGCGGCTTACCGCTTCTGCCTGGCGGAAGCGGGCGCCCATGTGATTCTGTCGGGCACTGGCAATCCGGCCCACCTGGAAGCGAATCTGCGGTCTTTCGCGGCGCCGCCGCTGCCGGCCGAGCATGTAGCGCGTTTGCAGCGGATCTTCGGCCGCGTGTGGTCGGTAACCGGGCAGTAGCCGCCGGCGACAAGCTTTCCTGGAAAACAAAAGAGGGCGAGTCACCTGACCCACCCTCTCGGAGTGCTAGTTTGCGTTGGCTCTAGTGGCCGCCGCCGCTGCTCGGGCATCCACCATAATCGGGGACGGACATCGGCGCCGGGTTGGTGACATCGACATCAACGTCGAGCGTCCCGTTGGCGCCGCCTTCGGCGTGGCTGACGACCAGGGTGTATTGGCCCGAAGCCGGCAGCTTGAATTCGCTGATGGTGGCGTCGTATTCGCTGCGTGAAATATCGTCATCGCCGATCAGCGCTTGACCCTCGGGGCCAATCAGAATGATCAGCGGATCAACGAAACCGGGCGCCACAGTCGAGACATCAATGTCCAGCTTCTGGCCGCGTTTGGCGTCGAAGGGGATGCTGTAGACCCAGCCTTCGCGCATCGGCAACTCGAAAGTGCTGTTGCCTTCCAGTTCGGCGTGGAAGAGCGTGCGGCTGCGGTTCAGCATGGCGTAGCGGTAGTAATCCGCGGCGCTCTGCTCGCGCTGGCCCATTTCTTCGTAGGTGATGCCGCGCGACAGATAGGGCAAGGTGTAGCTCTCGTCCAGGCGCATGGCCATGCCGATGTGAATGATCGAGGATTCGTATTCACCCATGTAACGATAGGCGACGCCCAGCCAATTCATCGCTTCGGCATCATTGCGGTTGAGATTCAGCGCGCGGCGGAAGCTCTCCAGCGCGGTCTCGTAATCACCGGACATCAGAGCGCGGTAGGCATCGCTTTTGAAGCGAGCGCTGTCATTGCCCTGCGTGAACACGCCGGAGATCTCGAACGATACTTCGACGCGACCTTCGGTGCTGCCACCGGCATGCGTGAGCACAACGGCGTATTCGCCGCTGGCCGGCGCGCGGAATTGGACGAAGCTGTCCCACCAGTCGCCGGTGTCATCGTTAGCGGTCAGGGGCTGGCCCTGCGGATCCAGGATCAACACCAGGGGATCGGCGTCCAAGTCGCGCCGGCTGCTGATGGCGCTGATGACGACATCCTGGCCGGCGCTGGCGTTGAAGGGCAGCACGTAAACCTGGCCTTCGGACATCTGCAGATCCAGCGAGCCTTCCCAAGCCAGATTGTCATTGCGGATGACGCTGGTCTTGACGCGCTTGATCCACTCGACATAGTCGCTCATGGCGGCGTCCATCACCCCCATCTTTTCGTAGACGATGCCACGATTCAGGTAGGGATAGTCAGCCTCAGGCGCGAGCGACATCAACTGATTGCAATCGGCCAGAGCGGCGTCCATTTGGCCGATTTCGCTCAGCGCCCAGCACCGGTTGTTCAACGCGCTCAGCGAATCGGGCTGCTGCTGCAAGACGAAGGTATAGTCCTGGACAGCGAGGGCGTGCTCATCAATCATGCTATAGGCGTAGCCACGAGCGAAGACGGTATCGATATCGGCTTCGCCTTCCGCGATCAAGACATCGTAGAGGGCGATGGCGGAGCGGTACTCTTCGTTCGACAAGCTCGACCAAGCCATGTTCTTGGCAGCGGATGCGCTGATGAAGCTCGGCGGAATGGCAGCCATTTCGGCGGCCTCGGCCATGGCTTCGGCGGCTTCGGCCAAAGCGGCTTCCTGCGCGGCGATGATGGCTTCCAGTTCGGCAATCACGGCGTCGCTATTGTCTTCGACGGGCGCTACCGGGGAAAGGAACCCAATGGTGACGACCACGGCGACCAGCACCAGCAAGCCCTCGATAATCAAAGCGCTCGGGCGCTGGCCAAACACGCGATCTTTGATGGAACGTTTGGGAATATCATATTCCGGATATTGTTTCGTCATAAAATTGTCCCTCGCTGATTCAGTTGCCGATCACGAAACGAACGATTTGACACTGAGTATAACACATCTGACGTTACAACCGTCAAGCCGCAGCGCCAGGTCGAACCCATTCTTCTTCCCTACTTCTTGCCGACGCGGCCAGCCGTCAGTTCGTCATACCGCTCGTAACTGGACTTCGCGGCCGCGCCGAAACCAAGTCTATCGTATACCGCGCCGATTTCCAAATACATGTCGGCATAGGTCGAGCCGATGCGAAACGCCAGGTTAAATTGCCGCAGCGCCTGATCGGTCTTCTCTTGCGCCAGCATGACGCGCCCCAGGTTGTAATGCGCCAGCGCGCAGACTTCGTGCTGGCAGCCGGGGTAAATCTCCAAAACAGCCAGGCACTCTTGAGCGGCCGTCTCAAAGGCACCCATTTCGACATGCACCCAGCAGCGGTTCTCCAGGGCGATGGCATATTGGGGGAGTGACGTGGCGGCGATCAGCGCTTGCCCGCAATGCTCGAGGGCGGAAGTGAAGTCTTTCGATTCGCCGTAAGCCCAGCAGAGCGCGTTGTGCGCGTCGAAGTCCAGCGCCCGCGATTCGAGTACGCGGCGGAAGTCCGCTTGCGCATCGCGGTAGTCCCCTGTCTGCAAATTGACGTAGCCGCGCCAGCCGAGAACGCCGGCATCGTCGGGATCAAGCGTGAGGGCAAAATCGTAAAGCGCCTCAGCCGCGACGTAGCGGCGCTCAGCCACATAATCCGCGCCGCGCTGCTTGACCGGCTCGAGCGCTACGCTCATCGCATCGGCAACCGGCGCGGGCGCTACGACCGGCGTCACATCAGCCGCTTCGCCATCAAAGGGATCGAAGAATTCAAAGGCCTGCCCGGCCGCAACCGTAATCACGATGGTCAGAACGACCTCAAGCAAAATCGCGCTCCAGCGCTGGGCGAAGAAACGCTGGACGATATTGTTTTTCGGCACATCATACGCTGGGTAGTGGTCGTACATGATCTTCCCGATCGCCCTATGCGTTCATTATATAGCAGAATGCCGCCGGATTGCCAAAGATTAATCTACGCTTGGCCGACGCTCGTCCCTTGCGCTGTTGACGCCGACATTATGCCTGAAAATAGCGCGGATTCCGCCTGCCCTCAATTACCTTTTACACAAGATCCCGCGCCGCTTCCTTGGCGATTGCAGCCAAGTGAAGCATTTGCGCAGGCAGATTGTAACGCAAGGTAAGCGCAGCTACAAAATGCCGGCGACCGCCGCAGCGCTCGACAAGTTACATGGTAGATTCGAGCGGCAGCGCCAGCATGTTAGAATCAGACGCAGAATCAAGGAGAGCGACGTATGAATGACGACCATTTCCGCCAGCAACTGGTCAACACGCTGGTACTGCGTCAGGCGCATCTTAGCTTTGAGACCGCCGTCGCCGACTTCCCGGCGGCGCATTACAATTCGCGCATCCCGCAGGCTGACTACAGCTTCTGGCATCTGCTGGAGCATCTGCGCATCACGCAAGCCGATATCCTCGATTACATCGAAAACCCGGCCTACCAATATATGCAGTGGCCGGACGCCTATTGGCCCGCGCCGGAGGCAGACGCCGACGAGGACCAGTGGCGCGCCACGGTAGCCGCCTTTGAGGCCGATCGCGCGGCGCTGGTCGGCATCGTCAACGACCCGGCGCGCGACCTCTGCGCGCAGATTCCGCACGGGCAGCCGGGGCACTCGATCCTGCGCGAGATCCTGGTGATCGCGGCGCATAATTCTTATCACATCGGCGAGCTGGCCAGCCTGCGCGGGACGCTGGGGCTGTGGTGAGGGGCGCTCGCGCGGGCTGAATGCTACCCGCAAAGCTGCTATACTTGGCGGACGAGCGCGCGGAGGATTCGAGAATGGTCGCCAATCGACGGCACTACTGGACAGCAGATGAATTCCTGGCCTTTGAGGCGGCCAGCGAATTCAAACATGAACTCGTCAACGGGGAAGTTTATGACATGACCGGCGGGACTGGCGAGCACAGTCAAATCGCCGCTAATGTGATAGGCGAGTTTTACACCCGGCTTGCTTCCTCAAATTGCTCGGCCCATACCAGCGACATGATGCTAAAAGCGGACGCCGGCCAATATGTCTATCCGGACGTGAGCGTTGTTTGCGGGCAACCCTTTTACGAGGATGAATCCAGATTAGTTTTGCTCAACCCGGTCCTCGTTGTCGAAGTCACGTCGCCGACGTCCGCAACCTACGACCGTGGCTTGAAGCGCGAACACTACCAACGCATACCGTCTCTGCGCGCTTACATCATCATCGAACAAGACCGCGCCCATGCCGAACTCTACTTGCGACACGACCTCGGCTGGCATTACCAGGTCTTCGCTAGCCTGGACGCGGTGATTCCACTGAGCTTCATCGAGTGCGAACTGCCGCTGTCGCGAGTCTATGGCGGCATCGACATGGGGGCGGCGGAAGCGGACTAAGCGCTGATCGCCTGCAGCAGCAGCCGCAGCGCCGCCGCCGCGCTGGCCAGCTTGTTCTCCACACGATCGCCGGACCAAACGTAGCGCTCGACACGCAGCAGATCGCCCGGCCCGGCCAAGCCGATGTAGGTCAATCCGACCGGCTTATCCGGGGCGCCGCCGCCGGGACCGGCGATGCCTGTCACGCTCAGCGCGTAATCCACGTCAAAGAGCGCCAGCGCGCCACGCGCCATCTCAGCCGCAGTCGCCTCGCTGACCGCGCCGTGCTCAATGAGCGTTGCTTCGCGCACCTTGAGGAACTTCACTTTGGCGTCGTTGGAATAGGTGACGATGCCGCCCGGCACGTACGCCGAGCTGCCGGCGCAGTCGGTCAGGGCGCTGAGGATGAGCCCGCCCGTGCATGACTCGGCGGCGCAGACCCAGGCGCCTTCTGCCGCCAGCGCCGCGCCGACCCGCTGCGACAGCGCGAGCAAGTCGTCGGTCATCAGACCTGAACCAGAATCAGCGTATTGCCCTCGCAATCCTTCATCATGACGAAGCGACCCCAGAACTGCGTTTCCGGCTCGCCCAGGAATTCCACGCCGCGCGCCTTGTAGACGCGATAGGTTTCGTCGATGTCATCGCATTGCAGGGTCAAGGATTGCGATTGCTTGAAGGTGGCGCGGTAGTGCTCCCAATTCTCGTCGAACTTGTAGAGCGTAATCAGGGTCTCCGCGCCCGCCGGCGCCACCGACAGCCAGCGAGAGTCCGCGCCCGGATACAGCTCGTCGTCCGAGATAAGTTGCATGCCAAGCGTTTCGGTATAGAAAGCTTTGGCCCGGTCCTGGTCTTCCACAAATATGGATACGGTGCCCACTCGTTTGATCATGGTTCATGTCCTTTAATATATCGGTTGTTTGCGACCAAATCGGCCTCGGATTCAGCGTCCGGAACCGAGGCATCAAAATATTTGCGGGCAAATCTCGTGAAGAGGCCCATTGACAGCAGAAGAATAGCGCCATCGTCCATGATGCCAATCACCGGCAAGAGGTCGGGCAAGAGGTCGATTGGAAACAGGAGATAGCCAATGGCGACAATCAGGAATCCCAGCTTGAGGCGCAGCGGCACGCGACCATCGCAGAGCATCCGCCCGAAGACCAGCAGGCGTCGCATCTCAAGCCCGCTGGCCCAGCACAATCTGGTTGCCTTCGGAATCGACCAGCATGGCGAAGCTGCCCCAGGGCTGGACTTGCGGCTCGCCCAGGAATTGCACGCCCTTCGCGCTCAGCTCTTGATAAGTCGCCATGAGGTCGTCGCAGTGCAGGGTAAAGCATTGCGGCTTGCCCATCGCCGCGCGGTAATGCTCCCACTGCTCGCCCATCGGGAAGAGCGACAGCTCGGTCGCGCAGCCGGGCGGCGCCACCGTGAGCCAGCGCATGTCCGAGCCCGGGAACATCTCGGCATCGTTGATGAGCGCGAAACCGAGCTTCTCGGTGTAGAAGGCTCTGGCGCGCTGCTGGTCTTCGACGAAGACGGTGACGGTGGCGATGGTGGTGATCATGAGCGAGCTCCTCTTGTCGCGTTCGCGCTATTTATCCTCCACGCTCTCGCTGAGGAAGGCGCTGTAGCCGTTTTCGGGGTCGTTGCGCACCACCAGCATGCGCTTGCCGCCGACATGCGAGATGCCCGGCACCTCATAAGCCTTGGCCGGGTTGCCCTGGCTGTCCAGCCGGTTGCACCAGTAGACATGGTCATCACGCTGCCACATATAAATGACAGCGACATCGTCAACCACGATTTCCATGCGCCGGCGGCTGAAGGGCGAGAACCGCGGCGGGTGGAACCAGGGCACCCAGGCGCCGTCCGTCTTCTGCGTCTTCATCGAGACGGCGCTCTGCGGCAGGATTTCTTTGGTGTCGCGCGGGGATTCCTGGTTGATGAACTTGATCGTCTCGTCAGTCGTATTGAATACCGAGGTTACTTCCGTCACTGGCATGGCTGTCCTCACCGCAACTGAGCCGTCATTAAGCGCTTTTCCGGTCAAACCGATGCCCTTGCCGACGAGTTCCACTGTCTTGGCAAGTCCCTTGACAATCTGACCGGCTATCTTCAATCCATCCATCGTATCAGAACCACGCTTGCGCCCGTTGTTCGAGGCTGATTATACACCGAAAGGCCCGACTCGCGGATGGTCCTGTAGCTGTATACGCAGCGGCGCGCCTGTCCGTTGCCGCGCCCGCTTATGCGCCGGCGATATGATCGGCGCCGCGCATATAGGCTACCGACTCACTAATGATCTCACGCAAGACTTCCATATCGACATCGTCAAGCTTGTTGATGTAGAGGCAGCTGCTGCCCGTGCGGTATTTGCCCAGCCTGGCGAACAAGTCCTCGTGGCGCTCATGCCCGCCCATAATGTAGAGTGTCAGCGCTTGCTTACGGGGCGCGAAGCCGGTCAGCATGAAGTCGCCTTCGCGTCCGCTCTCGTAGCGGTAGTGGTAGCTGCCGAAGCCGACGATGCTCGCGCCCCACATCTCGGCCGGCTCGCCGGTGACCTCCTCCATCAGCGCTTTGACGACCAGCGAATCTTCGCGCCGGCGTTTGTTCCCCACCGACTCGAGATAAGCCATCACATCGCCGTCGTTGCGCTGGGTTTTGTTCTGCGCCATTTCGTATCCTTTTCAACTATATGCCGGAGATAGAGATTACATGCTGGCCGATTCCGTTTGTGGGCGAGCCAAGGCTCGCCCCTACATGGCACTTTTGATAGAGCGCGACTCGACATCGAAAGAGGCGTTTGCTAGCTGTCCATTTCATCATCGACGATCGGCTCGGAATCGGCAGCCCCGATATCCAGATCGCTCAAGTCAATTTGCGGCGTCTCGTCAACAGCCGGCTCGCTGATGACCGTCCGGACATCGGCGAAGGGCAAGTCGGCCGCTGCCGAGCCGGTGGCGGCTTGCATCAGCAGGGTCAGGCGCGCCGCCATGCTGGAGGGATCGGGATGGATGCCATCCTGCAGCAGCGCCGTCTCGAAGACCTGCTCGACCACCGCGTCAACCAATTCGGCATCGCCCTCGTTCGCGATCATGCCGCTCAGGTTGTGCATCAGGGGATGGCGCGGATTCAGCTCCAGCGCTTTGACCGGCAGCTCGAAGTCTTTGTCCAGCAGGCGATTGATGCGATACATATAGCGGCTGCCGCTCTCGTCTTCGCTGACCAGGCGCGCCGGACTGCCGACCAGGGTCTTGCTCTCGCGCACATCGCTGACACGCTCGCCCAGCCGCGCTTTGACCCGCGCCTGCAAGGCAGCGAATGAATCGCTCTCCAGCGGCGCATCGGGCGTCTCCACTTCGTCGTCGACCTGCCCGACCTCGTCCAGATCCAGCTCGGCGGAATCGACGCTGACCAGCTTGTGACCTTTGTAATCAGTCAATCCCATCGGCAGCATGGCGTCGACCGGGTGGGTGAAATAAAGCACTTCGATGCCGCGCTGTCGGAAGGCGTCCAGATGCGGGCTGCGCGCGCCGCTGCCGTAATCATCGGCGATGATGTAATAGAGGTCTTCCTGGTTCTCCGGCATGCGCTCGACCACTTCGTCCAGCGAATAGTACCGGCCGGGGTCGTCATCATGCGTCGTCTGGAAGAAGAGCAGCGGCTCCAGGTCGCCCCGGTCTTCACTCTCGATGACCAGTCCCTGTTTGAGATAAGCGCCGAATTCCTGGAAGAACTTCAGGTATTTGTCGCGGCTGTTCCTGGTCATGCGCTTGAGCTCGCTGAGCACGCGGCGGGTGACGGTCTTCTTCAAGCTGGCCATGACGCGGGTGGCCTGGATGCTTTCGCGGCTGACGCTCAGCGGCAGGTCTTCGCTGTCGACGACGCCCTGCACGAAGCTCAGGTACTCCGGCAGCAAATCGCGATTGTAGTCTTCGATCAGCACCTTGCGGGCGTAGAGTTGCAAGCCGGCTTCCTTGCGCGGGCTGAACATATTCTGCTCGGCGCTGCCGGGCAAGTACAGCAGCGCGTAGAATTGCATGGGCACATCGGCGCGCATGTGGATATGATGTCCCGCGCCGGCAAAATCCATCGTCAGCATTTTGTAGAAGCTGTCGTATTCCTCGTCCTCGACTTCAGAGGGGCTGCGCCGCCAGATGGCCTGCTGCTTGTTGGTCGGCTCTTCATCATCGCCAACATGAATGGGGAAGGCGACATAATCCGAATGCCTCCGAATGATGTCCTTGATGCGGAACTCGCGCGTGAACTCCTTCTCGTCGTCCTTCAAGCGCAGCACCACCGATGTGCCTCGCAGGTCTTTCTCGGCCGCTTCCAGGCTGTATGTGTCGCCGCCGGTGGCCGACCACTTGACCGCCTCGTCCTCTGGTCGATACGAGCGCGAGACGACATCAACCTGCCTGGCGACCATAAAAGCCGAATAGAAGCCGACGCCGAATTGCCCGATGATATCGGCGGCGCTCTCCGGCTTTTCCTGCATGGCGTCGATGAAGGCTCTGGCGCCCGACTTGGCGATGGTGCCCAGTCCGGCCACGATCTCGTCGCGGTTCATGCCGATGCCGGTGTCGCTGATGGTCAGCGTATTGGCCTCTTCGTCGACCTCGATATGGATTTCCAGCGCGGCTTGGGCGTCCTGCACAGCGTCGTTGGTCAGCATCTCGAATTGCAGCCGGTTCAGCGCATCCGAGGCGTTCGAAATCAGCTCGCGCAGGAAGATTTCCTTCTCGGTGTACAGCGAGTGAATCAGGATGTTCAATAGTTGCTGGGTTTCCGCTTGAAAGGTATGTTGCTCGCTCATGCTCCGTCCTTGTTTCGTATCGCGCGCCGCCCGCGCGACGCAGATAAACGGCCTCGTGAGTTTTCGGGCAATGTTGACTCAACACTTTACTTGAATCTGAAAAATGAGGACATTATTTTCTTGCCGAAACCAGGTATTCGTAGAGTTCTTTTTTTGAGTTCCGTTTGCGTATCTTTTGAACGCTTATGTCGACGAATCCGACCTTTTGCATCATTTCAGCGTAGAACTCTTCGACGGGAACTAAGGTATCGTAGAACTTCGAATTTCCCACAATGTAAAACAGTCTTCCACCGTCGACAAGAAGCGGCCCTAAGTTTGAGAAGTGCAGGTACATATCATCCATGTATTTGCGGATATAGTTGGCGAGAACGTGGCTTCTAGTTGCCACAGACCTAACTACTTGATCCAAGGAACTTGATTGAAATTCGTCCCGTGATCTCCAAGAGGACAGCCGGCTCGTTGCAATACCCCATGTTCCGCCTATTGCTTTCCAATCCAACTCCCCAGCCTCGCGTGATTCGCTGAGATACCCAAGCCAATACATATATGGACGAAGCTCACGTATATAGCTCATGCGATTAGAATATGGTGGTGAAGTTATCACACAATCATATTCTGCGCTGTCGGGCACATTGAGTGTACGAGAGTCTGACTCATAAACACTTACTTTCCCACATATTTGTTTCGAAGCTGCTCTTACGATTCTAGCGACATTAGCCAAAAACGCTGAAACCATCATTTTAGTTTCATCAAATAAGCTCTCTTCCGAATTCTTGAACGACATTGACTGATGATTAAAAGCGGCATTTGACCAGTCAATAAGTAAGCGGCAGAAGGCAATCAAAAGCAGATTGCGTACTGGCTCGGTAGTCTCGACTCCACAAATATGCTGATAGATTTCAGCAAGTGTCGCGAGTCGCTTGGATGACCACCAGCGATGAATTTTGTGTATCGGCGGCGTCCAAGATGCGCTACCGCCCTTTTTCGTCTTCACAGCTTCTGCAATTACGTTAGCATGCCGCGTCGTCTGAAGTAAATCGACATAACTGTATCGCGCTGTCTTGACCTCTGCCAGCCAAATCAAGAACGGATTGATGTCGAGCAAAGTCGCATTTGTTCCAAGTTCAGCACAGGCTAGGCCCGTAGTGCCTGTCCCAGAAAATGGATCAAGAACGTTTCTGCAATTGTGGTTGCTCTCCAGTATTTCATAAACAAGCTTGACCGAATATGCTGGCGTCAAGCGTACCCATCCGTGTCGACCTTTCTTGATATTCTCTTTAAAAGTTAGCTCGGCACGTTGCTTAACCACTGTCATTTGCCTTGAGTAAACTCTCAAATATTCCACGAGTGAACTCACGGATTCCGTCGGCGTTTCGTTCAAAAAACGACGCGAGATCATAACCCACTACATGCGTCATAAACGCAAACGTCGAAGTTAAGGGGTCATCACTCAAGTGCCCGCGCAAAACAAGCCACTTTCCTCTTTGATATCGTTCCATAATATCGTTGTCAATTTGACTTGACAAAACAGTGAGCACCGGAAGATATCCTTGCGTATACGCTTCGGCAGCATTCGCCATATCTGCATTTTGGCGTTTGGAATCCTTGCTCTTGTATCCTTGCCTTACTTCAAAAACTACTCCTTGCATCGCGCTTGCTACACGGGGATCAATAGAAAGGTATTCACTTGTCGCCTTCATCCAGTCCAATACCGCTCGACGCTTTGCCTCATCAGAAATATGCACCGGCGAAACTCGCCCATCAAGCTTGAGAGTACGTTGCCGTCCGGCGTCTGCCTCAAGTTGATAAGACCAAGTTGCTTGATCTGTAGTTAGGTCGAATTCATCTTGTAATATCCTGCGTATGAGTTCTTCGCTTCCTAAACCTATTTGACGATATACAGACGTTATGCCTCCCGCCGCCTTATGCGCTGAATAAATCAAAGGATTGTCGAGACCAAACCACACATAGAACACGTCCTGACTGTAGATTTGCCGGAAAGTCTCATAATCTAGTCCTTCACGACCGCGCCCAAATTTAGGTTTATACGTCCTGCACACTTCCAGACGGTCAAAAATGATTTTGAGATATTCGCTGTCTCGATTGGACACTTATCTGATATAACCCTTCACTACAGTTTCTTGAAGTAGCATACAGCTATGAAGCTTACAGGAAGAAGCGATTTAGTGAAACACTGCCAATATAGAGACCACTTCTATATTTACCCCGGCAGCCAGGGCTCGGCGAAGTACTGCCCCTCGAAGCCCTCGGCGATCCAGCCGACCGTGCCACGGAAGTCGATCTGGTACCAGGCATAGGGCCCGGCGCAGACTACGCCATCAAGCACCAAAAAGCCCTCCAGCGGCGCCAACTGGGCGATGACATCGTTTTCGGTGCCCGGCCCGGCGCGCAGGTTGAGCCAGCGGCCGTCATCATTCAGCGTTACCCGCCCGCGCTCGCCCACAATCAGGAAGGATTCGTCGGCGCCCTCGCAGAAGATATGCGGCGTCAAGGTGGGCAGCGCCGCCAAAGTCGGCAGCGGCGTCGGCGTGGCCCGCTGCTCCGGCGTCAGACGCAGCACAACTGTCGCCGTCGGCAGCAGCGGCGCGCTGGAACAAGCCGCCAACGCGATCAGCAGGCACAGGGCGAGCGCCGCCCTCGCAATCGGTCTCATGCGGTCATTCTAACCCAAATCAGTCGTCAACAGCAGGTGGCGAAACTGCTATACTGAACGCCACTGCGCCAGCGCCAAAAGGAGAAACTTGCTGATGAAAGCCGTGCAAATTATCGCTCGTGGAAAACCCGTTTTTGTCGACGCGCCCAAACCAACGCTGCAGCCCGGCGCCGCGCTGGTGAGGTCGCTGCGCCTGTCCCTCTGCGGCAGCGATGTGCGTCACTTGCACTATCTGCCCGACGACCGCTACCCCACCGCCACCGGCGAAACCGGGCATGAAATGGTGGGGGTGGTCGAGGCGATCGATCCGCAGAATGGGGCCGTGCAGCCGGGCGACCGCGTGCTCTGCCTGGCGCCCGATCACCGCGCTATGTGCGAGTATTATCTGGCGCC
The DNA here is from genome assembly GCA_011523515.1 of Chloroflexota bacterium. Taxonomy (GTDB): domain Bacteria; phylum Chloroflexota; class Anaerolineae; order Aggregatilineales; family Phototrophicaceae; genus UBA6055. The sequence goes on from WTGO01000005.1 coordinate 40,779, forward strand.
GGTCGACCGCCTGCTGCCGCTGGACCCGTCCACGCCGCTGGAGCATTCGGTGCAAGCCCAGCAATTCGGCACGGTGCTCTACGCCGCCCGCGTACTGCCGGACCTGCGCGGCAAAACCGTCGCTGTCATCGGCCAGGGCTCGGCCGGCCTGTGGTTCAACTTCGCCCTGCAGCAGCGCGGCGCCGCCAAGATCATCGCGCTTGACCTCAAAGCCTACCGCCTGGCTTACAGCGAGCGCTTCGGCGCCACCCACACCGTCCACAACGCCGAGGTCTCAGCGGTCGAGGCGCTGCGCGAGATCAACGGCGGCGAGCTGCCCGATGTCGTCATCGAGGCGGCCGGCACGGACGAGGCCATCCGCCAGGCGGTCGAGATTACGCGCATGGGCGGTTTCGTGCTGCTCTTCGGCGTGCCGCGCGCTGACACCATGGACGGCTTCCCCATCTTCGCGGCCTTCTGGAAGAAGCTGACGCTGCAGCCGATGGTGGGCACGATTGACGACCCCGGCCACGCCTGCACGCGCCAGGCGCTGGACTACATCAATAGCGGCGCGGTCGATGTGGCCGGCATGATCACGCATACTTTCAAGTTCGCCGATGTCTTCGAGGCTTACGAGCTGCATCGGATTCAGGACGAAGGCGCGGTCAAGATCGTGATTGATATGGAGAGCGAATAAGGGAAAACCGCAGGGGCGACTTATCAAGTCGCCCGCCACCGAGGACACTGAGGAGAGACGATGAGCGCGCCAGACAGCGTTTACCGGCTAGTCGAGAAGTTCGACCGAGACAAGCCCGGCACTGAAACTGAATTGCGAGACTGGTTCGTCGATCCGCTCTTCGAGGCGCTAGGCTGGGACCTGCGCGCGAAACAGCAAGTCCGCAAGGAACCGAGCGTCACCGTGCGGGAAGCGGGCCTCGAACGCTCCAAACGCGCCGATTACAGCTTCCACATCGGCAACACAAGGCATTTCTTCGTCGAGACCAAAATGCCGCATGTGAACCTGGAGCGGAACCCTATCCCGGCTTTTCAATTGCGGCGCTATGGCTGGTCGGGCAATACAGCCGTCAGCGTCTTGACCGATTTCGAAGAATTCAGCGTCTACGATTGCCGCATCCAGCCGCAGCGCAGCGACCCCGCCGCAACGGCCCGCCTGCGCTATTACGAGTATGGCGATTACATCGACCAATGGGACGAGCTGGAGTCGCGTTTCAGCCGCGAAGCTGTCGCGAACGGCGCGCTGCGCGAGTGGATTGAAGGCGAGCGCGTCCGCGGCGTCTTCAGCGTCGACCAGGCCTTCCTGCGAGAAATGGAAAATTGGCGCGAGCTGCTGGCGGAAGAAATCGCCTTGCACAACCGCGACCTGGGCCAGCGCCAACTCAACTTGCTCGTCCAGCGCACGATCGACCGCATCGTCTTCCTGCGCATCGCCGAAGACCGCGACATCGAAGCCTACGGACGCCTGCGCAGCGCCGCCGGCGCCGGCAAGCAAGTCTATGAAGCGCTGAAAATCATCTTCAGCGAAGCCGACGACAAGTACAACTCGGGCTTGTTCCACTTCAGCAATGAGAAGCGCGCCAGCGAACCCGACCGCCTCTCGCTGAAGATCCACATCCCCGACGAAGCCCTGCGCCACATCATCAAGAATCTGTATTTTCCCTTCAGCCCCTACGAGTTCTCCGTCCTGCCCGCCGACATCCTCGGCCAGGTTTACGAGCAATTCCTCGGCAAAGTCATCGAATTAAGCGCGGGCGGCGCGGTGCGCGTCGAAGAAAAACCCGAGGTCCGCAAAGCCGGCGGCGTCTATTACACGCCGGCATACATCGTCGACTACATCGTGGAAAACACGGTCGGGAATCTGCTCCAGGGCAAGAATCCCGAGGAAGCCGCCAAGCTGCGCATCCTCGACCCGGCTTGCGGCAGCGGCTCCTTCCTCACCGGCGCTTATCAATACTTGCTGGATTGGCACTTGAATTATTATCGCGAGCATCCGGCGCAGTACCGCAATCGCCGCCGCGAAACCGCCGAAGGCATGACGCTGACCACCGCCGAGAAACGCCGCATTCTGCTCAACAATATCTACGGCGTCGACCTCGACCAGAACGCCGTCGAAGTCAGCAAGCTCTCGCTGCTGCTGAAGATGCTGGAGAACGAAAACGAGGCGACCGGGCGGCAGACGATCATGTTCAGCGCCGGCGGACGCATCCTGCCCGACCTCAGCGGCAACATCAAATGGGGCAATTCCCTCATCGGCAGCGACTTCTTCCGCGGGGCGCAGGCGGCGCTCTTCGGCGATGAAGAAGAGATGCAGCGCATCAAAGCCTTCGACTGGGAGGCGGAGTCCGGCTTTGGCGAGATCATGGCGGCCGGCGGCTTTGACGCTGTGATTGGGAATCCGCCTTATATTCGCATTCAGACGATGAAAGAGACCGCCCCCGACACCGTGCCTTACTACAAGAAGAATTACGTGTCGGCCTCAAAGGGCAATTATGACATTTACGTTGTATTCGTAGAGAAAGGTCTGCAATTGCTGAATGAAGCAGGTTTGCTAGGCTTCATCCTGCCGCATAAATTCTTCAATGCGAAATATGGCGAGCCGTTGCGCGGACTGATTTCAAGCGGCAACCACCTTCGCAAAATCGTCCATTTTGGCGCAGAGCAAGTATTTGAAGGAGCGACAACCTATACATGTTTGCTCTTTCTTGACCGAAACATGAAACAGGCTTTCGATTTTTTCAAAGTTCCTGATTTGCAGAGCTGGCAGCAGAATAAACTAACGGAATCGGGCAGGATAGCTGGTAATCGCAGTAGCGCCGACGATTGGAATTTTGTTGTAGGACCACTTGCGCCAATATACGACAGACTCAATCAGCAGCCAGTGACGCTAAGAGAGATTTCTAAGCCATTTGTGGGCTTGCAGACAAGCGCTGATACAGTGTTTCTTTTCAAAGAGTTTGATGATGTAGATGAGCACTTGATAGTAGTACATTCAAAGAACCAGAACACTAGAGTGCAGATCGAAAAAGACCTACTCAAACCAGTTATCCGTAGCGGAAATATTGGACGCTATTGGGCGATTCCGTCGGCCTACGTGTTGTTCCCGTATCACTTTAGACATGGTAAAGCACATCTAATCTCACAGGCCGAAATGCAGCAACTATATCCTTTAACTTGGAACTATTTGCTGGAAAACAAAGTACTTCTGAGTGGTCGCGAACATGGCAAGTTTGCGGGAGATGGATGGTATCAGTTGTATCCAAAGAATCTTGAATTGTGGGAACAACCCAAGCTGATGCTGCCATATATGATCACGCAACTGTCCGCTTACTTGGATTTGGACAATATGTACTTTGTAAACGTAACAACTGGGGGATTTGGCCTTACCGTGCAAGAAGGGAGAGAGAGCCTGAATTACCTTACGGGACTGTTGAACAGCAAGCTCTTGGACGTGTACCTAAAGCAAGTTACGCCAAACTTTAGAGGCGGATATTTCGGAGCCAACAAGAGATATCTAGATCAACTCCCAATCCGCACAATCGACTTTGCCAACCCCAACGATGTCGCCATGCACGACAAGATGGTCGAGCTAGTCGATGAGATGCTGGACAGACATAAGCAATTGCCGGGCCTGACGGGCGAAGGGCGCAGGGTTGCCGAGCGGGTTATTCAGACCGTGGACGGTGAGATTGACGCGCTGGTGTATCGGCTGTATGGGCTGAGTGGGGATGAGGTGCGGATTGTGGAGGGTGGGTGAGGTGGGCATGGACATGCACAGACTGTAGCTAGATAATCGAACATCTGTTTGCTACGATGTAGCTATTGTGGCCTGCGAATCGTAAGAAGTAAACAATATGCCATTACCACCAGCGTTGGATCAGAAAATCCGCAATCGATTTGATGAACTCATCACCGAGGCGAGCGAGTTGATTTTGAAGATGGTGGCTCATGAAGAGTTGAACCCTGGCCGATTCGGCACAAATTATGGACATGTTTCCGAATTTCAAGCCGTTGTGGTAAAGGTGCTGAATATCATTGAGACTGTGTTAGGCGAGTCGCAACAGCAACACGAAATTACAGCGCAAATAAAGAATGATTCACGTGGTCCGTATGCACTCGAATACATTGTCGGAACATTGAGAGGTCTAAAGAACACCTACGAAAACGGCTTTTGGGACAATTTGGAAGAGGCGATTGTCGCAAACATTTCGGCAGATTATATGACACAAGTTGAAGGCTTGCTTGATGAAGGGCAACCCGGTCAATACGACCATGTTCCGTCCGCGGTTTTGTGTGGCGCGGTGTTAGAGGATGCGCTACGCCGCCTATGCGACAGGCAGTCTCCGCAGGTGTCGACAGATAAGCCCAATGGTCAACCGAAGGCGCTCAATGCGCTTATCCAAGACTTGCAGAAGGCAAACGCATTTAACAAGCTGAAAGCCCAGCAACTTCGCGGTTGGGTGCAAGTTCGCAATTCGGCAGCTCATGGTAAGTTTGATGAATTTAATCGAGATGACGTCGAGCTTATGGTAAAGGGTGTGAAGAATTTCCTTGCGGACTACCTCTAGTCTTGGAATCGCAAATACTCACACGAAAACAATCTCTGTGCCTCTATGCCTCTGTGGCAAAAAAACCTTTGTGACCTTCGTGCCTTTGTGGTGAAAAAACGCCACGTCCGCGCGCGACCGACGCAGCTTGACTGAGGCTGAACTGTGAGTTGGAACAGGGGAAATTGCCGGCGCTCACTCCTTGACGAAGCCCGCAGGCGCTTTGGGCGGCACGTCCAGATGCGCCATGAGCCGGTCCAGCTTCTCGTCAATAGCGTCGAGTCGCTCGCTGTTACGGCTGACCATCTCAGTCAAGCCCAGCAGCGCAGCTTCGTAGCTGTCCATCTTGTCAAGAATATCGTCCTGAACGCCGCGTACGCTTTGATATTCATTTTCAATGCGCTTCAAGCGAATGTCTGTTGTCGCCATGTGGCCTCCTTGAGCGTACATTCAGTATAGTTACACTGCGCCAAATGGACAAGCGACGGCGCTACCCTCGGCGCCTCTGTGGCGAAATCCCCCTTTGTGACCTTCGCGCCTTTGTGACCTTTGTGGTGAAAAAACGCCACGTCCGCGCGCGACCGGCGCAAACCAACTGACTATGAAGTTTAAATCGGGGGGGGGGGAAATTGCCGGCGCTCACTCCTTGACGAAGCCCACCGGTTTGTAGGGCACATCCAGGTGCTTCATGATGGCGTCCAGCTTTTCATTCAATTCGCCGAGGTCCTGCCGGATTTCCGCAATATCGCGCTGGTTTAACTCATGGTTTGACACGACCGTTTTCGTCAGGCCTATAATCGCCGCTTCGAATGTATCCACCTTGTCAAAGAGTTCGTCCTGCGCGTCTTGCAGGGTCCGGTACTCGCCTTGCATGCGTTTGAAGCGAATGTCTGTTGTCGCCATGCGGCCTCCTTGAGCGTACATTCAGTATAGTCGCGCCGCGCCAAATGGACAAGCGACGGCGCTACCCTCTGCGCCTCTGTGGCGAAAGTCTCCTTTGTGACCTTCGCGCCTTTGTGTCTTTGTGTCAAACAAACGCCCGCATTCGCATTTCCGCGCCAAAAGCGCTATCGTCTGCTCCAACCAACTCAAGACCCGGGAGCAAGCCCATGCCCGACCTGGAACTGCAGCAATACCTGTTCGACCTCAACGGCTACCTGGTCATTGAAGACGCCTTGACCTCCGCCGAGGTGGCCGAGCTGAACCGGCTCATCGACCAGCAGAACTTGCCGCCGCCGGACGAGTCGCCGCGTTTCGGCAGCGCGCCGACCCTGGGCGCATCGCTGCTCAAGCCGGAGGCGGCCGTGCCCGATAGCATGAACCTGGAGCGGCGGCCCAAGCCGGTGGGCGCCGGTTTCCTCAATTGGGGGCAGGCCTTCTGTGACCTGCTCGATCATCCCGCCATCATGCCCGCGCTGCGCATGCGCCTGGGCGATGCCTTCCGGCTGGATCGGCTCTACGGCATGATCATGCGCCAGGGCATGGCTTACGGCAGCCTGCACGCCGATTACGGCGCCACCGCCACTAACGAGAATTTCCCGCCGGGCGAGTACTACGCCTTCCGCAGCAGCCAGATTTACGAGGGCTTCATCGTGGTGGCCTGGGCGCTGACCGATTCCGGCGGCGAGCACGGCGGTTTCTGCTGCGTGCCGGGCAGCCACAAGAGCCACTACAAGCTGCCGGCGCAAATCAGCCAGAACCACCACGAATCCCCGCATGTCGTCATGCCGCGGATGCCGGCCGGCTCGGTCATCCTCTTCTCCGAGGCGCTGACACACGGCACGGCGCGCTGGAACGCCGAGCACGAGCGGCGCACCGCGCTTTACAAGTACTGCGTTTCGCACCTGACCTGGACGTCTAAGCGGGTGGAAGAACCGACCGATTTCCAGCTGACGCCGCGCCAGCGGATTCTCCTGCGCGAGCCGGGCGATCCCATCCGGCACTTCCCCTCGCTTTTCGAGCGAGCGTAGTCGGGGCAACCTAGCGGGCGAATCACAGAGTCGCCCCTACGCTGATTCTTGGCCGTAGCAGTGACAGACTTTACGCCGGCTTGTCCGCGACATACTCCAGCCCATGCAGGCCCAGCGCCCGCAGCGCCTCGCCCACCCGCTCGACATCGGCGCGATCGCCGGCGTCGTAGGTGCGCGCGCAGAGCAAACGCTCATCGCGATTGGTCAGGCCCTGCGTCGACACTTTGGACTTGTATCCCAGCTCGCCCCGCGCAGTCAGCGATTTGACCCGCTCCCAGATGGCGTCGACCTCATCAGCGGGCAGCGTGGCGCGCCATTCGCCGGCGTTGGCCGTCGGCGCCTGGGTGTCACCGGCTTGCCGCTTGGCCTCTATCCAGTAGACCGATGTGTAATCTGAGGGGCGAGCGCTTTGGTCGTGCAGCATACGCGCGCGCTGCACCATCTGAATCAGGTCGAGGTTGAAGTCGCGCGACTGCTCGTCTCGGCTCATTGGCGGTCGTCGCTAGAGCGTCGTGGGCTGGCTGTTGATGTCGCTGTCGAAGCCGTAGCGGCCGATCAGCGGGACGAAGCGGCAGCGTAGCAGTGTGCGCGAGGTGAAGCGTTCGCCACGGCGGGTGATCAGTTTGAGCTCTTGCAGGTGCTCGTCGCCGATGGGCAGGATCATCTGACCGCCGTGTTTCTCAAGCTGTGTGCACAGGACATTGGGCAGGCGCGGCACCGCCGCCGTGACCATGATGCGGTCGAAGCTGGCTTGGTCGGGCAAACCCTGGCTGCCGTCGCCGACGTGGATATCGAGATTGTTGTAGCCGAAATCGCTGATGCGCTCGCCGGCCTGGTCAGCCAGGCGGCCAACCCGCTCGACGCTGAATACGTAGTGCGTCAGATGACAAAGTATGGCCGTCTGATAACCCGAGCCGGTGCCGATTTCCAGCACCGTTTGATGCGGCTTCAGGCGCAGGCGCTCGGTCATAAACGCGACAATGTAGGGCTGCGAAATCGTCTGCCCTTCGCCGATGGGCAAGGGGCGGTCTTCGTAGGCGTGGAGCTTGAATTCCTCCAGGACGAATTGGTGGCGGGGCACGACGCGCATGGCGTCCAAGACGCGGCGATCGTTGATGCCGCGCTTGACCAACTGCTCGTCGACCATGCGGTTGCGCTGGCGCGCGTATTCTCTCGAAGTCGGCATTCGTGTATCCAAACAGTCGCCCGTGTCCCGCAACCTAAAGCTAACACAATGCGCCTGCGCGGGCAATCAAAGTTAGCGCCATGTTCAGGGCCTGCGCCCGGTCGCAAAAGTTTGCGCGCAATGTCCGGAACGCCGGATGGCGCTGACGAACGGGCGGCGGTCTGTTAAATTAGGGTTGATCAGCGGGCAGGAGCGCTATAGGCAAGACATGGCTGGCAAAGACGTCAAGACGGTGATGCGACTGGATACACGGCGTGTGCTGCCGCTGTTCCTGTTGATCTTCGTCGATGTGCTCGGCTTGACCGTGATCCTGCCGCTGCTGCATTTGTACGCGGCGGCATACGGCGCGTCGCCGTTGCAAATCGGCGTCACGCTGGCGGCCTTTCCATTAGCGCAGTTGGTCGGCGTACCGGTGATGGGCGCGCTGTCGGATCGCTATGGGCGCAAGCCGCTGCTGCTCATCAGCCAGGCCAGCACCTGCTTGAGCTTCGTCATGCTGGGTCTGGCGACATCGCTGGAAATGGTGATCCTGTCGCGCCTGATCGACGGCGTATTCGGCGCCAATCTGGCCACGGCGCAGGCGGCGCTCAGCGATATCACCGATGAAAGCAGCCGTACGCGCGGCCTGGGCGTTATCGGCGCCGCCTTCGGCCTGGGCTTCATCTTCGGTCCCGTCATCTCGCTGCTGGCGCTGGAGCTTTCGAATTCGCTGGCTGTGCCGGCGTTCACAGCGGCCATCTATTCCTTCGCCTCGATTCTCGTCACCGCCCGCCTCTTCCAAGAGACGCATCCGCCGGCGCGGCGCGGGCGCGGCAGGCACAATTCCGGCCTGGCTCTGCGCTATTTGCTGCGGCCGGGATTGGGCTTGCCGCTGCTGCTGATGTTCGCGCAGCAGCTGATATTTTTCGGCTACGAGAGCCTGCTGGGTTTGTTCACGTTGACGCGGCTGGGTTTTCTGGGGCGCGGCAATGCGGCGCTGTTCATCGTGATCGGCCTCATACTGGTGCTGGTGCAGCTGCGTTTCATCGGCCGCTGGAGCGCGCGGTTGGGCGATGGCGGTCTGGTGAAGCTGGCGCTGGCGCTGCTGGCCTTGGGCTTGCTGCTGACCGGCTTGACACCCGCGGCGCCCCATCCTTTTTATGTGCGCGAATTGGTGCAGCGGGATTTGCTGGCCGCCGCCCCATCGCAGGCAGAAGCCATCATGGGCGAGTTGGGCGTGGCATTGCCGCCAAACGGCAAAAATAGCATGACGGGCGTCGTCTGGCTGACGCTGGCGCTGATTCCGGTGGCCGTGGGCGCGGGGCTGATACGCCCGGCGCTGAACAGCTTGCTCACGCAGCGGGTGGGCCCGGCGGATTACGGCGGCATCCTGGGCCTCAGCGCAGCGGCGGTCAGCGCGGCCAACGCGGCGGCGCCTTTGATTGCGGCGCAGATATTTCAGGCTCAGGGCGCCAGCGCGCCTTTCCTGCTCGGCGGCTGCCTGATGGGCGGGCTTTGGGCATTAAATGTCTGGGCCTGGCGCGGACGGAGAAGGGAGTGGTAAATATCAATGATATAAGAACTCCATCGGATAGGGGGTGTACTGT
>WTGO01000098.1 GCA_011523515.1 Chloroflexota bacterium
TAAGGACATTGGCTCATCCCTTTAGTATGACATATCCAAAAATATAGACACTCCCCCCAATCCCAGACGATTATAGTAATCGAAAGTATGCTATTGAAAAATCTCCCCGCTAAATGGAATAGCCATAATCATCGAGTGCGTGTAGGGGCGAGCCTTGGCTCGCCCACAAATCACATGGATTAACTGCCATGATTTGCACGACCCGGTTGCGCTTGCGCTGCAGGGTACATGCTAGGACTCTGCAAAAACGACCTCGAACAGCTTGGGCCAATTCTTGCCGGTGATATAAAAGGTTTCGCTCTCGTCGTTGTACGCGATCCCGTTCAGCACGCTGCCGCTCGACAGCGCCTCCCGCTCCGCCGCCGTTAACAGCCCCGAAGCATCGATGACAGCGGTGATGACGCCCGTGAACTTGTCGATGCGGAAGATGTAGTCGGTATTCCAGGCGTTGGCGTAGATGTGGTCGCCGACGCACTCCAGTTCATTGAGCAATTGCGCCGGGATGATCTGCCCCTCCAGCGTGACCGCGCCGCGGAAGATCAGCGCAAAGGACTCGGCATCGCGAATCGACAGCCTGGACGTGCTGTCGCTCATGAAAATATAGCGCCCGTCAAAACACAAACCCCAGCCTTCCCCATCGTATTCAAGCGTGTCAATGAGTTCCAGCGTGTCAAAGTCGTAGACGAAGGCGAGCCCGGCCTGCCAGGTCAGTTGAATCAGCCGGTCGCCCACCCGCTCCAGCCCTTCAGCGAAGTAGGCTTCGTCGAGCGCTATCGTGGTCTCCGGCAGGCCGCTCTCAATGTCGACGCGGCGCAGAGACGACTGCCCCCACAGCCCGGTGGATTCATATAGGAAACCGCCATCCCAAAGCAAACCTTGCGTGAAGGCGTTGCTATCGTGCGGATATTCGTTCAGCACCCGGGGCGCCAGCAAGGGCACATCCTGCGCCAAAGCCGGCAGCGCTTGTAACAGGACAATGGCGATAAGAAGTTTGAGTATAGAATTCAAGTGGAGACTTCCTCGACAATATCCGGCAGACAACGCGTTATGCTAACAGCCTCAAGCCGGCGGCGGCTAGAGCGCGTTGCCGAGCCAGCGGACGCGGCCGAACTGGCTGAGCCGCCGTCCCCGGCGCGGCATTTAGCTACATTTAACAGAAAACGCGCCGCAAATTCCATAAATTTCGCTGTGGATGTTGTAAGAATCGCCCAATACAATGGCGCGGAACCCATTATGCACGCTTCTAGCAAAAGGATGAATGGAAATGGCAAGCCTTGTCCCCCCCGCCTCCGCAACAGCTTCACCCGCCAGCTTGCTGGCATGGGCGAGCGAGAATGACATCGCCGAGATCGATCTGCGTTTTGTCGATATCCGCGGCGTACCGCAACACTTCAGCATGCCGATCCAATCGGTTGATGAAGGCGCATTTGAAGACGGATTCGGCTTCGATGGTTCGAGCATTCAGGGTTTCCAGGCCATCAACGAATCGGACATGATTCTGCTGGCGGATCTGAGCACGGCTTATATCGACCCCTTCTTCAGCCTTAACACCCTGGCGATGTACTGCGACGCGCACGACCCCATCAGCCGCGAACCCTACGCCCTGGACGCGCGCGGCGTCGCCAAGCGCGCCGAGGCCTATCTGAAGGAACAGTCGGATCTGGCCGATATCGCCTACTTTGGTCCCGAAGCCGAGTTCTTCATGTTTGACAATGTGCAGTACAGCACCTCCGAGAACAGCAGCTTCTACCGCGTCGATTCCTTCGAGGGCGACTGGAACAGCGGCAACGACGACCCGGCCCAGGGTCACATGAATCGCATCAAGATGGGTTACTTCCCCCTGCCGCCGCTGGACAAAACGCACGACGTGCGCGCCGAAATGGTGCAGCGCCTGATGGATGTCGGCATGGAGGTCGAGGTGCATCACCACGAAGTCGGTGGCGCCGGCCAGGCCGAGATCGACCTGAAATACGCGCCGCTGCTGCAGATGGCGGACATGATGGTGACCTACAAGTACATCGTCAAGAATGTCGCCGCCGAGAATGGCCTGCATGCCACTTTCATGCCCAAGCCGCTTTTCGAAGAGAACGGCTCCGGCATGCACGTGCATATTTCGCTTTGGAAAGACGGCCAGCCGCTCTTCGGCGGCGACCAGTACGCCGGCTTGAGCCAGATGGCGCTGTGGTTTATCGGCGGTCTCATCAAACACGCCGGCGCCTGCGCGGCCTTCACCAATCCGATCACCAACAGCTATCGGCGTTTGGTGCCGGGTTATGAAGCGCCGGTCAACCTGGTTTATTCGGCGCGCAACCGCTCGGCGGGCATCCGCATTCCGATGTACAGCAACAACCCCAAAGCCAAACGCGTCGAGGCGCGCTGGCCCGATCCGGCGGCCAATCCCTACCTGGCGATGCCGGCGCTGCTGATGGCGGGCATTGACGGCATCAAGAATCAGATTGATCCCGGCGCGTCGTCGGAAGCCGACCTGTACGAAGGCGATCATGAAACGCCCGTGATGCCTGGTACGCTGGGAGAGGCGCTCAGAGTCCTTGCAGCGAACCACGACTTCTTGCTGGAGGGCGGCGTCTTTAGCGAACAGTTCATCGAGAACTACATCGCCTACAAGCAGGTCGAAGATCAGGACGCGGTAGCCATGCGGCCGCATCCCTACGAGTTCGAGCTGTACTTCAGCATATAACCCCCACCCCGCCCCTTCCTGGCGGTACAAGTGAATTCGATTTGAACTAGCGGGCGACATGATATGTCGCCCCTACATTTTGCTCCGCTGGCGGAGCTAAAACTTCTGCGCCGCAAAGGGCGAGTTGGTCCAGTCGCTGTGCTCGTAGCCGGGCTCGGCGTGGCCGCCGATGGTATTCCAGGGCAGCGCCCGCTCTTTCATCCAGTCGATCTTGGCGGCGTAGGCGTAGCCGATCCGCTCCATCAACTCGATTTCCGCCGTCGAACAGCTATCCAGCGCCAGGGCGCCGGGGTCAATATCCCCGATATCCAAATCGAGATTGTGCCTGATATTCTCGGCCGTCAGCTCGGGGTTGTAACGCCGGAAGTCCATCGAGCGGTAAATGGCGCGCGTCATGAACACCTGCTGCAGAGCGGCATCGTCCAGGCCCTCGGCGATGACGTATTCGATCCAGGACTTCAGCCAGAAACCCTTGCCCGCCCCTTCGCCATAGGTATTGGGGAAGTAGCCGTTGCCCAACGAAATATGGAGCAGCTTATCCGCCGGCATATCGAGGTATTCGACCGCTTCGACCGCTGTCGCCAGGCAGGGATTGCCGAAGGCGCCGACGCCGCCGTCAACCAGGTTGCCTTGCACGGGCGGGAGGAAGAGCGGCGCGGCCACGCTGGCGGCAACCGCCCCGGCCAGCGGCCAATCAGCGAAGAGGGGCGCGCCGGGTCCCCGGTTGATGATGTAGTATGTGGAGCTGGTGCGCAGGTCTTTGGTGGTCAACAGTATTGTCGGTCCGTCGAGATCGGCCAAGCGTTTGCCTTCGCCCAGCGGACCGAGGGACTTGAGAAAGGGCCCGTAAGGATAAAGATGACGCAGCCCATTCAAGAGGAAACGCAGCCAGCGCAAGCGTTTGGCGCGATTGAATGCTTTGGGCAGGCGCGCCTTATAGACATCGTCCATGATCTCGCGGGCGCTCATGCCCAGGCCCAAGCCCGCGCAGATGATGGCGCCCGTGCTCGTCCCGCCGACCAGCTTGAAGAGCTCGTAGGCCGGCCTGCCAGTCTGTTCCTCCAGCCAGCAAAGGATCGCGAGGGCGATGACGCCGCGCATCCCGCCGCCATCAATGGATAAGATGAGGTCGCGGTCATAGGGGTTGAAGAGGAACTTGTACTGCGGGCTTGAATTGAGCATGTTGCTTAGGCTGCGCCGCGAACAATACGATCCATTATACGGGAAGGCCGCCGCCGACAGAGCGGAAAGCGTCGCTGATTCATGGTCGCCGCCCATGACTCAGTAAATCCAGGAAAGTAATGGGAATGAACGCCATTCTCCAAAATCATCGCAAGGCTGTAGGGGCCGCCCGCGCTCGCATAAGACTTGAAGCCGCTTTTCACATGCCTAACTTGGAACTACTTCTGCGCTGGCGTGATAAAGATTGGGCTTGATACGATGAGACGCTTTCGCTATACTGCTCTTGACATTGCGGGCATAGTTCAGCGGTAGAACATTTCCTTGCCAAGGAAAAGGTCACGGGTTCGAATCCCGTTGCCCGCTCAGTCAGGACTGGTTGAACCTCGGTGAACCAATCGAGTCGATTGGTTTTTTGTCGCAAGCGCGCTTTTGCGGCGAAAACGATTACGCAAGTAAGAAGTCCTGGAGTCAGCCTGTCCGTATCTGCGTGGGTCGCGCGAATGAGGAAAACGAGTCGCGGCTCTCGCAGGCATAATGTATTGATGTGTGAGGAGCTCGAATCTTGAACACAGTTGCAGAATCAGCGGAACTGCGCGAAGACGCCCAGTTGGTCATTGAAGTGCTGAGCGAGAAGGAAGACATCCAGCTGGATTTCTCAGCCGACTCGGTTTCATGGTTGGACACCTATATTGAAGAGCATCGCGCCCAATTGGACGAGAGCGACAAGTCTGTTCTCCAGGAGAAGTTCGGCGCGTTCTTCGGCGAGTCCATCCGCCACAATTACGGCGGGCGCTGGGTAAGAGGCAGCGGAGAACGCTGGATGATCGTTTTTGATGAGGACCGGCAGATGTCGCCCTTCGAAATCATCGGCGAACACCTCGATCATCACATTGAACTGACCGAAGTATTCGAGCATTTGCCCGATCACATCCAAACGCGGCAGAACTAGACGTCCGCAGGCTCGACGACAACCCAACGGGACGGCGTAACGGCGCCGTCCCTTTTTGTTCTCGGTTAGAGATTAATCAATTGTAGTTGTAGGCGTTGGCGGCGTACTCGCGGGCGGTGCCGGCGACGACTGCCAGGGCGACTCCTCGCGCGGCGGCGCGCTCTTTGGCGCCAACCACCTCGCTCTTTAGCCGCAGCAGTTCGCGGTCGTCGGGGTCGTAGGTCAAGCCGTCGTTGATGAGCAATTCGGCGATAGACGACAGGAAGAGATTGCGCATCATCAGGTTGACCAGCTCGGCGATGACAGACACTACATCCGCCTTGTCTTGTTCTTCGTAAGCGACGTGCAAGGCCTGCCGCAAACGAGTCAAAGCCTCAGGCAATCGATCGGCTTTGATGAGAATCTGGCCCAGATGACGCAGCTGCTCGGCTTCGGTGACGCGATCGCCGATCAAGCGAGCGATGTAAAGCGCGGAGGTGTGGAAGTTCACCGCTTCGCTCCAGCGTTCCAGCCGCACGTTGACCGTGCCCAGTCCCCGCAAGACCTGGCCCTCCATGTCGCGCTTTTCCTGCTCTTTGAAGCGGTCGTTGGCGTCTTCCAACATTTCGATGGCGCGGCGCTCTTCATGGGCCTCGAGATAGGCCATGCCCAGCTTGTACAAGATGAGCGCCTCGTTCTGCGAATCGTCGCGGTGGCGGGCTAAGGTCAGGGCGCGTTCGTAGGCTTCGACCGCCATCGACGCCTCGCCCAGCCCCAGGTGGGCATCGCCGCCGGAGATTTGCAGGTGCATGGCCGCTTCGTCGTCCGCCATGTCGTCAGCCAGATGCAAGCCGCGCTGAACATGCTGCAACGCGGACACCGCCGATTCGCTGCGGACCAGCAGGCCGGCGAGCATATCCAGCGTTTCCAGGACGCCGGCTTTGTCATCCTGCCCTTCGTGAATGGCCAGCACCTCATTGTAGGTCGCCACCGCGTCCTTCTCGCGATTCTGGCCGATCTGCACTTTGCCGACGGCATCGAGAATCTGCAAAACGCGCGTGGTATCTTCGTGCTGCCGCGCGAAGGACAAGGCCGTGCGCAGCTTCACCTGCTCGATGGCGGCGGGTGTACTCTTGCTGCTGACCAGCAGGCCGGCGATCATATCAAGCGTTTCCAGGACGCCGTCCTTGTCTTCGCTGTTTTCGTAGATTTCCAGTACATCGCCGTAGGTGGCGACGGCTTCTTTCTCGCGCCCCTGGCTGATCTGCATGCGCGCGATCGCCTTGAGGATCTGCAGCTGGCGCGAGGTCTCGTTGTTTTGGCTGGCGACATTCAGCGCGGTTCGCAGCTGATCGATATTCACCGATTGCAGGTCCTGGTCGTCGAGGCTCACGAAGGTCGAGTCGTCCACCTGCGCAGGCTCGGCGGCCGGCTCGTCCATGTCTTCGTTCGCGATCAAGGTCGGCTCGTCGGCTTCATCATCATGCTGGGACAAATCGTCGTCGGGCGCTGCCGCGGGCGCATGCTCTTCCGTTTCGTCGTCGACTTCCTCTGCGGTGGAATCTTCCACCTCCGGCACATCGTCGAATTCAAGGATTTCGCCGTCGCGTATGGCATGCAGACGCATCAGGTCGTAGTTATAGCCTTCGGCGGCCAGCAGACCCTCCAGCGGGGCGATGGCCTCGGCGAGATCAGCCGCCAGCTCGGGATCGTCGCTGTCGGCAGCCCACTCAGCCGCAGCCAGCAGATTCTCCATTTCGGTCATCAAGCGGATGACCGCGTCGTCTGAGCGCCCGTGCACATCCAGGTAATCGCGCGATGTATCGAGAATGTCGGCGCGCAGGGCGTCATAGCGCTCATGCTCGACAGCCCAGTCGCTGAGGAAACTGTGTACGCCAGGATGCAGGCGATAGTAGGCTTCGCCGGCGCGCTGGTACCGTTCCACCAGGAATAGCCGCGAGAGGATGGTCATTGACATGTCAATGGATTCTGCCGCGATGCCGCTGAGCAAGTTCAAAAAGGCGACCGAAGCCTCGCCCCGCACGGTCGCGCTGAGGAATAGCATCAGATCGCGCAGACGCTCGTTGAGGCCATCAAAGCTGATATTCAGCGCCGCCAAAGTCACGTCATCGTCGTGGCTGGCTAGCGCTTCCGCCACCGTTTCGCTGAATTCGGCCGGCGATTGTCGCGCGATGACCATGCTGCGCGCGGCCAATGTCAGCGGGAAGGCAGCATATTTCAGCTGAGCGGCCAGCGCCAGAATATCCGCGTCAGATTCGCCGTTCTTGAGGCCCGCTTTCTGTTTGAACAAGCGCAGGGCATCGCTTTCGGCCAGGTTGCCGATGGGCTGATTGCGCCAATCGCCCTGGGCCAGCGGCGCCGTGCTGGTGGCAATCAGGTGGGCATCGCCGGCGCAGCGAGTGACAAATGCCGCCAGCGTCCCGGCTGCAATTTCGCCATCAAGCACCAGCAGCGGCTGCTGCTCAGCCAGCAGCGCCCCGACCGCCCGGGTTTGGCTCATGGGGTTATCGGCGTTGGCGGCGTCGATGTCCCCGTAGGCGCGGGCGACCCTCACGATCAACTCGGCCAGGGGCGGGTTTTGCACATGCAGCCAGAGGACGGGGCGGGAGTGCTGCTGCAGGTAGACATTGGCGATGGTGGCGGCTACGGTCGTTTTGCCGGCGCCGGCTGCGCCGTGCAAGACCAATTGCTGGCGTTGGCGCAAACGCAGGAGCAGCGACCGCAACAAGTCATCGCGGCCGACGGGGCGGCCCAAGCGACGCAAGGGCAGCGCCGCGACCGAAGTGACAGCCGCTTCCAGAGGTTGGTGCTCCGCCATATTTCCCTCGGAGTGTGATTCTCAGTAAAATCAACACTCAGTATATAGGGACATCAAGATTAGGACAATTTAACTCAGCGCTGGTATTGACGCGGTTTTGGGCGACAAGCGGAAGCGGTTAGCATCGCGGCTCTCCTATTCTCAGCGAGCGCGCCACAGGTTTTTTCACCGCAGAGAACTCAGAGGGCAAAGAGAATTGTTGTTTAGTTGGCTGAGCGTTCAATTGTGTGAAGTTTACCGCTCGCACGACAAGCTCACGCTTGAGTTTCGCGGGAGCTGGAACTATACTTCGAGGCTGTTTGGGCGCGTGGCGCAATGGCAGCGCAGTTGACTTTTAATCAATTGGTTGCAGGTTCGAGTCCTGCCGCGCTCACACTCCGTCGTAACTACTCCTTAGTTTGTCAGCCCGGCGTCCAGGCCAGTGGCGCGATGCCCTCGACATCGGTCTTGACATCGATGACAACCGGCCGATCGGCGGCGAAGGCGCGCTCCAAGGCGGCGGCGATTTCGCCCGGCTCCGTCACCGTCATGCCCAGGCAGCCGAAGGACTCGGCGATGGCCGCGAAGTCCGCGTCTTCAAAGAGCCACAGCTCATCCGAGCCGGTGGTCGTCCCGCCGTAGATCGTCTCTACGCCGTCGCGTTCTTGATTCAGCGAGTGGTTGTTGTTGACCACGGTCACGGTGTTGATGCCGCAGCGAACGGCCGTCTCCAGCTCGGCGATGTGATACCAGATGCCGCCGTCGCCCGTGAAGCAGAGCACGGGCCGTTCGGGCGCGGCGCATTTGGCGCCCATTGCCGCCGGCAGCCCCCAGCCCAGCGATCCTGAGCAGCGAATGTAGGACTGATCGGGATGGCGCAGATCGAGCATGGCGCCGGTCCAGATGCCGGAATGCCCGGTGTCGGAGACGAGAATGGCATCGGCGGGCAGGCGCTCGCTCAAGTCCTTGCACAAGCGCTCCGGCCGCATTGGCACGGCATCGGATTGATAGTGCGCGCCTACGCCGTCCCACCAGTCGCGCACTCGCGCTTGAACATGCTCGATCCACGCGGTGCGAGCGGGCGCGGCAGTCGCGCTTGCCAGCATCTTTCGCAGCGTATTGCGCACATCGCCCTGCAATCCCAGAGTCAGCGCATAGTTGCGTCCGATCTCGGCCGGATTGATGTCAAGTTGAATCACGCGGACGCCGGGCGGCGGAATGCTGTAGTTGTTGGTGAGCTGCCCGCCGGTATGGCTGCCGATATAGAATAGAAGGTCCGCCTCACATACGATCTGATTGGCGCAGGCGCGCGAATAGGAACCGGGCACGCCGACCGCCAGTGGGTGATCGGCCGGAAACATGGCTTTGGCGTTGAGCGCGGTCGCCACCGGAATCGACAGCCGCTCGGCCAACGCGATGAGCTCGGAGCGGGCATCGGATGCGGTCACGCCGCCGCCGGCCACGATCACCGGACGTTTGGCGTCGCCCAGCAGCTCAAGCGCCGCGCTGATGGTCTCGTCGTCGGCCGTGGGCCGAAATGGCGGAATCGTAGCAAACTGCGAGTCAACCTCGACGGTCAGATCAGCTTCGACATTAACGACCGCGCCGCCGTCGATGGCTTGCAGGTCGAGATGCGTTGGGCCGGGCGTGCCGGAAGTGGCCGAGCGGAATGCCTGCCTTAAATGCTGCGAGAGTTCTGCCGGTTTGGAGACGTAAGCGCTGTATTTGGTCACCGCCGAAAAAGGCGCGTGATGATCCACCTCCTGATAGGCGTGGCGCAATTGGTGCTGCTGATGCTCGCGGCCGGTGATGGCGACCACCGGCGAGCACGACAGCCAGGCATCCTGCAAACCCGCCGCCAGATTGACCGCGCCGACCGACTGCGCCATGCACAGACCGGGCGCCCGCTTGACGCGGGCATAGGCGTCCGCCATATAAGCGGCCGACTTCTCGCCGTGCGTTTGCACACGCTTGATGCCCAGATTCTCCATTTCCATCAGCGCGCGCGGCGCGATATAAGGCATAAAGAAGACATGGGTAACGCCGTAGCCGCGCACCGTATCCGCCAGCAACTTGCCGCCTGTCATCCTGGGCATAATTCTCTCCGAGCCGTTGACAAATGATGCTGGAGAATAACGTCATTTGCCCGCCTGCGCTAGCATCATATTGGCGCGCTGACGCGGTCCTCTGTGGACGGCGCCTGGCAAATCAAGGGACGGCAAGCACGCTTGAATCGCCCGGTGTTTCTTCATTTGCTTGACAGAATCAGCAGTCCGCGTTAAACTACCTGCCAGGTTAATCGGTTAACCTGCCGGTTATTGGACTTGTTTCCGATGATGAGTCAATTTCCTCGGCTGACGCAAAAGGAGGCGTGGTGGAAAAAGGCGGTAATTTCAGCATACGTATTAGGAGAGCTTTTTCGAGGAGCATGAGATGAAAGAAAGAAATGATAAACAGATCAGCCGGCGCGATATGCTGAAGCTGCTGGGCAGCAGCGCGGCCGGTATGAGTATGGCAAAGGTCGCCGGGCTGAGCGGGGCCGCAACCGCCTTGCTGCAAGGCATGCCGGCCGGCGCGCAGAGCAAAGTCGAAATCTGGACCGGATTCGGCCAGGGACGTATGGCGGACGCCATGCAGGGCGCGATCGATAATTTCGCCGTGGAGAATCCCGAATTTGCCCCCGAGCATATCATCGTGCCTTGGGGTGAGATCCATGATCGCGTGATCGCCGCCACCTCGGCCGGTTCGCCGCCCGATGCTTATCGCGGCTGGGCTTGGATTGTTGGCGACGCCGCCATCGGCGCGCTGACCAACTTGCAGCCTTATGTCGACGCAGCGAATGTCGATTTGATGGACTTCTGGCCCGCGACGCTCAATCAAATGAAGTACCAGGGCGATGTGCACGCCATGA
>WTGO01000080.1 GCA_011523515.1 Chloroflexota bacterium
CGGACATTTAATCATAAACCCAGTCTACTCATATCCGCAATATTCACCACTCCCACGGAGAAAGCCCTATTGAGTTTGTCCCTCACAACTGATATACTGTCGGCTGACAGACACGGTGCTCAACAAAGGAGGCTGCACGATGAAAAGTGTAATGGAACAATCATCACAGGCGCTGATGCTGCGGGGGGTCGCCGCGATTATTTTCGCGCTGATGCTGATTATTGTCCCCGGCATGACCTTGGCTGCCGGCGCGTTTAGCTTCGTAATACTTTTCGGCGTCTACGCCCTGGTCGACGGGCTTTCAACGGTTTGGGGCTCGGTGAAAAATCGCGAAGGGCACTGGGTTTTGATGCTGCTGGTGGGCATCGTCAGCGCCGTCGCCGGTTTGCTCGCATTGGGCAATCCGGTCGTATTTGGCACATTGACGCTGGCGATTTTGATAAACTTGTTTGCTTTCAAAGCCATCATCGGTGGCGGCTTGGAGATCATCAGCGCCTTTCGCCTGCGCGAAGAGATTGATAATGAGTGGCTGCTGGGCCTCAGCGGCATCGTCTCTCTCGTCTTTGGCTTGATGCTGCTGTTGAACACATTCGAGACGGTGGCGACGCTGCTGCTGATCGTGCCGTTTTATTTGCTGGTTGCCGGCGCGATGCAGATTGCGCTGAGCTTCAAGGTACGCTCCTGGAGCAGTGGGAAGGCCAAAGCCTAAGCTGCTGGCCAAATACGAATGAAGGAGGGCCGCTGGTCGTCGCGCTGGGGCGGATTAGGGCGTCCCGATCACCAATCCGAGGATGGCGGTCGCGATGCTCACAGTCAGGATCATCCGCCGGGTCAATGTGGCTTATAAGTTCGCCAAGTCGGCTTTGGTCGCCAAATGCTGCTGATTGGTCTCGATTGAAGCAATCGGCTCGGCGTGCTTTTGCAGCGTTGACCCTGTCGATGTGTCGGTTACGCTGGCCCTTGTTCATCCAATCTGGATTCTGCGGAGTCCGCTTCTTGCCTACCATGTGAGTGGCAGGCAATCAAGCATGCGCCCAGCCTTCCCAGCCGCGGGCGCTCCAGGCGCGATAGAGGGCGATGGCGCCGGCTGTCGCCACATTCAAGCTGCCGACTTCGCCGCGCATGGGCAGCGTCAGCAGCAGGTCGCAGGTATCGCGCACCAAGCGCCGCAAGCCTTCGCCTTCGCTGCCCATGACCAGGCCCAACGCCATATTGAGGTCGGTCTTGTCCAGCGGTGGGATATTGGCGCCTACATCCAGGCCCACCAGCCAAATATCCTCTTGCTTCAGCTGCTTCATGGCGTTGACCAGGTTCGTCACCTGCGCCACCTGGATATGCTCGACCGCGCCTGATGAAGCATTGACGACAGCCGGCGTCACGGCCACACTGCGCCGCTCTTGAATGATGATGCCGTGGACGCCGACGGCATCGCTGACGCGGATCAGCGAGCCGACATTTTGCGGGTCCTTGAGCAAGTCGAGCAACAAAATGAAAGGTTTCTCCCCGCGCCGCGCCGCCAGGCTCAGGATGTCTTCGAGGTCGCAGTAGGGGTAGGGACCTACGCGCAGCACCAGCCCTTGATGATTGCCGCTATTGGCCAGGTCGTCGAGGATGCGCCGCTGCACGCGCTGGATGGGCAGCTTACGTTCTTCGGCCATGGTCATCGCTTCGCCGACGGTGCCGCGTTTTTCCGCGCGCTCGTGGATCATCAGCGCGTTGAGTTGGCGCCGTTCCGAGCGAATCGCCTCGATGACCGCCCAGTGTCCATAGAGAAATTCCGGCATTGCTATTCCCGACCCCGCTAAATCACTGTAGGTAGGGACGACTTATCAAGTCGCCCGCCGTACGTACATGTGCCGTGTTCGGGCGACCTGGTAGGTCGCCCCTTAATTCAGCTTCCAGATAGTGCCGTCGGCACGGTCTTCCAGCACGATACCCAGCGCTCCCAGTTGGTCGCGGATCTCGTCGCTGCGGGCATAATCGCGGTCTGCGCGCGCCTGCGCCCGCATGTCGATCAGCATATCGATCAGCGCCGCCTCGCGCTGGCCATCGCTGCGATCAACCGCGTCCGCAGACGGCACCAAACCCAATACGTCACCGCCCAAAGTAGTGTAGGTCTCGTTGATCGCGGCAAGAGTCGGCGCCCCCACCTCGGTCTCGCTGTTGAGCAAGCTGTTGACATCGCGCGTCAGGTCTTGCAGTACGGCGATGCCGCGCGGCGAATTGAAGTCATCGTCCATAACGGCGCAGAATTCAGCTTTCGCTTGCTGCAGGCGCGCCAGGAAGGCGTCGCCGGAGTCATTATCGGGCGCGCTGTTCAACTGCTGTCTGACCAGCCGCACAGCGTTGGTCAGCCGCTCCCAGCCGGACTTGGCTGACGCCAGCGAATCTTCGCTGTAGAGCACCGGATTGCTGTAGTGCGAGGTCAGGATGAAATAGCGCAATTCCCCCGCGCGGTACTCGGCGAGCGCGTCTTTAATGGTGACGTAGTTGCCCAGCGACTTGCTCATCTTGACCGGGATGCCTTCGTCCGGATCCAGCACATTCAGGCTGCCGGTCAGCATCCAGTAATTGGCGAAGGCAGCATGATTGGCGCATTCGCTCTGGGCAATTTCGTTTTCATTGTGCGGGTAGATATTGTCGATGCCGCCGCCGTGAATGTCGAAGTTGGCGCCCAGGTACTTCTTGGCCATGGCCGAGCATTCGATGTGCCAGCCGGGGAAGCCGACGCCCCAGGGACTGTTCCAACGCAAGATATGCTCGGGCTCGGCTCTTTTCCACAGTGCGAAATCGGCCGGATGGCGTTTGTCGCCGCCAACCAGCTCGCGCGATTCGTCTTGCTGCTCGTCGACGCGCCGGTTCGACAGCTTGCCGTATTCGTCATCGCTGAGCACATCGAAATAGACATTGCCGTCGATCTCATAGGCATGTCCCTCGGCGATCAGCGTTTCGATCATCTCGATCTGTTCCGGCACGTGACCGCTGGCGCGCGGGGAGATATCGGGCCGTCGGACGCCGAGCGCGTCCATGTCTTCAAAGTAGCTGCGGGTATAGGTCTCGACGACCTGCATGGGTTTGGCGTTGAGCTGCGCCGCGCGCACCAGCACACGGTCCTCTTCGTTGGCGCGCAGGTGGCCGACGTCGGTGATGTTCTGCACGTACAGCAGGTCGAAGCCGCGAAAACGCAGGTAGCGCGCCACCACGTCAAAGGAGACGTAAGTCTTGGCATGGCCCAGGTGCGAATGCTCGTAGACCGTCGGACCGCAAACGTACATACCGACGCGCCTTTCGTGGATTGGCGTGAAGGGCTGTTTCTGCCGTCCCAGCACATTGAATATCTGCAAGCTCATCACTCCTGGTCAGCATGGCTCATTCTGACTTATTTTACCAGCGGCTGGGAAACAGACAACGGTGCTGCCTGCGCCTGGCGGCGCCGAGCTAGAAGCTTCGGGCGGAATGGCCTACCGGTTTCTTATAGTCGTAGATCTCGAAAAGCGGCTGAAAACCGACGGAAGCGTAGAGCGCGCCCGACGCCGGATTCTTATCAAACGGTTCATGGCCGACGTAGGCGCATTCGATGCCTTGCTCCGCTTGCATGCGGCGCAGGGCGTAAACCATCAGCGCCTTGCCCAACCCTTGACGGCGAAAATCAGAATGCGTGCCGACCGGCTCGAATAGCAGCGAGCGATTCACCGGGTCGACCCACAGGTTCGTGAAAGCGGCGAAGCGGCCGTCCGGCGCGACCACCACCCACTCGTATTCCATGTGCGGCGCGTTGAAGACTGCCCCATACGACGCGGCATTCCACTTGTCGGCGAAGGTATGATTGTGCAGGTCCATCAGCTGACCAATGTCCGCGGCCGTCACCTCGTGGAAGCGGAAGCCGGGCGGCAGCTCGGCGCGCGGCAGGTCCCGCAAGTCATGTCGCGTCAGCGTGATGCCGTGCTTTTCCCGCTGGAACCCGCGCGCTTCGACGAATGCGATATAGTGCGGGTCGCAGTCAAAGGCATCGACGTACAAGTCTTTGAGACCGGTATTGAACAGCTTGGCCAGGCGCAGGGTTTCGCGCTCGCAGAATTCAAACAAGGACACATGCTCGTCGCTGCCGCGCAAGCTGGGCGATACCTGCAGATTGAAGAATTCCCAATGCGGGCCGAGGAGGGCGAAAGCAACCAGGTCACCGCATGAATCCAGCCAATAGCGGAAGACTTCGCCCTTGTCGTAGCCGTAGCAGGTGTTGAAGAGTTGGTGGCCGACATCGCCCTTGTGCAGGTAATTGCAGTCGCCGGCTTGGCGGGTCCATTGCATCAGCGCGTCTTGGGCGCGGTAGAGATCGGCTGCGTGCCGATAATGATATTGTTGCATGAACTCGCTGCTCCCTCACATAGGGCAATGGATAATAATCGAGATCGCTTCAGCGCGATTGCAGCGCCCGCTCGTAAAGCTCTAGCATGCGCTTGACCTGCCGCGCCAACGAAAAATGCTCCCTGATGCGTTTGCGTCCGCGTTCGCCCATTGCAGCGCACACCGCTTCGTCCCTCAACAAGCGCAGCAAACAGTCGGCGAATTCATCGACTTGCAGCGGGTTCACGATGAAGCCGGTTTCGCCGTCGAGGACGACTTCCTGCGAGCCGCCAAAACAAGTGGCGACCACCGGTTTGCCGGCCGCCATGGCTTCCAGATTGACGGTGGGGAAGGGATCGACATAAATCGAGGGCGCCGCCACCACGTCCGCCAGTTGGTAAGCCGCGCGCAGTTTTTCGCCGCTAAGCCAGCCGCCGATTGTAATGTGGGCATGCAAATCCGTGAAGGCCGGCGGTATCTGCGACTGGATATCGCGCGACGTCAGCAGCAGGAGGTGGACGGTAGGCAGACTCTCGCGCAGACGATTGAGGGCGAGCAGGGTCTGCCGCAAGCCTTTCTCCTCGGTCAAGCGTCCGGCGATTAATATGACGCGTTTGCCCTCTAAACCGAGCCCTGCGCGCAGATCGGCGACGACGGATTCGTCCGGCGGCCTCCAGTCGTCCAGGTCGATGCCGTTGTGAACGACCCTTAGCGGCGGCATATCGTTGTCGGCGAAGGCGGCAGCCAGCGCGTGGCTGGGCGCGGAGCGGATATGAGCGTGTCGCTCCAGATGACGTCGGATAATCATGTTGCGCCAGGGATTGTAACGGAAGCGATTCTGGCGCAGGTTGAAACCGGCCGGCAAACGATTTTCCCCAGGCCGCGGCAATTCGCTCCCGCCCAGGGAAGCCGGCAGCTTGCCGTAAACAAGCGGCATGGCGTCGTGCGCGCTGAAAACGACCCCGCTGCCAGCGGCATGCGCCAATTTCAGGGCATGATAGGTCAGGAACGAGTGGATGTTGTGGGCGTTGACGATCTCAGGCTGCAGGCGCGCAAGCAGGCGGCGCAGGGGCCCCGCCGTTTGCGGATTCCACAGCGACAGCCAGGCGCGAAAACGCTCGGGGTATCTGGCGTGAAGGTGATAGGTCGGGATGCCGTCGCGCAATTCTTCGAAAGGCGCGCCGGGCGTGCTGGCGGCGACATGGGTCTCATGACCGGCGGCTGCCAAACCTTGCGCCAGGCGCCAGACGACGGCCTCAGCCCCGCCCCGGCCTTCCGGCGGAATCCGGTCGCTGAGCAGCAGAATCTTCATAATGCGGCCGCGCTCGAATGACGGCGAAGCGGGTCGCGCTTGTGGAGGAAATCGCGTTTAGCGCCGCGCGTCGAGACCCGCCAATTCGCCAAGGGTGGGAAAACCGATGCTAAAACGTGAACCGCCCGCAACGGGAAACTCAGCACGGACCTGCCCTTCTTGCGCCTCGACAAGATGTTTGACGATCCACAAGCCCAACCCCGTTCTTGATTCGCCTCCGGTCGGCCAGGCGCTCAGCTTGCTAAATTCCTGAAATAGCCGCCCGTGATCCGCTGGCGGAATGCCAGGCCCCTCGTCCGCGACGATTAGCCAGCCCAGTCCGCTTTCGCTGGCGGTACTGAGCTTAATGTTGCTGCCAGGTGGGCTGTATTTTAAGGCGTTGCTGACCAGATTGCCAAGCGCCTGAACCAGCCGCGCGGCATCCGCCCTTACCCAGCCGTCAACCGCGCCGATGCGCAGCCGAATGTTTTTGTCGCGCGCCGCCGATTCATTCTGGCTAGACACATTTACAATGGCGTCGCGCAAATTCACCGGCTTGATTTGGAAACGCAGCTTGCTCGCGCTCAATTCCATCACGTCCATATAATTGGACATGATGTCGCCCATGTTCTCCGCCAGCAGTCGAATTCCCTCGAGGGAGCGATTGATTTCGACGGGATCGCGGATATTGTTCAGCGGCGACAGCAGGTCATGCGAGGCCATGCGGCAGATTTGCAGGCGCTCCATATCGCTCGCTTCCAGTTCGGCGTATTTGGCCTGGGCGTGTTCAAAGCTGCGTTTAACTTCCTACAGAGAGTTAATCCGGGCTCGCAGCGCCCTTTCGGTGATTGGCCGCATCAGACAGTTGTCGGCGCCATTCTGGAAAGCCTGCGCGACTTCATCCGGCCCGCCATCGCTTTCCAGCATGATCAGCGGCAGACCGCCGGCGAAGTGTCGATCACGAATTGCGCCGACCAGCTCCAGTACGCCAATGTCCGGCGGCGAACCGGCCAGCAGCACCAGGTCAATATCTGTAGCGTCGTCGAGGCAGCCCAGCGCTTCCGCGCCGCGGTGAACGAATGCCGGGTCAAAATCGTCCCGCAAATGCTCCTTAAAGAGCCTGGCTTCTTCTTCGGCCGAGCTTACTACCAATAAATTCGCAATCTTCGCATCCACTTTACTTTTCCTTGCTGAATTTTCTACCGCCCAAGGCGAAACTCTATTTGGCTCTTAAATTGCGCAACGCTGCAGGCCGCTAAACGTATTAGAGGCATAAGCGCCTACGCGTCGCCCAATCATGCGCTACAAGCGTTGGCGACGGGCAGAATTGCAGCGGCCACCCGGGCCTCACATTACGGCGTAATATTAAGTCATAAGTAAAGAAAGACAACACCATGTCGAAATCATTACAAGATGCAGATCGCGAAGCGCAGAAGTTGGTATCGAATTGGACCACCGGCGCCGCGCTCACCGGCTGGATCCCCGGCAGCGCATTCTTCCTGACCGCGGCGGATACCGCGATGATCCACCAGGTCGCCGGCGCCTATGGCGTCAACGCCTTTGATATGGACCATCTGCTGTCGATCGTTTCCGGGGCGGTGGGCAGCGCTATCGCGGGCGGCGTCATCGCCGAAGTAGTGGGCATCATCCCGCTGGTCGGCTGGGCGGTTAAGAGCGCGGCGATGGCCGCCAAAGCCAAGGTGATCGGCGACGCCGTGATC
The DNA here is from genome assembly GCA_011523515.1 of Chloroflexota bacterium. GTDB lineage: Bacteria > Chloroflexota > Anaerolineae > Aggregatilineales > Phototrophicaceae > UBA6055. Next base: position 7,357 of record WTGO01000080.1, read on the forward strand.
AAGTACTTCCGCGAACGTTCGGATTATCCCGATACCAAGCTGATCATTGACGTGCAGAGCGACGAGGAATCGGCTGGCGAAGAAGCATAGTTTCGGTTTGTCCCGCCGTCCCGAATGCGGTAGGATTCTCTTCGTGCTGAATGAGTCAGCGAAGGGAATGAAATGGCCGGGACATTACGACAGAAGGTCTTGACACTCTATCTGCATACATCGGCGCTGGACAGTCGAGTGCTGGGCTGGTCCATGTATGACGGCACCGGCAAAGACGCTTTCACCACCGGCGACAATAACGAGCCGCCCTACGAAACCGGCCTGGAAGCGCTGAAGGACGGCTGGCGCTTGATTCAGCATCCGGTGCTGATCCCGCCTTACCCGGGCGAAGAATACACAACTTCGTTCATGAAATACGGATTTCTCTTTGAAAAGCTGGAGGACATGCAAACATGACCGACAAGAAATATCTACTCTCATCAAAACAAATGGCGCAATTTGTCGCGCAGGGTTACCTGCGTTTTGACGAGCTGGTCCCGGACGAGATCAACGAGGCGGTCATGCGCGGCATCGACCGGCAGGAGATCAAGGGACATCGGGCCGGCACGCCACTGTCGGAGTGTTATCACGGCACACCCATCCGCCGGCTGCTGGACCTGCCACAGATCCAGGGCTTGATCGCCAGCCTGGTCGGCGCTGACCCGCTTTTCGATCATGACGCGATTCACGTGCGCGAGCCGAATGAAGGCAAGGCCCAGGGTTTGCACGCCGATTCGATTATTGACTGCCGTACGCACTTCGACATCCAGCTGATGTATTTCCCGCACGATGTCCCGCTGGAGATGGGCGGGACGCTGCTGCTGCCGGGCAGCCACTTCCGGCGCGTCAACGAAATGGATGTGGCCGCCTACCAAAATATGCGCGGGCAGATCCCCATGGTCTGCAAAGCCGGCTCGGTTTTGGCGCTGCACCACGGCATCTGGCATTGCGGCCGTCAAAACCAGACCGACCGCCGGCGCTATATGTTCAAGCTGCGCCTGAACCCGGTCGTGCGGCAGCTGCGGCTGTGGAATACCGACGACTTGACCGATGACTACGCCGCGCCCAAAGAAATCCACAGCGGTTTCCCGCGCAGCGACGATGTGCAAGGTATCCTGTCGAAGCAAGAGCCCTGGTTTGAAGCGGCGGCGGGCCGGCTGGAGATCGTCAATCGCATCAAGCTGTGGCGCTTCCTGACCGGCGATGAGACCTTCGATGTGCATTACTGGCTGGGTCGGCTGGAGAATCAGCCGGCTTAGTCCCCTGCAGAGAATTCGTAGGGGCGACCCGACGGGTCACCCAAATTTTGCGGAGAATTGATCGGGCGATTCACAGAATCGTCCCTATAGATTCTGTACAGATTGCAGCGCCCCAAACTCCCCCTAGCATTGCGGCGACATTCCGCTATCATTTAGCGCCGATTTGACAGTGTAAGCGGGCTTGAACTGTCCCGCCGCAAAAAGAGGAAATGCTAGCCTATGGCATCGTATCATGGACCAAAAGCCAAACCCCAGCGCCGCTTCGGCGAGTTGCTGGTGCCGCGCCCCAAGTATTCGCGCATCCTGGAAAACCGCGCCTACCCGCCCGGGGAGCACGGTCGCGAGAAGTCTTTCCGCTCCGGGCGGCGCAGCAATTACGCGCTGCAACTCGATGAGAAGCAGAAGCTGTCCTTCATCTACAACGTGCGCGAGCGGCAGTTGCGCAACTATTACAAGAAGGCGGCGCTGATGGCTGGACCGACCGGCGTCAACATGCTCAGCTTGCTGGAACGGCGTTTGGATAATATCGTCTACCGCTCCGGCTTGGCGGCGACGATTTGGTCGGCGCGGCAGATCGTCGGGCACGGGCATATCCTGGTTAATGGCCGGCGGGTGAACCTGCCCTCTTATCAGGTGCGCGCCAATGATGTCATTGAAGTCTCCGACAAGATGAAGAAGAATGTGCACATCCAGGAATGGATTCAGCAGTCAGCTTATTTCCCGCCCTATATGACGGTCGACCAAGAGAATTTCCGCGTGACGCTGGACCGCGTGCCCGAAGAAGGCGAAGTGCAGACGCCGGTCGACATTCAGATGGTGGTCGAGTTCTACAACCGCTTGACCTGAACACAATTGAAGATGGCCTTGTTAAGTATTTCGAGTCAGCAAGGCAAGCACGGGAGGTCTAGGCCAAATGGCGGAGATTTCGAGTTGGCATGATTATGGAAAATCGCCCGGGAGCGTACGCGTTATGTGCCAACGAGTATTGTAAGGTCGGGTTTGCAAGCAAGCTGAAAAATCGAATTAAGCAGTATGAAGATATGGAAGTTGCGAGCTGGGATGACCAGCCGTTCTGGTACATACATAACCATCAGACCGCCGATATTTTCAGTGCTATGCAGTTGGCAAAGCTCACGCAATTGTGGATGACAATCCAATTTGGGATTCGTAAACAGCCTAAGTATATTCGCGGTATCGGACTTGATGTATTTGATTGTGATGAGGTTACAGCTATAACTGCGCTCGAGTACTTTAGTTCGAGAATGCAAGACGAGAAATGGAACAAAGATGTCGCCGACGCTATCGCGTCTGTAGTGGAGATCGATAATCTCTGGAAGAATGAGCTACTGTAGGAATTACCTAGTGTCGTAGAGTAATGTCTTAATTGCCATATAGAGGCCAAATGCTCTACTTACTATTGAAGGGGCCGTTCGCGAAGTCTCAGTATCAGTACAGTCAATCTGTGGTCGGGTAAGTAAACTATCACGTTGAGGCATCTAGTTTTCCGGGGAGTGGTGAATATTGCGGATATGAGTAGACTGGGTTTATGATTAAATGTCC
>WTGO01000086.1 GCA_011523515.1 Chloroflexota bacterium
ACCATGTCCTTGAGGTGCGCGACCGGCATGCGCCCGGCCACGCGCTCAATCCAGGCGACCGGGTCCCCGCCGCCATGCTGGATCCAGTAGGTATCCAGCTCCATCTGCACGAAACGCGGGTCGGTCTCCTCAAGCAGCAGCGCCAATCCAGTCCGACCGCCGAACTTGACGAATTCGAAGCTGTGATTGTGGTAGCTGAAGGTGAGGTCGGCCGCGGCCAGCCGCTCGCCGATGCCGTTGGCGGTCTGGGCGAAGCGGCGGTAGCCGTCCTCGTCCGCGCGGAATTCGGGCGGCATGCTCCCGATAGCCACGTGGCGGCAGTCCCAGAGCTGGTGCTGGGCGATGACGCCGTCGATGTCGTTGAGCAGGTCGTCAACACTGACGTGCGTATTGCAGATGGTCAGACCGTTGTCATCGACGATGCGCTTGACGGTCGCATCGGGAATGTCGCCGATAGCCGAGATCTGCACGGCGCGATAGCCGATGGCGCGGAGCTTCCGCATGCTGGCTGCGAAGTCGGCGTGGGTCTTGATGTGGTCGCGGATGGTGTAGAGTTGGGCTGCGATTTGGGTGTCCGGCATGATTACTGCTCCTGGTAGTATAGCGCTGCTTATGCTTCGTCAATCGCGGCCGCCGCCATCAACTTGCGCAGGGCGCCGACCGCCAGGGCCATGCCATCAGCGCCGCTGAAACCGCTGGAATGCTTCGCTTCGAGCAAGTGCGGCTCCAGCGAGAGCACGCCAGCGTAGCCGCTATCGCGCAGGCGCTGCAGCAATTCCGGCAGCTGGCCGTCGCCCTCGCCAGCGACCGTCACCGTCGAACGCTCCTCGTCGCCTTCGGGCAAGATGGCGTCCTTGATGTGGATGTAGCCGATGTGAGGGCTGAGCGCGCTCCACCAGGCGTCCACGTGTTCGGCAGCGCCGCATTGCACGAAGTTGGCCGGGTCCCAGATGAAGCGGAAATGCGCTGAATCTATCGCTTCCATGATATGCAGGCAGCGCGAGGGCACATCGCCGACCACGCCCTTTTCGTTCTCGAGCAGCAGCTGCAAGTCGGCATCGGCGGCGATTTGGGTCAGCGTTCCCAGGCGGTCAATCGACTGCTGCAGCGCGGCTTCGTCCGGCTCGCCCTCGGGGTAGAAGCTGAAGATGCGGATATTGCGCGTGCCCAGCTGATGCGCGGTAGCGCCGATGCGCTTCAGGCGCTCGCATTCGATGTCGATGGGGTCAGCGATTGGCGATTTGCCGATCGGGCTGCCCATGCAAGCGGCCGTGATGCCGTACCGCGCGCAGAGCTGCTTGATGAGCCGGACATGCTCGTCGGTGAACTCCGAGCAGTTGACGCCCCAGGCCGCGCGTATGTCGATCAGCGATATGTCGAGATTCCGCAAGACTTGCAGCTGCTCTTCAAAGGCGCCGGCGGCTTCATCGCCGAATGCGCTGATTTTCATCATGTTCTGTTTTTCGCTTTCGTTAGGGTAGATATGTCGCATCAATTTAACCACAGAGGGCACAGAACTAACAACAAGTAAGTTATGCAACTCCTGTATCAACGCAAATCAATGTTCTCTTGCCACAGAGGACACAGAGTAGTATAGAGGGCACAGAGGATTGTTTATTGCTTCAACGCTCACACAATGTATGCCACAGCTCTTTATTGGGCCGTTCGCTACCAAAATACTTCTTGAAGGCTTTACTCGGTGTCCTCATTTTTACTCTGTGTACTCGGTGGCAAAAGGGCATTCAATTTCGCAGATACAGGAGTTACATGATTAACTTGCGCTTACTGAAAAAAGCGTTTGAAAAAGTGCGCGGCTGCGGGCGAGCCGAGGCTCGCCCCTACGGTCGTGGCGCGGTTGCGGGCGCGTAGCCGGGACCGAGCGCCGCCAAGAGCTCGGGCAGATGCGGCGGGTCCTGGAATAGCAGGCCATCGTCGCCGGCCGGGTCGGGAAAAACCGGCGGCTCATACTCGCGCCAGGCGCCATTATTGACGGCGCGCTCATAGCTGTCGCTCTCAAATCGTTCGATGATCCGCCGCCGCAGCCGGCCCAGCTGGGCTTCATAGCGCGGATTGCCGGCGAAGTTCCTGGTCTCCTCCGGGTCAATGCGGAGATTGAAGAGCCATTCTTTGCGGTCGGCGGCCGAGTAGATGTATTTGAAATCCCGCTCGGCGATCATGTACAGTCCGGTGGCGCCTTCGCTGTACTGGCTGTAAACGGCATCGCGCCAGCTGTCGTCCGCGGCGAGCGCCAGCAAATCGGCCCCTTCCGCTGATGGCCGTGGCTCATCCGCGCCGGCGGCAGCCGCAAACGTCGGGAAGATATCCAGCAGGCTGACGGGCGTATCTACGAGCTGGCTGCCTTGGCCAGGGCCGGGTGGTCGGATGATCAGCGGCACCTTCACGGCCGGGTTCAGCATCGTGCGCTTGCCCACGCTGCCATAATCGCCCAGCATCTCGCCATGATCGGCGGTGTAAACGATCAGCGTGTTATCGATCTCAGCGCCGAGCGCAGCCAGGATGCGCCCGAAGTTGAAGTCGATGAAAGAAATGCAAGCGTAGTACATGGCTTTCATGGCGCGGAAGAGCATTTCGTCGTAGCCCTTGTCGCGGTATTTGTAGCGGTTCTGGTGGTGATTCCAGTAGGTCAGCAGCTGCTCGAAGCCTTCCTGGCGGCGCGGCGGCAGCATATCGGCGGCGCGGTAGAGCTTGTTCCAGGGCGCGGGCGCTTCAAAGGGCGGGTGCGGCTTAATGAAACTGGCCCAGAGAAAGAAGGGGCGCTCACGGTCGCGCTCACCCAGAAAGTCAATGGCGCGGTCCGCCACCCAGCTGGTGTGATGATGGCGCGCCGGCAGCTGGGAGGGCTGCGGAATATAGTAGAGTTCACTGCGAATGCCTTGCGGCTCCAGCACATGCTCGTAGCCGTTTTCGCTGAGATAGCGGTGGAAGTCGTTGCGGCTGCCCGGCCCGCGCGCGCCTTCTTCGGAGATGTCGCGGCTGTCAAAGCCCCAAAGCGCATCGACCTGCGGATTGAAGTGCATCTTGGCGATGCCATGCGTCTGATAGCCGGCGGATTGCAGGACCTGCATGATGCTGCGCCGGCCCAAGGGAGACTCATTGTTGGAAGTGCAGCCGTTCACATGGGGAGGCAGGCCGGTGATGGCGGCGCTGCGGGCGGCGACGCAGACCGGCGACGGCGTGTAGCAATTTTCAAAAGCGATGCCCCGTTCCACCAGCGAATCCAGAGCGGGCGTGCGAATTGCGCGATTGCCCAACGCGGCGATGGTGTCGCTGCGCTGCTGATCGGTCATGATGAAGAGGATATTGGGCTGATTGCTCATAAATCGTTATCCACGCTAAGTCAAGTTTCCAGTTATCAAGCCACAAATTCGTTTGGCGATGGGCGACCCCAAGGTCGTCCCTACACAGCTAGTATGATTGCGCGACTTGCATGACGACCTTGCCAAAGTGGTCATGTTCCTCCAGAATCCGATGCCCCTCGCGGATCTCTTCCAGCGGCAAAACGCGATCAATGACCGGGCGCAGCAGGCCTTGATCGGCCAATTCCAGCACGCGCCGCAGCTCATTGTAGCTGGCCCCGTTGGCGCCGAGGATGCTCAGCTGCCGATGGTAAATCTGCGGGATGCGCAATTCGAATTGCTTACCCGAGTGCGAGCCGCAGACGACCATGCGGCCATTGCGCGCCAACGTCCGCAGCGAGTGGGCCCAGGTCAGCGCGCCCACGAGATCCTGCGCCACATCAACACCGCGGCCGCCGGTATATGCGATCACCTGCTCGACCCAATCGTCAGCGCGGTAGTCGACCACATGGTCTGCGCCCAAGGCGCGCGCTTTGGACATTTTTTCCGCTGTCGAGGTGCTGGCGATGACGGTCGCGCCGGCTTGTTTGGCGATCTGAATGCCCATGGAGGCCACGCCGCCGCCCGCGCCGGGGATAAAGACACTCTCGCCTGCTTGCAGCCGCGCCACGGTGATCAGCATATGCCAGGCCGTGCCCGCCACCACCGGCAGCGCTGCTGTCTCAATATGGCTGAGGCGCTGCGGCTTGGCGATCAGGTTGCGCGCCGGCGCCAGCATATACTCAGCCAGCCCGCCATTCGTGTGCTCGCCGATAATCTGGTGCTCGGGGCAGATGGTCGCTTCGCCCGCGCGACAGAATTCGCAGTCGCCGCAGGTGATCAGCGAGTACAGCGTCACTTCATCGCCGACTTGCCAGCCCGGCGCGCCCGCGCCCAGCGCGTCAATGACGCCGGAAATATCGACGCCGGTGATTAAGGGCAGCGGCACGGCGCCAAACTGCGGACCGCGGCGGATGCCGACATCGAGCCAGTTCAGCGCGCAGGCATGAACTCTGATGCGCGCCTCGCCCGCGCCGGGTTGCGGCCGCGATACGCGCTCCAATTGAATGACATCGCGTTCGCCATGCTCGTGAAAAACCGCCGCCAACATCGTATCTGTCATACCGTTGCCTCCAATCCCTACCGGTTCAGTCAAGAACGCCGCGCAGCGCCTCATCGCTTTGGCGGCGCGAATTCCTGCAGGATGACCTGCTCATCATCCAAGGTCGCGTGGTCGCTGGAAAGAATCTTTTGCGGCACGCGCGCGCCGGCTTGGCCGCGCCAGATGGACAGGGTCAGCCACAGCGCGCGTTCGATCGGCAGCTCGGGCGGAAAGTCTAGCGCCACTTGCTGTCGGTAGATGTGGTCTCTGTCCGGCGCCAGCAAAATCCCCTCGGGCGGACCGGCGACCGGCGCGTCCCAGCTCGCGAGCGCAGCGCCGCTGTCCTGATCGACGATGTGAACGGAATAGCCCTGGTCCAGGTAATCCGGCGTGCGACTGGCGGCATAGAGCCGCAGGACAAAGCCATTTTCCTCTCTGTCAACGCGGTAGCCGCGCAGACGCAGGCGCGACTCGAATTGAACATCGCTTGGGGTCGCCAGGAACGGGAGCTCAAGGCACGGCATCAGCGAACTAAGCAGGAGCAGGAGGACCCATATCGGCAGCAGGGCGAGCAAGAAAGCTCGGACCGACCGCCCGGCCGACGGCGCCGCGTCAGAGAGCTGCCCCAACAGGCCGACCAGGACCAGCCAGATGCCCAGGAATTCCAGCGACTCTTCATAATGGTGCGTCCAGTGGCAGCCGTCGAGCGGCAGGAAGTCCCATCTGCCGCAAAACAGGGAATTCGATTCGAGCGGTATGGCGCCTGCTGCGCTAATCGCCAGTCCGACTAACATGCAGAGATACCATACACGCGAGCTGCGTGCGGAATGATACGCCACATACGCAGTCGCCGCCGCAACCAGCGCGAGCTGCGCGGACGCCAATGTCGCCGGGATATTGCCTTCTTCATGCACATCCCAGAGCCACTGGTCGAAGAGTGATGAAGGGTGCTGTGGAATCGCCAGAAAGATAACGACTACTTGCGCAGCCAGCATGGCGGTCGCCAATTGTTTGCAGAAGGGCGACAGGCGGGGGTAGAGGCGGCGGAAGCTGATCGCGCCGACCAGCGCATACATGACAAAGACCGAGATACGGATCAGAGTCACGCCCAGCAACACGCGTTCATGATTGCTCACGGCTGAAGCACCTCTACGTCGTGCGACATTCTAGTTTATCGCAAATGGCCGCTCAGCTTTCGACCGTGATGTGGCCCAATGGCACGCGCCGGTCGCGCCAGGGTTGGCCGTCCTCAGCAATCACGGCCACCCGCGCTTGATCGGCGGCACGATACAATCCGGTGTAGACCGCATAATTCCCGGGCGCCAGGTCAGCAGGCAGAGGAACGGACCAGGTCTCGCTGTCGGCCAGGCCTTTGTACCAGAGGCGCGTTGGCAGTCGCGGTCCCAGCGGCTGCTGATCGTATCCCCACCACTCGGATGTCTCTTCATGCACGAAATGGAGGAACTGTACATGATCCTCCAGGCCGTCGTAATCGCTGCGCCAGGCGAAGGGCAGGGACAGCGTTTCGCCGGCCTGAACGCGGTCCGGCAGATCTGCGCCCGCCAAACTGAATCCGTTGTCAAAGGCGGCGAGGGAGGGCGGCGGCTGGGCCAGCGCCGCACCCGGCAGCACCAACTCGCCCAAGACAACCTGCCGGTCATCCAAGAGCTGCCGATCGCTGGCGACGACTCGTTGGCGCAGGAATTCGCCCTCTTGCCAGCGCCAAAGCGACAACACCAGCCACAGCGCGCGATTGGTCGGCGCGCCCGGCGGGATTTCCAATTGCAGAACCTGGCGAAAAGTTGGCGTGTAATCCGGACCGAAGAGCCAAAAACCGTGTTGCCGATCAGTCCACTCATCGCGGCTGGCAATGGATTCGCCGCTGGCCTGATCCACGAGATGGACAGACAGGCCCTTGGCCATGAAATCGGCGTGGCGCGCCGCAAAGTACAGGCGCGCCTTTGTCGCCTGCGCGTCTTGCTCAATCTGGTAGCCTCGCAGGTGAATGCCGGGGCTGAACTCCACTGACGTCGGCTGTATCCCCAGTCGGAGCTCGAGTTGTGGCGCCAGGGAATTGATGAAGATCGCGAGAATAGTTAGCGCAGGCAATACATAAGCGAGGCGCCGAGCTTTCGTCGCCGCGCTCGGCAGCGCCGCCGAGAATTGTCCCAGCACTGCGACCAGCGTGAGCCAGATGCCCAAAAACTCCAAGGACTCCTCCAGAAAATAGAATTCGAGGCAGCCCTCAAAGCGCAAGAAACCCATACTGCCGCAGGGAATCGGCAGGGCGTTGACCCAGATCGCGCCGGCAACGCTCATGGCGAGGCCGATCAGCAAGCTGGCGTGCCATTTCCACCTGCGGCGCTCTGAACGCCAGGCGGCCACCAGGGTCGCTGCGACCACGGCCGCGCCCAGAGCAATGTAACGCAGCTCCCAATCCGGTATGTCTTCGTGAAGCGCGAGGTACTCATCGACCGCCAGAAACAAGAAGACCAGTCCAATCCCAAGCCAGTACCAGCGCAATAGAGCCGCTTGCGCTCTGGCGAAAGAGGCTGTGAGCAGAGCGACGCCGCCGACCACCGCCAGCTGCACAGTGGCGAAGGTAGCTGGAATGTTCCATTCTTCATGGAAATTCCAGAGCCAATTGTCAAATCTGGACACCGGCTGGATCTGCGCAGCCAGCAGGATGATAAGGATCTGCGCAGCCAGCATAGCGCCGGCCAAGCGCTTGGCGCCGAGCGACAGATGCGGAATCAGCCGCCAATAGGCAGCCAAACACACCGGTACGTACACCGAGAGCACGAGAATACGGATCAATGACTCGGTTGAAAATGCCAATCCATTGCTCGCATTCCGCTTGCGTTCGCGCCTAGTTTCTGCATCCCAGGGGCGGCTGGCAAGCTATTGGGACGCTAGCGACAATGTTCCCAGCAGCACGCGCGCATCGCGCCAGGGTTGGCCGGCCCCGTCGCTCGTCGGTATGCGCTGAAGATCACGTCTACGGTAAAGTCCTGTGTAGACTGCATATTGACCGGGCGCAAGATCCGCCGGCAGTGGCACCCCCCAGGTTTCGCTGTCGGCAAGCCCACTGTACCATAAGCGGGTGGGTAAGCGCCCGCCCAAGGGCGGCTGATCGTAGCCCCACCACGCGCCGCTGCCCTCCTGCACAAAATGAAGGAATTGCGTAAGGTCTTCATGGCCAGCCCGGTCGCTGCGCCAGGCCAGCGCGATGCTCAGAGATTCGCCCGGCCGGGCTCTTTCCGGCAAGTCCGCAGCTGCGAGCGTAAATCCGTTGTCAAAGACCCCCAAGGGAACACTTGGCGGCGGGATCGACTCCGCTTGAATGACCAGCTCGCCCAAGACGACCTGCGTCTCGTCGAGCAACTGCAAGTCGCCCGCAAGCACGGGCTGGCGCGCAAACTCGCCGTCGATTTCGCGCCAGAGCGTCAGCACGATCCACAGGGCGCGATTTACGGGCGCATCCGGCGGATAAGCAAGCGCAATTCGCTGCTGGAAAAAGAGCGTATCGCCGACTGAGTCACCCTGGCAACACCAGTGGGCGTCGTGCCCGACGACCGAAGCGCCCCGGACCTGGTCAACCAGATGAAGCGAGTAGCCCAACTCGGCATGATCGCGCCGCCTGGCCGACGCGTCCAGCTCGACGATTACAGCCCGTTCCTGCTTGTCAACGCGGAATTCCAACAATTCCACGCCAGACTCAAACAGGATGGAATCAGGTTGGACCAGGAATTGCCGATGGATGAAGGGGTCGTTGATCAGCCACAGAATCCAGAATATGGGCAGGGTGTACAGGAGGCGGCGCGCGCGCGACCCCCCAGCCGAGGCCAAATCAGAGAAGTGACCCAGCATGCCCAGCAAGACCAGCCACATGCCGGCGAACTCGAGCGTTTCTTCATATTCGTAGGTCAGCAGACAGCCATCAAGCCGCAGCCAGCCCAGGCTGTCGCAGATCGGTCCTTGCAATTGCGGCCGCAGCTGTTCAATGCCGATCCCGCCGATGGCGCTAAACGCCAAACCGGCCAGCAGGCAGGCGTGCCAGATGCGGGCGGTCCGCGGGGAGCGGCAGGCTGCAAGCAGGGTAGCCACGACGACCGCGCCGCCCAGCCCGGCGTAATAGCGTTCCCAACCGTGATAGGCTTCGTGCAGGGCGGCGTATTCATCCCGCGCCATGAACAGGAAGACCAGCCCGATGGCGACTAGGTACAGACGCAGCCAAGCGGTATGCGCTCTCGCAAACCAGGCGGTCAAGAAGGCGACGCCGGCGACAAGCGCCAACTGCGTCGACGCGACCACAGAGGGAATGTTCCAGTCCTGGTTCAGGTCCCAGACCCACTCCTCCAAATCCCACTCGGCGCGAAATTCTATGGAGACTGCGATGACGATGATCTGCGCGAGCAACATCATGATCGCCAGTCGGCGCGCAGTCGGCGCGAGGCGCGGCAAGATCATCCGGTAAGAAAACAAGCTGAGCAGGCCATACAGCAAGACGACAAATATGCGGATGAGTGTCTGGGGAGAAACTAACAAGGCGCCACTCTTATTGCTTCTTGACCGGCGCAGGCCCAATTAACCGGCTACCGCTGCCGCCGCGGGCCGCTTGAGTTTGGGCGAATCGCGGTGCTCGCCGTATAGATGGCATTGCGCCATGTGGCGATCTTCGTCGGTGATGGCCGGCGGCCGGATGTTCAGGCAGGCTTCCATGACATCGGGGCAGCGCTGGGCGAAGGGGCAGCCGATGAAGCGTTCGGTCGGGCGCGGCACGCCTTCCTGAATGCGTAGCGGCGGGTTCTCCACGGTTGGGTCGGGCACGGGCACGGCTGCGATCAGGGCTTGGGTATAGGGATGCTGTGGATTGTTGATGACTTCGAGGCTAGGCCCCATCTCGACGATCTCGCCGAGGTACATGATGGCGATGCGATCGCAGGTATATTGCAACAGGGACAGGTCATGCGAGATATAGACGGTCGCCAGGCCCAGCTCTTGCGCGAGGCGGCGCGTGGTATTGAGGATGCCGGCGCGCACCGAGACATCGAGCATGGAGACCGGCTCGTCGGCTACCAGAAACTCGGGATGCAGAACCAGCGCCCGCGCCAGCACAACACGCTGCAGCTGCCCGCCGGAAAGCTGATGCGGGTACTTGTCCAGGAAGACCTCGGCCGGGCGCAGGTTGACGCGGTCCAGTGTCTCGATGACGCGCTGCAGGCGCTCGTTTTCGTCTTTCCAGCCGTGGATGATCAGCGGCTCGGTCAAGGAGCGGTAGAGGGTAAAGCGCGGATTCAGCGCTTCAAAGGGATTTTGGAACATCAATTGGGAACGGCTGCGAAAATCGAGCAGGTCTTCCCGCTCCAGATGGGCGAGGTCGGCGCCATCAAAGAGGATTTCGCCGTCGCTGGCGTCGAGCAGCTTGACCAGCAATTTGCCGGTGGTTGATTTGCCGCAGCCGCTCTCGCCGGCCAAGCCCAGGCTCTCGCCGCGCCGCAAACTGAAGGAGATATTGTTGACGGCATAAACAGTCTGCTCCTTGTCCCCGCGCAGCAATCCGGCCAGGCCGCCGCCGATCTTGAATTGCTTGGAGACATCGCGCATTTCGAGGAGGGGTTCGCTTTCCCCCACCCCAAACCCCTTCTCGCCATCTCTATGGCGAGCATCCCATAAGAGGGAGGGGCTTTTTTCGCCTGTTACAAGCTCGTCAGATAGCTC
>WTGO01000143.1 GCA_011523515.1 Chloroflexota bacterium
TTCATCCAGTATACTCTCTTTACTAGGTGTCCAGTTTTTCGGGACCACTACAACCTCACCCCCCGACCCCCTCTCCGAATCATCGGAGAGGGGGAGCAAACCTGGCCAAATCCGGTAATTTCAGGTTGCATTGCCTTGCGAACGCGCTACCTTATGTATTGTTTTCGCATTATCCTAGTTTACTTTGTGTAAGATTTGCAGTACCGGACAAGCCTTGTATGGGCGACTCAGCGCGTCGCCCGCGTACACCGCTGAATGCTGCCTGGGCGGCAAATCCGGTCGCCCAATTTCTGCTCTACCTACGTCAAACGCGAATGCCTCGATTGCGAGTTTTCGGCCTCGTTTATGATCTTTTGCAAACGGCCGTACTAGGACGAACAACCACGCCAATAGCGTATTGTCACGGCTGTAGGAATGCGCATTTACAAAATGGCGTGCCGGCGGCACGCCTCTGAGGACCTGTGTCGCAAGTCATAGTAAGGCTCTTACATCTACATTTCGCGCCCGATGCTATATCAGTGCGCTGTAGTTCTGTACCGAGTCCGAAGGATTCTGTAATACATTGTTTATATCCTTACCGCAAACTGATATACTATTGAAGTGCGGCTGAATTCCGTTTAACAACATTTTCAAGGAGATTTTCCCATGCGCAGACCGATTCTTATACTCTTCATGCTGCTGCTGATGTGTAGCGGCGCAGTTTTCGCCGACCACCACGAGGCAAATGCCGGAGTGGCGGCCGTGCCCGTCGGCGCTGAAGGCGCGGGAATCGCCCTGCCCGGCGGCGCCTACGAATTTCACATACACGCCCACGACGGCGACTATCTTAGCTTCGCCACTATGCTCGCCCAATCCAATGATGGCTTCCTCGCGCCCAATGAATACGGCATCGCCCTGTTCGATATGGGCGAGCCGGTCAGTGGCGATGTCACCGACCAGGTCTATTATTGGGATTTAGGCAGCGAGCGCAATGAGCCGATTGGCGAAGGCATGTATCAGGCGCCGCGCCAAGCCGCGCCAGATTCCGGGCCAGATGGCGATGGCATAGTCCGCCTCGCCAGCGACCTTGATGACAGCTATAGCTACCCCACGGCGGCTGACCTCGTCGTAGTGACGCTGACCGCCGGCGGCATGGGTGAATTCACCGTGCGCATCGAAAATGTTTCCGATATGTCCATGTACCCCTCGCCCATCACGCCCGTCTTCTGGATCGTCCATGCGAGCGACATGATGATGGACGATGAGATGGCCGAAGACGACGACATGATGGATGACGAAATGGCCGAAGACGATGACATGATGGACGATGAAATGGCCAAAGACGACGACATGATGATGGATGACGAGATGATGAAGGACGACATGATGATGAAGCATGGCATCCTCTTCACCTCCGGCCAACCCGACTACGGCCACGGGCTGGAAAGCCTGGCCGAAGATGGCGATCCTTCAGCGCTGGCCGCCCACCACGGCGTCATGATGGATGACATGATGATGGGCGATATGATGATGATGATGGATGACGACATGATGGACGAGGAGATGGACGACGATATGTAGTCGGCCCATCCAAGCCCGGGCGGCTTATCTCGAGTCGCCCGTCAATCGAAGTCTGTAGACACACGCGCGGCATAGCCACCGCTCACGCAAAATACCTTGATACCTTGCATCACGCAGTATTTTGCTCCCCTCCCTGACTCGTCGGGGAGGGGCCGGGGGTGGCGTAAGCTGCACGCCAATCTGGTCGCCCGTTTTCGTTCTACTTGAACGCTACGCCAAGGGCAAGTCCACCCAGCGCCGCTCGCGATGCGAGATCTCGACCGCGTTGATTATCTCCTACACCTGCGCGCTTTGGGCGAAATTGCCCTGGTTTGCGCCGGTGTCGTTCACAATCTCTTCCATAAAGTTGTGCGCCAGATTGGCGTAAAACATGGCCGGCCAGGGCTCGCCCGGCCTATACCCGGGCGGATAGTACGCGTCCGGTATCGCCACCTCGACGTACTCGACCTCGTGCGCGTCCGGGCTGGTTGACTGGCGCAGCGCCTCTTGCGTATCCAGCTCCGCGCCCAAGCGGCATAGCAACGCGCCCTGCGAGCCGTACAGGCGCGCCTCCAGCCCGGGATATGTTGACCGTGACATAGCTGGACTGGATGGTGCAGAAGCCGCCGCGGCTATATTCGCCGATATAGACATCGCCGTCGTCGATATTGGCACGGATGCGCCCTCCACCAGGCATGGTGCGATAGGGCACGAAGTTGTAAAGCAGTCCAACCAGAGACTTCAGCGGACTGTCCATGAACCACAAGCTGATGTCGATGATGGGCGCGCCATAGCCCTCGATGGACGAGACCTTGATCTCCTCCTGCTCGGTCTCGGGGATGAGATCGACTTTGGTGACCGGCTCAGTCGGGCTGATGAATTGCGAATTCTGCTCATAGCCGTTGAAGATAAAGGGCTCGCCCACGAAGCCGTCGGCGATCAAGTCGCGCATGTATTGCATGGAGGGGGCATAGCGGAAAGTCAAGCCGACTTTGGTCTTCAGCCCCTTTGCCTGCGCGATTTCGTGGGCGCGCCAGGTATTGCGATAATCGTGCGCGACCGGCTTCTCGCAGAGGCAGTGCTTGCCCGCCTCAAGCGCCGCGAAAGCCAGCGGCTCGTGGTTATTCTTTTCGCCGATGCCGCCGCGCGTACAGACATCGATCACATCAATATCCGCGCGCGCCAGCAGCTTCTCGTAATCAGTGTAGACGGACTCAATGTCAAAACGGGCCGCGGCGTCCCGGGCCAGGTCTTCGTCCAGGTCACAGATCGCCACCACATCGCAGTGCGGAGAGCGGGCGAAACCGGGCAGGTGCGCGCTCTTGGACCAGCGTCCCGCGCCGACCACCCCGACTCGTAATTTGTCAGGCATTCGCTAGGCTCCTTTGTCTAAGTAGTCGCAAGGAAGTCATGCAAATATTTACCACAGAGAACACGGAGGATACACAGAGGACACCGAGTAAAGCAATGAAGCGATTGTTTGCAAGCGAAGGATTTCATCTGTTGGATGGATGCTTTAAAAGCCGCAGAATCGAAATGATGAAAAATCCTCTGTGCCCGCTGTGCGCCCTCATTTTCCTCTGTGGTAAAAGTAATTTTTCCTGAGACGAGAATAGCATGACTTACTTCGTTCAACTTAGTGTTCGGCGGGCCGCGCCACAACGTATGTCCTCGCGCCGGCTTCCAATTGCGCCATAAAGGGACGCAGCAGCAGCAAGGCGGTCCGCTTGTAAGGCGCGCGGAATTCTTCCAGTAACGCGTAAGTCGTCGGATGCAGCATCTGGCCGAGCAGCGTGCCGCCGGCGACAAGCGTGCCGATCAGATCGGCCGTCATCGCCGGGACAAATATGCCGCCCTGGCTTGGCCGCAGGACCGTGCTGTCCGCGACCGGCAGGGGCGCCACGCCGGACGCGGACGTACGCTCGGGATTGACGACCCCGACAAGGCACAAGGCGCGCAGCAAGCCGTCGGCGATTTTTTCCGCCCAACCCGCTTCGAACTGGCTGCGACCGCCCATCTCAACCGCGGCGACCATTTTGCCCAGCGAGCGCGCGTAGCCGGTCAAGCTGAGGGCGCGGTCAGGCGCTTTCATGCTGAAGGGCGCGGCAAAGCAGTGCGAAAGCTCGCGGCCGCCCGCCATCTCGAAGACGAAGGCGTTCACGCACCAGCTGCCGCCGCCGTGCAAGTCGATCACAGTGTCGACGCCCTCAAGCGCCGCGTCCGCCAGGATATGCGCCAGGCGCTCGGTGTAGGAGCCATCGTCAGCGCTAGAAAAGGGTGGGTAGGCATCTTCGCGGGGGACTGCCAAACGCGGCTGAACTGGATTTATGCCGATGCGCCGATCCAAAACTTGTATTGCAACTTTGTCATAGATTGTTATAGTACCGTGCGCTTGAAATTGCGTTATCTTTCCTCTGTAGCCACAATTCAACGTAAGGTATAATATGCTTCGCAAATATGCGCGCATCTCATTGCTCGCCGCCTTCTTCATCGTATCCTTCCCTCTTGCGCAAGACGGCATCATTGGCTCTATTACCTCAGCGCGATTGCCCAAACCAAAGATCATCAGCGTCATCCATGACACCGTATCCTGGAACAGCGTCCGACATGCTGACAGCTACGAGCTGAAAATAAACAATTCCATCTGGTTCGATAACGGCGACGCCATCGGCAACGGCTTTCAGGGCTTGAAATCCGGCACGACCTACACCCTCTCTGTCCGCGCCAGGAACCGCGCCGGCGTCTCGCCCTCCGCCTCAATTGACGGCAGGACCCTGCCCCCCACCGATACGCCCGTGCCGACCGATACGCCAACGGACACGCCAACGAATACGCTGACCTTCACGCCGACGGATACGCCAACGCCAACGAATACGCCGACCTTCACGCCGACGGATACGCCTACCAGCACACCTACTTACACGCCTACCAATACGCCTGTGCCGACTGATACGCCCGTTCCCAGCGATACGCCCGTGCCGCCTACCAATACGCCCCGTCGTGATGACGATGACGACGATGGCAACGGAGGGGGAGGACAACCGCCACCACCGCCGCCCTGCACCGAATCATGCGGCTGGTCCTCCGGCGAGTGGTCAGTTTTTCGAGAGGGAGATATAGGACTTGCATGCTTCCGCGAAATACAAGAGCGAAAGCTGAGACAGTGGACATGCACTTGTGGCGGGAAAACCACAAAAAAGGAAAACCGTGTCACCAGCGATTGGAAAGGCACAGGGGAGAAAATCAATATCTGCTAATTCTCCATATGTGCTATAGTCGCCTAGCTCTAGGATCTCTATATATCAGTGCGAGGCTGAAGGTAGCACCAATTTCGCGACTGTTGGCATGTAGGCAGTTTCTACTTCACAATCCCAAACCCCCACCCGAAGGTCAGTGTCTACAAGACCCGACAGGGTCAGGGAGGGGGCTTTTCCAATCGCTACGAAGCGGACTACCGAATCAGGTATACTGAATATTGCCAGCCTATTGGAGCCAGAAGCAGCTTGGACACGCCGTCCCGTTCCGTATTTGATGTCGTCACGGATTTCCTCGCCAACCGGCCGACGGACGAGGAATTGCTGGCCTACGTGCTCCCACCCGAGCAAAAAAGACGTCACGATGAATTGATCGAGATCGATACAAACAGCCGCCTGACAGCCGCGCAGCGCGAAGAGTTGGGCGACTTCCGCTTCGTTGAAGATGTGCTGGCGCGGGTCAAGGTCAAGATCAAGCAGCGGCATGGTGAGACTTCCGGTGAAGCCAAGACGGAGTCAGCCGGAGACGCCGCGCAGGACGAGGAGAACGAATCATGATCAATTCGCCGGTTCGTACGATTAATGAAGTCGTTGCCGACTTCCTGGCTTGCAGACCGTCGGACGAGGACGTGCTGGATTACTTTATGCCGGATGAAATCCAGATGCGTGTCCACTCTCTGTTGGATCTTAACGGTGAAGACGAGTTAACTTGCGAGGAAGCGCGCGAACTAGATGCATTACTGCGAGCTAACGGCTTCGTTTCGCTCTTGAAGGCCAAGACCAAGCGGCGACAGCGGCTCGGAGTGTTGTGACAATCACAACCTCGCAAACGCGCGAGATTCGACAACGCGCCGCCGGCTGTTGCGAGTACTGCTTGTCGCGCGAGAGTATTCAGTCAATCACATTTCACGTCGATCATATCGTTCCCGTAGCGCTCGGCGGTAGCGACGTCGCTGGAAATCTTTGTCTAGCATGTCCCGACTGCAATCGCTTCAAAGGCCCGCATATCGCCGCGCTTGATACGCAAACCGACGCGCCAACCCGACTCTACAATCCACGCGAACAAGCATGGGAAGAGCATTTTGAACTCAAGGCTGATATGACCATTGCCGGTCTCACGCCAGAAGGACGCGCAACGACTGACGTATTGCGCATGAACATGGCCCGGCGTGTCATCGAACGCTACGAAGCCTGGGCTCGCGGCGAGTACCCCTCTACGCTAGCCTGATTCAACTCATGCCGGCTTTCCAAGTGCGCGCCCATACCGATTTCTAAAATGAGCAAATACCTCGCCAGCCGCCTGCTGCAAACCATCCCGACCGTCATTTTGGTTACGGTCGCGGTCTTCCTGATGCTGCACCTGACGCCGGGCGACCCGGCCGAAGTCTTCCTGGGCGATAAACGCAGCACGCCCGAGCTGCTGGAAAAAGTCCGCGAAGACATGGGGTTGAATCGCCCGCTGCACATCCAATATCTCAGCTACATGGGCGCGGCGCTGCGCGGGGACCTGGGGCGCTCGCTGCAGACCAACGTGCCGGTCATGGACCAGATTCTGACGCGACTGCCCTGGACCATCGAGCTGGCCGCCGCCGCCCTGCTCATCGCCGCCCTGCGCCACAACACCATCATCGATACGCTGGCGATGGCCTTCGCGCTGATCGGCATCTCCATGCCGGTCTATTGGTCATCGCTGCTGCTGATCTTGCTCTTCGCGGTGCGGCTGCGCATCTTGCCCGCCATCGGCCAGGGCGGGCTGGAGCGGCTGATCCTGCCGGCCACGGCCTTGGCGCTGGTCTCCGCCGGCTCGCTGGCGCGCATGGTGCGCTCGAGCATGCTTGAAGTGCTCAACCAGGATTTTGTGCTGACCGCCCGCGCCAAGGGCATCAGCGAGCGGATCGTCGTCATCCGCCATGTGCTGCGCAACGCCCTGATCCCGGTGGTGACCATCCTCGGCCTCATGCTGGGCAATATGCTCAGCGGCGCCGTCATCACCGAGACGATCTTCGCGCGCCTGGGCATCGGTCAGAAATACGTCGAAGCGGTGCTGCAGAAAGACTTCACCATGGTGCAGGGCACGACCTTGTTCATCGCCCTGATGTACGTCTTGGTCAATATCTTGGTCGACATGATCTACGCCTTTGTCGACCCGCGCATTCGTTATGTCTGAGCCAGCCGCCCTCGACAGCGCGCGGCAGCCACAGTGGCAGCGCTTCGGCAAGCGCTTCCTGCGCTCGCGCAATGTCATGGCTGGCTCGCTGGTCCTGCTGGCGGTGATCGCGCTGGTTGCGCTGGCGCCGGTCATCAGCCCCTACGAACCGACGCAGCAATTCCGCCGCCACCGCCTGGAGCCGCCCAGCGCCGACTTCCTGTTGGGCACCGACAACCTGGGGCGCGATATCCTGACGCGCATCCTCTACGGCGGGCAAGTCTCGCTGCAAGTCGGCATCGTCTCGGTCGCCATCGGCGCGACGCTGGGCACGCTGCTGGGACTGCTGGCCGGCTATCTGGGCGGCTGGGCCGATGTGCTGATCATGCGCTTCATCGACATGATGCTGGCTTTCCCCGGCATTCTGCTGGCGCTGGTCATCATCGCCGTGCTGGGGCGCAATTTGCAGAATGTGATGATCGCGGTCGGCTTATCGTCCATCCCCGTATACACGCGCGTCGTCCGCGCCAGCACGCTCGCGCTCAAGCAAGTCGACTTCATCGTGGCGGCGCAGGCATTAGGCGGCTCCTCGGCGCGCATCATGGCGCGGCATATCCTGCCCAATGTGCTGGCGCCGATCATCGTGGTGGCCACCAACGGCGTGGCTGGCGCCATTATCGCCGGCGCGGCGCTGAGCTTCCTGGGCCTGGGACAGCAGCCGCCCGACCCCGAATGGGGCTTGATGCTCAATGAAGGCCGCGAATTCATCCGCGTGGCCGCCTGGGTGACGACTTATCCGGGCTTGGCGATCATGGTGACTGTGCTGGCGATCAACCTGCTGGGCGATGGTCTGCGCGATATCCTCGACCCGCGCCTGAAGTTGTGAAGCCGTCACATTTTTTCTTAACCTCAGCCACTCGAAGGCAGCGAGAATGGCTCCCGCGCTCACGCAAAATATCAAACGCCTTCGGCTACCGCAAATGGCGGTTTGAAAATGAAGAGAATACAGAGGACGCAGAGAAAACTAAAGAAATTCACAGTAAACCGTGCGATAAAGGGCGTTGAAGGCGCGACTTAGCTGCTGTGTCTAAGCGCGGCTGCGAATCGCCCGCCGGCGCAATCGCATAGACGCTGGCGACCCACCGGGGTTTCCCTTCACCAATTTACTTGCGGAATGGAGGCGGACTTACTCCCAAAGCATGGAGTAGAGGGTGAAATCGCTGATGGTGATGCCACGCGGCAGCGACACGACATGATGCACTGTATCGGCGATCGTCTCCGCCCCCACCAGAACCGTCTTGTCGATACCCGGCGACGCGGCCGCGCGCATGGGTGTGTCGGCCGGCCCGGGTGAAATCATGACCACGCGGATGCGCTCGGGACGCAGCTCGGCCGCCAGCGAGCCGGTCAGCCCTTTCAAACCCGCCTTGGACGCCGTGTAAGCTGTCACAGTCGGCACCAAATTCGCCGTTACCAGAGAGCCGATATTGATGATGCTGGCGTTGTCGCTGCGGCGCAAGTTGGGCAGCAGCGTGCGCGACAAGATGTAGGGCGCGCGCAAGTTCACGCGCAAGATGTGATCGAGCTGCTCGTTGCTGGTATCCTGCGCCAGGGAGATCAGCCAATCGCCGGCGCAATTGATTAGGATGTCGACCGTCGCGCCGTCTAGCGCGTCGCCCAGCTCTGCCACGGACGCGTCACCGGTAACATCCAGCGCATGGACACTGGCTTCAACGCCCAGCGCGGCGACCTCGTCCGCCACCGCCCGCAGCTTGCTCTCCGCGCGTCCGACGAGTACGGGCTTGATACCGTCCGCCGCGAATCTCAAGGCGATGGCGCGGCCCATACCCTGCCCAGCGCCAGTTATAACAGCAATTCTACTGGTCATGTTTCCTCCCTGGCTTAAGCGCCGCTGTCAATCAGTTGCCGCAGGCGCGCGATATGCGCCGGGCCGATCTCGCAGCAGCCGCCGACGATGGAGGCGCCGGCTTCCAGCCAGCCCGCGACATGGCCGGCGTAGACCTCCGGCGGCAAGTCGGCGCGGGAGGACAGCTGCACCACCCCGCCTTCTTCTTCCCAGTCATCGGGAATCTCCACGAAGCCGTTAGCGTAAGCGCCGTAGGGGATGTCACTCGCGCGCAGAATCGGCAGGGCGCAGCTGATGCTATCGGGCGTGGTGCAGTTGATCAGCAGCGCATCGGGCGGCGCATCGCCCAGATCGGCAATGACGGCTACCAGGCTTTCGCCGCCGCGCAGATTCGTCGATCCGTGATCGTCCAGCGTCAGCGACAGCCAAACGATTTTGTTTCGCGCGGTCGCCGCTTGCATGAAGGCGCGCGCTTCAAAGGCCGTCGACAGGGTCTCGCCCAGGTAGATGTCGACGTAGGGCGCGAGCAGGTCCATCAGCTCGCCGAATTGAGCGGCCGTCTCGTCAAATGACAGGGCGAATTCGTTGGCGTAGCTCGCTTCAAGCGGCGGCAAGCTGGCGGCAATCCTTAGGTCCGGCTGTCGGCATTCTGCGCGTGCGTCAGCGGCCAGCTCGCCGGCGATTCGCGCGAGTTCTTCGAAGCGGTTTTCAATGCCGGCGTGGCGCAGGCGGACGCGTGTGGCGCCATAAGTATTGGTGGTGATGACATCGGCGCCGGCGCGGATGTAGTCGCAGTGAATCTGGCGCACGAGATCGGCGTCTTCGTACACAGCGGCCACGGCCCACTCGCCGTAGCCGCCCTTGCCGCCGCGGTTGACGATTTCTTGCCCCATGCCGCCGTCGAGCAGGATGGGTTTGCCGTTTCCTGTCATGATCGTTCTTTTCCGCTCGCTCGATTGAGGCGCGATTCTAGCATGAGTGTGCGCTAAAAAGGTAGTGGGGCAAACTAACTTGTAGCAAAATAGAAAATATTTGCTATAATATTCTTGTAGAAT
>WTGO01000112.1 GCA_011523515.1 Chloroflexota bacterium
GGCCTATGACGCACACCTCATCCATTTCCTGTATCCATAAACTTAGACACTCCCCATCCATTGTGAAAATTGACACAATCTGAAACTTGCTGTAGAATGATCAAGCGTCCCAAAATATTTGTTCTAAAAACCGTAAGAATGGTTGTTCCATGGCGCGTGTGAAACGGGATTGGCAAGTCTCGCGCAGAAGGTGGAAGTGCTGAAAATGGACGCTCGTTTACTTAATCGCTCTTGCTAGATGTTATGACTTAACGCCGTAGCATATATCGTAAACTTGTTGCCCATGCATGTACATGGAACTATGAGTTATTCGCCGCCCAGTTAGACTAAGGGCTGGCGACGTGACTTCTTGGACTAAATTATGGCTGCTTACTTGATCGTAGACGTCGACGACCTGCTCAAATTCACCGCCGAACATGGAGTAGACCTGCAGGAACTGG
This sequence comes from Chloroflexota bacterium, assembly GCA_011523515.1. Classification (GTDB taxonomy): domain Bacteria; phylum Chloroflexota; class Anaerolineae; order Aggregatilineales; family Phototrophicaceae; genus UBA6055. Next base: position 441 of record WTGO01000112.1, read on the forward strand.
CTGTCGCGCTGCGCGGCAATGCGGCGCTGGTGGCCGGCTTGTACGACACGTCCAACCTCAAGGCTATCGCCATCGCCGATTGGCGCACTGAGCTAAATGGCGATTGGCGAGTCGAACCGGAAGCGATGTTCCGCAGCGTCGGCTACGAAATCTTCGACGCGGATGACCGCACCTGTCTGCCCGAATGCCTGCTTGAGGGGCCCTTCCGCAATGATCCAGCGCCGATCAACGAGTTGATACTGGCGACTACCAGTCTGGATCTCTTGCCGCTTATCTCCAAAGTGAATTTGACGCCAAATTCGCGGATTCGCGTTTGGGGCGCCGACGAAAATATGTTGGCCGGCTCTGAGTATGAAGATCTGGTAATTTATCAACTGCTCGACGGTTTGTACGGCATTCGGACCAAAAACGTCTGGGTCTACATCGACTTCGAGAACATATCCATTAGTCTGAACGAACAGGGTTTCGTCGTAAATCTCGACCACTTGATTGAGCGCCTGGTGTCGCAAGCCAAAGCCCATGGCAAGCTGGTCAAAATGGCTGCCTACGCGCCCTGGGGGCAACGCGGCGCATTGCCGCCCCTGGTGGAATCGTCCGGCCGTGAAGTCGCGGGAGAGGCGCCGGCGAGATTGATGATGGCTAACATCGACCCGGTCTTTCATTTGCCCGGCAAGCAGAGCGCGGACATTCGCATCGCCCGCGACGTGCTGACGGACGCGGGCCATCCCGAAGCCGGAGATGTCATCATCCTGGCCACTGGGGATCGCGATTTCAACGATGTCATTAATCCTCTATTGCAGCGGAACAAGACGGTCATCGTCTGGGGCGTGCGCGGCAGTACCGGAAGACTGCTGCAAAGCCATCCCTCGTTGCAGCTCGAGTATATTGACGACTTCACTGACTTGCAGACGCATCAGTCGTTGAGCGCGGTGGCGCCAAAGAACGACGCTGAGAGTTTTATTCCGTCGCAGTGGTCCAGCGTCATCATTCAGTTCTACCGGCTGTCGGCCGCTTCCGAAAATGCGACAACAACGGTGGATGAATTGATCAGTCAGCTGATCGACGCTCGCGACGTGGTTTCCGCCGAGCGCGGCGACGATCTCGTATCGCAGGCCATTTCACTAGGCATTCTGCAGCAGCAGAGCGCCGCCGGCGGCATCAGTCTCAACATGCAGCACCCGGTCGTGGAAAAGACGCTCTTGATTGTCAATCGCATGGTGCGCCGCGTCGCCAATACCTTGAGTTCACGCAATTGGGAGTATGTCAATTATGGCTTTCTCCTTAAGGGTTTGGCCATGGAGCGGGACCTGGACCGCCCGGGCATGAATGAGAATGACCAGTGGCGCTCACATTGGATCGACTGCCTGGTGCGAGAACGAATTCTGCAGCGAGACCTGGTGCCGCATCGCCACAATCCGGATGATCTGGTCCCGGTCATTCGCATTCCCGCAGCCGGTGAGCATCCGATTGTAGGCCAGACCGATCAGGAGCATGGCGATGTCGAAGCTGCGGCTCAGAATTGGAAGGGAGTGCCGCCGCACGGGCTAGCCGAAACAGATGATGAAGTGGCTCGCATGGTGACGCGGATTGTGGTCAGCGTGCAGCAATTCACCAGTTTCCGTAATTTCGCCTGGTGCCCCTTGGGCAGCTTGCATCGGCGGCTGCGTGAATTCGACAGCGGCGTGACTTTCCAGCAAGCCGTAGAATATTTGCTGGTCAACAGCATGGTTACAGTGAATGAATATCCCAATCCGCGCAGCGATTACAACACCAAGGGCATTGAGCTGGATGAGAACAATCCCTATGTTGCGGTGGTGCTCGCCGAGCGCGATGAATTCGTGCACGTCTTGCTGCAGATGTATCGCAATAATACGACTATCACGCAGGCCAACATCGAGCGGCATTTGCCCGACGGCTGGGATGTTCCGCTCTGGATTTCCACCATGCGCGTTGAAAATGTCTTGAATCCGCTGCCCGGCCGAACGGATCAGTATAGCCTGTTTCGCACGCACCATTCTGTCAAGCTGGTCGCCAACGACGATGTGGACGAAGTCGCCACCGCCGGCAATTAGCTCGCCATTGTTCAGTGCATCTATCGCTGATACAATCGCTCCGTTGTTTTGACCGACAGGCGCCCGATCCTGCCTGTCTGGTGGCTAGCGAAGGGACGGAATTCATGCCATTGGATAAAGCAACGAAGAACCAGATCATCAAAGACTTTTCCCGTGAAGAGGGCGACACGGGCTCACCCGAGGTGCAGATCGCGCTGCTGACCGCGCGCATCTCACAATTGACCGATCATCTCAAGATACATAATCACGACGAACACTCACGCCGCGGGCTGCTGAAGCTGGTGGGACAGCGTCGCCGTCACTTGAGATATATTTCGCGCAAGAAGCCGGATGTCTATCGTGAATTGCTGCAACGCCTTGGCTTGCGCCGATAACTTTGGACGCCCAGCCAAGCCCAGGCAATCCACTCGATGACAACAGCTGTCAGGGCGATTCTGGCTCCCCGTGGAATACCGCTTGGATTCAATCTACCGAAGAAGCATGATGCGTCAGCTGTGGTTAGCGCGCGCGGTTTGCGGCGCTCGTCTGCCTCGCGACGACAATGCATTTCAACAATATGGAGAATTCTATGACACTCGACATACGTGAATATCGCTGCCTGGTAGGCGGGAAAGAGGTCATCATCGAGACCGGCCGCCTGGCCCAGCAAGCCGGCGGCGCGGTAACCGTCCGCATGGGCGAATCCATGCTCTTCTGCTCGGCAACTATGGGCTCGCCCAGAGCTCACCTGGACTTCTTCCCGCTGAGCGTCGATTACGAAGAAAAGATGTACGCTGGCGGACGCGTGCCGGGCGGTTTCTTCCGACGGGAAGGGCGGCCATCCGAAGGCGCGATACTGACATCGCGCGTGATTGACCGCACCCTGCGCCCACTGTTTCCCAAGAACATGCGCAATGATGTGCAAGTGATCCTGATTTCGCTGTCTCACGACAAGGAGCATCATGTCGACATGATGGGCATCATCGCCGCCAGCACGGCTCTGATGATCTCAGACATCCCCTGGGGCGGTCCGGTCGCAGGCGCGCGCGTCGGCTTGGTGGATGGCGAGCTTAAAGTGAACCCGACCTACACGGAGATGGAGACGAGCACACTCGACTTGCGCGTTTCCGGCACTGCAGAAGCAATTAATATGGTCGAATGCAATGCCGATCAAGTAGACGAAGATATGATGCTCGAGGCGCTATTTATGGCGCACGACGCCATACAAGACATAATAGCGCTGCAACTGCGCATTCGTGAAGAAATCGGCAAGGAGAAGCTGGAGCCGTCGGTGGACGAAATGGCTGAGTCATTGCTAGCCGATGTACGCGACAAGGTCGAAGCGCCGATCAGCGAGATCATGACGACGCGCAGTGACCGCAATGCCCGCCGCGAACCGCTCCAGCAAATAAAAGACGCCCTGCTGGATGAGTACACGCAGAAGAACGAGGCGATTGATGAGCCCGATGAGCAATTCAACCTCAAGCACGTAAAACGCGCCTACGATCAGGTGATGAAAGATGTCGTGCGCGGACGTATCGTCAACGAGGGCATCCGGCCCGATGGCCGCGATTTCGCATCGATGCGTCCCCTGTCCGCCGAAGTGGGCTACGTGCCGCGCGTTCACGGCTCCGGCTTGTTCATGCGCGGCGAAACGCAAGTGCTGACGATTGCGACCCTGGGCACCCCGCGCGATGCGCAATTCATGGACGGTCTAAGCCCGGAAGGCGATAAGCGCTACATTCATCACTACAACTTCCCGCCCTACAGTACGGGCGAGAGCTATCCCTTGCGTGGTCCCAAACGGCGTGAAATCGGCCACGGCGCCTTGGCCGAAAAGGCGCTGCTGGCGATGATGCCGACTGAAGAGGAATTTCCTTATGTCTTGCGGCTGGTCAGCGAAGTGATGAGCTCAAATGGCAGCACGTCCATGGCGAGCGTCTGCGGCAGTACGCTGGCGCTGCTTGATGCCGGCGTCCCGATCAAGAATCCGGTCGGCGGCATTGCCATGGGACTGATCAAAGAAGGCGGCAAAGTCGCCGTTTTGACCGACATTCAGGGTATGGAAGATCACATCGGCGACATGGACTTCAAAGTAGCTGGCACGGTTGAGGGCATCACCGCCCTGCAGATGGACATCAAGATTGCCGGCGTCACCCGCGATATCATGCAGCAGGCCTTGGCGCAGGCGAAAGACGCCCGCATGCAGATACTGGACGTGATGCGGGCAGCGATGCCAGCGCCACGCGCCACGCTCAGCGATTATGCGCCGCGGATGGAATCCTTCAGAATCGCTGTCGACAAGATTGGCGCGGTAATCGGGCCCGGCGGCAAAAACGTCCGCGGCCTGCAGGAAGATCATGGCGTCAAAGTCGATATCCAGGACGATGGGCTGATCTTCGTCGCCGGCGAGTCAGGCGCCGAAGTCGACAAGGTAATCGAAAAGATCCGCAATATGGTGGAAGATCCCGAACTCGGTCAGATTTATACCGGCAAAGTCACCCGCGTGGAAAACTACGGCGCCTTTGTCGAATTCCTGCCGGGCACCGAGGGCATGGTGCATGTCTCGCAGCTCGCTGACTATCACGTGAAAAGCGTTGAAGACGAGGTCAGCGTCGGCGACGAGATTATGGTCATGGTCATCAATGTGGATAATACCGGGCGCGTCCGCTTGAGCCGACAGGCCGTCCTTGAAGGCTGGGACGTTGAGGAGGCCAAGCGCCGCGATGCCGCTGGCAGCCGCCGGGGCGGAGGCGATCGCCGCGGACCGCGCCGCGATGGCAATCGCCGAGGCGGAGATCGCCGCGGCGGCGGCAACCGCGATCGGCGCAATTAAGTGACACCAAGTGAATGGTGAGAATTTAGCAGAACACTACATTCACATTCGCGAGTCACCCTTCCCCGATGATTCGGGGAAGGGTCGGGGATGGGGTAGAAAAGCGGCGATTCCGTGATTCTAATCAATTTCTTGCAACTACTTAGGATGGTCGCCAGAATGCATACCAACGTGTCGTGTTGTATCCACGACGCGTTTTTTGCATATCGCAACTGTGAGTCACGAGGAGCTTGAAGCATGTCCGACAGCGGCGACGCCCTTGCGGAGACCGACAATTATATGGTCTGGGAAGTACGCGAGCCCGATGGCGAAGTCACATACCATGTCGAATTGGGCGCGGTGACATTGCACTTCTTCCGCGAAGAGTGGGACGAATTCCTGCAGCTCATCAAGGTAGCGTCGAGCAACAGCTGATGGATGCGCGGCGCGTACAACGCCATTTTGTCGCCGTTATGGCGAAGCATCTGCCGCCTAGCGCCTCAACCTTGCGCCTGCTGGATCTCGATGGGAGATCAGGCGGCATCATGTCGTCCTGGCGCACCGATCTTGACATCACGCATGCATTGCCCTCAGGCCTCGGCAACGCCGGATTCGATTTTGATGCATTCGACGCGGTGGTCGCCTATGATATCAGCGCGGACGGCGCCCTGCTCAGCGAGTCCTTGAAACTGCTGCGCCCCGGCGGCAGACTGATCATGCTGCAGTCACGCGGGAAGGTCAGCCCATGTCAGGCGCGAATGCTCCGCGAATACGGCTACACGCGACTCTTGGTTGAGCCGGCGCTGGACGACCTGGGTGTTTTGCTGCGCGGCGAAAAGCCACATCAGACGGCCGACACGACCCAGCGCGTTCGTGTGGTTGCGCAGACCGATGGCGACCTGCTGGACCTGAAACAGTACGCCGGGCGCTACCTGCACCTTTTAATTCAGCGGCGACCAAACAAGCCAGTATGGAAGCTGAGCCCTGGCGAGACGATCTCCTGGCATGCCATGGCCGTTGAGCAGGGCGCGCGGCAAATCATGCTGGCCTTCAGCAGCTTGCCCAAAGCGGTTGGCTTTATGCAGCCGGCGGTCCTGAAAGGACTGATACGCGATGTCAACAAGGTGGGCAAGTTCAGCCGCGGCAAGGCTCAAGCCTGGACTTGGGATGTGATACTGAATCCGACTTTGGACTCAATTCGGGGAAAGCCGCTGACCACGGTCCAAGTCGACCCCGACAGTGCCGAAGCGCCGGATGAGTAGCGGCTGCCATGGCGCTGCGCCTGGACGACATCGCCTTTCTGCGCAGCGAACGCGGCAATCAGTTCTTGATAGCTTACGCCGACTGTGATACCTCCGAAAGCAATACACTCCCTCTGCTAAGCGAACTGCGCAAGTCACTCTCGCCGGCTGAGGCCTCCGCTGTACTGACGACATTGCGACTGCGCAAAAAAGCGGAGACGAAGTTTCCGCGATTCGCAGGGGGCATGTTGTTCACAGCAGACGGCTTGCAGCAAGCCAGCCATCCCCTGGTTCGCCGCTACCGCGCCGCACTGATCGCGTCGCGCGATGTACTCGATGTGTGCTGCGGTATCGGCGGCGACAGCCTGGCCTTCGCGGCGGCGGGCAAACAGGTGCTTGGGCTGGACATTGATCCTGTTCGCATTGCCATCGCGCGGCACAACGCTGCGGCGACGGGGCTTGGGGCGGCGTTCCAGGTCACCGACGCGACGCGCGCGATTCCGGGCGGATTTAGCAGCATCTTTTTTGATCCGGGGCGCCGCGATGGGCAGGGTAGACGCATCCGCCATGTCGAGCAGTATCTGCCGCCGCTTTCACTGCTGCGCTCGTGGCAGGCGGACGATATCATCGTCAAGCTCTCGCCCGCGGTTGATCTGCGCCAGCTGGAGGCCTATGGCGGACAGGTGGAATTCATCTCGGCAATGGGACAGATGACTGAAGCGCTGCTTTGGCAGAATCGGCCATCTTCATGGCCCAGCGCGACGCTGCTGTCTGACGATGGCGCCTACCACCTGAAGTCTGAATGTCGCACTCGGGTCGCAGTCGCGGCGCCAAAGGCCTGGCTGTTTGAACCTGACCCGGCCGTCCTGCGGGCTGGGCTGGTGCAAGATCTGGCGCGGCAGTTGAAAGCCGCCATGATCGATGAGACCATCGCCTATCTGACCATGGATGCGCGCGTGGAGACGCCCTGGGGTCGCTACTGGCGCATTCTCGATTGGATGCCCTTCCAGTTGAAGCGACTTCGGACATATCTTGTCGAACGCGGCGTTGGGAGCGTCACCGTGAAGAAGCGCGGCTTCGCCATGTCGCCGGAAGCGTTGACCGCGCGTCTGCGACTGCGGGATGATGATGAGGCGCGTGTGCTGGTCATGACGCGCCACCGGGGCAAGCCGATCGCCGTCATCTGCGCGCCCTACTGATTTGGGTAAAGTGAACAAATCCTCTATAATCGCAGAAACACCTTATTCGCTCTTGCTTGGCTAGGACTCGCATAATGCTGATGCGTCCGGACGAACCGCGCCAGCCCCGTCTGGTTTCGTGGGATGAGGTCGATCAGCTCATCGACGGCTTGATACCGCGCATCCAGCACCTGGGCCCTTTCGGCGCCATGGTCATGATCACTCGAGGCGGCGTTATTCCCGGCGGATTGCTTGCGGAAGCGCTGAGCATTCAGCACCTGCTGACGGCTTCGGTGGACTTTGTGGCAACGCGCCAGGCTGGCATGATGGCCTGGCCGACATTCCTGCAATTTCCCGATCCTGACTTGCTGCGCGGGCGCCGCGCCTTGATCGTCGACGATGTTTGGGGCAGCGGGCGCACCAGCATTGCCGTACGTGAACGCGTAAATTCAGCGGGCGGCATTCCTTTTAATTGTGTGCTGCACTTCAATCCCTATCGCACCATGTTTTCTAATATAAAGCCGGACTTGTATGGCGACGTTACCGACACCTATGTCGTATACCCATGGGAGATTGACCGCGGAATGTTGGGCCGAACCTTCGATGACGCGCAGCCGGAAATCTAGCACAATGACGTGATTGAGATTTTGACCGCGTGGCAATCTTCTTACTTTGCGCTATAATGCGTTTTCCGACGGATACCAGACGTATTAGTCCGCTGGTGATTGACCGTGCAGCATCGTGTAGGCTAATCACGCGACGCAATGAAGTTGTAAGCAGAATCCAATACAGATGCGGTTGAGATCGGTTTGGCGTCGGTTCCGCCAGGAAACATTGTAGCAGAGAGCGCTCGCGGCAACGCACTTGCTGGCGGCGCGATGATAACCTGCTTAAGCAGGAGGCAATCAAAATCTTATGAGTGAAGCACAAGAACAGAATCCCCCGGCCGACGAAAACTTCGAGGAGATGCTTGCCTCTTCCTTTGACTTTTCCTACACGCCGCCGCGCCGCGGTGAAATCCGTGAAGCCACTATCCTGCAGATTGATGAGCGCGAGATCATAGTTGATCTCGGCGCCAAGCAAGATGGCATCGTGCCATCGCAAGATTTGGAGCGTATGGAAGCTGCTTTTCGGGAGAGCCTCGAAACGGGCGCAAGCGTTCCCGTATATGTCGTCAATCCGCGCGACCAAAACGACAATCTGATTGTTTCGATCAACATGGGGTTGCAGCGCTACGATTGGGAGAAAGCCCGCGAGCTGCTGACGTCTCAAGATGCCGTTGATGTGAAGGTCAGCGGATATAACAAGGGTGGCGCCCTGGTTCGTTGGAATCGACTTGAAGGTTTCATTCCCAGTTCTCACCTCGTATCCACCAATTTGTCAGTCGATCGCAAAGAAGCGATGACGCAGCTGATCGGCAATACCTTGGGTGTCAAGGTGATCGAAGTCGACCAAGATCGGCGTCGGCTCATTTTCAGCGAGCGTGAAGCGCAGAAGGAATGGCGCGCCAAACGCAAGGCCAAGCTTTTGGCGGAGTTGAACGTGGGTGATGTCGTAAACGGCGTTGTAACCGGACTGCGGGATTTCGGCGCCTTTGTCAACATCGGCGGGGCGGATGGCCTGATCCACGTCAGCGAACTGGCTTGGCATCGGGTGGATCACCCGCGCGATATCCTGCATATCGGCGAAGAAATCGAAGTCTACGTTCTCAATCTGGACCGCCAAACCAACCGCATCGCCTTGAGCCGCAAGCGCCTGCTCAGCGATCCTTGGGACGATGCCCAATACCGCTACCATGAGGGACAGTTGGTGTCGGGCTATGTGACCAACGTAGTGGACTTCGGCGCCTTTGTCGCGCTGGAAGACGGCCTGGAAGGCTTGCTTCACCTCAGCGAAATGGGGGATGGCGCGCTGAAGGAGCCGTACTCTTACGTGCAAAAGAGCGACCAGCTTTCGCTGCGCATTAGCCATCTCGAACCTGAGAAACGGCGGGTCGGATTCACGCAACGCTGGGGCACTGAGGCCGGCGCCGACGACGCGCCGTCCGCGCAAGGCGGCGACCAGGAATCTGCAAGCGCCGCTGTCGACGAGAGCGAAGACGATTCCACGTCCGAGTGACACATTGTGGCGCTGAATCTGCAAGCGCCTGTTCTACAGCAGGCGCTTTCGTATTGACACGCCCGACATGTTGACAGTGTGCCCGCGCGACTGTATAATTCGGCGCTGTTTTGGGTGAGGTCCATTCGTCCGTACAAGGCAGTAATCGCAGACGTCCTGGAAACTCCGAGCCTGGTTGTTCAGTACTAGACTGAAACCGGGCTTTATTTTGCCTGATCATCGCTGGAGAGAGAGCGGGGCCGGGCAAACTTAGGGCGGTTCTGATTCGCACATGATAGACGCGCGATAATGCTCACCGAAATTCAGACCTATAACGTAAGAGGAGAGTAAGTAGTTATGCATACCGAACCGGCAGTGAATGAATTGGTCGAAGAGTTAGACTTCGCAACCCTTCTGGAAGAGTCGCTGGCCGCCAGCCATCTGGAGCGAGGCGATATCGTCAATGGCACAGTGCTTTCGATAGACAGCCAGGGCTTGATAGTCGACATTGGTTGGAAGCAGGATGGCATCGTTGCGCGCGGCGATATTGAGCGAATGGGCATGACCACGACCGATTATCAGGTGAACGCAGAGATCGCTGTTGCAGTCGTAAATCTCAGCGACCACGATGGCAACCTGATCCTTTCCGCTGCACAAGCACGCCAGAATGAGGACTGGCTGCGCGCCGAAGAGTTTATGAACAGCGAGACGCTTTGGACGGGCGAGATCGCCGATACCAATAAGGGTGGAGTTATCGTCTCTTTTGGGCACTTGCGCGGCTTCGTTCCCGCCAGCCATGTCCTGGATCTGCCGCGCGGCATGAAAGAAGACGAGCGCATCGCCTTCTTGCAGACTTTGATAGGCAACGAAATCACAGTCAAGGTAATCGAGGTCAATCGAAAACGCCGTCGTCTGGTATTCAGCCAGTTGGAAGCCGAGCAAGAGAATCGCGCCGCGCGCAAGGACGCCCTCTTGAGCGAACTTGCCGAGGGCACGTCGCGTCAGGGCGTAGTCAGCGGCTTGTGCGACTTCGGGGCTTTTGTTGACTTGGGCGGCGCCGATGGCCTGATCCATATTTCCGAATTAGCTTGGCGTCGCGTTCGGCATCCCAGCCAAGTGGTCGCGGTGGGCGACGAGGTTGAGGTCTATATCCTCAAACTGGACGCTCAGGGCAAGCGCATCGGACTTAGCCTCAAACGACTGCAGCCGAATCCCTGGAGCCTGGTGGACGACATGTACCACATCGGGCAACTGGTCGAGGGCGTGATCAGCCGTCTGGAAAGCTTCGGCGCGTTCATCAGTCTCGAACCGGGAATCGAAGCCTTGCTGCACGTCAGCCAGATTTCGTCGAATCCGGACGAGAATCCGCTGCGCCATCTCTACGAGGGGCAGAAGCTGTTGATGCGCATCATCAGCATTGAAGCGGACCGGCAGCGCCTCGGGCTAAGCCTTACGGAAGTGACCGCTGCCGAAAAGGCGCAATGGGACGAACGTCAGCTTGAGCTTGTTGCGGCAGCCTCGGAAGCGGCCCAACTCGAAGCCGAGCAGAACGTGCTTGCGGCGCAGGCTGAACAAACTGAATTGGAAGAACAAGTCGAAGACCTAACGCATGCCGAGATCGAACACGAGAACGACTCGCCAGTACAAGTCGAGAGTTAGCCTGTCGCTGGCGGAATTTCGCATGTATACTCCAAGTCCTGTCCGCGAAAGATTGACGATCAATTAAGCAAAAGGTGGTGAATAGGGCATGGCTTCAGTCAAACTCAAGCCAGGCGAGAGTCAGGAACAATTGTTGCGCCGTTTTCGCAAGCGCGTGACTAATGCCGGCATTTTGAGCACCGTGCGCCGCAAGCGCTGGCATATCTCCAAAAGCGAATTGCGCCGCATCGAGAAGAAAAAGGCGATCCGTCGGTCGCGGCGCCGTCAACGCAAAGTCTGATTTTTGCGCGGACAAGATAAATCTGAGGCGCAGCACAGACTGGTTCACTCGCGCGGCAATCCGCTGTGTCGCTAGTATGCGGCGGATGTTTGCGCTATAATCTCGTGGCGAACTTCATCAATCAGGAGGCATATGGCTAAGAAAGAAGAAAAAATAGAAGTGGAAGGCACGGTAATCGAGGCGCTGCCTAATACGCAGTTTATGGTGGAACTCGATAACGGGCATCGCGTCCTTTCTTATTTGTCGGGCAAAATGCGCAAATTCTACATTCGAATTCTGTTGGGAGATCGTGTCAAGGTAGAAATGAGCCAATACGACATGAACCGCGGCCGCATCATCTACCGGCACAAGGATAATGTGCGCACCTAATCGTCAAGCCGCCGCTTGAGCGCAGCGGCTAAGCCAAGGGAGCACCAACATGTTTCCTGCAAGGACCTGAGTGACGGGTCATCGCAAGATGGCTCGTTTTCTTTTGCGTGGATTTTAATTCCCGCGGGGTCGCCAATCGAGTTGCTCAGCGCGGTTTTATGCCCCAGTGAACCGCCATCGTGCCGAACATCAGCATCTTGAATCCGATATCGCGGAAACCGGCCGCTTCGATCAGACGCGCCAGCTCAAGCGGCGTCTTGAATGCTTGCGTGGATTCCGGTAGATAGCGGTAGGCGTCGCCCGCCGCTTTCCCGCCCACCAACCGGCCGATCAGCGGGATGCCGACCTTCAGATGCAGCATGATCAGCGGCTTGAGCAGGTTGTCGGGTGGTGGCGAAGTATCCAGGATGACAATGCGGCCCGCCGGCTTCAGCACGCGCCGCTGCTCATCCAGCGCCTGTGCGATATCCACAACGTTGCGCATGAGATAACCCGATACAACCGCGTCAAAGCAGCAGTCGGCGTAGGGCAGGCACAGCGCGTCGGCCCCCGTCCAGGCGACTCGCTGCCCATGCGGCGTGCGCCCCCTGCCTACTAGCATCATCCCCAAGGCGAAGTCGGCGCCAACCACTCGGGCAGTCGGCGCGGTCTTCAGCGCTTCAAAGGCTATGTCGCCGGTTCCAGCGGCGATATCCAGCAGGCTGCCCTGTGGCGGCAACGCAGCCTTTTCCACGACGAGGCGGCGCCACTTCTGATCCTGACCGCCGCTGATGAGCCGATTGATCAGGTCGTATCGTTCGGCGATCCGGTCGAACATCGCCTGCACATAGGCGGAGCGCTCGTCGCCGTCAAGTTGCGCCATTGCGCTGCCTATTCCGCCGGTCGTTTCGCTTCGACCAAGATCCAGTCTCCCATCTGTCGCCGGGCATAGGGCTGTAGATCGATTTGGCGCAGGGCGTCTTCGACTTCGTCCGCTTGCGAGTCGATGATGCCGCTGAAGATCGCCAGGCCGCCCGGTCGTACAATCTCGCCCAGCCGCTCCCGCGCCATCTCAATGATGATGCGCGCCAGGATATTGACGATGACCAGGTCAAAGCGGCGCGCCGAGCTCACGAGGCAGTCATGGCTGCCGCGCTGGGCATTGACTCTGTGCTCCACGCCATTTTCCCGCGCGTTCTGCCGCGTGGCATCCACGGCAATCGCGTCGATGTCGAGAGCCAGCACTTGACTCGCGCCCAATTTGGCAGCGGCGATGGACAAGATGCCGCTGCCCGAGCCGAGGTCCAGCACGGTTTGCCCCGGCTGCAGCAAATCCTCAAGCGCACCCAGGCAGAGCTGCGTGGTTGGGTGGCTGCCCGTGCCGAAGGCCATGCCCGGATCCAGCGCAATCTCAATGTCATCAGGCGCTAGCGGCACGTCAATCCACAACGGGCGTACGATCAACCGCTTGCCGACGCGGAGCGGTTCATAGTGCGCTTTCCAGGCTTCGGCCCAGTCGTCTTCTTTCACGTTTCGGTAACGCGGGGTCGGCATCGGATACATCAGCCGCATATGCCCTAGCGCCGCTTCCAGTCGGGCTTGTGTCGCTTCCAGCATGTTATCAGCAGGCAGATAGGCGCGCAGGGTCAGGCTTTGGGGCGGGGGAACCTGGTCTTCGTCCCAAGTGTCGGGCGGGATGCCGTCTTGCTCAAGCGAGACGCCCTGATGACCAAAGCGTTCCAAAACTTCGGCGACCGCCTCCGCGCTCTCGCCATCGACTTGCAGGGAGACTTCTATCCAGGCCGGGTTATTACTCATCACCGGCGAGGAAATCCATCACCTTGTCGAAAAAACCGCGTCCGCTGGTCTGGGGTGTATTCTCGCGCCCGAGCGATTTGGCCAGTTGCTCGAACAGCCCACGCTGGTGCTCGGTCAGATGTGTCGGTGTCCGCACTTCAACGTAGACGAGTTGATCGCCGCGGCCGGAGCTTGAGCCGTCCGAGCGCAGGCGGGGGAAGCCCTTGCCGCGCAACCGGAAGACCTTGCCCGTTTGCGTGCCCGGCGGGATTGACAGCTCCTGCGGGCCATCAACCGTATCCACTGGAATCCGATCGCCCAGCGTCGCCTGCGCCACGTTGATGCCGATATCGAGGATGATGTCGTGCTCGTTGCGCTTGAAGTAGGCGTGATCTTTGACATGCACCCGTACGAAAAGGTTGCCGGGCGGCGCGCCGCGCTCACCAGCGTCGCCATCGCCGCGCACCTGCATCTGCAAGCCGTCGCTGATGCCGGCCGGGATCTTCACATTCAAAACGGCGCGTTTGCGTTTGCGGCCGGAACCATCGCAATTGCGGCAAGGGTTCTTGATGATTTTGCCCTTCCCGCCACAATTCGGGCAGGTATGCGACTGCACCATGGAGCCGAGGAAAGTCTGACGTACGCTGCGCTCTTCGCCGCTGCCATTGCAGCGCGGGCAGGTTGTAGGGCTCGTGTCGGCGGCGGCGCCACTGCCATCGCAGTCATCGCAGACTTCCAGCCGCTGAAATTCGATCTCCTTCTCGACGCCGAATACCGACTCGACAAAATCAATCGTAACGTCGACGCGCCGATCACGCCCTCTTGCGGCCGAGCGCCCACGCCCGGCCTGCTGCTCGCCAAAGGCGCTGTTGAAGATATCGAAGATGTCCTCAAAACCGCCAAAGCCGCCCATTCCACCCTGGAAACCGCTGCCCGCGCCGTTGACGCCGGCATGGCCGAAGCGGTCGTAGCGCGCCCGCTTTTCGTCATCGGACAGCACTTCGTAGGCTTCGTTGATTTCCTTGAACTTCTCTTCAGCGTTGGCTTCGCGGCTGACGTCGGGGTGGTACTGCCGCGCGAGACGGCGAAAGGCAGTCTTTATCTCGCCCGTATCCGCGCCCTGCGCAACACCGAGCACATCATAATAATCTCTTGGCAATGTGCATTCCTTTTCAACTTGTAACGAGCGACCTAAACGTATTCCAAGTAGGATGTAGTGATTCGCATGCCAGCGAAGTCCAGAAAAAGCCTTCTATAGGCACTTTATGTATGCCTTTTACTGTTGTCTGCAAGGCTCGCAAAGAGTGGTAGTGCTTCAACGGGTTTCGGGTACGCTTTCTCTAGGTTTGCTTTGAACTCTTCCCATGTCGTCGAAACTCTCATGAGAGCGATCGCGCCTTCCAAGTGTTTTTGAAGCGCGGGGTGGCCGTGATTTGGAGTAAGCCATTGATGGTGCTTGTTTTTTCGATTTCCGTCGGGCAACGTAGGATTCCTAGCACGAAGTTCTTCAAGTACCCCTGGTGCAAGGCGTTCATAGATTATGTCATTTGTGTAGTGACCTACTACCGACGGACGGTCTAAAGCATACTCAATCGGCCATCCCTTGAGCCTGCAGATTTGCTCATAAAACTCAATGGGATACGTCTTCATCCACGGTTGCATTTCCTCTGCAATGTACGATTCTAAAATCCGAGCGAGTGCGCGTTCGACTCTGATTCGCTGATAGCCAGTTGCTTCATCAATCAGGGCTGTAATCCCAATGCGCGCTAGTCCTCGAAGAATCAGGTCAGCCCGTCTGACTACCGACAACTGTTGATCTGAAACTACGTTGCCGTCTCTAGCCTTCAATATTGCTTCGCACAGGTCAACAAATGAATCTGCGGGATAGCCGTAGGCAGTGCGCCCCCCATGCGGAGGCGTGAACTCGATTGGTGAACTGAGGACTCGTCGCAAGTCTTCTGAAATGTAGGGTTGCAGCCACTTTGCTTGCGCAATCCTGGGCATTAGGGCGCTGTCTAGCTCCGCGGCCGAATGCCCGCCACCCGTAGTATCCAAGCCACCATATAGACCGCGCTGAGTGATTACCCGTATTTCGTTTTCTAGAACGTATACCTGTATTTCAACATTGCGGATGACAAGTGGACGATCTGGGGCACCCGCCAGCACAGTTAGAGGCTTGGACTGGCCGTTTTCTATGTTGTCGTTGTTTGAAACGTTCATTCTATTCAATTGCCTTTCTTTTGATTTACAAATATAGATGTGAGCGACAGGGATCTGCCGCTCAGAACTTGGACTGAAGCGCTATGTGCTACGTTTCGGTGAATTCGGCGTCGATGACATCCTCGTCTTCGGGCGGCGCCGCCGTTCCCTCGGGCGCGCCATCGGCTGCCTGATGCATCTGCGCGCCCAAGGTCTGCAACTGCGCCATCAGCGCCTCGGTGGTTGCCTTGACCTCGCTGACGTTGCCGCTGTCTTTGACCTGGTTCACCGCTTGGATTTTCTCTTCGGTCTGGGTCACGGCATCGGCCGGCAGTTGCTCGCGGTTTTCATTGACCAGCTTCTCGGCCTGGAAAATCGCTGCCTCAGCCTGATTCTTGACCTCGGCCTGCTCCTTGCGCTCCGCATCCTGGCTGGCGAATTTCTCCGCCTCGGCCACCATATTGTCGACCTCGTCGTCAGACAGCCCGCTGCTGGCCGTTATCGTGATCGCCTGTTCGCGACCGGTCGCCTTGTCCTTGGCGCTGACGTTGAGGATGCCGTTGGCGTCGATGTCAAAAGTGACTTCGATTTGCGGCATGCCGCGCGGCGCCGGCGGTATGCCGTCCAGGTTGAATTTGCCCAGCGACTTGTTATCCGCCGCCATCGGCCGCTCGCCTTGCACAATGTGAATCTCCACCTGCGTCTGATTGTCGCCTGCTGTCGAGTAGACCTGCGACTTCTTGCTGGGGATGGTGGTGTTGCGGTCGATCATCGGCGTGGCCACAGCGCCCAGCGTTTCCACGCTCAGCGTTAGCGGCGTAACATCTAGCAGCAGTATGTCCTTGACGTCGCCACCGAGCACGCCCGCTTGAATGGCGGCGCCCAGCGCTACCACCTCATCCGGATTGACGCCCTTGGTCGGCTCCTGGCCGAAGAAGCCCTTGACCGCTTCCTGAATGGCCGGCATACGCGTCATGCCGCCGACCAGCAAAACGGCGTCCACATCGCCCGTTGACAGGCCCGCGTCCTGCAGCGCTTTCTTGCAGGGCTCGATGGATTTGCGCACCAATTCATCCACGAGACTCTCAAACTTGGCGCGCGACAGGCTCATATTCAAGTGTTTGGGTCCGCTGGCGTCGGCGGTTATGAAGGGCAGGTTGATTTCGGCGCTTAACGTGGAGGACAGCTCGATCTTGGCTTTTTCCGCGGCTTCTTTCAGCCGTTGCAGCGCCTGGCGATCCCCCCGCAAGTCGATTCCATTCTCCTGCTTGAATTCCTCGGCGATCCAGTTGATGACGCGGTCGTCGAAATTGTCGCCGCCCAGATAGGTATCGCCGTTGGTTGACTTCACTTCGAAGACGCCGTCAGCGACTTCCAGTATGGAAATGTCAAAGGTGCCGCCGCCCAGGTCATACACGGCGATAATGCCTTCGTTGCGATCGCCCAGGCCAAACGACAAGCTGGACGCGGTCGGCTCGTTGATGATGCGCAGCACCTCAAGCCCGGCGATTTTGCCGGCATCTTTGGTGGCGTTGCGCTGGGCGTCGTTGAAGTAAGCCGGTACCGTGATGACGGCCTGGTCTACGGTCTCGCCCAGGTAGGCTTCCGCATCGGCCTTGATCTTCTGCAGCACCATGGCCGAGATTTCCGGCGCGCTGTAGTCGCGGTCGTTCAGGCGTATGCGCACATCGCCGTTCGAGGCTGCCGAAATCTTGTACGGCACCAGCTTGGCGGCATCGCTGACTTCCGGATCGCTGAACTTGCGCCCCATGAAGCGCTTCACCGAGAATATCGTATTCTCAGGATTCACCACCGCTTGATTGCGCGCCACGCGCCCGACCAGCCGCTCGCCGGTTTTGGTGTTGATGGCGACCACCGACGGGATCAAATTGCCGCCTTCTGAAGATGGAATCACGGTTGGCTCGCCGCCTTCCATCACAGCGACGACCGAATTGGTTGTGCCCAGGTCAATGCCGATTATTCTTCCCATGGTTGATTCTCCTTACTGCGTCGTTTTCTGTGTCTTGCGCTGTTGTCCAGTTCGCGTTCAGCTGGCCACCTTGACCAGCGCCAGCCGCAGCACCGTGTCGCCGGCGCGGTATCCCTTCTGCAAAGTCGCGATAACATGCCCGCTGTCCACCTCATCGCTCGCTTCCGCGCCGATGGCTTGATGCAGATTGGGGTCGAAGGGCTCGCCTGTCGGGTCAACTGCTTCGACTTCATATTGCTCGAGGACGCCCGCGAATTTGCGCTGGATCATCGCGACGCCGCCGATCCAGGGATCCTCCGCCAAGGCCTCGGGCACACTCTCGAAGGCGCGGTCGAAGTCGTCAATGATCGGCAGCAGCGAGATCAAGGCATCAAGCTGCCCCCGGTGAAATGCTGAGCTCTGTTCCTTCGCCGTGCGCTTCTTATAGTTGGCAAATTCCGCCCGCGCGCGCTGCCAGCCGTCTTCATTGGTTTGCGCTTCCTTCTGCGCCTCGATCAGCATCTGCAGCAGATTGGCGCCCTCGGGCAGATCATGCTGCTCGTCTGATGATTCTGCGCCTTCCTCGCTTTGCTGCGCCGAGTCTTCATTGTCTGGAGCACCTTCGCTGGCCGGCGTCTCTTCCTCGCGCTCCAGCTCGTCGGCCGGGCTCTTGATATCGCTCATGCAATGTCCCTCTGCTGGTGTCATCGTGAATCGGTCGAACACGACCTCATTATGCCGGGTTAGTGTATGACCAACGTCAGAATTGGGGGCATTATAGTCAGGAAAAGGGCGCTTTTCGAGGCGCCCGAAAAAGTCTTACAAAGATTATATGTTTAGCTGCTCCGCATCTTCACCATTGTCTTGGTATAGCGTCGCCAGCATATTCGTCATCAAATTGGAAACGTAGCGCACGGTGCTGATGGCGTGACCGTAATTGATGTGCGTCGGGCCCAAAACGCCCACCGCGCCGCTCATCCTGTCGGGGTCGCCGTAACGGCTGAGCACGACGCTGGTTCGGCTCAGGTTCTCGTAGCGTCCATCGCCGGCGATCACCACTTGCACATCCGCCGCGTCGCCGTCGGCTGGCGGCAGCCGATCGAGCAATTCGGTCAGCAACGCGTTGAGCACGGTGTGCTCCTCCAGGATGCGGATCGCTTGCTGCGCGCCTTCCTCGTCAGCAAAATTGTCCATGATCCGGCTAAGCCCATCGCGATATATATAGCGCGCCCGATTATTGTCCACATTTTCGATCAACTCGGCTGTCAGTTCGGCCACTTCCCGCTCCAGCATAGGCAGATTGATGCTGCGCAGGCGCACCTGTCGCGCGCCCAGATCGGCGCAGGTTTCGTTGACGCGTTTCGCTGCCTCGCCCAGCTTGACCTGCGGAACCGGCTCGGCCAGGGTCAGCATCCGCTGATGTACGCTGCCGCTATTCAGCACCAGCACCATCAGCGCCAGCCGGCCTTGTATGGAGATGAGCTCGACGTGCTTGAAGGAATTGGCCTGCGATACCGGCGGCGTGACGATCGACGCGGTCTGAATCGAGCGGGCCAAGAGCGCGGCGGTGCGCCGCATCCATTGCTCCATGCCGCTCTGCAGCGTCCCGACCCGCTCCGATATATGGCTCTGCTCACGACGTGTCAAACTGCGCGTTTGCAGCAGGCGGCGCACAAAATAGCGAAATCCGGCTGCTGTCGGCACGCGCCCGGCCGAGGTATGCGGCGCGGCGATATAGCCCAGTTCTTCCAGCTGCGCCATTTCATTGCGTACGGTCGCGGAGCTGATGTTGAGCTGAAAATTCTTGACCAGATGCCGAGAACCAACCGGCTCCGGTTTATCGGAGTAAGCCTGCACGATGCAGGTGAGAATATCTTCCTGACGGCTACTAAGGCTGGGCAACTGACGCTCGTCACTCACGGCAACTCATGGCGAACCAGAATTCGGACTCAATGCGCGCTGAATAAATGCTATCATGCGTCCGGTGTTATGACAATTTGGCAATCGCGATTGGCCGCGGGGCGGAGGCGCAAACGTTAGCGTCATCTCTGCGCCTTTACCGATGTCTCAAATGAAGTTCTGATGTAAGATGGCGCGCGGGCTAATCGTCCAAATCATAGACAATTGAAACAGGGATTTGGGCAGTTGCGCAATCCCGCAAAATCACAGGAGACAAATACAAATGGGCGCGAAGACCTTCGATGTCAACAAAGACGAATTCCAAAGCGAAGTGCTGGACAGCAGTACGCCGGTGCTGGTCGATTTCTGGGCGGAGTGGTGCGGACCCTGCAAGATGATCGCCCCAATCGTCGATGAAATCGCGACCGAATATGAAGGCAAGCTGCGTGTCGCCAAAGTCGACGCCGATGAAAATCAGGAAATCTTGATGAACTACGGCATCATGGGCATCCCGACTTTGATCCTCTTCAAAGGCGGCGAAGCGGTCGAACGCATTACCGGCTTCAAGCCCAAAGGCAAAATCGTCAGCCAGCTGGCCGTGCACATCTAGAACGCTTGGAGGCGCATGCATAACGCTCATCGAAACTCGGTGAGCGTTTTTCTTTGCTCGGCCGCGCTGGCAATGCGCTTGATTGCCAACGCCTGTGGCGCCGCCATTGACACTATCCCGCCGCTTGAACCTGCTGGTATCATCGGCCGTAGCCCCGCTGCGACTAGCCAACTGGAGTTGCCGTGAAGCAGATGCAAATGACCAATTTGGTGAAAGTCCCCGGCGCGAAGTTCCACCCGGAACCGGTTCCCGAGACCGACGCGGAAGAGGTGCAGCAATCCTCGACCATGCGCTTCGGCTCCATGAAAGTCTTCTGTGGCAGCGCCTCGCAAGCGCTGGGCGGCGAGATCGTCGATTACATCTGCAGCGTATCAGAATACAACCTTAAGTCGGGCGTCTACACGCGCGCGGTCTTCTCCAACGAGAACATCTTCATCAAGCTGGAAGAAAGCGTCCGCGGCAAGGATGTCTACCTGGTGCAGACCATGGCCTCGCCGGTGCACGACAACTTCATGGAAATGCTGATCATGATCGACGCGCTGAAGCGGGATTCCGCCTGGCGCATCAATCTCGTCGTTCCTTATATGAGCTACACTCGTTCGGACAAGAAAGACCAGCCGCGGGTGCCGATTACCGCCCGCTTGATCGCCAATATCATCGAGATCGCGGGCGTCGATCGCTACATGACGGTTGATCTGCACTCGGGCCAGATTCAAGGCTTCTTCAACATCCCGGGCGATGCGCTGACCGCTTTCCACCTTCTGACCGATTACGTAATCCAAAAGATAAATGCCGGCGAATTGGAGGACCTGGTCGTGGTGGCGACGGACCTGGGCTTCGCCAAGCAAGGGCGAAATTGGGCGGAAACACTGGGCGTGCCGCTGGCATTTGTGGAAAAGCGGCGCGTCGGCAATGGAGAGAATCCGCGGGCGCTTTCACTGATTGGCAGCGTCGAGGGCAAGCATGTGTTGCTGGTGGACGATGAAGTGAACACAGCCGGTAGCGTGGTGAGCGCCGTTAATGTGGTACGCGAATATGGCGCGCGCGATGTGCTCTTCGCCTTCACGCACCCCTTCTTCTCCGAAGCGGCCTATGAGCGCTTTGCCGGGCTCGATCTGCGCGAAATCATCTTCACCAATACCTTGCCAATCCCGGCTGACAAGAGACTGCCCAATATGACCGTGCTCTCCATCGCGCCTTTGCTGGGCGAGGTGATCCTGCGCGCCCATGAAGGCAGAAGCGTCGGCGCCTTGTTCAATGAATGAGGCCGATGGCGCCGCCCCTCCTGACATAGGCGAATCTGTCCCGGCGATTTCTACCGCTGGGGTCGTGTTTAGCGCTGCCGGCTTTCTGGCGCTGCTGACCATACTCTATGCGCTGGTCAACCGCGTCGGCATTGATGAATTGCAACTGATGATTGCTGATGCCGGCTTTTGGGGGCCGCTGCTCTTCGTCGGCATCAAGGCGCTGACTTTTACATTCGCGCCGCTTTCCGCCGGTCCCATACAATTCGCCTCCGGAATCCTCTTCGGCGTGATTCCAGGCACGCTGTATTCTGTGCTGGGCGAGGTCATCGGCGGCACGATCAACGTGCTTATCGCGCGGCAATTGGGCCGACGGATCGTCGCCCGTTTCGTAGGGGCTGCGGCATTGCGGCGCGTCGACAGCTTCTACGAGCGTCACCTTGACGATTGGAAGTCTCTGCTCGCCGCGCGTCTGCTGTTGTTTTCGGTCTACGACTTCATCAGTTACGCCGTCGGTTTCGGCAAGATCAGGCTTATGGTTTACGTGGTCGTGTCTTTCATCGGCGGCCTGCTGCCTACCTACATCTTTGTCTTGATTGGCAGCCAGGCGGCGCAGAATCAGGATGTATTGCTGCTGCTTTACGCCGGCGCGGCGATTCTGTTTGTCGCCTTCGTTTTATTCCGGCGTCCGGTGTCCGCGCTGTTCGCAAAGCTGCACAATAGACTCTGATCAGTCGAGCCGGGTGTTCAGCGGTCAACTGCCTCAGGCGCTATGTTATAATCGGCTTTAGCACAGCATCCGCTATCGCGCGAGGATTTATGTTTCGCAACATCGTCAAGAAGGTTTTCGGCGACCCCATGGAAAAGGCGCTATCGGGCTACCAGGAGACGGTAGACCAAATCAACGCGCTTGAGCCGGCCATGCAGCGGCTCGGCGACGAGCAGATGAAAGCTAAAACAGCCGGATTCAAGTCTCAGCTGCAGAACGGCGCCGACTCTGAAGACGTGCTGGTTGAGGCTTTCGCCCTCGTCCGCGAGGCATCAGTGCGCGCCATCGGCTTGCGCCACTACGACGTGCAGCTCATCGGCGGTATCGTCTTGCACGAGGGGCGAATCGCCGAGATGAAGACCGGCGAAGGCAAGACCCTGGTCGCTACACTCCCGCTCTACCTCAACGCCTTGATCGGGCGGGGCGCTCATCTGGTGACGCCCAACGATTACTTGAGCAAACACGGCTTGCAATTTATGGGGCCGATTTATCATCTGCTCGGCTTGTCCGCGGCTGTGATCCAGAATACCGGCGGCGGGCCTGACAGCGGCTCTTTTCTCTTTGACCCGAGTTTCATTTCCGATGACGCGCGCTATCAGAACCTGCGCCCGATCAGCCGGCGCGACGCCTATCGGGCCGATATCCTCTATGGCACCAACAACGAATTCGGCTTCGATTATCTGCGCGACAATATGGCGCTGACTCACGACCGGTTGGTCCAGCGCGAATTGCGCTACGCCATCGTTGACGAGGTCGACAATATCTTGATCGATGAAGCGCGCACGCCGCTGATCATCTCCGGCCCTTCGGATGAACCCTCCGACTTTTATCGCCGCTTCGCCTCCATCGTCAAGCGCTTGAAGATCAGTGGCGAAGACAGCGTCGAGGCGGAAGAGCCCAACGGCGACTATGTGCTTGATATCAAAGACCGCATCGTATACCTGACTGAGCGCGGCGTCGAAAAGGTCGAGGGCGCCTTGGGCGTCGCTCAGCTCTATCACCCAGATAACGCAGAAATGCTGCCCTATCTCGACAACTGCCTGCGCGCGCAGACTTTGTTCGAGAAGGACAAAGAGTACATCGTGCAGAATGGCGAGGTCGTCATTGTCGATGACTTTACCGGGCGCCTCATGCCGGGCCGCCGCTTCTCCGAAGGACTGCATCAAGCCATTGAAGCCAAGGAAGGTGTGCAGATCCGGCGTGAGAACATCACGATGGCGACCATCACCTTCCAGAATTTCTTCCGCATGTATGACAAACTCGCCGGCATGACGGGCACCGCGCTCACCGAAGCCGAGGAGTTCGAGAAGACATACGAGTTGGATGTCGTGCCCATCCCGACGCACCGCCAGGTGATCCGCGCCGACGAAAATGACCTGATTTACGTCAATGAAACAGCGAAATGGAATGCAATCGTACAGGCGATAAAACAGCGAAACGAACGCAATCAGCCTATTCTGGTCGGTACTGTCGCGGTCGAGACCTCGGAGCGGCTCAGCACTTATCTCCACAAAGCCGATATCAAGCACGAAGTCCTGAATGCCAAGCAGCACGAAAAAGAAGCCGAAATTATCACGCAGGCGGGGCGACCGGGCTCCGTCACCATCGCCACCAATATGGCCGGCCGCGGCGTCGATATTTTGCTGGGCGGCAATCCCGAAGGTCTGGCTCGCGCGGCCTTGCGCCGACAAGGCGTAGATCTCACGGCCGCCAGCGACTCACAGTGGCGCAAAGCCGTCGTGGAAGCCGAAACAATGGTCGAGCGAGATCGGCAAGTGGTGCTGGATGCCGGCGGGCTTTTCGTGCTGGGCACGGAACGCCATGAGGCGCGCCGCATCGACAACCAGCTGCGCGGCCGCTCCGGCCGGCAGGGCGACCCGGGCGAATCGCGCTTTTACTTGAGCCTCGACGACGACCTCATGCGCCGCTTCGCCAACGACAACGTCAAGCGCTTGATGAAGACCGCCGGCTTCCCCGAAGACGAAGCCATCGAACACGGCATGATTAGCAAATCGATTGAGCAAGCGCAGGTCCGAGTCGAGGGTCACAACTTTGATATTCGCAAACGTGTCGTCGAATACGATGACGTCGTCAATCGCCAGCGCGAGATCATCTATGCGCAGCGTCTGGATTGGCTGGCCAAAGACGCCGACCGGCTGCACAGCGACTATCTGGCGATGATCAACGACCAGGTTGCCGCCGCGGTCGAGGATATTTTCGCCGCCGATTCGCAGGGCGAACACCTGGACGCCGCCGCAATGTATCAGCAGCTGGCTAGCAATGGCCTGCCGCTGCCGGAATCTGTCAGCGCCGACAACATCGATGATTCCGAACCGGAAGACCTGACTGCGGCGATCAGCGAGCACATCGGCGCGCTATTCGAGCAGAAGAAACTGATGCTCGAGGAGGCGCGCGAAGGTTTGATGGAAATTGCCGAGCGGCAGACGGTCATCCGCGCGCTCGATCATTACTGGCAGCGCCACTTGACCGATTTGGATATTTTGCGCGAAGGCATCGGCCTGCAGGCCATCGCGCAGAAAGATCCGCTGGTTGAGTATCAGCGACAAGGCTTTCAGATGTTCCGCGTGGTCGAAGACACTTATCAGCAGTTTGCCTCGCGCAACATTTTCTTGGTGCAGCCGGCTGTCGTGCAGACGCCGCAGCGCCGCCGGCAAATGCGCGAATACCGCCCGGATACCTTCATGGGCAATACCGACCGTCCTGTGCAGCAGACTGTGCGCAAGAGCAACCAGCGGCCCGGCCGCAACAAACCCTGCTGGTGCGGCAGCGGCAAGAAATACAAGCATTGCCACATGCGCGAAGATCAGCTTTCGGGCAAGTTCCAGCAAGCCGGTTGACGCCGTATCTTTGATGTTTCGCATCGGCCACATAGAAATCTACTTGTTTAATGACGCCACTACCTGGGTCGATCCGGGCGGCATTTTTGGCTTGGTGCCGCGCGCGCTTTGGTCGCGTTACCACGAGGCCGATACGCGCCACCTGGTTCAGACCGCCAATCATAATCTGCTGATCCGCGCCGCCGGACGAATCATCATCGTGGATACGGGCTACGGCAATTGCCTCAACGAGTCCCAGCGCAGGCGCGCCGGCATCACGCGCTTTGACGGCACGGCTCACGGCATGCAATCGCTCGGCATCGCGCCGGCTGATATCGACACGGTCGTGAACACGCACTTGCACAACGACCACTGCACCGGCAACTTCCGGCTGACCGCCGGGGGCTCGCGCGAGCCGGCCTTCCCCAACGCTGAATATCTGGTGCAGCGCCGCGAATACGAAGATGCTATCCGCCCCAACGAACGCACGCGCGCTACCTACTTGCCGGACAATTACGTTCCGCTATTCGATTCGGGCCAGCTAAAGCTGCTCGAAGGGGACTGCGAAATCGCGCCCGGCATCAGCGCGCATATCACCCCCGGGCACACCCCCGCCCACATGAGCGTACGCATCGAGAGCGGCGGGCAGCAGGCCGCTTTTCTCTGCGACCTGGCCTCGCTGGCGGTGCAATTCGAGCGCCTGGCCTGGATGACCGCTTATGATGTCGAGCCGTTAGTGACGCTGGAGACCAAGCGCGACTGGCAGCAGTGGGCGCTGGAAACCGACGCGCTGCTGGTCTTTCCCCATGATGCGGTCAAACCCGTCGGCCGCCTGGTTACCGACGAACGCGGACGACCTGGTGTCCAGGCGGTACCGGTCGCTTACGACAATCCCGCCGATTGCTAGCACCTTGGTCAATCAGAACAGCAAAAGGCATACCGTCACGTAGAATGAGTCACCCCTCCCTAATGCGTTGGGGAGGGGCCGGGGGTGGGTAGAAATGCGACCATCCCGCTTTGGATTAGCCTCAGCGCGCTTCCGGCTGACACAGCGGGCAGAAGTGCGTCCCGCGCTGCGCCACGCGAGTCTTGTTGATCGCCGTGCCACATTGCCGGCAGGGCAGGCCGGCCCTGCCATAGACGAAAAAGTGATTCTGTGACTCGCCCTTTTGGCCGTCCGGCTTGCGATACCAGTTGATGCTGGCGCCCTCGTGTTCAATACCGGCGCCCAACGCGTCGCGAATAGTCTGCTGGAGCCGCGCGGACTGCGCGTCATTCAGCGTCCCGGCCGCTGCCACCGGATGAATGCCCGCGCGGAAAAGCGCCTCGTCGGCATAAATATTGCCCACACCCGCTACAATTTCCTGGTCCAGCAAATGCGCCTTGATCGCCCGTTTGCGCCCGTCCATGCCGGCGCGGAACGCTTCCAGGCTGAAGGCGTCGCTGAGCGGCTCCGGCCCCAGATGTCCCAGCAGGCTTGCGACGTCATTCGTCAAATAGACGCGCCCGAACTTGCGTACATCGGAAAAACGCAATTGCTGACCGCGGTCCAGGTCAAAGCGGACATGCACCCAGCGGTCCGCCTCGCGCGTTGAATCGGCCGCCGCCACATATAGCCGGCCGGACATCTTAAGGTGTATGACCAGCGTATCGTGTTCAAGCTCGACCAGAATATACTTGCCGCGCCGGTTGATTGCGCTGACCTCTTGCCCCGCGATGCGCGCAGCAAACTCAGCCGCGCCCGGGGAGTGAATCGTCGGCGACCAATCATGCCACATATTGGCTATCCGCCGGCCGACCAGCGGCCCGCGCAATCCGCGAACGACTGTTTCAACTTCGGGTAATTCCGGCATTGGCTTCCCATCGTTTGGGTGGCCGAATCGTGAGCGCAATCTTCTGGATCCAGCCGAACGATTTGTCTTTGCGAATGATATAATACGGCTATCCTTTCGCAAATTGAACCCATAGCGACGCCCACGGAAACTGACGCCATGACCAGCGATTTCGTCCATCTTCACGTCCACAGCGAGTTTTCATTATTAGACGGCCAGAGCCGCATCAAAGAGTTGGTGGCGCGCGCCCAAGCGCTTGAAATGCCGGCCCTCGGTCTGACGGATCACGGCGTAATGTTTGGCGTACTCGACTTTTACCGCGCCTGTATAGAAGCCGGCATCAAGCCCGTCGTCGGCATGGAAGGCTACCTGGCCAAACGCGGCATGACCGACCGCGATCCGCGTTACGATCGCAGTTCTTATCACATGCTGCTGCTGGCGAAAAACATGGCCGGCTATCAGAACCTG
Organism: Chloroflexota bacterium; assembly: GCA_011523515.1. Taxonomy (GTDB): domain Bacteria; phylum Chloroflexota; class Anaerolineae; order Aggregatilineales; family Phototrophicaceae; genus UBA6055. The sequence goes on from WTGO01000112.1 coordinate 27,734, forward strand.
CTCAAAATAGCGTCCGCCGCCCAGCTCGACGGCTATTATTATCGACCGCGCTTCGACAAGGAGTTTCTGGCTGCGCACGCCGAAGGCATCATAGCTACCAGCGGCTGCCTGGCGGCGGAGATCCCGCGTCTGGTCGCCGACGGCGATGACGCGGCGGCGCGTGAACAAATCGGCTGGTATCAGGAGGTATTCGGCGCCGAGAATTTTTACCTCGAGCTGCAAGGCCACGTTATACCGGAGTTGGAGAACCTCAACCGCTGGCTCTGCGACTACCGGCTCAGCGGCCACAGCGCGGTGCAGCTGGTCGCGACCAATGACGTCCATTACGTGCGCAAAAATGACGCTGAGGCGCATGATACGCTGCTCTGCATCCAGACCAGCGCCTTGAAGAGCGAGCGCGACCGAATGCGCATGGAGCCCTTCAACAGCTACTACTTGAAATCGGCCGCCGAAATGCGCGCCGGATTTGACGCCGCGCCAACAGAATTGATCGACGAAGCCTTCGCCAATTCTCTAAAGATCGCCGAGATGACCGATATTGATCTCAACCCGAAAGGCTACCACCTGCCGGCTTTTCCCGTTCCTGCCGATTTTGATGAAACCAGCTATTTGCGCCATCTGATCGAGATCGGCATGGAGTGGCGCTTCGACGCTGACTGGCGCGGGAATGCTACTTTTGTCGAACGCATAGACCGCGAGCTGAACATCATTCACAGCATGGGATTCGACACCTATTTTCTGATCGTTTGGGACCTGTGCGAGTTCGCCCGCAATGCCGATATCTGGTGGAATGTGCGCGGCTCGGGCGCGGCCAGCCTGGTCGCCTACTGCCTCGGCGTCACCAATATCGATCCCATAGAGAACGGACTGCTCTTTGAGCGCTTTCTCAATCCTGGCCGCGTCAGCATGCCCGATATTGACCTTGATTATCCGGACGACCGCCGCGGGGAAATGATTGCCTATACGGCCATGAAATACGGCGAGGACAAGGTCGCCGCCATCATTACCTTCGGCACCATGGGCGCGAAGGCGGCCGTCCGCGATGTCGGACGCGCGCTCGATGTCGACCTGGGCAAGATCAACCGCGCCGCCGCGCTTATCCCGCAGGAGGCGCGTCAGAAAAAAATCCGCGAATATGTCGATGCCAGCCCGGAACTACTAGACCTTTACAACAGCGATGTGGAATTGCGCGAGGTCATTGACACCGCCATCGAATTGCAGGGCATGACCCGCCACGCGTCGACGCACGCCGCCGGCGTTATCGTGGCTGATCGCCCGCTGGTCGAGTTGGCGCCGCTGCATCGCATCACCGGCAAAGATCCCTCCGGTGGGGCGCTCAAAGCCGTGACGCAATTTCCCATGGAGACGGCCGAATCCATTGGTTTGCTCAAGGTCGATTTCCTGGGCCTGTCTACCTTGACGATCATGCGCAAGGCCTGCGAATTGATCGCGCGTCATCGCGGAAAACAATATACATTTGACACCTTGCCCTACAGCCACGATTACGCCAGGGATGACGAGAGCGCGCTGCTTGATGACGCGTTTGAGATGATGGGGCGGGGCGAGACTGTCGGTGTCTTTCAGGTCGAATCGGGGGGCATGCGGCAGATGCTGCGGCAAATGCGTCCCCGCAGCTTCGAGAATATCATCGCTGCAATATCGCTTTTCCGTCCCGGCCCGATGGAGTTCATCAAACAGTATTGCGATCGCATGCACGGCGAAGAGGAGATCACGTATCTGCATCCTCGGCTTGAGCCAATCCTTAGCGAAACTTATGGCATAATCGTCTACCAGGAACAGATTATGCAGATCGCCGGCGAGCTTTTTGGCTATGAACTGGGCGAAGCCGACTTGATGCGCCGCGCGGTGTCGAAAAAGAAACCCGAAGACTTAAACAAACACCGGGCCATCTTCATGGAGCGCGGCCCGGCCAACGGCATCCCGCAAAATATCGCTGAAGACATTTTCGACCTGATCGAATTCTTCGCCAATTACGGCTTCAATAAGCCCCATGCGGCTGATTACGCGGTCATCACGGTGCAAACCGCCTACCTCAAGTGCCACTATCCCGAAGAATACATGACCGCTCTGCTCAGCGTGCAGCGCGACGACCTGACGAAAGTCGCGACTTTTTTGGAAGAGTGCCGCCGCCTTGATATCCCGATTCTGCCTCCCGATGTCAACTACAGCCAGCTCGATTTCGACATCGAAACGATGCCCGATGGCAAGCGGGGCATCCGCTTCGGATTGGCCGCCATCAAGAACGCCGGCGCGCGCGCGCTGCAAGACCTGGTCGAAGATCGCGGCGAGGCGCCATTCGACAGCTTGGTCGACTTCTGCCAGCGGGTTGATCTGCGAAAATTGGGCAGGCGCTCGCTGGAGAGCCTGATCAAAGTCGGCGCGCTCGACAGCTTTGGCACGCGCGCCACGCTGATCGCCGCGCTCGACGGCATAATCAGCACTAGCGGCAATTTTCACCGTGACCAGGAAATCGGCCAGATGGTGATGTTCGATAGCGCCGCCGCTTCCGATGATGACTTGCTCAACGCGCTGAAGCCAATCAAGGAATACAGCCCGCGCGAATTGCTCAAGTGGGAGAAAGAATTGCTCGGACTATACCTGACGGGACGCCCGGTCGACCGGCATCGTCATCTATTCGCCAGCCAGAATTTGCACTCGATTCACGATCTCAAGAATCCCGCCTCCGCCAAGCCAGAATCGGTGCGCGTCGCGGGCGAAATTACCACGATCCGCAAGCTCACCACCGGCCGCGGCGACATGATGGCCGTCTTGAGTTTGGAAGATTGGCACGATAGCGCGGGTGTGATTGAAGTGGTTCTCTTTCCACGAACTTATACGACCGTGGTCAACAGCTTCGACGCGCACAACGCCCAGTTGCCGGAGGGCGCGCGGCCGCTAGCCTTGGCCGAGGGCGAGATTGTACTCATAAATGGCAGCTACGATGAAAGCCGCGGCGAGCCCCAAATCATCGCCGAGGCTGTCTCTACTGATTTCAACAACGCCGCTGCCGCCGAGCCGCTGCCGGAGCAAATGGAGACCGGCCCCATGGCTTGGGATTCGTACGACGAACCTCCGCCGCCTGACGATGACTGGGGCGGGCCTCGCGAGGATGAACTGCCGCCGCCCGATGCGGAAGAGGCCGCCTTCAGCGACCCAGCCGCCGAAGTCGCTGAGCCGTCAGCGCGGCCGGAAGTCGCAGACGACAGCGTACCTGAATGGGTCAATGGCGATGGTCATCTGACCATGCCTGATGAGGACAGGCCAGTGGCGCAGCCGCCGCGCCACATCGCCGTCATTATGCAGACCGGCGACGATCCCGACAAAGACGAGCGCAAGCTCCGCCGCATTCACAATACCCTGATCGGATATCCGGGCGGTGACATGTTTACGATCGTCATCCGGCGCGGTGAGACCGATATTCCACTGGCATATCCTGAGCACTCGACGCAAATCTGCGCCGCGCTCCTGGCCGACCTGTATAGCATCGTCGGCGGCGAAGCGTTCATCACGGTGGAAAACGCTGACGAGTGACGGCATCCCCAGTCGCCGATGAAGGTAACCGCCCAGGCTACATCTGGCTTCCCGTGGCGCTCATCTTTGAAGCTCGTTGCAAAATCGTCTAAAATACTCGGGCGCTTGATGCTCCAGGCCGGTCTAGTGCCGGCGTATTGATGAGACGATGGCAAGGCGGAGACGGCCTCGATGAAAAGAATTGCCGTCATGACAAGTGGTGGCGACGCGCCCGGTATGAATGCCGCGGTGCGTGCGGTTGTGCGCGCTGGCCTGGACCGCAACGTCGAAGTCTACGGCATTCGTCAGGCTTACCAGGGCTTGCTGACCGGCGACATGGCGCTGCTCAGCAGCCGCGAAGTCAGCGGCATCCTCCAGCGCGGCGGCACTGTTCTGCAGACGGCGCGCAACGAGGAATTCAAGACGCCGCAGGGTCAACGCAAGGGCAGGCGCCGGCTCAACGAAAACAGCATCGAAGGTGTCATCGTTATTGGCGGGGACGGCAGCCTGCGTGGCGCGCTGGCGCTGCACAAGTTGGGCGTGCCGACTGTCGGCATCCCGGCCAGCATCGACAACGATATTTGGGGTACGGATACCAGCATCGGCGTCGATACCGCGCTCAATACCATTCTCGATGCGGTCGACCGGCTGCGCGACACGGCGACCTCGCATAATCGCGCGTTTGTGGTCGAGGTCATGGGGCGCGACTGCGGCTATCTGGCGGTGATGGCGGGTATCCTCGGCGGCGCCGAGATTGTCGTCACGCCGGAGAATGGCGTCACCATGAACGCGATAGCCGTTGCGCTGGAAGACGCCTATATCCGCGGCAAGACCCACGCAATCGCCGTCCTGGCCGAAGGCGCGCCCTACCAGGGACCAGAGCTGGCTCATTTCCTCGAGCAGAAGCATATCGGTTTCGAGATTCGCTTGACCATCCTGGGTCATACGCAGCGCGGCGGCAGCCCGACAGCATTTGACCGGCTGCTGGCGACGCGGATGGGCGTTTACGCAGTGGATTTGATGCTGGCCGGCGAAACCGGCAAAATGGTGGCGCGCGTCGGTCGTGAGCAGGTGCCCGTCCCCCTGGCCGAGAGCACAGCGAAGACCCGCCAAATTACCCCGGAATATTTCGACCTGGCTCGGATTCTCTCGCGCTGATCGCTATTGCGCTCACTCAGTGGTTTGGTCCGCCACATCGACAATCCGGCAATTCAGCAGCTTGATCAGGGCGCTGGCTTCCAGACGCAGTTGCGTGCCGCGCTGCCCCGCGCTGATTACAATATGTGCGCTGGTTGAGCCGCGTACGTCCAGGCAGACGTCCCACTGTTTCTGCATCAATGCGAGCGCGCTGATGCCGCCAACCTGCAGGCCAGTGAGTCTTTCGGCCGCGGCATGGGGCGCCAACGCCACTTTCTTTTCGCCCAGCGCTTTGGCCAGGCGTTTCATGTTAAGCGTGCAGTCGCATGGCAGCATAACCAGGACCGGTTTCTTCTTCGCCGGTCGTTCCACTACCAAGGTCTTGAATACTTCAGCCGCTGGCAGTCCCACAGCCCGCGCGACAGCTTCGGCATCGCGAATGGTTGGGTCGTAGTTGTGAGTCTCGTATGGTATCGCTCTCGCCTCGAGCAGGCGCATGGAATTGAGTTTTTTGGTCTTCGCCACTGCGTTTGCGCTTTTCTCGGGAACACCGCTCCGAATCGGTCAGTCGCCCTGTGACGGTTCGTATTGCCGCTTTGCCAAGCGCGCCATGAGACCGGGCGTTAGGACCCCGCCCGCCAATATCAGCCGGTCGAACAGGCTGAGCACGATATGCCTTGGCTGCCGCTCGGCCGCGCTGACCAAGGCCGCCGCCACGTCATCCGCCGTCTTGGTCGGCAAGCCGCCGCGAGCGCTCTGTCGCGACCCCAGACGATTCTGATTGAACTCAGTAAACGTCCGTCCGACCAGCACATCAGTCACTGCGATGTTGTCATCCGCCAATTCCAGGCGCAGCGAGCCCGCCAGGCTGGAGACGAAGGCTTTGCTGGCGGCGTAAGTCGCGGTGTAAGGCGTGTGAACCCCCGCTACCACCGATGATATGATCAGAATATGTCCGCCGCCACCCGCTCGCATCGCCGGCACGGCGGCACGGAGGCTATGCATGACACCGTCGATGTTGGTTTGCAGCACAGTCTGCAAGTCGTCCCACGCCGCGTCCGCCACTTGGCCGTGATGCCCGACGCCGGCGTTGGCCACTAGAATATCCAGCCGGCCGAAGCGAGCCAGTGTCTGCTCGACCGCCGCCATTGCATCATCCGCGCGCCTGACATCACCAACGGCGGCGAGGAAGTCGCCATGCGGCGAGGGCAGGGCGTCGATTTCGGCTTCCAGACCAGACAGCCGCTCAGCCCGCCGCGCGAAACCACATACGTGATAGCCGGCTCGCGCGAATGCCAGCGCCGCCGCCCAGCCGATTCCGCTCGACGCGCCGGTGATGAGGACTACTTGATCAATCACGTTTCAACACGATCCTGCATCGTCACAACTTTTCCCGGATCGCAGCATTTGTCTTGCAGACTTCCGGTTTCCGAATGCTACAAAATCAGCGGCTCCACATACACCCCGAAGGCCTCGCGCATGACATTGACCGTTTCGCCCAGCGCTTTGCAAAGTTGTGCGCAACCTCATCGTCTGTACATTGCGCCAATTTCCGGCCTCCCACGAATTAATGGTCACAGTATAGCACCGAAGGGCGCTCATCCCCTGCGCGCGGCGGCAAGGGCGACAGCGGAGCCTGCCGTCGGATTTGACCGGCCCGAGATGGTTCGGTAACATCAGCGATAGTTGTGTCATTTCGAGAGTTGGCGGCATGATTCAGGGGAACACTACGTAGACTAGTCACGGGCAGCAATGTATATGATCGCGGACAAGCAGCAGACGGACGAGCGAGCGATTCTTGTCACGGATCATGTGGCGGAAGCTGGTCGCAAAATATTCTTGCAGCAGTTACGGCGGATGAAAGGGCAGGAAGTAGGCAGTCGCACCGGCGAAGATATCGAATCGGTACACAAGATGCGAGTCGCCGTGCGGCGAATGCGCAGCCTGCTGAGATTGGTCGACGACTACTATAGCGGCAAGTCCATCGCCGAAACCGAGCGCGGCCTGCGTGACATCGCCCGCGCCCTGGGCGCGATTCGCGATCTCGATGTGCTTATATTGGATCTGCAGGATTTCAGCGCGCCCCTGCCGCCGGACGCCCGGCAGCAGGCAGAAGCGCTTGTCAGCCGTTTTGATCGTCGCCGAGCCAAGCGGCGCCGGCGCTTGAACGCGTACTTTGATTCAAGAGGCTACCGACGAACACTGCGCCAACTGGAGAGCTTTGCCAAGTTGAAGCGCAAACACAGACGAAGGCTGCGGCGACCGTATGATCCCCATGAGCTGCGGCACGTCTTGCCTCTCCTGCTTCATCAGCGGCTGGCCAGCGTCAGAGCCTATGACACCGTCCTGCCCGCGGCAGATGACGAGCACCTTCACGCACTGCGGGTCGAGTGCAAGCGCTTGCGCTACGCCATAGAGTTTTTCGCACCAGTGCTTGGCTCCAGCGCGGAACGTTGCCTGGCGCTGATCAGGTCATTGCAGGATACGTTGGGCAGAATCCATGACATCGCTGTCTTTGTCAGCAGACTGCAGCGACTTGACAAGCTACCTCCCGCGCAAGCGCACCTGGTCGAAGAATACATCGAACGCCGCAACTCAGAGCTCGTTGAATTGCGCGTGACCTTTTATGCACAGCGGGCGCGGTTCAAGACGCGTGCCGTGCAACGGGACTTTTCGGACGCGTTGCTCGTCCTGCGCTAGGTGATTGATCAGCTGCGCAGCCGGTGCGTTCCTGGCAGGCGCAAGAATTCCCCGGCCGTGTCACCGGCCACTGCCAGAGCCAGAAAGCGCTGCGCCAGCGGGTCCCAGACGCCGAGCGCGAATACATAGTCGGTGTCTCTCTTTCGCTCCGTCACGCTGTCCAAGCGCAGGATCTGCCGATCGTTGACATATTCGCCGACGTCCCAGAGCGATGTCGCGTAGTAGCCGTGCCGGTGCGCAGCTGGAAGCAGCTGCCATTCTTGAGCCAGGGCGCCGGTTTCGGCCTCCTGAAGTTGTAGAACAAACTGATAATCCGCTTCCAGCTGCTGCAGCGCTTGCCAGGTGAGTTGCAGCGTGATGGGCGTCGACTTGTGGATTTGGCCGGGGAAGGCGCCGCGAGAATGAACCTGCAGCCGGCCGCCGAATACATTCTGCCGAAATCGCTGCCCATCCGCCCGGAATTTGTCCGGAAGCGTGTGGCGGCGGCTCAAATCTCCGACCTGGTACAATTCATAGCTGAAAGTCCCGTCATAATGGGCTTTTGCCTTTTCAAACAGGTCGTGGCGTCCCAATGCGGCGATCAGTTGCGACGCTTCCGGATCAACTCCCGCGGCCGCATATGCTTCGCGCGCCTTCGCCCCGTAAATCATGTGCGTCGCGCCAAGAGTCTCTACCTCAGCGAGCGTGGTGGCGGCGGCATCAATGATTTGCATTTGCGGGAAGAAAAACGGCAGTCGCTCTTCTCCCGGCGCCAGCACTACCGGGTCGCGCTCAGTCTCTTGCAGGTAGTCCCGCAAACCCAGCACGACTTGCATTAGCGACGGGTTGAAGACTTCGTACTTCTTGAAATCGTCTTTGAGCTCGCCGCGCAGCAGCCATATTGACGTCCAATCGACGTTTGCAGCCACCGCGATGGTACCCGGCAAGCATGCTAGAATCAGGACGACATGATAAGCGCGGCGGATTCCAGCGCTCCATCCCCGAATTCTATCGCGATCCAAAAGAGCTGCAAGGCTGATCGCGATCGGCAGACATAGTAGTGGCAGGATGGCGAATCCCAGCCGATAGTGATAGCTGTAGGAGAAGTAAAAGGTGACGAAGTAGGGCAGCGCCAGCATAAGCGCCCAATAGACCGACAACAACAATGTGACAGTCTGTGGACTGAAGGGACGCTTGAGCTGTTCACGCAGGCCAAACGCGATCAGCGCCAAACCAAGCGCGATGCCAAATGCCTCTTCAGCTCGCAGGTAACTTGCCGGCGGATCGACCCGTGCGGGGAACAGCGCCGCGTTGGAGGCAAGCGCACCGGCAACCAGGAGTGCCGCGCCGACGCCAACCGCTGTCATATTACGTCGATTCAACTTGTGCCGCAATATCAGCGCCAGGCAGCCGATCAAGGCGGCCGCGAGCAGAGGCGCCAAGTAATCACCGTTACGCAGCGCTCGCGTCAGCCAGACGGCTTTGGGCAGTGTAACGGCCTCATGGCCGAGCAGCAAGTTGCGCGCGTACCAGACCAGTCCCATCGGCAGGCAAGCCAGCCCGGTCCAGAGCGTGACCTTGAAGCGCGGAAGCCAGCGGCGAATGTCGAATCGGGCAAGAAGCAATTCGGCGGCGAGCAGCAGCAGAATGCCCCAGATGAAGGCGCCGGCGGTCGGCTTGGTGAACAGCGCGATGCCCAGCATGACCCCCGCCAGAGTCGCATCCTCCCTCCGCGCCCTGTAGCCATGATCATTCCGCCAGGCGCTCAGGAAAAACAGCGCGGCCATGGTGAGTGTGAAGGTCAGCGGAATCTCGAGATCGCCGCGGAATGACCACCACCCGACGAAGGGATGCAAGCTCCATAGCGCGGCTGTGATCAGACCGACGCGCCGGTTGACGAGTCGCTGTCCCAAGAGGTAAGCCGCAAGAATGCTGCCGATATGCATCAGTGGGATAACCATGCGCGCGGCATGATCGTTAATCGCGCCGAGCATTACTTGCACATAAGTAAACTGAAGCTGAACAAATTGCGGATAGTAACCGATTTCATGCGGGATCACGCCTTCCAGAAAGTACAGCCTGGCCTGCGAGCCATAAACCCAGAGCGCGTCGTAAACAGTGAAGGGCCAGAAGGCGGTGTGAATCCAACGCAAGGTCACCGCAATCGCGATCATCACGATGATCAGCTTTTCGTCGACGGCCAGAGGAATTGAGGGCCGAGATGAGGCAGCGCCGTAGTTCTTCCGCTTCCGCCAGGCAACTGCAGCGCCGCCACAGGCAATTGCAGCGCTGCCCGACAGTATCCATTCCGCGGTCAAGAGGCGAATATTCAGTTGAGCGCCGATCATGCCCAATACGAGCATCCAGGCCGTCAGCCAGGCGGGGCCGAGCGCTAGCGCCAGCGCCGCCACCAGCGCGCGCGAACGCCACTGACAGGTTGAGAGCGCAGCCAGAGCCCAGGGCAGACCCAATCCGCCGACCATCCAGAGTGATGGCAGCAGGCCGGGTAGCGAATCATTGATCCAGTAAAGCGATGTCATCCGATTAAATGCGGTGAGTCTGTTTGACAGCCGTCGCTATGGTCGCCGAGGCGTACGACACAAGGACGATTACTGCGGGCAAGAGCGGCAAGTAGTAACGCGCCCATGGCAGGGGATTTAGTCGGAGCGTTACCGGCGCCGATCCAACGATCCAGATTAACAGTAAGAGCCGGTATTCCACGGGCACACTGCGATTGCGCGCCAGATGGATTGCGCCGTAGATAGCCAGTAGAAGACAGACCAGCCCGAGACGCCCCGACGAGCCGATGAACAGCAGCCCGGCCAATCCGGACTGCTCGTATACGGCGATCTGTGTGGCGATGGCGTCATAGGTCGCCCAATTCGGTGCTTCAAAGTATTGGCGTTCGCTTGCGATAACATACTGAAACAAGCCATTTGCTTGGTCTGCAAATGAAGTGTATCCGCCGAATATGTTGACCTGTTCTTGCAACAGCCCTTGCCGCAGCTTGATGACCTCAGGCGTGATGGCCAAAGGATCGCCCCACCAGGCCGGGTTCAGAATGAGAAATACCAGGCCGGCCGCCATGCCGGCAATGGCGAGTCCTGCCAGATCCAGAGCGGGTTTCTGCCTATCCTTCTCAGAGCCACGTATCAGTTGCCAAAGCGGATCGACGCTGCAAGCGAGAAAGACCAGGGCGCAGACGGTGACATTCGGGTGCTTGGCCGCGACGGCGAAACCGGCGCAGGCTCCGAGCAGTAGATAGCGCCACCAGCGTCGTTCTTGGATCAACCAAACCGCGGCAATCAGTACCAGCATGAGACCGAGAATGTGGCTGCTTTCCATCATAGCGCGCCGCCCGTTTATCAGAACATTCGGGTGCAGCGCGAAGAGTGTAACGGCAACATAGGCCGTGGGACGATTCAGCGTCGACTTCACCACGTGAAAGAAAAGCGCCGCCGCCAGGGCCAGCTGCAGGGAAGAAGCCAGCCGCGCCTGACGCAGCAATTCGGCGTCCGGTATCGCGCCGCGCTCGGCATTGGCATCGTAGTTCTTTCCCCACGACCAGTTGCGATTCAAGTCCGGTAGGCGGAAACCGTTTATCACCTGCAACCAGCCGTATATGGTCTTGGAAACTGTGCCGTTAAGAATGCGAAGCTGCTGCTCGCTGGGATTGTTCCGCCAATGCCGGTCAAAGTGAATTTTGGACATGTCGCCTTCGACGAAAATGTAATGATAGTCGCGCCCCATGACCATCAAAGTAGACTCGTCGCCATGGAAGGGCACGATCGTGGCGCCGGCGATTAGATACAAGGCGAGGCAGCCCAGCCACAGCGCATCAGCCCGACGGGACAATTTCCTCAGTGTCGACATGTCAGGCAATCTTTCAGACACGGAAGGGAGCGCCCCTGTGATCCCGGGCTCATTTTATATGAGAACACAGGCTGCCCGGGAGTATTACACAGGCTCCCAGCCTCTGCCGTATCCTGCCCCTTGCCTAGGAAACTGTAGCCCATAATGCTGTAGGAAAATGCTGGCTTATTCCAGCGCGGGCAAAACTTGCAAGGAAAGCAGGAATTCGACTACGGCGCGTTGGTCTGCGAATGGCAATTCCGTAAAGGCATCGCGGGCAGCGCGCGCTTCCCCGCCGTGCATCAGAATCGCCTCCGATACGGTGGTCAAGTCCCCGCGGTGGCCATAAGGGGCGGAACTGCCCACATCCCACAATTTTCGCGTGATGAAAAATTCGCTGCCATGTCGTCCATTCACATCCGGACGGCTATCCCGCAACGTCTCGTTGCAGAAGAAGCGGATGGCATTCGGCTGATCTGCCGGGTCGCAGAGGCTGTGGCGTTTCAAATCGGTAAAAGCGCGCAGGATCGCGCCCGCGCCATCGCGCTCCAATCGCGGCTCCTGGCCTTGTTCAGTCATGTCGAAGCGGACCGTCTGCGACATATCAGTCAAGGTATTGGATGGATTAAACGGGTTGGGATCGCTGAAAAATCGCGATTCCAGGCGCAATTCCGGCACATGGCAAGTTGTACAGCCGATCTGGTCGAATAGGGCTTCGCCACGTATGGCGTCCTGGTGCCGTTCCGGCTGCGCCGGCAGCAAGCGCCCCGGCGTTCCCAGCGCCGCCTGGAACAGAGTGACGGCCGTGATGTCGCCTATCGTGAGTTCGCGCTGGACGCCATCACGGTCGAAGTCGGCATCCATGATTTCGGGATTGAGGTCGAAGCGCTCTTCCGCCTGCATGCCATGATGCTGGTTCATCGCATTGGCGGAGAACTGCCGCAGCGAAATCTTCGTGCCGGATTGGTGAAAGGGCTTGATGACGAGATCATGATCCACGCCTTCAATGCCGCTCGAATCTTGCGCGCCATCGGCCGCCATCGTCAGCTCGCCGAAGCTCACCCCTTTGCTAACCAGGGCGACGGTCACTGAATCGCCTTGGTCGCGGGCTTTGCTGCGGGCCGCTTCCCGAAGGGCTTGCAGATCCCGCGTCATCTCCAGCGCCAGCATTTCGATCGGTCCCGCGCCAAACATGCCCAATGGATTCCGATGATTGCTCGACATCATCGCGGTTGTCTCTAAAACGGGGTCGGCATGCTGCGCCAGCAAAAATACATTGCCGACAAACTCGGCCCCGCCGCCCACGCGCGGCTGATTGTGGCAACTGAAGCAGGAATTCGAGTCCGGCGCTGAAACTCGGCTGAAGGCTATCTCGTCCGCTTCGCGGGCGGCTACGCCTCCGGTGGTGGCCGGCCGTCCCTGCCCGTCACAGACATTGAAGAGGACCGAAAATAATTCTTCACCATGCGCTAACAATTCGTCAAAACCGAGTTTGCCGCTCAGAATATCTTCTTGCTCGATATGGCGTGACAGGGCCGGGCGCTCGGGCAGCCCGGCCGGGCAGAGCTCGTCCTGCGCGTGGATCACGCCGACGATAAGCGCAAGCAATATCGCTAGCGAAATCAGGGCATAACTTTTCATCTTCAAATCCTCTTAACTGGACTGTTACCGAGCACGCCCCTATTAGTTCCGGAGCGGGACCAGCGCATTAACAAAGACCATTAAGCAATTTTGACACATGCCGCTAAGACGAGTCGTCGGGAGCCTCCGCTTTGATCTCCACGAGCAGGTCGTTCTTGTCCACGGCCTGGCCCGCCTCGACATGTATTGCGCGCACCACGCCGTCAATCGGCGATTTTAGCTCGTTCTGCATCTTCATAGATTCCAAAACGATGACCGTATCACCCTTGGCCAAAGTTGCATCCCGCTCTGTTGTTACATCGACTATCAACCCCGGCATGGGCGCCTTGACCTCGCCCGAGCCGGTCGTTTGCGTTCCCCGCCGCTGCATCATCAGCATGGCGCGCTCATCAAGCACTTGCGCCTCGAATTGGCGCGCGCTCATCATGACGGCGATCGTCCCCTCATCGTCGTTTATAACCGCCTCCAGCGAGCGATTCTCAGTGATCACCGAGAACAAGTCGCCGCCGAGATTGAGAAAGTCAACATCGCGCGTCTGTCCATTGACGAGGACGCTGCCGTCATGGTCGATTTCAATCTCGTAGGACTGATTGTTGATGAGGGTGACGTATTTCATCGATGCATCCTCTCGAAGCGGCCCATCCACTTCCAGTTGCTGGCGTCACGCTTGGCCGGCGCGACCACTTGCGAGGCCAATTGCCGCTTGCGATGCGCGAAGAGAGTCGCTGCGATAGCCACTGTCTCCAGCTCACTGTTTGTCGGGTCCTGTTCATAGGTGTTCATGTTAAAGCGGCGCTCGACGAAGGTCGTATCGAATTGCCCGGCGATGAAACTGATGCTGTTCAGCAGATTGATATGGAAAGGGATATTATGTTTCAAGCCCATGATGCGATATTCGGAGAGCGCGCGCCGCATCCGCAGCATGGCTTCCGAGCGCGTCTCGCCCCAGGTGATCAGCTTGGCGATCATGCTGTCGTAATAGGGCGTGATCTCAGAACCCGAAAAGACGCCGTTGTCGACCCGCACACCGGGACCCGTCGGCAAGATCATCGTGCTGATTTGACCGGTAGACGGCATAAAATTGGCATAGGGGTCTTCGGCGTTGATGCGACATTCGATGGCCCAGCCCTTAGGGTCCAGCAAGCTCTCGCTCGGTCCCATGCGCCGTCCGCGCGCGATGCGAATCTGCTCCTTGGCCAGATCGACGCCGGTGACCAGCTCCGTCACCGGGTGCTCGACTTGCAGACGTGTATTCATCTCCAGAAAGTAGTAATTCTTGTCCTTGTCGACCATGCACTCGATGGTGCCGGCGTTGATGTAGCCGACGGACTCGGCCGCGGCGATCGCCATGGCGCCCATACGCTCGCGCAACTCACGGTCGACGAAAACGCTCGGCGCCTCTTCCACCAGCTTCTGATGCCGCCGCTGAATTGAACATTCGCGCTCGCCCAGGTGCACGGTATTGCCATGCGCATCCGCCAGGATTTGAAACTCGATATGGCGCGCGCCCTCCAGCAGCTTTTCGACGTATACATCGCCGTTGCCAAAGGCGCTCTCGGCTTCCCGGCGCGCGGTCGCCAAGGATTCGGCGAAGTCTTCCTCGCGATGCACGGGGCGCATTCCGGTGCCGCCGCCGCCGGCCACCGCCTTGATCAGCACGGGAAAGCCGATGCGCCGCGCGGCATGAATCAGCTCGCCATCCGGCATTCCCGCCTGCGTGCCGGGTATCAAGGGCACCTTGTTCCGCCTGACGGCCGTGCGCGCCGCCTGTTTATCGCCCATGGTCGCAATTGCGCTCGCCGATGGGCCGATCCAGACCAAACCCTCATCCATCACTTGCTGCGCGAAATCGGCGTTCTCGGCCAGAAAGCCGTAACCGGGATGGATGGCGTCGGCGCCGGTGCGGCGCGCCACCTCAATCAGCTTGTCCTTGCGCAGGTAACTTTCCGCCGGCCGCGGTCCGCCGATATGCACCGCCTCGTCAGCGTAGCGGACGTGCAGCGCCGTTCGGTCGACATCCGAGTAAACGGCCACGGTCGGGATGCCGAGGTCGCGGGCGGCGCGGATAATGCGCACGGCGATTTCACCGCGGTTGGCGATTAGGATTTTGTTGAAAGGTCCTGTCTGCAAGGTGATTGGCCTTTGCTAGTTGCGGCGGGCGCTAAAGCGGGATGTTGCCATGTTTCTTGGGTGGGTTTTCATCGCGCTTGTTCTGGAAGACTTGCAGCGCATTGATTAATCGCGGTCGCGTATTGTGCGGCTCGATGATGTCATCGATGAAACCCCGGCTGGCTGCAATATACGGATTGGCGAAGGTCTCGCGGTATTCGGCAGCCAACTCTTGCTTGCGCGCCGCCGGATCATCCGCCTCCTGCAATTCGCGCCGGTAGATGATCTCGACCGCGCCCTCCGGCCCCATGACCGCAATCTCGGCAGTGGGCCAGGCGATGTTCAGATCGGCGCGAATATGCTTGCTGTTCATAACGCAGTACGCGCCGCCGTAAGATTTGCGGGTGGTTACTGTCAGTTTGGGCACGGTCGCTTCGCAATAGGCGAAGAGCAGCTTGGCCCCGCTCATGATGATGCCGCTGTGCTCTTGATCGGTGCCGGGCAGGTAGCCGGGCACATCAACAAAAGTGATCAGGGGCACGTTAAAGGCGTCACAGGTTCGTACAAATCGCGCTGCCTTGACACTCGCATTGATATCCAGCACACCGGCCAGGACCATCGGCTGGTTGGCGACGATGCCGACAGCTGTGCCGCCCAATCGCGCGAAGCCCACCACGATGTTGCCGGCGAATTCTTTGTGAACTTCAAAGAAATGCCCGTCATCCACGATTAACTCGATGACCTGCTTAATGTCATAGGGCTGATTGGGATTCTCGGGCACGATGCTGTCGAGCGCCGCTTCTGTCCGCAGCGGATCATCCGTGGTCGGCAGGGCAGGCGGGTCTTCCATATTGTTCTGCGGAAGATAACTCAGCAATTCCCTCGCCAGCGTCAGCGATTGCGTCTCGTCATCGGCGACAAAATGGCAGACGCCGCTGGTGCTGCCATGTACCGACGCGCCGCCCAAACCTTCGAAGGTGACATCCTCATTGAGCACCTGCTTGACCACCTCAGGACCGGTGATGAACATATAGCTGCTGTCTTTGACCATGATGATGTAATCGGTCAGCGCCGGACTGTATACCGCGCCGCCAGCACAGGGACCCATGATCACGCTGATCTGAGGGATGACGCCGCTGGCCAGCGTATTCTGCAAGAATATGTCAGCGTAGCCGCCCAGGCTCTCGACGCCCTCTTGTATGCGCGCGCCACCGCTGTCGTTCAAGCCGATGACGGGCGCGCCCACCTTCATGGCCATTGCCATGATCTTGATGATCTTGGCGGCGTGCGCTTCACTCAAGCTGCCGCCCATGACTGTAAAATCTTGCGAATAGACGTAGACTAGGCGACCGTCAATCGTGCCCCAGCCGGTCACCACGCTGTCGCTCAGCGGCCGATTGTTTTCAAGTCCAAACTTGCTGTTGTGGTGATGCGCAAAGGCATCCACCTCGCGGAAGGCGCCCGGGTCCAGCAGAATGTCCAGCCGCTCGCGGGCGGTCTTTTTGCCCTTGTCATGCTGGCGCTGGATGCGCGCTTCGCCGCCGCCCAGCTGGCTCTCAGCCCGCTTGGCCCGCAACTGCTCAATCTTGGGGCTGATGGTCATGCATATGCTCCCTGGTTGACGATGTCGTCCACATTGATTCGTTCTCCGCTCATTCTAACACCAACTGAAGACGATGGTTGGGCTGTGCGAGGACGGAGCAGCCAACGAGTATAAGCGGCGGCGCAATCGAAATGTAGTGCCAGTCTGTTTAGAGGCTGTGATATCCACAGCAGGCTGGCGATGCTTGGGCTATTGTTCCTCAGCTTCGAGCAGTTTATCCAGCAAGTCGGAAGCCTTGTCGCGGGCCAAGTCGCTCGCCGACATTCGAATGATGTCTCTCAGCTCGGATTTTATGTATTCCCGCTATTCGATTTGCCGCTGGTGAAAGAAGTAATTCGTGTCGTCAATTATTTGCCAGTCAAGACTAAGTTCTTCCTTTTTGATCTCCAGCAAAATGCGCCCGATGTCAGCAGGTTCAGTGTCGCATTTATATCCTGTCGAATTCAGTGCTTCTCGCAATGCGTTACAAATCAATCTGGATTTGTGCGAATCGTAGTCGCCGAACGCGGTAATCGGGTACGATTGCTGATAAGCAAGGGCAAAATAAATGGCTGCCCGGGGATCATCTGCGCCATATTCATGCCATACCCGCGCCAGAACTGGCGACACTACTTCAAATGGAGGATACATGTTTCCCGTTCGTTTCGTTTTGTGGCTAAACAATCAATGAGCGACTAAAGATTTTGGCATTTAGCTGGCGGCGGGCGATCTGGTAGCTAGCGCCTGCGGATTCCTTCAAATTTCAAAAATGGTATCTCTCGGTATAGCTGAATAAACTCGGAGTAACGTGGCAAGTCGCGCGAAAATATACATCATGTAGAGACGAATCATCAAGTCGCCCGATGAAACCCAATCGCGAATCGACACCTGACCCCGCGGCTTGACAACCCGGCGCGGCAAACACGACAATCCGATGTCGCCGGGCGCTTAACCCGCCCCGACAGGCAAGGCCGGCGCGCAGCACAAGACCAGCTCCTTGACCGCCCACACCTCGTCCAGACGGCGGACCGGCGCGGTATGCGGCGCATTGAGCAGCGTCTGGGGATCGCGGCGGGCTTCTTCGGCTATCGCTTCCATCGCTTCGACGAAAGCATCCAGATCTTCCTTGACCTCGGTCTCGGTGGGCTCGATCAGAAGCGCCTCGGGCACGATCAGCGGGAAGTAATTGGTCGGCGGGTGGAAGCCGTAATCCATCAGTCGCTTGGAGATGTCCAGCGCATGCACGTCGTCGACATTGTCGACATGCCCTTCGAGCACGAACTCATGCCCGCAGTAACGCGGGTAGGGCACCTTGTAGGTCCGCATCAGCTTGGCGCGCAGGTAGTTGGCGTTGAGCACGGCATAGCGCGTCACGTCCCGGATGCCGCTGTCGCCATAGACGCGGATGTAGGCGTAGGCGCGCAGGTGCATGCCGAAATTGCCGTGGAAGGCTTTCATGCGCCCGATACTCTTTTCGGGCATGACAAAGCCGTAGAGGGGCGCTACACCCCCCCTTAGAGAGCCAGGTGGGGACTTGCTACTCCCCTTCCCTGGTTCACCGGGGAAGGGGAGTAGCAAGTCCCCACCTGGCTCTCTAAGGGGGGGTGTAG
>WTGO01000092.1 GCA_011523515.1 Chloroflexota bacterium
GCACCGATTTGCCCTGCCGCTCCGCCTGCAATGTATGGCTATCGACCGCGCAAAAGTTGGGGGAGGCGGCAGCATGAAGACAGGCACCGTTTATCTGGTCGGCGCCGGTCCGGGCGATCCGGATCTGATCACGCGCAAGGGCGCGCGCCTGCTGCGGCAAGCCGATGTCGTCGTCTACGACCGGCTGATTCCCTTTGAGCTGCTGGAAGAAGCGCGGCCCGATGCCGAGCTGATCAACGCCGGCAAGCAGCCGACGCGCCACCGATTGGCGCAGGCGGACATCAACGTGCTGCTCATCGAACGCGCG
This sequence comes from Chloroflexota bacterium, assembly GCA_011523515.1. Taxonomy (GTDB): domain Bacteria; phylum Chloroflexota; class Anaerolineae; order Aggregatilineales; family Phototrophicaceae; genus UBA6055. The sequence goes on from WTGO01000092.1 coordinate 308, forward strand.
CTTGGCGGCAAAGACGTCGTCCGGCTCAAGGGCGGCGACCCCTTCATATTCGGGCGCGGCGGCGAAGAGGCGCTGGCCTGCCGCGAATTTGGCATCCCCTTTGAAGTGGCGCCGGGCGTTTCCAGCGCCTTCGCCGTGCCCGCCTACGCCGGCATTCCGCTGACGCAGCGGGGTATCAGCAGCGCATTCACTGTCATCGCCGGCTATGAGGACCCAACCAAAGCCGGCAGCAGCATCAACTATGAGGCCGTGGCAAAGCTCGGGGGCACGATTGTCATTTTGATGGGTGTCAAGAACTTGTCCGCCATTACTCAGCGTCTAATCGAAAACGGCTTGAATGCCAGCACGTCCGCAGCTGTCATCGAATGGGGCGCCACCCGACATCAGCGCACATTTGTCGGTACCGCCGAGCACATCGCCGCCATCGCCAGGCGCCGGGATATTATGCCGCCGGCCATCACCGTCATTGGCGAGGCGGTGCGCTTACGCGAAGCCGGCGTGGCCTGGTTTGACTTGCTGCCGGCTGCAGCAATCAACCACGAAATCAACGAAGCGTCAGCCTGAATTTGGCGCAATTTTGAACCGAGAAATGAATGCAACAGGAATGAGGCGGAAAGGCAAGGGGTAACATGACTAGCTGGAAAGAGGTTCTAAGGGATGAGATACCCGCCGAAATGGGCAATCTCATCGACATCTATGAGGCGCAGATGGAATTGCGCAAGCAAGGTAAGCTGGACGACAAGGTCTTCGCCGAATCCCGCTTGCGCAAAGGCGTCTACGGCCAGCGCTACGACAACGGACAGCGCCATGATGGCGTGCGCACGCGCGAGCTGACTTTTCCCTCCGCCGACATCGTCAAAGGGCCGGATACGCTCTGGGACGCCCCGGGCATGCAGCGCATCAAGATTCCCTACGGCGGCTTGACCGCTCGGCAGCTCGAGGTCCTGTCCGAGCTGGCCGACGAGTATTCAGGCGGCATCCTGCATATCACCACGCGGCAGGACATTCAATTGCACTACGTGCATATCGACGACACGCCCGATTTGATGCGGCGGCTGGCGGCCGTCGGCATCACCACGCAGGAAGCCTGCGGCAACTCCGTGCGCAATATCACCGCTTGCTCTCTGGCCGGCGTCTGCCACGACGAGGTCTTTGACGTCAGCCCCTACGCCGATGCCATGACGCAATTCCTGCTCGGGCATGATGATGTGCAGGACTTCGGGCGCAAGTTCAAAGTGGCTTTCTCCGGCTGCGCGGGCCACGCCTGCGGCCTGATGAAGATGCACGATCTGGGCTTGCTGGCGCAAACGCGCGAGATCGACGGCGAGACCGTGCGCGGTTTCACTGTCTTCGTGGGCGGCGGACTCGGCACCGTGCCGCATCAAGCCAAAGTCCTGGCCGATTTCGTCACTGAAGCGCAACTGCTGCCGCTGACACAGGCGGTGGCGCGGGTTTTCGCCCGCCTCGGCGAGAAGAAGAACCGCAACCGCGCGCGTCTGAAATTCCTGGTGGCCAAGCTCGGCATCGAGGAATTCCGCGAGCTGGTGCAGGAAGAACTGAAAATCGTGCCGCCCGACGAGCGCCACACCGACTACATGGAGGGGCTGGACGACTTTGTCTATCGGCCGGCCAAAGCCGGCATGGCGCTGAATGGCGCCGCCCTGCCCGATGGATTTGGCGAGTGGTATCGCACCAATGTCTATCGGCAGGTCCAGCCGGGCTACAGCACCATCACGCTGCATACGCCGCTGGGCGACTTCACCGCCGAACAGGGATTTCAGCTGGCCGATATTGCCCGGCGCTACGTGGGCGACAATATCCGGCTGTCGGTGGAGCAGAACTTTGTACTGCGCTGGGTGGCCGATGCCGACCTGCCCGCCATCTATCGCGACCTGCAGGCTATCGGTCTAGCGGACGCCGGCGCCGGCGCCATCGTCGACATCACTTCCTGCCCGGGCACAGATACTTGCAAGCTCGGCATCGCTTCGTCGCGCGGCCTGACCGCGGAGCTGCGCACGCGCTTGATCGAGAAGATCAACCTGCTGCCCGATGCCGTGCGCGATCTCAAGATCAAAGTGAGCGGCTGCTTCAATTCTTGCGGCCAGCATCATGTGGCCGACATCGGCTTTTTCGGCAACAGCCGCCGCTCCGGCAATCACAAGATGCCGCATTTCCAGGTGGTGCTGGGCGGGCAATGGCGGCAGAACGCCGGCAGCTACGGCTTGGCGGTCGGCGCGGTGCCGGCCAAGTGCGTGCCCGATGTGCTGGAAGCCCTGACCGAGCGCTACGTCGCCGAACGCGCCGCGGACGAAACTTTCCAGACCTGGGTCAAGGAACTTGGGCGCAAGGAGATCAAAGCCATGCTGCAGCCCTTCACCAAGCTGCCGAGCTTCGAAGAGAACCCATCTTACTTCAGCGATTGGGGTGATTCACGCGTATACACCATTGACGATATCGGCGTTGGCGAATGCGCCGGCGAGGTGGTCTCGCTCTTCTCGATGGAGATTTCCCGCGCCGAATCGACGCACTTTGAAGCGCTGCTGGCGCTGGACGACGGCGACTACACTACCGCCGACCACAATGCCTATAAGGCGATGGTGCTGGCGGCGCGCGCGCTGGTGCGCACCAAATTCCTGGATGTCGGCGACGATTACAACGACATCGTGCACGAATTTCGCTCGCGCTTCTACGATACCGAGCTGATCTATGACCGCTTCGCCAAAGGCAAATTCGCCCGTTATCTGTTCAAACGGCATGACGCGGCGCCGGCGCGTATCAACGAAGACTACGCCCATCAGATCATTGATGAGACGCAGCTGTTCATCGAGAATGTACACAGCGCCGAGCAGCGCATCAACGGTGTCATCGTCAACTGACCGCCCGACGCCGACGCAGAGAACTGTAGGGGCGAGCCTTGGTTCGCCCGCGACTAACCAAATATAGGGACGACCCGATGGGTCGCCCGCAACTGACACATCGTGAGGCATATATGACAACAGTACCCAAGCGTCTCGGCGTCAAATTTAGCTTGAAACACACGCCCCAAATGCAGCCGGACGACATCCTGCCGATATTTCAGCGCTGGATTCAAGAGCATACCGTTCCCGGCATGCTGATCGATGTCATCGACTACAAACATGTGCCCGAAGGCCCGGGCATCGTCCTGGTCGCCGATGAAGCGGACTACGCCTACGACCTCGGTGAAGGGCAGCCCGGCCTGCATTATGTGCGCAAGCGCGACCTGCCTGACAGCCTGCCCGCCGCGCTGAGGCTGTCCTTCCACCATGCCCTGCTCGCCGCCCAGGCCCTGGAAGCGGAAGCGCCCGGCGACCTCAACTTCGACTTCACGACGGCCAAGATCAGCTTCCTCGACCGCATGCATTACCGCAACCTGCCGGAAGCCTTCGCCGCAATCCACGCGGAAATCACTGAGATCGTGGGCGAGATTTACGGCGCGGAGGTGGAAGTTACGCGCGTCAATGACGACCCGCGGCGATTATTCGCCCTGCGCGCCACAATTGCAGCCGGGCAAGTTGATGTCGACGGCATTTCCAGCCGCCTGCGCGACAGTCTCCAGACCGCTTAGCCGCGGATGCGCCCCGGCAAGTCTTATTTTATCTGCTTCACCGTCCGCAGCGGCAGCACACTCCTGTCACAGCTGCTGGCGGACACGGGCATCGCCGGCCGGCCCAAAGAGCGCTTCTATCACAACATCACGCCGGAAGCTCCGCGTGGCGATACCATCCCCGACTACCGCGCTTACGTCGAGCGCGTACTGGCCGCTGATACCACCCCCAACGGCGTCTTCGGCAGCAAGGTCGGTGGCGGCTACTGGAATGACTTCGTCCGACGGCTGCGCTCAATCGACGGCTGCGCGGACTTGCCGCTCAGGGGCGCCTTGCATCGTTTCTTCCCCGATCTGCATTACCTGCACCTGACGCGCCGCAACAAGGTCAGGCAAGCCGTCTCGCATTGGCTGGCGATTCAGACCGACCGCTGGAGCTCCGCGGATGCCGCGCGCAACCCGGAACCGCGCTACGACTTCGCCGCCATCGACCATCTGCTGCAAGAAATCATCATACGCGAAGCGGTCTGGGCCGAACACTTCAGCGAGCACGGCATCCAGCCCTATGCAATCACCTACGAAGACTTCGTCCAGCATCCGGCGGAGACAGTCTGCGCCATCCTTGAGTACCTCGACATCGAGCGTCCCGCGGACTTCACGCCGCCCGCGCCGGCTTACCAGCGCCTCAGTGACGACCGGTCGGAAGTGTGGTTGCAGCGCTTTCGCCGCGAAAAGCAGCGCGACTTCTGGACCGAATTCTGGTAGAACTCCGGTACCAGGTGTGGTGACTGTCCGTGATAGTACGACCACGGCATGACCATCTATTATTCTGAGTAGAACCAAGTTAATCGTGCGAAAATTTAATGGAAGTCTATTCAAGAGTGGGCGAGCCAAGGCTCGCCCCTACAATCATACGATTATTTTGGCAGTTTCTTTCTTACTGCTGCGATTCTCATTACTTTGTTGGAACTACTTGTGTGCCTCTGTGGCAAAAGACTTTGTGTCTTAACCGCCCGGCAAAGCCGCCCGTGCAACGGGGCAGGTCATCGGTTATATTTCTAGGCGTCCTGTCCGCGCACCGTAGAAAGCCCGCCTATGACCGAATACAACTTCGACGAAATTATCGACCGGACGCGACATCATAGCGCGAAGTGGTGCGCCTTCGACAGCGATTGCCTGCCCATGTGGGTGGCCGACATGGACTTCCGCTCGCCGCCCGCCGCCATCGACGCCATGATCGAGCGCGCCCGCCACGGCGTTTTCGGCTACACTATGGACCCGCCGCAGCTAAAGGAAATGATCGTCGAGCGCATGGAGCGCCTCTACGATTGGCGCATCACGCCCGAGGATGTGCTGTTTTCGCCCGGCCTGGTGCTGGCGCTCTGCGCGACCTGCAGCGGCTTCGGCCAGCCCGGCGACGCCGTGCTGATACAGACGCCCGTCTATGGGCCTTTTTTCAAAGCGGCGACCAGCAATCAGAAGTTTTCCCTGTCCATCGACATGCGGTACGTCGCCAATGGCGACCATCATTTTCACTACGAAAATGACTACGACGCCTTTGAAGAAGCCGCAAGCAAGCCACAGACATCGATCCACTTGCAGTGCAATCCACAGAACCCGGCCGGCTTCCTCTATTCGCGCGCCGAGCTGGAGCGCGTCGGCGAGATCTGTCTCAAGCACAATGTGCTCATCGTCGCTGACGAGATCCATTCCGATTTAATCCTGGAAGGCAAGCATATCCCGATGGCCACGCTCTCCGACGAGATCGCCCAAAACACCCTGACCATGATCGCGCCCAGCAAGACCTTCAATTTGGCCGGCCTGGCGTGCTCGGTCTTGATCGCGCAGAACAAAGAAATCCGCGAGACGACCGCCGCCGCCCTGCAAGCCATCAGCGCCCACGTCAACATCATGGGCTATGAAGCCGCCATCGGCGCTTACAGCGGCGGCGAAGAATGGCTGCGCCAGGCGCTGGCTTACCTCAAGGACAATCGCGATTACGCGCTCGAATACATCCGCCGGCACATGCCGCAGATCAAGACCACCGTGCCGCGATCGACTTACCTGCTCTGGATGGATATGCGCGGGCTGCCGATTGAGGGCGATGTTTCGGCCTTCTGCCGAGAGACAGCCGGCGTCGCGCCCAGCCCGGGCGAATTCTTCGGCGAAGCCGGCGAGGGTTTCGTGCGACTGAATTTCGGCTGCCCGCGCTCGACGCTGGTACAAGGCCTGGAGCGGCTGCGCGCCGCGGTCGATCAGCTGGCCGTGACCGCATAGCTCGGGAGCAATCGCATGACGCGTCCCTTCTTGATCGATACCGACGCCGGCTCCGACGACGCCGTCGCCGTGCTGATGGCGCTGCGGCACAGCGATGTCGATGCGCGCGCCATCACTGTGGTCGCCGGCAACGTGCCGCTCGACCAAGGCGTGGTGAACTCGCTCTATTTCGCCGAGCTCTGCGCTGCCGATGTGCCGGTGTTCGCCGGCGCCGATCGCCCGCTGCTGCGCGAATACGTCTCGGCCGACTGGTTCCACGGCGCCGACGGCCTGGGCGATTGGGGCGACCGCTATCAGCCGCGGCATTCGGCAGCGAGCGAGATACACGCTGTTGACGCCATCATCGAGTCGGCGCGCGGGGCGCCAGGCATCGTGCTCGTCACCCTGGGCCCGCTGACGAATATCGCGCTGGCGCTGCGCAAAGCGCCCGATATCGCCGGCCTGGTCTCGCGCTGCGTGGTGATGGGCGGCGCCGCCTGCAGCAACGGCAATGTGACACCCGCCGCCGAATACAATATCTGGTGCGACCCGGAAGCGGCGCGCATCGTCTTTCGTTCCGGCCTGCCGGTAGAGATGGTCGGCTGGGAATTCAGCCAGGGCGACTTTGTGCTTTCGCTGGACGATATCGAGGCGGTCCGCGGCATCGGCACACCCTGCGCTGACTTCGCGATAGACTGCAATATCAAAGGCATGAAGGGCTACGAGATACAGACCGGCGAAATCGGCATCTCGCTGCCCGATGGCGTAGCCATGGCCGTCGCCATCGACCCGAGCATCTGCACCGCCAGCAGCCAGCACTACGTCGATGTCGAATGCGACAGCGAGCTGACGCGCGGTATGACGGTGGTGGACAAGCTAAACCTAAGCGACGATGTTCGCAATGCGCCGGTCTGGCGCGAAGTGAACGCGAACCCCAAGAAACCGCTGATTTGCTGGGATCTGGACGCCGGCCGCTGGAAAGAACTCCTCTATCAGCTGCTGCGTTAACATGCGCAACTGCATTGCCGCCCCCACGTAGAAACAGTTACAGCATGTGGGTAGGGGCGACGGAACCGCAGTGTCTACGCGCGGCGGCGGGTCGCCCACAACGTGATCCGTCCGCGAATTTCAACATCTGCACAGGAGCCGCAATCATGGCGCACGAGCCGCAAAAGCCCAAGAATCAGCGCGATTGGGTCGAGGAAATGGAGGTCGCCGGTCATGAATTGGTCGACCGCGTCAAGAGCCTGGTGGCCGAGGGCAACGTCCGCCGTCTCATCATCCGCAACGCCAACGGCGAGATTCTGATCGAAGTGCCCATGACGCCGGCTGTCGTCGTCGTCGGCGCGGCCGCCATCATCAATCCGGTCCTGGCGATTCTGGGCGCTCTGGCTGCGCTGATCGCGCGCCTCAAATTCGAGATCATGCGCGTCGAGACCATCGACGAAGACGCCGATACCATCGAGATTCCCAGTGACGATGTCACCAACATAACGCCGGACGAGTAATTCTCGCTGACATCGCACTTCCGACCATTGCTCACTGGCATTCGCATCGTACACCATAGGGGCGAGCCTGGGCTCGCCCAGCCGCATCGGCCTCGCGATCCTGTCTTTGAAATGCATCACTCCCTGCACACTTTCCTGTAGGACGAAGACAAAATCTGGGCTATACTATGGCGATATAACAGATGCGCAAAATCGGCCGGCTGGCTCCCTTGGGCGGCCCGGCCGCGCTCAGCCACACCGCGAGGTAAACCATGATTGTTAGCGTCCTGCAAGAGAACCTGGCCAAGAGCCTGAATATCGTCACCAAAGCGGTCGACAGCAACCCGCCCCTGCCGGTGCTGGCCAATGTGCTGCTGGAAACCGAGGATTCGCGACTCAAGATTTCCGCCACCAACCTCGAACTGAGCATCACCATGTGGATCGGCGCCAAAGTCGAACAGAGCGGCAGCATCACCTTGCCCGCCAGAACTTTCAGCGAACTCGTCAGCAGTCTCTCGCGCGAACGGGTGGACTTGCGCCTGGATGCCGCCACGCACACGGTGCATCTGCGCTGCGGCGTGCAGACCTCAAACATCCGCGGCATCGACGCCGACGAGTACCCGCCCATCAACCACAATGAAAGCGCCAACTTGCAGCTTGAGGGCGAGACCCTGCGCGAAATGATCTTGCAAACCGCTTTCGCCGCCGCCCGCGAGCAGAATCGCCCCATCCTGACGGGCGTCTACTTGCAGCTGGAAGGACAGACGATGACCATGGCCGCCGCCGATGGCTACCGTCTGGCCGTGCGCACCGCTGGCATCAGCGAGACCTTCGACGAAAAGCAAGACATGGTTGTGCCGGCCCGCACCATGAACGAGATCGCCCGCATCATCGAAGACGACCAGGAAATCGGCATTGCCTTGCCGGCGCAGCGCAACAGCATTACCGTGTTCGCGCCCAACGTACAGATCTCCTCGCAGCTGCTCGAAGGCCGCTTCCCCGATTTCGCCTCCATCATTCCGCGCGCCTTCGTCACCTCGACCGTGCTTTATACCAGCGACCTGCTGCAAGTCTGCCAGCGCGCCGAGATCTTCGCCCGCGACAACGCCAACAGCGCCAACCTGAGCGTCAAGCCGGCGCAGAATCCCGGCGAACCGGCCGAGGTGCTCATCGTCGGCAAGAGCGCCGAGCGCGGCGACAGCGAAGGCATGTTGGACGCCACGGCCGAGGGCGAGCCGCTCGATATCTCCTTCAACATCCGCTATCTGATTGACGTGCTGCGCGTCATCAGCGAAGAACGGGTCGTCTTCCAGAGCAATGGCCCGGAGAATCCCGGCGTGCTCAAGCCGGAAAATCGCGATGACTTCACGCACGTCATCATGCCCATGAGCAAGTAGAAGTAAATGCAAAAGAGTAATGAGAAATACGAAACCGCCCCCCATCCCCGGCCCTTTCCCGCCATCTCTATGGCGGGCATCCCGAATCATCAGGAAAGGGTGACTCGCTGTTGCGAGCGGAATATCCAGCGAAATTCGCAACGCTTACTTGGAGTTGCTGAGAAGCGAGCGAAATCAAGCCTGCCGTTATCATGATCCAGCCGGCAAACGCGCGCCGCGTCCGCCCCAATATGCCCCACTACGGCGTCATGCCCGAGCAGGTCGACGCCATGCTGAGCTGGGATTGGGTCGAGCGGCAAATGCACGAGGCGCGCAATTACTGGGTTTGCACTGTCTGCGCGGACGGCCGGCCGCACAGCGTTCCGGTGTGGGGCGCCTGGATCGATGGCGTCTTGTACTTTGGCAGCGACAGACTGGCGCTGAAGGCGCGCAATATCGCACGCGACAGCCGCATCGTCCTGCACCTCGGCAGCGGCGACGAAACCGTTATCTTCGAGGGCAAGGCGGCGGAAGCCCGGGTCTCGGCATCGCAACTGCAGCGAATCAGCCGGCGCTACGTCGAGAAATATGAACTCGACCCGCAGTTGGCGGAGTCAGACGACTTACTGCTCCGCGTCATCTCGCGCAAAGTCATGGCTTGGCTGGAAAAGGACTACCCGGCAACCGCTACCTACTGGCTATTTGACGTTTGAGGCTTGAACTGAATCACGCCCCGTTTGCCGTTGACGCGCCAATCGGGATCGACCCGGTTCAACGCGGCCGCCGTCTCGGCCGTGGGCAAGCCGACGATGGGATCGCTCTTTAGCGTACGCAGGCAGAGCACAGGCGCGTCCAGGTAATCCAGAACATCGGCAAAGGGCGTATGGGCGGGCCAGAGTGCATCGCCAACCGCCCGCCGGTAATTGGCGTCGCCTTTGATGACTACCAACTGCACAGCCGTGAAGGGTTGGCTGAGGCCGGCGGCACGATCCCACAAGAAGCAACTGCTGTTCCAGTAGGGATGCGGCAGAAATCGCAAACGCCCAGATTGCCAGAAACCTCGCAAGCGTTCCGCCAGCACCGCGCTGCGATCGCCCCGGCGCGCCATCTCGCGCAGCAACATCCAGACATCTTCCACCGTAGCGTCGCTGACGAAGGTGGGATGGGCTTTGAGGCAGATCACTACCCAAGGCGTCACATGCCGAAGCAAGCAGTCGGTCAAAACAAGGTCCATCGCCAATTCAGAGCCCGCGTTGTCCGCCACGACATAAACTGGCTCGCCGCTCTGAAAGTCGGTCGGCGAAATCCGTGATTGAGAGAGATAAGCGGCCAAGGAGTCGCGATCGTCCACCAGCAAGTCGTCGGCGCTGATTTCGGCGCCCCGTTCGCTGGCGGGGGCGTAGCTCAGGTCGATGCGATTGCCCCAAAGCGCGAATTCGACGGCGCGGCGCAGTTCGCTATCGGGCGAGCCGCCCGGGTCGCAGGCGCGTTCAACGAGCTGCCAGAGCGCGTCGCTGCGTAGTTCTTCCAACTTCTTGGGCAGGAAGGGATCGCGCCTGGTTTCAGCCCAGCGCGCCGCTTCCATCAGGCAGCGGTAGGCGTAGGTCTCGGCGAAGAACCACTCGGCGTTTTGCCAGGTCGGCGGGCTACCTACAATTTCATGCTGCCTTTTGATTGCGGCCGCCCACTCCGCCTGATCTGGCGTGGATTTGGGATCGAGCCCGGCAATTGGCGCGCCGCCGGCCAGCTCATCACACAGCTTTTGCAGGTTGTCCTTTATGCCGGCGGGGTAATCGGCATTGAGCGCGATCGTCTCGTCAATGATCGCCGGCAGGCGCACGCGCATCGTGTTTTTGGCGAAGGCGTTGCTGACGTCCGTGCGGATTGGCGCTGGCCGCGCGCCGGGCAGGCTCATGGCGTGACTCCGTAGGCAGCGTGTCGGCTAGGCGTCGCGGAAAATCGTGACGAAGCGGCGCGGTTCATCGCCCACGCTGGCCGATTGCATCTGCGCCTGGCGCGCCAGTTGATGCTGCCGTTTGCGCACCTGCGAGGCTTGCGGCTTGAGATTGATGTAATCCTCGCCGGCGCGAATGCGGTTGATCGCCCGCTCCGCCTCCATGATGGCGTCGCCGAAGCGATCGGGGTCGTCGCGCCCGTTCAAACGGAAGAGGTCGACCAGGAAATTCTCCATCTGAGTCACCGTATTGGCGCGCAAGACATAAATCGAGAGGCCGCGCTTTTCGCCGTCCGTGATCAAGCGCGGGCGCCGGCGATAGTGCGTTTTTAGCGTGACGATTGCTTCCGCCTCGCCGAAGTCATCGGTGAGCAGGAGCGGTACGGCCAGGCGGCGGGCGGCCTGCTCCAGCCGGTTGCGCGCGACGCCGTAAGCGTAGACGCTGATCGTGCGCAGTTCGCGCCGGTTCTGCTGCGCGACATCGTCTTTCATTTCGTTGCGTGTCTTGCCATTCGCGCGATTGCCGCGCACGACATGCGCGCCCTCGCCAGCGCCTTCGCGCGCGGGCGCCGAACGCGACTCGGCCTCGTGCAGGTAGTCGCTGACGTTGATTGTGCCGGTCGCGTCACGCTCGCGCAGCTCCGCCGGCAGCGGTCGGTTGCGCAAAATCGCGTCCACGGCCGAGGCGACATCGGGATGCACCACCAGCCGATCGCGCGCCTGGATCTCGATCATAATGTCGAAGGTGGGCGCCGTCCGCCTTTCCAGCACAACTTTCTGCGTGCCGCGCCGCCGCGCCTCATCGTCCGATAGCGTCACGGATTCGATGCCGCCGATGAGATCCGACAGCGTGGGGTTGAGCATCAGGTTTTCCAGGGTATTGCCATGCGCCGTGCCGATCAGCTGGACGCCGCGCTCGGCGATGGTACGCGCCGCCACCGCTTCCAGCTCGCGACCGATTTCGTCAATGACGATCACTTCCGGATTGTGATTCTCCACCGCCTCGATCATCACTTCATGCTGGCGATCCGGCTGCGAGACTTGCATGCGCCGGGCTCTGCCCACAGCTTGGTGCGGAATATCGCCGTCGCCGCCGATCTCGTTGGATGTATCCACGATGACTACGCGTTTGTCGCGCGCGCGCACCCGCGCCGCCTCGCGTAACAAGGTCGTCTTGCCGACGCCGGGCGGACCCACGATTAACACGCTCTGCCCCGACTCGATCAGGTCGGCGATGATGTCGATTGTGCCGTAAACCGCCCGGCCGATGCGCACGGTCAAGCCGACGATCTTGCCGCGCCGATTGCGGATCGCCGAAATGCGATGCAGCGACCGCTCGATGCCGGCGCGATTGTCATCGTCAAACTCGCCCAGCTCCGCGACTAACTGCTGCAAATCCGCCTCAGTCACTTCGCTCCTGGATAGCTGATGTTCGCCGTCGGTATATCGGGCTGCCGGGAGTCGTCCCAGGTCGAGAACTATTTCCAGCAGTTTGCTTGTCTTGCCGTACTCATCTATCGCGCTGCGTATACGCTCGGGCAATACGCCCCGCAGAATCTCGAAATCGTCAGTGATATGTGTGTCCATGTACTCGGCAGCTGTCCTCCGCTGATGCACTATTGGTCGCTTTGGCAGTCAGTCCCCGTTCAGATTAGCAAGACAAGGTCGCCCGCCCGGAACCGGATACCGCTTCGGCGCTGAACTTAACCATGGGCAAATTCGCCGCCGGCTTCCGCCGACCCCTGGCGCTGATGTCAACCCGCTCGAACGATGCCTGGCGCACGCCGGCCGTCAAGTGCTTGACCATCACCGCCTGCTCCAGCTGTGGGGCGAAACCCAAATCAAGGACCGCATTTTCCAGCCAGCCCTGATAACCGCGTACGCAGATGTAGATCGGCAGCTTGCGGCAACGGTCTATCCGCTGCAAGGCGGCCGCCAGGATCTTGGGCGCTTCACTCAGCACTTCCGGATGCACAAAGGGCAGCAGGTAGACGCCATGCTTGCCCTCGGAATAGGCAAGATAGGCTTCGAGCTGACCATCCCGGCGATAAACCAGTCCTTGCATATCTGGCGACGGTCCCATGACCGACTGCATGATCCGCGGTATGGTGCAGCCCAAGAGCGCCGCGATGCCAATCTCATCGTTCTCGTCTTCCGGTGTGACTATCAGCGAGGACGGCGTCATGTCGCCGGCTACGGGCGCTCGCTGCCAGACTACTTGCCGGCTGTATACGGCATATCCGGCCTGGCGCATCGTTTCGAACAGCCGATGGTTCAAGTCCGCCTCGCCCACCAGCGTCTGCGCGCCGCTGCGGCCGGCTTGCTCCGCCATCGAATCCAGCATGTGAAGCCAAATGGTATCACTCTCGGATTCGGCCAGTTTCGGCGCCAGAACCACTAGATGCGCGTTGGATTCTCCCTGACGATAGCGAAACTGCCCGACGACATCCTTGCCGTCCACATGCGCCAGAAGTGTATGCAAACCGCGAGGAAATACGATATTCGATAGCAAGGCGCTGTATTGTCCGCGCGCGTCTTCGATCAAGCCGAGCTCGCTGTGCAATATGATGGCGTTCTGCTTGAGACGCAAGGTCAAAGGCAGATCCATTAGTTTCATGGCATGGGTGCCGGTCTGGCTAACCATCTCGTCCTCAAATGGACATTGCCGACGATACGCTGCACGCTCATTGTATCATTTTCGGGCGACATGCGACAACGCGCGGCGCTGCCGAACAAGCTGAATCACGACCCGCCCTTGGTCAACCGGCCGTCATTTGACAGGGGCCAGCGTGCCATCCCGCTCGCGTCAAGCCGCCGCCGGACGCAATATATCGAAGGCGGGCGTCAGAATCGGAGTTGGAATTTGCCGGCGCCATTCGCCGGATTGAGACCTCACGGAGCATGTATTTGGGATATAATTGGGATAAAGTGGGAAAAGCTAAAGCATTCTGTTATTTTCTTCCGCTATAATGCTAAATTAGTGTGTATACTTGAAATTATAGGTAGCGGCACAGGCAATCCGGCTGTTGGAAAACGAAAGAATCAGAACGAAGCCTCTCAGCAGTATCACGATCAACAGCCTTCATACACTGAAGGTCTATTTCGACCCGCTGCGTACGCGAATCATGCATGAACTGGCGCACGAGCCGCGCTCGGCGCATCAAGTCGCGGAATCACTGGGCGTGCCGTTCACGCGGCTCTACTATCACATCAAGATGTTGGAAAAACATAACCTGATTCGCGTCGTTGACGTGGTGCAGTTGGTCGGCGCCATCGAAGAAAAGTACTATCAAGTCAGCGCGCGGCAATTCACCATAAGCCGCGATTTGCTTAGCTTTGATGCGGTCGGTAGAACGACAGCCTCGAGTATATGCTGGACGGCGTGCTCGGCTCCTCGCATCGCGATATACGCAAAAGCGTTGCTGATGGCCGGATCGATCTGAACGCGACGCCACCACATCCAAACTCATTGCTCGCGCGCAAGTTTCTGCTGCGCTTAAGCGATGAGCAAGCGACACATTTCCAGCGCGACCTGGATGAATTGCTGCTCAAGTACCAGTCATACGAAACATTCACCGCCGCCCCCTACTATTCATGTCTGCTCGCGCTTTACCGCAGCAGCGTCCCCTATGAGACCTTCGACGACTCCGACTGCATCGAAACCGAGTGACCCCTAACAAGCCGCAGCTTTCCTTGTAGTATTTGCGCAAACGAAACCATACGAGAGTACGACTCATGGATCGATTGCGCGTTGCCTTCATCGGGACCGGAAGAATTTCTGATTTGCATGCGCTCGCCTATCTGGACGACGAGCGCGCCGATATCGTCGCTGTTTGTGATCGCAGCCTGGAACTCGCGCAGATGCGCGGACGCCGCTGGGGAGTCGCCGAAGAGCGCATCTTCAGCGACTATCAGGCGATGCTGGCGCTGCCGGATATAGACCTGGTGGAGATTTTGCTGCCGCATCACCTGCACTATCAGGCGACGCTTGATGCGGTCGCGGCGGGCAAACATGTCTCGGTGCAAAAGCCGATGGCGCTGTCGGTCGCGCAAGCCGACGAAATGGTAGCGGCGGCCGCTGGAGCCGGCGTCATATTCAAGGTGTACGAGAATTTCATATTTTATCCGCCGGCGCAGCGAGCCAAAGCGCTGATCGACAGCGGCGAAATCGGCGACCCGCTAACCATTCGCATCAAGAGCAATTCCGGCATCAGCCCTACCGAATGGGACGTGCCCAACTCGGCCAGAGCCTGGCGTTTCAATTCGGAGGAGTGCGGCGGCGGCCCGCTGGTTTTTGACGACGGCCACCACAAATTCGCGCTGGGCTGGCACTTTATGGGCATGGCGGAGGAGGTGCACGCCTGGATCGGCAGCACCGAAATCGAGCCGGGTTTGCATCTGGACGCGCCGGCGATCGTATCGTGGAAATTCCCGGGCAATCGCTACGGGTCTCTGGAAGCGGTGTACTCGCCCGATCTGGTGCTGGACACGCAGCATTACGCGCAAGACGACCGCGTTGAGATCACCGGCAGCAAGGGCGTGATCTGGGTGACGCGCGGGCACGGCAAAATGATGGATGTTCCGCCGGTCATCCTTTACAAAGATCGGCGGACGAGGACCTTCTCTGACATGCCGGTGGGCTGGGAGCACAGCTTCATCAATTCGACGCGTCAATTCATCGACGCCTACTTTGCCGGCGAGCCGCCGCAGCTTACGGGCGCAGACGGCCGCGAGGTGCTGCGCTTTGCCCTGGCCGCGCAGGAATCCGCCCGCCTGGGCCGTGCCGTCAAGCTATAGCAGCCGGGCTTGGTCGCCGCGGACGGTGATGGTGTCGCCTTCCATACTGGTGATGCTGGCCAGCGCGTGAATCGGTACGTCGTACTTCTCTTGCACGGCGCCGCGCCCGCCTTCGAAGGTCTTTTCGACCACGACGCCGACGCCCGCCAGGTTGGCTCCGGCGCTGACGACAATGCGGGCCAAGGCCAGCAAGGTAAGGCCGGTCGCCAAAAAGTCGTCGATGATGAGCACATTTTCGCCGGCGTGCAGAAACTCAGCCGACACGAGCAGCAGCGTTTCGCCGCCCTTGGTATGGCTGGGCGCGGTTTCCAGGAATACCGGACCCGACATGGTGATCGGCTTCTTCTTGCGCGCGTAGACGACCGGCACATCCATGGCGATGCCAGTCATCAGCGCCGGCGCTATGCCGGATATCTCGGCCGTCAATATGCGATCGATCCGGGTATCGGCGAAGCGCTGGGCGAATGATTCGCCCATGCCGGCCATCAGCTGCGGATCCAGCTGATGATTAATCAGGCTGTCAACTTTCAGGATGCCGCCACCCAGGTTGATGCCTTCAGCGCGGATACGTTCGATCAGTGTCTGCATAAGCCATGTCCCTCAAATCCCAGCGGTCCTGGCGCCGCCTGTCAAGCGACGAGCGCGCGCCACAAGAAGAAGCCGCCCATCCCGGCAGGTTGACGCGGCCGACAATCGCCAACGGCGGATAGCGCGCCAGATAGGTCACCAGCATCATGCCGATGATGAGGTAAAGCTCTTCAACCCGCCTCATGCATCCCGCCTCGGTCGCAGCGGCCCGGGGCGGCTCGCTGCATTCTCCGGTTAGCCCTGCGCCAAAACGCGCGTAATCTGCTCGAGATGGTCCAGATCGTGCAAGCCGACCTGCATGGCGGCGTCCGTCATGGTGAAGCTGTTGCGTTCGGGATGGACACCATCGCGCTCCCACTGCTCCGGCGTCAGCCCGGCGAGGAAGGCGATGAAGCGCGCGCGAGAAGCCTTCAGCGCGGCTAGCGCTTCCGCCAGGTCTTCAGCCTGATAGTCCCGTTCAATGGCCATAGCCTCGTGGTCGTATGCCGGCAGCTGCGGCTGCGTCTGCGCCTGCATCATCTGGGCGCGGCTGTAGAAGATCTCGTCAAAATCGCGCAGGTGGCAGACAATTTCGACGATGGACCAACCATCCGGCCCATCGCGCAGCGCGCGCGCCTGCGCGTCCGTCACATCCTGTAGTATGTGCTCCAGAATGTCACAGGATGTCTGCATCGCCCCAATATGGCGCTCGCGCACCTGTTGCCAACTGGTCTGCTTTCTTGTCATGCGCATTTGCCTCGCTCGCGATTCGCGTCACCAGCAGACATTGTAGTGGGTCTTTCGCGCCGATGCTATATCGCGGCCGCTCATAGTCAGCGACACATCAGCGGACCGCCCAGAGCTTGACCAGGTTATCACCCGCGGCTGAGACCAGCATCGTGCCAGCCGGGTTGAAGTCCAGCGCCAGCACGGGCCGGCTGTGCCCGTCGAGCGCCGCCAGCTCCCGCAGCGTTTCGGCGCGCCAGATACGCAGGGCATGGTCGCGTCCGCCGCTGGCTAGCAACACGCCGTCGGGCGAAAAATCCAGACAGTCGACGCCGCCCGCGTGAGCGGGTATGGCGCGCGTCGCGCCCCTGTCTTCGAGGCGCCACAGGCGGATCGTCATATCCTTGCTGGCCGATGCCAGCAGCGCCGCCCCGGGCTGCAGCGCCAAATCGCGAATCCAGTCATCGTGCTCTCCCAGCAACTGCTGCGGAAACCCGGCCTGTATACGCCAAATGCGAATTTGCCGGTCGCGCCCCCCTGAGAACAGACGTGTACCAGTGGCATCAAAGGCCAGCGCGGTCAGCTCATCCTCATGCCCTTGCAGCACGGCCAGCAGCGCGCCCGAAGCAGCGTCCCAGAGCCGGATCGAATGGTCGCTGGCGCCGCTGGCCAGCAAGCGGCCATCCGGGCTAAACGCGAGCGCCTCCACCGAACCGGAATGACCGCGCCAAGTCCGGGACTCGGTGACGGCGCCATCCGCCAGAGACCACAGCTTTACAGTCGTGTCCGCGCTGCTCGACGCCAGATAGCGACCATCCGGGCTGAAAGCGATGTCCTTGACCGGCGCCGTATGCGCGGTCAACCGCCGGCTAGGCGCTCCGCCGAAGCCGTCCGCGTAAAGGGCGATGCCCTCGCCGCCTGCGATCGCCAGCATATCGCCGCGGGGCGACCAACGCGCCTGCGCGATCCAGCCAAATTGCACCTGCCCCAGGCAGCGCAACGCCGCCACATTGTCGCGCGTAATCCGCCGATAGTTCACTGCTCCGCCTTGGCTAGTCCGGTCGTATCGCGCTGGTATGAAGCTACGCGTTCCGGCATTATAATGCCCTGCGTCCCAAGTAAACGAGAGGCGCTATGAGCCAAATCACCACCGCGCTGGCGGAAGTGCGACAGCTGGAAAAATTCTACGAGCGCGCGATCCCGAGCGAATTTCTCGACGAGAATGACCACGTCAATGTGCAGTATTACCTGCGCCTGGTCGAGCAGGGCCTGGGCGCGGTCTTCAATCAGGTCGGCCTGGGGCAAATATATGCCGCGGCCGATCCCTATGGCAATTTCGCGTTGGAGCAGCACATTCGCTACCTCGCCGAAATCCTGGTCGATGACCGCGTCAGCGTTTACATTCGGCTGATCGATCTCTCGCCCAAACGCGCCTACTTCATGGGTTTTCTCGTCAACGAGACGCGCGAGAAGCTTGCCGCCATCGTGGAAGTGATTATGATGAATGTCGCCATGTCGCGGCGGCGCGGCGCGCCCTTTCCGGCGACGCCCTATGCGCGGCTGGCGGAACTCCTGGCGCGGCACGAGCGACTGCCCTGGCTGGCGCCGGTCTGCGGCGTGATGCGCGCCTGACGCCTCAGCTCGGCAGCAGATTCTGCAGCGCCAGCCAGCCCGCCATCAGCTCGGCGAAGACTTGATTGCCCAGCGGATTCAGGTGCAAGTCATCCTCGTAGTAGAGCAGCTTGTTAGCGCCCGCCCGCCCCTGCAAATCCGCCAACGCATCGTAACAGAGCAAATCCAATTCGGCGCAGAGCGCCAACATCGCCAGCCGCGCGCTGGCGATCCGTTCGAGCTCGGCGCCCATCGCCGCAGCCGTATGCTTCTCGTAGACCTCTTCGCGCGTGGGCACGATGACGACCGCCAGCCGGCCGTCCCAGGTCTCGATCAGGTCTTGCGCCATCGAAAAGGCGGCGCGCGAGATTTCCAGCCCGGCCTGATTGGCGGCGCGCTCCATGTCCATCGCCTGCGGCTCATATGTCTGGCCGAATTGCAGACGCTCGCCGCTGGGGAGCGTCAGGACGTAGCGATCCTCAAAGCCTTGCGCCACCGGATCATCGTAGTTGCGGCGTCCGGTAACGATGGTCTCCAGAACGGCGTAGAGCGCCGACCAGGAGCGCAAACTTCCCTCACCGTCGGCGCCAGCCGCATCATCCGGCGGATGCGTCGGCGGATCAAGCGGATCAAGCGCGCCATTCGCGATGAATAGCCCATAGTCGTCATTGAAGTCGTTGCCGAAGAATTGCCAGATGACTAGAGGCGGCTGGTAAAACTTGCCAAAGTCGCGCAAGACCAGCCAATGGCTGTGGCTGCCGGTGACGGGCAAACCCAGATTCACCAGCCCCAGGCCTGTATCGGCTTCCAGGCGCGTCACCCAGCAATCGCTGCGCTCGGTGAAACAGAAGGTGAAGGAGTCTCCCAAAACGACGGCGTCAACAAAGTAATCAACGGGGCGATTGCGAAAGCCGACGCCGCCGCCCGGCCACAGTTCGTTCGTGCTGACGTGGAATTTGAGCCGCGGTGTGCCGTACTGCGGGGCATTGACCAGGCCCGGCTGTAAGATGAAATAGTGGTCCGGATTGCGGATCCAGGCGCGGTCCCAGGGCTTGGCGAAAGGCGACCCTGTTACCGCGATATTGACCATCTCTTGCAGACGCGGCGGCAGGGCCGGGCGGAAGACGCGCAGGCCTAATTCCAGCGTGGCGACAATCACCAACAGCCACAGGGCAATGATGCCCAGCCATCTGCGCTTTCGCCGTGGTGAGCTGTGGTTGCTTCCGGTCGGCATGCCTGCTCGCCTGGTGATCGTGATCGGTGCGGAAAGGGACGATTGGCGTCTGGCGCAGCTCAGCGCATTACAACTCGCGTGGATACGAGGTCATGACATCGATGCCATCGTCGGTGACCACGACATTATCTTCTATCCTCACACCGCCGAGGCCGGGGATGTACACGCCCGGCTCAATGGTGAAGACCATACCCGGCTCCAGAATTTGCGCGTTGCCCTCAACGATATTGGGCAGCTCGTGCACGCTCAAACCCAGGCCGTGCCCCAGTCGATGAATGAAATACTGGCCCAGCCCGGCCGCCTCGATCACAGCACGCGCGACCTGGTCGACTGCCGCGCAAGTCACGCCGGGACGGGCAAATTCGCGCGCGGCTCTGTTGGCGCCGTAGACGGCAGCGTACATGGCGCGCATCCGCGTGGTCGGCTCGCCGTAGCAGAAGGTGCGCGTGATATCGGCCGGATAATCGTTATAGGTCGCGCCGAAGTCGATCAGCAGGAATTCGTTCTCGCCCCAGACGCGGTCGGCCGTATTGCCGTGCGGCAAGCCGGTTTTCTCCCCGCTGAGCACTGTCAGGAAAGCGTGCCCGTGCGAGCCGCGCTCGAGCATTTCCGCGCCCAGCTTGTCGGCGATTTGCCGCTCGGTCAGGCCCGGGCGCGCCCAGGCCATCGTCGCCGCCAGCGCGGCTTCGCTGATGTCGATGGCGCGCTGCATATTGGCGACCTCGGCCGGCGCTTTGCGCGCGCGCAGGTTCAGGAAATCGTCGCCCACATCCAGCGTATTCACCGCGGGCAAGCCCGCCCGCTCCAGCGCGCGCCATTCAAAGAAGCGCAGGGTTTGCCCATCCAGCGCGCAGCTCGTATCAGCCGGCAGCAAGGCGGCGACGGCGTCGCTGAACGCGCCTTCGTAACCCGACTTGTCCGTCCATGCGAAACGGCGCGCTTCCAATTCCGGGCGCGCCTCCAGCTTGGCCACTTCCAGCTCCGGGATGATGAAAGACAGCCCCTGTCGGCTGTACAGACCGAGGATGGGGCGTTCTGACAAGTGGAAGTGCAAGCCGGTGAAATAGACCATATTCTCGCCCGGGACAAAAGCCACCAGGTCCGCTTCGCTTTGGTCCAGCAGCTGATTCAGCCGCGCCTGATAATCGATAGCCACAATGCCCTCCCTTTGCGCCGGAGCCGATGCCTAGAGTGTAGTTCAAAACCCCGCTCGCCGTCCAGCAAAGAGCGATCGCCAACGCCATGCGGCGTCGACAGCAATTCGCAATCTGTCAATCGTTTGTCAGGCTGTGATATAAAGGCGATTCCGTGAGCGCCACAGGAGCGATGCCATGCGCCTGGATTATCATCTGCTTGACGTATTCACCGACCGCCAATTCGGCGGCAATCCGCTGGCAGTCTTCCCGCAGCCGCCGCCAGGCCTGTCGCCGTCCCTCATGCAGCAGCTCGCCCAGGAGTTGAATCTGTCGGAAACGACTTTTGTCTTGCCGCCGGCCAATCCCGCCCACAACTGGCGCTTGCGCATTTTCACGCCAGCCGCCGAGCTGCCGATGGCGGGACATCCCACCGTGGGCACGGCCTACGCGCTCGCGCATCTGGGGCGCCTCGGCCAGCTGGAAGCGCAAACGAAGATCGTCTTTGAACTGGGCGTGGGACCGATCAGCGTTACGATTCACGCCGACCGGCACGATAAACCGGGCGCCGTCTGGATGCGGCAGCCGCTGCCGCAGTTCGGCGAGGTCTATCACGATCGGCGCGCCATCGCAGAGTTGCTCTCGCTTGACGAAAGCGATCTGCGCGCCGACGCGCCGCTGCAAGTCCTCAGCAGCGGCTTGCCTTTCCTCTATGTGCCGGTCGCCAGGTTGTCGGCGATGGCGAGAATCCAACTGCGACCTGATCGCTGGGGGGCGCTGCTGGCCGGCAGCGACGCCCAGAATGTCTTCGTGACGACGACCGAAACAGTCGCGGCGTCCTCAACCGCGCACAGCCGCATGTTCGCGCCGGCGCTGGGCATCGGCGAAGATCCGGCGACGGGCTCAGCCGGCGGACCCTTGGCAGCGTATCTGCTGAGGTACGGCTTGACCGAGTCGGACGAGATGATCAGCGAGCAAGGCTTTGAGATGGGCCGTCCCAGCACCATCCGCATGCGTGTTCAGCGGTCGGGAGACGAGATCACGGGCGTGGCCATCGGCGGCAATTGCGTCATGCTGGGCAGCGGATCGCTCACACTTGAATAGCCGAGGCCGTCGGGCTGATGTGCTAGAATGAAGCTGAAACGAGGCGGCGGGAAGCATGGCGCCAAGCGACCTGATAGACCATTTTGACGCGCGCGCGGTCTTCCGCGGTTTGCTCGATGGCGAGGACTACCGCAACCGCGTGGCCGGCAGTTGCATCTATCGCTGTCCCCGCTGCGCCCACCGCATTCGTTTTCGCTGGCGCAGCTTCTACCACGCCAACGTTCGCTCGCCATTCCCACGCAGACTGCGCCTTATATTCGACGATCTGACGCCCGACCTGCCCGCCGACGACCAGGGCTGCATCGATTTCCATTGCCCCAAATGCAAGGCGGCCACGCGCATCGTCTACAGTGCCCACGACTATACCAAAATCGCCTACCACTTTGATATTTACGCGGCGTTGGTCGGCGCCGGGAAGACAGGAAAATGAAAAATCTGCTGGCGACCCTGCACGATTGCGACCCGGGCATGCTGCCGGCGCTGGCGGATGTCTGGAGCGTCGACAGCAAGAGCCTGAGCAAAGACGAGCTCATCCGACAGCTGCAGCGCGCCATGCTGAACCCGCCGCAAGCTGAAGCGGCCTGGGACAAGCTGGATGAGCCGGCGCGGACGGCGCTGCAATTGTTGGTCAGCAGCGCGCAGAGCCGCATGAAAGTGGGTCAGTTCGAGCGCTTCTACGGCGAGATTCGCAAGCTGGGCCGGGCGCAAATCAAGCGCGAGCAACCGCACATGCAGGGGCAGAGCCTGGCCGAAATGCTCTATTACCGCGGCTTCATCGGCGAAGGCTTTGACAAAGTCGATGATCACTTGATCGGCTTCATCTATGTGCCTAGCGATTTGATTGAGGCGCTGCCGCTGCACAAGACCAGCTTTGGCGAACTGGCGGCGGACTACGCTCCCGCCGGCGACGAGCTGCCTAGAATCGGCCTGGTTGATGATGTCGACGAGGTCATCCCGGCCGACACGTCCATTGTCGACGACATGACCACACTGCTGGCGATGCTGCAAGCCGAGCCGCGTAAAGTCGAGGACGAGCGCTTTATAGCGGTGGCGTCCGAGTCCATCAAACCGCAACTGCTGCGCCCCAGTGAAACGCGGCTCGCTTTCATGTTGGGCGTCGGCCTCAGCGCCGAGTTGATCGCCCGCGAAGATAACAAGGCGCAGCCCAAACGCGGCGAAGCGCGCGCCTGGCTGCAAGCTTCGCGCGCCGCTCAGATTCAAACCCTGGCTCGCGCCTGGCTGAAGAGCCGCAGCTATCGCGATATGTGGCATATCCCCGGGCTTTACCCGGATGATTCGGGCTGGTCCTACGATGCGGCAACGGCGCGCAATGCCGTCATGGAGCTGCTGGGCGATTTGCTGCCCGAGCAGGGCTGGGTGTCTATCAACGATTTGATCGAGATCATCAAAGAGTTTGAGCCGGATTTTCAGCGTCCCGACGGCGACTATGACCGCTGGTATATCCGCAACGACGCCGGCGAATATCTCAGCGGCTTCGAAAGCTGGGACGCGGTCGAAGGCTCGCTGATCGAGTTCTATATCGTGGGTCCGATGCACTGGCTGGGACTGGTGGACATCGGCGAGGATGTGCTGCGGCTGACCGCTTACGGGCGCGCCTTCCTGGGGCTGAGCGAGTGGCCGCAGCTGCAAGAGGTTACCACGCGCATCAATGTGCGCAACGACGGCCAGCTGCTGGCGTCGCGGCGCGTCAACCGTTTCGAGCGCTTCCAGCTGGCGCGTTTCGCGCGCTGTGCCGGCGCCGCCGACCCCTACGCCTACACGCTGGACGCGCCCGGCATACAGCGCGCCGCTGCACAGGGCATTACGACTCAGCACATTCATGCCTTCCTCACACGTCAGCTGGAGGGCAAGCCTATCCCGCTGCCCATCGTCAAGCTGCTGCGCAACTGGCAGGACGGCGCCAAGACCACGGTATCCTTCGAAGCGCTGACCGTCTTGCGCACTACCGCTGAAGGGACGCTGGAGAAGATTTTCGCGATCCCCGCGCTGCGGCGTTATCTGGGCGCGCGCCTGGGCCCCATGGCCTGCGTCGTGCGCGAGGGCCAGTGGCAGACGCTGCGAACCAGGCTGGGCGAGCACGGAATCGAGGCGGATATCTCCCGATTGCCTGTCGATGAGCAATAGTGTTGTCTCAATCGTCTCTGATGCCCAACTGATAGACCTTGTTCTTGCTCCAGCCGGCTGATTTGGCCACATCACGGGCCGCCCGCGAGAGCGCCTCGCCCGCCGCCAGCCGTTCGTTCAACGCGGCGCGCACTTGCTCCGCAGTCCAAGAGGCGTCGTCAGGATCCGCGCCGGCGATCACCAGCGTGACTTCGCCGCGCGGATTATCGGCCGCGAAATGGTCGCGCAACTCCCGGGCGCTGCCGCGATAAAATCGCTCGAACTTCTTGCTCAGCTCGCGCGCTACGCAGACGCGCCGTGCCGCGCCCAAGACCTCGGCGATCAGCGTCAGCGTATCAGCCAGTCGGTAGGGGCTCTCGTACGCCACGATGGTTTCACGGCCGTCTTTCAGGCTTGCCAGCCGCTCGCGCAAGGCGGCGGTCTTTCGCGGCAGGAATCCCACGTAGCGAAAACTGTCGGTCGCCAGCCCCGAGCCGATCAGCGCTGTGGTGACGGCGCAGGCGCCGGGCAGCGGCACGACATCATAACCGCCCTCAAGCGCCGCCGCGATCAGCTCGAAGCCGGGGTCGGAAATACCAGGCGTGCCGGCGTCCGAGATCAGCGCGACATCGGCGGTCTCCAGCGCAGCGAAGATTTCATCAAGCTTGGACAGCTTGTTGTGCTCATGGTAGCTCGTCATCGGCGTATTGATGTCGAAGTGGCGCGTAAGGACGCGAGATCTGCGGGTGTCTTCAGCCGCGATCAGCGCCGCCTCCCGCAAGATACGCAAGGCGCGCAGGGTGATGTCCTCGAGATTGCCGATGGGAGTCGGCACGATGAAAAGTGTGCCCATAAGCGCCTGAGCGGGCTCAGCCGGGCGGGAAGACGTGCGCCAGCGCTTCCGGCAACACGCTCTTGAAGGCGGCAAGGCTGTGCCCGCTGCCCAGCTCGACAAAGCGATATTGCAGCCCCGGGTCGTGGCTCATGCGCCGCTCTAGGATGCCGCGCAGCGCCAGCGCCGGCTGGTAGAAGCGCAAATCCTGCTCGTAGCGGCCGACCGACTGGAAAATCCGGTTGGGCAAGATGGGCGCGTCTCGGAAGCGCTGCGCGTAGGATTTCAGCAGCTGCACTGCCGGCTCGCGACCCAAGGGCGGCGAGATGACGATAAGGTGGCCGAAAATGGCTGGATTTTTGAGCGCCGCGTGTATCGCCGCCACCGCGCCTTCGCCGACGCCGCCCAGCCCCAGGTCGAGCGGCTCGATGCGATGTTCGGCCTGCAAGAAAGGCAGCAATTCGGCCGCGATCAGCGCGTAGTGTTTGTCATTGCCGACATATTCGGCCACGCGCTGTGATTGCGAGCCGCTGGCCAACATGGCGATGATGATAGGCTGCATGCGGCCGTGCTTGATCAGCGCGTCAGCGATATAGGGCACTTCCAGCACATTCACCGCCCACTGGCCGTCCATCAGTACCAGCAGCCGGTAATTCACCCCGTCGCTAGCGTCATATCCGGGCGGCGTATACACCCACAGGTTGCGGTTGCTGAAGCCCAGCTGGGCCGAACTGAAGCGGTGGCGATAGACGCGGCCGCGCGGCACTGTCGTCATAGCCGCCCAGTTGGGAAAGGGCCGAGCCCGCGGCATCTGCAGCACCGAGCTATCGACCTGGCTGGCGCTAACGGACAACGCGTTGAGCGCGTCCGCCTGCCAGAAGCGGCCGACGCGGTCCATCAGATCTATCTCTTGCGCCAGGGGCGTGCCGGGATCGTCAATGGCGAACATATAGTCGACCAGCGCGTCGCGCTCGAAATAGCGCTGGAAATACCAGAGCGAGGTGTCCTCGAGCCGCGCCATATTCTCGAAGGGCGGGTCGCGATTGATGATGTCGAGATTCAGCGCGACATTCTGCGCTGTCCAGGAGTCGTATACAAAGGTCGCTTTGTCGCGCTCCACCCAGGGCCATTCATCGTGCGTGGTCAGCAATTCATCCGCCAATTCCTGCCGATCGCCGGCGTCAGGCGTCTGGTAGATCTCGCACAAAAACTGGATGAACGAATCCCATCGGCAGGTCGCCAAAAGCCTTCTCCCCGCGGCGCTCCTGTGGACACAATCATTCTAGCACCGGCGCTCGCATCGGGGAAACCCAGAGGCAAATCACCGCGCAAGTCGGACGACTGGAACTGGGCAAAAGGAACAAATCCTGACCAGCCGGCGCCGCGATGGGGTATGATGTGCGCGGGGCGGACGCTCCCGCTCATTACCACCGCACCAGTGAAGGGCGCAGCCAATGCCGACACGCTATATCTACTCATTCACCGAACCCATCAACCCCGAAGAACTCCGGTGTCTGCTGGAGCAGACTGCTTGGGCGAATCAGCGCGGCCCACTGGACATTCAGCAGATGCTGGATCGCAGCCAGATTACGCTGGGTGTCTGGCATGAAGATCAGCTCATCGGATTCTCCCGCGTGCTCACGGACGATCGCTATCGAGCGCTAATTGATGACGTTGTAGTCGACAGCGCCTACCGCGAGCAAGGAGTCGCCTCGGAAATGCTGGACCGAATTCTCAAGCGCACGCAGCATATCGAAATTGTAATGCTCGATTGCAGCTCTCAACTGGCCGAATTCTACGGCAAATTCGGCTTCGAGCACAAAGGCGGCGCATCAATGGAGCTGCGCAATCGGCGCTAGTGATCAGCCACGCGCCCGGCTGGCAAGTGCCGGTTATCGCTGCCCTGATATTCAGCTATCATCTCAAGCTGTCCGACCAGCCGAATGCGGGAAACGCCGATAATCCATGAGCGAATTGCGCTTCAACCCCAACCTTAGCCCCTTCGCGCGGCAGGACGACAGTCCTTCGGCGGAAGACCGCCTGCAAGCGGAGCAGCTGCAGCCCGTCCATCGCTTGCAGAACAATGAGAATCCGCTGGGGCCGTCGCCGCGGGTCGTGGAGGCCATTCGCGAAATCGCGCCGACGCTGGCGGTTTACCCCAGCTATTCGGACATCGAGCTGCGGCGGTCCATTGCCGGCGTGATCGGGCGCGGACTCAGACCGGAGCATATCTTCACCGGCTGTAGCGGGTTCGAAGCGCTGGAGTTGATCACCCGCGCGTTGCTCGCCCCCGGCGATGAAGTCATATTGTCCTCGCCAACATTCGCCGGCGCCTACAAAAAAGTCAGCGCGCCGCTGGGCGCTGAAGTGATCGATGTGCCGCTTGAACCGCGCACATTCCATTATCGACCCGAGGCAGTGCTGGACGCCATCACCGAGCGCACCAAGCTGGTCTTGCTCTGCAACCCTAATAACCCGACCGGCACGGTAATCAGCGCGGAGGCCGTCGCGACGCTGATGAGCGGCTTGCCCAAGCATGTGCTGGTGGTCGCCGACGAGGTCTACGGCCACTTCGTCGACGATGCCGCTTATCCCGATTCACTGCGCTACGTGCTGGACGGCCGTAACATCGTCATCGTGCATAGTTTCTCCAAAGCATACGGGCTGGCAGGATTGCGCCTGGGCTACGGCATTGCCCGGCCCGATATCGCCAATACCATCGCCGGCTTGCATCGTGGCTTCCACCAGAACAAGCTGGCGCTGGCGGCCGGCATCGCTGCTTGTGGCGACCAGGCGCACCTGCGGCATGTCGTCGAAACCTTGCGGGCGGAGGCGCGCTGGGTCTGCCGGCAATTCGACCGGCTGGATATCCATTACTGGAAGCCCGCGGCCAATTTCATCCTCTTTGAAACGCGCATCCCGGCGGATGACTTGCAGGCGCAATTACAGAAGCGCGGCTTGCTGCTGCGCGGTCAAACGCGCAACGGCATGATCTACGCTATGCGCCTCAGCCTGGGCGCGCGGGAAGCCAACCAAGCCTTCGTAACGGCCCTGGAAGACATTCTAGGCGCAGCGCCCGACTGATCGGTTATCGTTCGCCAAAGCCGCGGTTCCCCGCAAAGCAATCATTGCCCTTGGCCTGTCCCTATGCTAGAATCCGCGCGCGGCATCAGGCGTCTTTACGCGCTTGGCCGAATCCCACACATCGGGACTCGCGGTGGGTGTTGTCCGCCCGGGCGGATTGTCACCGGAGGCTGAACGATGTGCGAGCTGAAAACACCGATTATCCAAGGAGATTTGTAATGCCATCAGCAGTACGAATGCGGACCTTGCTCGAGACGGGCGTGCATTTCGGGCACCGCACCAACAAGTGGAATCCCAAGATGGACGAGTTCATCTTCACGCAGCGCAACGGAATTCACATTATAGACCTGCAGATTACGCTAAGGAATCTGAATAACTTCCACGACATGATCGCCAATATGGTGTCGGGCGGGGGCTCGGCACTTTTTGTCGGCACCAAGCGGCAGGCGCAGGAGATCGTCCAGCGCGAAGCCGTCCGCTGCGGCATGCCCTATGTCAACTATCGCTGGCTGGGCGGTACGCTGACCAACTGGAAGACCATCCGCAGCCGCATCGATACCTTGAAGCAGCTGGAACAGCGCCGCGATGCCGGCGAGTTCGACCGCCTGACCAAGAAAGAAGGCCTGGTGCTGGAGCGCAAGATCGCCAAACTGCAGCTGCGCCTGGGCGGCATCCGCGAGATGCAGCGCACCCCGGATCTGCTCATCGTTGTCGATGCCGAGCGGGAATACACCGCCGTCAAGGAAGCGAATATCCTGAAAATTCCTGTCCTGGCGCTGGTCGATACCAATGCCAATCCCGACACGGTCGACCACATCTTGCCCGCCAACGATGACGCCATGCGCTCCATCCGCCTGCTGATCGGCGCCCTGGCCGATGCTGTGCTGGAGGGGCATAACTTGCGGCAGTCGGCCGGCGACGATGAAGAGGAAGAGCAATTCTTCCCCGATGCCTACGACGAAGAAATGGCCGACGAAGACTTGTTGGGTGAATCCACGCTGGCGAAACTGCGCGATGCCAAGCTCTTCGCAGACGAAGATGCGCAAGCCGGCGATAGCGCCGACGAAAGCGAAGCCGGCGAGCCTACAGAAAAAGCCCCGGCGACTGAATAAGACCCGGCCCAACACGACGGAGACATAACCAGAAATGGCAGTTACTGCAAAAGAGGTAAAGGCACTGCGGGACAAGACCGGCGCCGGTCCGCTGGATTGCAAGAAGGCGCTGGAACAGCACGGCGGCGACCTGGTTGCGGCGGCCGAATTCCTGCGCGAGAAGGCGCTGAAAGACGGCATCAAGCTGCAAGGCAAGGGCCGCAGCGCCAACGAGGGAGTCATCGGCAACTACCTGCACTTTGACCAGCGCCTGGCCGTCATTGTCGAGGTCAATTGCGAGACCGACTTCGTGGCGGCGACTGATCAATTCAAGTCATTCGCCAAAGACATCGCCATGCACATCGCCAATATGAACCCGCAATACGTCAAGCGTGAAGATGTGCCGGAAGCGCAAGTAGCTGCCGAGAGCCGGCTGCAGATGGAGCGCGCCCTGGGTGAAGGCAAGCCGGAACACATCGCCGAGAAGATCGTCGCCGGGCGCCTCAACAAGTGGTACGAGGAGATAGTCTTGATGGAGCAAGCCTTCATCAAAGACGATGACAAGACCATCACGCAATACTTGCAGGAGACGGTGGCCGAGGTCGGCGAGACCATCAATATCGGTCGTTTCCAGCGTTTCAAGGTCGGCGGCGAGAATTAAGCTCATGCGTGGCCGGCGCGGGCCCGGCCTGGCCACAGGCGCAGGACGAGATGACGAGGGATTGGTCGCTGGCTGATCCCTTTTGTTTTGGGCGGGGCGATGACTCCAATTGAGCGCGATTGGCGAATCCGCCAACACATTTATGAGGCGCTGGTGGCGAGTGGCCGCGCGCCGGATGCGTCGGCAATCGCCGAGCGCTTCTCCATTACGCGGCGGGACGCGCGCCACTCGCTGCGGCGGCTGCGCGATGCCCATGCGCTGGTCATGCAGCCCGGCGGCGACGCGGTGCTGATGGCGCATCCGCTATCGGCAGTGGAGACCGATTATCGCGTATTTGTCGACGGCGTCGCGCTCTATGCCAATTGCGCCTGGGATTCGCTGGGCATCCCCGCCATGCTGGGCCGCGACGCGGCCATTGCTGCGCGCCACCCGCTGACAGGAGACGTGCTGCGCTACTCTATCGACGCCGGGCGCCTGCGCAGCGATGGCGAATTCCTTGTGCATTTCGCCCACCCTTTTCGCCAGTGGTATGACGACATTGTAGAAACGTGAGCGGGAATTCTGCTCTTCCGGTCGGAAGACGAGATCGCTGAATGGCGTCGAATCCGGGGGCGCGAAACAGGCGCGGTGTTACCATTGATGAAGGTTTGGTCGCTGGCGGAGCGCTGGTACATTGACAGGATGTCTCCGGCGTACCGCGGCGGCGACGCCCAACGCGCCCAAAGCCTCTTCCGCGCGCTGGACTTGACAGACGATTTCTGGCTTTTAACATCGGGATAACCCACATGATCCGCGACTTGTCGACGTCAACTTTGGAAAAAGGAGCGACCATGAGCCTGAGTGGCGAGCTGCCCTATCAACGCGTGCTCTTGAAGCTGAGCGGCGAAGCGCTGGCCGACGACAGCGGCGCCGGCCTCGACCCGGAGAAGGCAGCCTACATCGCCCAGCGCGTCCGCGAAGTCTACGAGCTCGGCATCCAGGTCGCCATCGTCATCGGCGGCGGCAACTTGTGGCGGGGCGAGCCCGCCGCCAAGCTGGGCATGGACCGCAGTACCGCCGACCACATGGGCATGATCGCCACCGTGATGAACGGCCTGGCGCTGCAAGACGCCATCGAACGCCTGGGCATCGTCACGCGCGTCCAGACCGCGGTCGAGATGAATTCCATTGCCGAACCCTACATTCGCCTGCGCGCCATCCGCCACCTTGAGAAGGGGCGCGTGGTCATCTTGACCGGCGGCATCGGCAGCCCCTATTTCACCACCGACTCGGCCGCCGCCTTGCGCGCCAGCGAGATCCACGCCGATGTCATCGTCAAAGCCACCAAGGTGGACGGCGTCTATTCGGCCGATCCCATGCGCAACCCCGACGCCCGGCGCTACCGCCGACTGGATTACCAGCAGGTGCTCGATCAGCAGCTGCGTGTGATGGACACCACAGCCTTCACGCTCTGCCAGGAAAACACCATGCCCATCATCGTGCTCGATTTCTGGAATCCGCGCGATCTGGTCAAAGCGCTCTCGGGCGATGCCTCGGTCGGCACCGTCATCAGCGGTTGAGCCGGCGAAGGCTGCTTGTCGTAGTTAGCGCGCAAAGCCTGCAATTTAGAGAGCTTTCTCTGTGCTCTCAGTAATTCCACGTTAGTCATGCAAAAGGCGGCTTGAAGTGTTGGGCGAGCGTGGTCGAGCCACCGACTCGACCCTACAACCGTTCGATGAGTTTGGAGACTGCTCTTAAACGGCTGACATACTTGGAACTACTTCAGTGTCTCCCAACGAATTATTTTGTACGAGGTTCGCCTAAGCATGATTTGGGCTGAAACCTGCACCTGCCTCCAGCCGCGTCCGTTTTGCGGCCACATCTCCAAGTGATACACTCAATAAACGACAAGATCCGTTTGCGCTTCGCCTGAGAGACGAGCATGAGCAAGAAGATCGCCGTCTTTTCCATGACACCGCTCTTCCCAGAGCTGGCGCTGGGCGGCGCGCAAAAGCAGCTGAAAAAAGTCGCGCTGCATCTGGGCGAGCTGGGCCATCAAGTGACCGTCCTGTGTACGCAGCGGCACGATCTCATGCAGCCCTTCAAGTGGCACGCCAACGTCGACATCCTGCCGGCGCTGCGCTTCAAGCAGCCCTACCCCGAGCCCTACTTCACCCCGATTTATCACATCGCTAACGCCATGCGCAAAGTCGGCGCCGCCATCGCCCAAGCCGATGTGCATTACAGCCATGACGGCGGGCTGATCTTCCCGTATGTCTACCAGGACAAACCGACGGTGATTTCCCTGCGCAGCATACTGTTCGCCGAGACATTGCAGAGCGCCCTGCTCTTCCAGGGCGACGAGTGGATTCTGCCCTCCGAGCATACGCGCGCCTCGTATGCGGCGGTGGTCGGGCAGTTCGCGCCGGCTGTGGGCGAGCGTATGCATACCATCCACAATGGCTTCGACTGGGGACACTTCCGCTACACCAAGCCGGGGGCGATCTTCCAGGTCATCCCGCCGGAGACCGCCGAGCATCCGACTCTGCTGTTTCCCCACCGGCCCGACCCGGCCAAGGGCATAGACGAGGTGATTCAAGTGGCGGCGCGGCTCAAACGCGACTACGGCTGGGATGACCTGCGCGTGCTGGCGCCGTTTTGGTTGGATGCCGACAGCGAACCCAGTCAGCGCGACTATTACAACGGGCTGCGGCGCGAGATCAGCGCTGCCGATCTGGACGATCACTTTGTCTTTCACGACTGGATCGGCGACTCGCTGATTGCCGAGTATTACAGCCTGGCTGACGTCACGCTCTGCATCGGCAGCTATGTGGAGACCTTCGGCAATACGCCCTTTGAGTCGCTGGGTTGCGGCACGCTGCCGATTATTTCACGGGTGGGGCCCTACCGCGACCTGCTGCCGGACGAGCATATCGCCCGGGTCGATTACGGCGACATTGAAGCGACAGCGGCCATCGCGCACGAGATACTGAGCCAGCGCCGCCGCGCATCACCCACGACGCTGCGCTACCTGCAATCGCACTTCTCGCAGGGGGCCATGGTCGCGGCCTACGCCGACCTCATATTGGGCGCCAAGAAGAAACCACTGCTGCGCTATCGCCTGCCTCAACTGGCGCATGACACGCGTTATCGACTCGCGCCCTGGTGTTACATCGCGCCGGAGCGGGGCGTATTCCACGACTTCCGCGCTGACTTCCAGGCGGATGCCGACTTGATCCGCGCGGCGCAGTCGTATCCGAACGGATTCAGCGGCGGCTCATTCGCGGCTGAGCAGCTTCGATTCTGGCTGGACGAGGGCTACGTTACTCCGCTGGTCGAGCGCTAGCCGCGGCGAACGCGTTCAGCACCCCCAGATTCAGCCGGATTTCGGCCCGCTCGACCTGCGCCTCGAGCCATAGCTGAAAGATGTTTTCGGCGACATGAGGCAGGCGACCCGGCTCGATCTTTCGCTCGGCCCGGCCGACCACATGCAGGATGTGGTAGCCCAGCCGCGTCGCTATTGGACCCGCGATTTCGCCCGGCTGTTGCGAGAAAGCCGCAGCGCCCAGCGTGGGGTCCAGCAGCTCGCCGCGGACAAACCAGCCCAGGTCGCCGCCGAAGGCGCTGGTTGACACGTCAACCGACAGCTGGGCCGCCAAACGCGCGAAACTCTCGCCCTCAACCAGCCGCTGCAGCACGCGCGCGGCATCGCTTTCCCGCGCGACCAGAATATGCCGGGCGCGTACGTGTTCCACCTCGTCCCGCAAATGGGCAGTGACGAAATCTCGGACCGCCTTGCGCGCAAATTGCAGTCGCATGGCCGCCCGGAATTCCGCTTCAGTATAGAGGTTTTCGCTCAGCCAGACCCGCCAGCGCCCCGCGCCCAGGTTGTCGCGCAGGCTCGCAATTTCGGCATCGATGATGTGATCATCAACTTCGAGCGCATTGGCCGCCGCGAATTGCAGAATGAGCTCGGCTTCGATCAAATAACGCAGGACATCAACGGCCAGGGCGCCGGGATCGGCAGCGGTAGAGAAGGCCGCTACGCGCTGGTATTCGGCCTCGAATAGCTCCGGCTTGATATCGCCGCCGTTGACGCTGGCCATCGCCTCCCACAGCTCGACTTCGGTAACGGCGGCGCCGTCCGACGCCTGGATGGAGACCAATCCCCAAGCCCACACGAGGCTAAGCAAAATGCAAGTTAACGCAACGCGCTTGATCGGCAAGTTGAGCATTATGGGTCCTCGACAGTGACTCGACGAATACCGATCATTATGCGCCCAATGCGCTAATCGGGCAAGTCGTCAGCGAGACGGCTGCGGGCGAAACCTTTAGCCGCAAAGGCGGCAGACTGGAATAACCCACGAAGGGCGCATATCTTCTCGAAACGTGCTCGGAATTTTTTTTGCGCCGTTGTGGCGAGAGTAATTTGCAGTGACTGCGTACCCTTAATTGAGCGTGTTATACTGCTACCAGGACGATCGATCGAGGCTGGGCGAATATGGCGGTGATCACCGAGTTGATTGATGCCGGGCTGCAATTGAAGCAGCAGGGTAATCTTCGCGGCGCCATCGAACACTTCCGGCAGCTGCAAGCCACCTACCCGGGCAACGCGCGCATCCTCTTTGAGCTGGCCGGCGCCTGGCGCGCCTTTGATGTGCCTGAACAGGCGCTGCCGCTCTATCGCGAATTGCTGGCGCTACCCAAGGGGCAAGGCTTGCCGCCCAAGGATATGCCGCGACTGTATACACATCTGGGCGCAACCTTGCTGGCCTTGGGCGAAATTGACGAGGCGCGCGATACCATCGAAGCCGGCCTGCGCTTACACCCCGGTTACCGCCCCTTGCGCGCCTGGCGTATCCTCAGCCTGCGCCGCGGCGGCGATCCCGAATTAGCGCTGCTGGACGCGCTGGAGCTGATGTTGGAATCGCTGGCGCCATCGCGCTGGGACATATTTGAAGACGACATCGTCGCGGCGGTCAAGCAGATGCGCGCCGACCTGGCGGCGGACGAGTCGCTTTTGTCTACGTCAGCGACCGAAGACGAATCAGCCGCGGCTGACGAATCCCGCGCCGCGCCCGAAACCGGCACAGCCGACAGCGCCGCCACGGTCCCCGATACACAGCCCATCGCAGTCACTGACGAGGCCGAC
Source organism: Chloroflexota bacterium (assembly GCA_011523515.1). Classification (GTDB taxonomy): domain Bacteria; phylum Chloroflexota; class Anaerolineae; order Aggregatilineales; family Phototrophicaceae; genus UBA6055. The sequence continues at coordinate 35,041 of WTGO01000092.1, forward strand.
GCCCCGGCCGAGGTGGACATCTCGGTGAATGTGGTCAAGCCGGCCGCTAAACGAAAGCAGCGCGGCAAGCGGAAGGCGACGAAAAAGCAGGCGCCGCAGATGGGCAAGAAGGCGGTCCGCATCGACATCGTGGACGACAAGGTGACAGACAGCGCGCCGGAGCGGCCACCAAAGGACGAGCCACCGGCCGAGAGCGGCTCGCTAAAGATCCCGATTGACCCCGACTAGCCCTCGTCGAGCGCGATGCCGCCCTCGCGCAGGCGCCAGACTTTGGTCGCGATGCGATCGATGAACCAGCGGTCATGCGTCGCCGCCAGGATCGCGCCAGGGAATTGCAGCAGCGCCCGCTCCAGCGCCTCCAGGCTCAGCAAATCCAGATGGTTGGTCGGCTCATCGAGCAGCAGCAGATTGGCGCGGCTGTGAATCAAGCAAGCGATGCCCAGTTTGCGCCGCTGGCCCAAACTTAATTCCTCCACTCTCTTGTCGGCCAGATGCGCGTCGCGGAATAGACCGCAGCGGTGCAGCAGGGTCAAGAGTTTATCCGTCGATTCATGCTGGATGGCGCGCAGGACTTCGACAATGTTTTGCTCTTCCGCAAAGGATTCGCCAGTCTGATCGAGGTAGCCCAGTTTCGCGCCCGGCATGACGTTGACTCCCCCGCAGGTCGGCGTCTGCTCGCCGGTGATCAAGCGCAGCAGGGTCGTCTTTCCCGCGCCGTTAGGCGCGACCACCGCGACGCGCTCGCCCTTGCGCAAGGTAGCGTCGACGCCCGCGAATAACCGCAATTCACCGAAGCGCATCCCAAGGGATTGCAGTTGGACGGGCTCCATGCTCGTCAGCGGCAGGGGATTAAAATTGTACTCGATGTGCCAGACGTGACGCGGATTCTCCAGCCGGTTGGCTTCGAGCGTTTCCAACTGCTGCCGCGCCGAGCGCACGGCTTTGCTCACGGTTCGCGCCACTTGCTGCCGCGCCGCGAACTTGATGGCTTTGTCGCCATCGTCGGGGCGTTTGGCTTTGCGATGGCCGTGCGCCTCCTTCTGCATCTGCATGCGCAGCGCCTTGATGTGATTGACCTGGCTGTGGTAGGCGTCGACATCTTGCTGATACTGCGCCTCTCGCTGCGCGCGATAGTCGTCATAATTGCCGTAGTAGGTCGTCAGGCTGCGCGTCACCGCCGACAAGTCGAGTATTTTGGTCGCCACGCGACTGATGAAGTGGCGGTCATGCGTGATCATCAGCAGGGCGTGGGGATAACCCTGCAGGTAATCCTCCAGCCATGCCAGCCCGGCGAAGTCCAGATGATTGGTCGGCTCATCCAGGATCAGCAGATCGGGCGCCTGCAGCAGCAACGCCGCCAGGCCGACCCGCGTTTTCTCGCCGCCGCTGAGCGACATCACCAGCCGCGCCGGGTCAATATGCCCCAAGCCCAGCCCGGCGAAGATACGCTCGCGCCGCGTCTCCAGCGTGTAGCCGCCGCGCAGCTCGAACTGTGATTGCAGCGCCCCGTACTCGGCCAGCGCCTCGTTAAGATCGCCCCCCAGCGTCAGCTGCTCCTCCAATTCGCCCAAGCGGCGGCGCAGCGCGCTCAGCTCACCCAAGCTGTCCTGGATGTACTGGCTCACGCTGATCGAACGCGCAATCTGCAATTCTTGCGGCAGGTAGCCCAAGACGGCGCCCGGCACGACGCATATATCGCCCGTCTCGCGGCCCAGGATCAAGCGCGCCAAGGTCGATTTGCCCACGCCGTTTTCGCCGACCAGCACGGCGCGGTCACCGCGGTTCAAATTCAGGTTGACCGCGTCGAGGATCAGCTTGGCGCCGTAATACTTCTGCAGGCCGCTAACGCTCAAGACCTGTGATGTCATCGGCACTCCGATTGCTGCAGGCTGGCCGTTTCATTCTGCTTGCCAAACCCTGCGCATTCAACCTACAGTTCAGGCGGCGCTTTACGTAGAATGGGCTGAAGGCGAGACTTATCCACCTGTGAGGCACAATATGCCGGTCATTCTAGCTCACGGCGCCTTGGGACCATTTGACGAGATCATCTTTATCGGCATCGCCGTCATATTTCTGGGCATGATGGGCCTCAGTTGGCTGCGCAGCCAGGCGCTGGAAGAGGATGAGCCGGAGCCCGGCGAGCCCGTCGCCGCGCCTGACGCGGAACACTTCGAATTGGAATAGGAGCGCTTGATGAGACTGGAACATATCGCCTTCAACGTAGCGGACTCGGCGGCTGTAGCGGCCTGGTACGAAGAAAACCTGGACATGCGCATCGTACGCGCCTTCGCCGAGCCGCCCTATATTCATTTCCTGGCCGACAGCGCCGGCAAGAGCCTTATCGAAATCTACAGCAATCCGCTGGGCGAGTTCATCGACTACCGCCAGCACCACGCCGTGACCTTTCACCTGGCCTTCGCCGTTGACGACATGGACGCGACGCGCGAACGCCTGGTGGCCGCGGGCGCGGCGCTTGACGGCGACATCGACAACCGCGCCAACGGCGACCGGCTGGCTTTCCTGCGCGATCCCTGGGGCATCGCCATCCAGCTGGTGCAGCGCGTGCGGCCCATGATCGACTGATGGCGACATGGGCCTGAAGATCGACTTCGACCTGCGTACGCGAGGCGAGGAATTGCCGGATGCCTTCCTGGATCCCTACGAATTGGAGCTGATGTTCGATAATACGCGCCGGTCGCTGGGGGCCGCGCTGGAGCGCAAGTTTGGCGCTGTGGTCTGCGCCGAGCATGCCCAAGCGCCCAGCTTCACCATCAGCGGCGTCTACGACAATGAAAACGAAGAAATGGACATCCGCTACCACGTCGATACCTGCTGCCAACACTTCCTGCTGCGCGTCATGCAGATTCTCAACCAACGCGCCTGAAGGGCCGCGGAAGGGAGCCAATCACTATGCGAGTATTGCTGCAACGGGTGAGCGCCGGCACGGTGACGGTGGATGGGAAAGTCAGCGGGCAGATCGCCGCCGGCTTCGTTGCGCTGGTGGGCGTGACCCACGCCGACACGCTGGCGGAAGCGGAAAAGCTGGCGCAGAAGACCGCCAATCTGCGCGTATTCAGCGACTCGGCAGGCAAGATGAACCGGTCGCTGCTGGATATCGGCGGGGGCGCGCTGGTCGTATCGCAGTTCACGCTCTACGCCGATGCGCGCAAGGGCCGGCGCCCCAGCTACGTCAACGCGGCCCAGCCGGAAAGCGCCGAGCCGCTGGTGCAGGCGTTCGCCGACTACCTGTCACAGGCGGGCGTGAGTCAAGTCGAACAGGGCGTCTTCGGCGCCATGATGCAAGTGGCCATCCACAACGATGGGCCCGTGACCATCATGCTGGACAGCGATCGGCTGTAATCGCACACTGAAGATTCGACGCAATCAAAAAAGGGCGACCCGTCTCGGATCGCCCTCGTTATGTCCTTGCTGAATGCGCCGAGCTGCTTTATTCGTCGCCTTCCTCGCGCAGGGGCAGCACGTTGGGCCAGACCGAAGCGTGATGCTCGTAGGCGTCTATGCCGATGCGGTCCGCTTCCGGATCCACGTGCAGGACCTCCATGCGGTTGAGCACTGTGAACATAATGAAGCTGGTTATGGTGACCCAGATAGCGATCACCACGACGCCGACCACTTGCGCGCCCAGCGTATCCAGGGTGCCGCCATCCAACAGGCTGGGAGCGCCCAGCGCTTGCGAACCCACAATGCCGATCATCAGTGTGCCGAAGGCGCCGCAGGCCCCATGGACCGAGAAGGCGCCGACCGCATCGTCAATTCTAATGGACTCCACAAAGCGCATTGAGTAGACCAGGACCGCGCCAGAGAGCAAACCAATCACGATTGACCCGATAGGCGTGACAAAGGCGCAGCCCGCTGTGATACCAACCAAGCCCGCCAAAGAGCCATTTAGAATGAAGCTCATATTCCAGCCGCCAGTCAGCCAATGCTTGAGAAACATCGCGCCCAGCGCCCCGGCCGCGGCCGCCAGCGTGGTATTTACAGCGACCAGACCCATTTGATTGACGTCCCCCGCGCCCAGGGTTGAGCCGACATTAAACCCGTACCAGCCGAACCACAGGATGAAAGTACCCAGCGAAGCCAGCGCCAGGTTAGACGCTTCTGGTGGGCGGCCCCATTCGCGGCCCGCGCGCGGCCCCAAGACATAAGCGCCTATCAGGGCCACGATGCCGCCCGTCATATGCACGATCGTTGAACCGGCGAAGTCAATGAAACCCTGCGCCGCGACCCAGCCGCTGCCCCAGGTCCAGAATACGACCACCGGATAAATAATCGCGCCCAGAATCGCGCTGTAGATCAGCTTGCCGACGAAGTTCGTCCGCTCAGCCATACCGCCGGTGGCGATGGTCGCGGCGGCGCCGGCAAAGGCAAACTGGAAGAAGAAAGCCACCAGCAGCGCGCCGTCGCCCGCGCCGGTGCCGTCAACCCCGCCCAGCAGCAGCGGTATGTTGAGCGGCGTCAAGCTGCCGGTTTCCATGCCGGCGTCATAGGTGCCGTAGGCGATGCCATAACCGACGATGAAAAAGACAATACCAGTGACACAGGCATCCATGAAGTTTTCGGCGAGCGAGTTCACCACCCCTGTCTCGCGGATCATGCCGCCTTCCAGCATGGCGAAGCCAGCCTGCATGAAGAAGACCAGGAAGCCGGCTAAAAGAATCCAGGTTTGGTCCAGGTTGTCCTGCACCTCCGCGGCGCTGATCGCATCCGTCATCATCGCTTCAGCCGCTGCGTCTTCGGCTGGGGGATCGTCTTGTGCAATTGTGCCAAAGCCGAAGCTGTAAAGGATCACAAGACCTAAAAATATGGAAATGAGCCGATAGATCATGGTGCGCTTATTGCCGATTCCCATTTTGCGTTTGTTCATTTCCAACCTCACCTGGACTTCAGACGCCTGCTTTCAGTACATAACTTATCATATCTAAGCGCTGCCCAGGGCAAAATTGCAATAGTATCCCAATTCCCCGCGCTTGCTTTGGCAGTTTTTCACAAAGCCCACGCCAAGTCGCCAAATAGCCAAGCGAGACGAGGCGGTGAGCTAGCGCGCCCGAGCCATTTGAGTCATTAAGAGGAAGAGGCTATCCGCCGGCTTGAGGCGGCGCGTCGATTCAGTCCAGCGCTTCGTGCTTGATCGCCTTCAAGCGTTTCATCACATCGTTGGCGCCGCGCCCGAAGGCGTCGTAGAGCGTCTTGTACTCTTGGAAGAGTTTGTCATAGACCACCTGGTTGCCCGAGATGGGCGTGACGACGCCGGCTTTGAGTTTGCCCATCTTCGCCGCCGCCGCCTGAATATCGGGATAGATCTCCGCCGCCACCGCCGCGTGCATAGCCGCGCCTAAAGCCGGCGCCTGCGCCGAGCCGGACAATTTGAAGGGACGCCCGGTAACATCGGCGAAGATCTGGCAGAGCAGCGCGTTCTTCTCGGGCAGTCCGCCCGCCGCCACCAGCTCGTTAACGGCGACGCCTTGCGCATCGAAGGCGTCGATGATCTCGCGCGTGCCATAAGCCGTGGCTTCGATGAGCGCGCGGTAGATATCGGGGGCGCGGGTGGCCAGGTTCATGCCCAGCATCAAGCCCGTCAAGTCGACATCCACCAGTGTGCTGCGGTTGCCGTTCCACCAATCCAGCGCCAGCAAGCCATGCTGGCCCACACGCTGTTTGGCGGCTTCCCGCTCGAGATATTCGTGCAAGCCGAGACCGGCGCGCTCCGCCGCCCGATGATATTCCGGTGGCACGCTGTGGTCGACGAACCAGGCGAAGATGTCGCCCACAGCGCTCTGGCCCGCTTCGTAGCCGTAGAGCCCGGGGATAACGCCGCCCATCACAACGCCGCACATGCCGTCGACCTCGCCCAGCTGCGTCGATGACAAGATATGGCAGCAGGAGGTGCCCATCACCATGACCATGACGCCGGGGTCGGTCGCTTTGACGGCCGGCGCGGTGACATGCGCGTCGACATTGGCGACGGCGATGGCGATGCCCGCCGGCAAGCCCATCAAGTCCGCCATTTGCGGCGTGAGCTCGCCGGCTTTCGACCCCAGCTCGGCGAACTCTCTTCCCACCTTCTCGTCCACAACATGCTCAAAAGCGGGGTCGAGCGCGCGGAAATAGTCGCGGCTGGGGAAGTCTCCATCTTGCACCATGGCTTTGTAGCCGGCTGTGCAGGTATTGCGTGTCTCCACGCCGGTCAGCTGCCAGATCACCCAATCCGCCGCCTCGACAAAGCGGTCGATCTGGGCGTAGATATCGGGGCGCTCTTGCAATATCTGCAGCAGCTTGCTGAAGAACCATTCGGACGAGATTTTGCCGCCGTAACGCGGCAGCCAACTCTCGCCCATTTGCCGCGCCGTTTCGTTAATCTGGTCGGCTTGACGCTGCGCCGCGTGATGCTTCCACAGCTTGATGTAGGCATGCGGCTCGTCCCGCATTTCCTCCAGGAAGCAGAGCGGCGTGCCATCGACCGTGGTTGGCATGGGCGAGCTGGCCGTGAAGTCAATGCCGATCCCCACAACATCGGACGCGGCCGCGCCGCTCTCGCGCAGCACAGCGGGTACCGTGCGCGCGAACACGTCGATGTAGTCCTGCGGATGCTGCAGCGCCCAATCCGGCGGCAGCTTGACGCCCGAGGGCAACTGCATATCCATCACACCGTGCGGGTAATCAAAGACGGACTCGGCCACTTCGGCGCCGTCGCGCGTGTCGACCAGAACCGCCCGCCCGGATAAGGTGCCGAAATCAAGACCAAGTGTGTACATAAGGTCGCCTTTCATCGCTCGCTGCGCCAATCCCGTCTATTGTCGCCAATCCGTCCCTGTTCCGCAAATCCGCCCCAGCACCCTGAAATGCGCCAGCGCAGTGTACAGATTCCCATCTATTACTGGCATGATTGTGGTACGATTGACGTATTGATTCGACGAAAGCGCGAACGCTCCTGACCGTTGCGTCGTCACGCGTCGCTGCTCCAGCGCCTAGCTAGAAAGATCAGAAACAATGACGGCAAATGGTTTCCCGCCAGGGCCGACCGAGATGGGCGAAGGCGTTTGGCAGAATTACTTGTTTTATCGCCGCTTCTTCAAAGACCCGCTAAACTTCGTCACGCGTTGGATGGAGACTTATGGCGATGTCTGGCACTTCATGATCGGCGAAACGCACAATTATTCGGTCGCCAATCCAGATGTCATTCATGAATTCTTCGTGCGCCAGTCGAAACGTTTCATCAAGGGTCCGGCCTATACCAATAAAAAGACCGGCTTGGCTCGTTTCATGGGCGAGGGCCTCGTCACGAGCAACGGCGACTTCTGGAAGCGGCAGCGGCGTCTGGTGGCGCCGGCTTTTCATGCCGTCCGCGTCCATGCCTATGCCGATACCATGGTCGACTATACCTTGAAGCGCCTGGAAAGCTGGCGCGATGGCGAGGTCCTCGATGTGGACGAAGAGATGATGCAGCTCACGCTGACGATCGTCGCCCGCACGCTCTTCGACGCCGATGCCTCGAGCACGGTCAACCAGGTCAAGCGGGCGGTCGCGGTCGTGCAAAAGGCCAACAACACCGCCAGCATCCTGCCCTATTGGATTCCGACTCCGCTGCGGGCGCGCTCCTGGCTGGCCAATAACGCGCTGAACAAAATTGTCTACGGCTTCATCAATGACCGGCGTGTAACCGGCGAAGATCGCGGCGATCTTTTGTCGATGCTGCTGCTGGCGGAAGACGAAAACGGCGAGCGCATGACTGACCTGCAAGCGCGCGACGAAGCCGTGACGCTCTTCCTGGCCGGGCACGAAACCACCGCCAACACGCTGAACTGGACCTGGTGGCTGCTGGCGCAGTATCCTGAGGTCGAAGCCAAGTTGCATGCCGAGCTGGATTCGGTGCTGGGCGGACGCCCGCCCAAGCTGGAAGACCTGCGCCGCCTGCCTTATACCGACATCGTCATCAAGGAAGCGATGCGGCTCATGCCGGCCGTCTGGTCCGTCAGCCGAACAGCCGCGGAAGACACGGAAGTTTGCGGCTATCCCATGCCCAAGGGCACGACCGCGCAAGTCATGATCTATCTGCTCCATCGTCATCCCGAGTACTGGAAGCGACCGAAGGATTTCCTGCCCGAGCGCTGGCTGGAGCCCGAGATCGAAAACATGCACAAATACGCCTACCTGCCCTTCGCCGGCGGTCCGCGCGTCTGCATCGGCAACAGCTTCGCGGTCATGGAAGCCAATCTGCTGCTGGCGACGATTGCCCAGCGCTATCGTTTAAGATTGATCGACGGCGTCGAGATCAAACCCGCCGCCTTGATTACGATGTTCCCGCGAGACGGTCTGCCCATGCGGCTGGAAGCGCTCGAGAATGGCGCCAGGGCATAGTCGCTTTGACAATGCAGCGGGCGCAGAGGAGATGTGCAGGGGCGACATTGTATGTTGCCCGCAGTACCTCGACTTCGCAGACGGGCGATTCACAGAATCGCCCCTACAACGCGCCTGTTTATTTTGCAGCATTTACTCGGATCTAGTTCTGTTGTTAAGATGGATGAAATAGGAGTACGCCCATGCTCGACTTGACCAAAAGACTGGTAGAAACCTGGGGACCGCCCGGCTACGAACACCGCATCCGCGATCTCATCCGCGAAGAAGTGGCGGACTCGGCGGACGAAATCACGGTAGACGGCTTGGGCAATCTCATTTGCCGCGTGGGCAGCGGCGGACCCAAAGTGCTGATGGCCGCGCACATGGACGAGATCGGCTTGATGGCCAATTATCAGGAACCGGAGAGCGGCTACCTGCGCTTCACCAACCTGGGCGGCTTGCGCGCTGACACGCTCAACGGCAACCGCGTGCAATTCGAAGACGGCGCCATCGGCGTCATCGCCGCGCAGAACGGCGCTGGCAAATCCTTGAGCGACTTTTACATTGATGTACAAGCGGGGGGAGACGGCAACGCCACACCGGTTGGGCAGCCAGCCGGCTTCATGCGCGAGATGCAGGTGCGTGGCCAACGCATCATCGCCAAGTCGCTGGACGATCGCATCGGCTGCGTCGTCGCCATCGAAGCCATGCGCCGGCTGGGACGCCAGACACCGAACGAACTCTACTTCGCCTTCACAGTGCAGGAGGAAGTCGGCTTGCGCGGCGCCAAGACCGCGGCGCAGGGCGTGAAGCCGGATATCGGCATCGCCATTGATGTCACCGGCAGCGGCGACCAGATCCGCGGGAGCAAGATGCTGGTCAAATTGGGCGGCGGCGCGGCCATTAAAGTGCACGACCCCGGCCTGATTGTGCCATTGCCGATCAAAAACTGGATGATTGAACGCTGCGAAGCCAATGGCATTCCTTATCAGCTGGAGCTCTTGTCCGGCGGCACGACCGACGCCTCGGCCATTCAGATGGCGGATGCCGGCGTACCCAGCGGCTGCATTTCCATCCCCACGCGCTACCTGCACACCACCAGCGAAACAGTTGATATCGGCGACGTAGAGGCTTGCATCGACTTGCTGGCCGGCTTGCTGGCCAACGACATCAACATCTGAGCAGCGCTGATGAAAGCGGTTCTTTGCCACGCCTTCGGCTCGCCGGACGACCTGACTCTTGAGGATGCGGCCAGCCCGGACGTGACCGCCGGCGCGGTCAAGATTCGCGTGCGCGCTTGCGGCGTCAACTTTCCCGATGTCCTGATCGTCCAGGGGCTGTACCAGCTAAAGCCGCCCTTCCCCTTCAGCCCCGGCCTGGAAGTCGCCGGCGATGTCATTGCAGTCGGCGCGGGAATATCACAGCCGCGCGTCGGCGACCGCGTCATCGCCACCATGATGTACGGCGGTTTCGCCGAAGAAGTAGTCGTTCCCGCCGCGCTGACCTTGCCCATGCCCGCGGAAATGACCTATCAGCACGGCGCTGGCTTTCCGCTGGTCTATGGCACGGCGCACCTTGGCTTGGTCCATCGCGCTAAGCTGCAAGCCGGCGAGACGCTGCTGGTTTTGGGCGCGGCCGGCGGCGTCGGCTTGGCGGCGGTCGAGCTGGGGACGCTGCTGGGAGCGCGCGTCATCGCCGCAGCCAGCACGCCGGAGAAACTGGCGCTGGCGCGGGCATACGGCGCGACCGACACGATTAACTATACCAGCGGAAACCTGCGTGACCGTGTCAAGGACTTGACCAGCGGGACCGGCGCCGATGTCATCTTTGATCCCGTCGGCGGTGACCTTTTCGATCAAGCCGTGCGGCGCATCGCCTGGGAAGGGCGCTACCTGGTCATCGGTTTCGCCAGCGGGCGCATCCCGTCCTTGCCAGCCAATATCGCCCTGCTCAAAAACGCCTCGCTGGTAGGATTATTTTGGGGCGCTTATCTGCAGCGCAATCCCGCCGTCATCCGCGACTCATTCACTCAGCTCTTGAATTGGTATGCCGCCGGCGAACTCAAGCCGCATATCCACAAGACCTTTCCGCTGGAAGAAGCGCCCGCCGCCCTGCGAGAGCTCATGGAGCGGCGCGCGCTGGGCAAGGTTTTGCTCACTGCATGAGGCGCCTTCGGTAGGGGCAGCCCCTCCCCAACAGTCTGCGCGAAAATCTGTTCTAGGGAGTGTCTATATTTTTGGATATGTCATACTAAAGGGATGAGCCAATGTCCTTA
>WTGO01000125.1 GCA_011523515.1 Chloroflexota bacterium
CAGTACACCCCCTATCCGATGGAGTTCTTATATCATTGATATTTACCACTCCCGTATTTCCACAGTAGTGGGTCGTCAGCGTGAACAGTGATATGATCCATGATCTTGCTTTCGTCGCTTGAATACTCTGGAGTATTCTACACCGAATCCCCAAAACTTTTTACTTGTATCCCCCCATTCGATTGTGATATATTTAACTATCGCAAAATCTTGCAGAAAATCTTGCTATTGATGTAGCTTAGAATAGTGGTTTCATAGCGGCAGTCCGCTTGGAATGGAAGGCTCTATGGCAACAGCAGAATCCACGAATCCAACTGCGCTGAGCGCCCCGGTGGCGCGCGCGGCGACGACGCCGAGCATACAGGTGGCGGCGCCCAGCCGGCGCGAATTCCTCTACTATATTTGGGGCGCGTCCATGGCTTTGCTGCTGGGCCAGACTTCCGCCGGGCTGATCTGGTTCGCTTTCCCGCGCTTCAAGGAAGGCGAGTTCGGCGGCGCCTTCGCTTTTAATCCGGAGGAGCTGCCCGGGGTTGGCGCCGCGCCGACATCGGTGCCCGCCGGCCGCTTCCATGTGACGCTCACCAGCGAGGGTTTGCGAGCGCTTTACGGCGTTTGCACGCATCTGGGCTGCCTGCCCAAGTGGGTGCCAACCAATAACCGCTTCGAGTGCCCCTGCCACGGCTCGAAATTTCAGCTGAGCGGGACCTGGATTGAAGGACCGGCGCCGCGCAATCTGGATCGCTTCATTGCCACGGTGACTTATGCTGATGGCACCACAGTCGAAACGCCGACTGACGGGGGACCCATTCCGCTGGATTCCGATCGAGAAATCACGAGCATTCAGATTGATACCGGCGCGCGCATTGTAGGCGAGTTGCACCCCTAGCGCGGATGAAATCTCACGAGGAGCTTCCATGACCATCCTCCCCTTTCCGTCCTTCCTGGATGACGTCAAGGAAAAAGGTTTCAAAAAGGCTGTTTTCGAGGGTATCGACGATTCTGTCGAGCGCTTGACCGCCGGCTTGAATGTGCAGGATTTGCGCGAAGCCTTCCGCGGCGAAAGCGCCAGCCGCCGTCCCAATCCGCGTTTGACGCCGCATGCGGACGGCTTCTGGCTGCACATGCGCCCGTCCTACTTCAACCGCGATGTGACCGGCATGTACCCGACCTTTCGCCTAGGTTGGCTGTCGTCCTATTTTGTGTTCTTCGAGACCATCACCGGTATCTTGCTGATGCTCTGGTATACGCCGTCGCCGGAGATCGCCTATGGCGATATGCTGACGATTTTGAGCAATGTGCCGCTGGGCCAACTGATGCGCGATATGCACCGTCTGGGCGCCGAGTTCATGGTGGCGGTGGTGGCGCTGCACATGATGCGAACGTGGATCACGGGCAGTTACAAGAAGCCGCGCCAGTTCACCTGGTTCAGCGGTTTGTTGCTGTTGGTGATTACCGGCTTCCTGAGTTTCTCCGGCTATTTGCTGCCCTGGGATCAGCTGTCGCTGTGGGCGGTGACGATCGGCGCTTCAATGGCCGAGGCGACGCCGGTGGTTGGCGATCAGGTCAATTTGCTGCTGCGTGGCGCGCCGGAGCTGGGCGCGAACGGTCTTTTGCGTTTTTATCTGCTGCATGTGCTGGCTTTGCCGGCGCTGCTCTTTGTGTTCTTTGGCGTGCACTATTACAAAGTGGTCATCCACGGGCACAGCTTGCCGCCGCAGAAAGAGAATATCGGCGAGGACTCGGCCAAGCGCGTACCGCTGGACAAGCGCGTCTACTTCATCCCCGACATGCTGACCTATGAGATGTTCTGGCTGGGCGCGACCACATTCATCATCACGGTGCTCTGCATCTGGTTCTATCATGCGCCGCTGGAGAATCATGCCGATCCGCAAGTGACGCCGCTAGGCACCACCGCGCCTTGGTATTTTCTGTGGATTCAGGGCGCGCTGAAGCTGGGCGACAAGTTCTTCTGGGGCGTGGCCTTCCCGTCGATTGCGCTGGGCGGCCTGGCGATGCTGCCCTATCTGGATGTGACGCCGAGCCGACGCTTCGCCCATCGCCGCTTCATGCTGACGATCGCCATGCTGCTGGTGTCGGTGACCACGGTACTGAGCTATATGGGCTTGGCCAAATTCGCCGTGCAGACCTCGGCCGAGACCGAAATCGTCCATGAGCTCACGTTTGAGCCGGCGCACGCCAAGGTCGGCGTCGGGCGGACGATTCCCTTCGATCAGATGATTGTCGGCGCCTATACGACGGTGCAGATGCACCATCACGACGAGATGTCGACCAATGAAATGATCGCGCAGATCAGCGCCGAGACGGCGGCCAACGGTCAATTTGCGCAGATGATCCAGGAATTGAAGGATCAGCATTTGGGCGCGAATCAGCTTCCGTTGCGCTTCCGCAGCGTGCCGGCGGACGAGGCGCCGAAATTGATGCAGGTAATGGAGGAATTCGCCCATCACCTGGACGAGGTTCCCCAAGAACTGCCGAATGTTTGGGGGGCGCTGGTCATCACGGACAATCAGGCCGGATTAAAGCGGCTGGATTGGGTCGTGAGCTGGGACACCGTTTTGATCGAAGGCGGCAACGTGCAACTGGATGATGACGGCCAGCCAATCCTGGTCTACGCCACTAAACAAGTCGCTGTGACCGATAGTGACGGCAATCCGGTCCTGGGCGAGGACGGCGAAGCGCTGACGGAAGAAGTACCGGTGCTGGATGAAGACGGCAACCCGGTCCCGGTGCGGCGCATCTACAGCGACCATCTCTTCATTCACCAGGCATCGGCGTATTTCGATTAGCACTTGCGCGCCGCATCGTCACTAGCTTGTCGCGGCGAGGGAGACACAGGGACAATTCATGGGTCGACTACTCTTCATAAAGTCAATCGAAGGCCGGATTCTGGCCGGCATCACCATGTTCGTTGGCATGATGATCCTGGTGGGTTGGGTCGCCATAAACGAAGAAGCGCGCATGCAGTCCTTTGTGCGGCAGCATACCGGTCGGTCGATTGAGCGAGGCGCGGAACTCTATGCATCACTGTGTTCCGAATGCCATGGCGAAGAGGGTTATGGCGCGGACAAGCGCGCCCCCGGGCTCAATAATCCCCATCTCTTCGGATTTGACCCGGTGGGCTTGCAAACCGCGGCCGTCACCAATGCCAACCGCGCCTTGGTACGTCTGAACAAAGACACGGACAGACTGATAGCTGAGTTGACCGACGCGGAAAGCCCGCCATCGGCAGAGCGGCAGAATGAAATCATCGCCGAAGTCGAAGCGCTGGAAGCGCAAATGGAAGAGCAGCAGTTAGCGATCGACGCCGCGATAGCGGAGCGCAGCGAGATCCTCGGCATACTGGATAAAGCAGTCGACAACGGTCTCTTCCCGCAATGGGAGACGATTGAAGACAGCGACCGGACGGCGGACAACGAAGTCGAGGTGTTCTTTAATACCAACGGCACGCGCCTGTCACAAGTGGGCTGGGCCGGCGACCTGCACGGCTATGTCGTGACGACATTGATTCACGGACGGCCGGGCAGCGCGCGCGTTTATCCCAGCGGCACCGGCATGGCCGCTTGGTCACAGACAGCCGGCGGTCCCCTGCGGCAAGACCAGATTGAAGACCTGGCGGCTTATATTCTCAACTATGACAAGGGCGAAAACTGGACGACCGAGGACTTCCTGGCGGTAGCCCAGTACGGCAAACCGCTGGCGGATGGCTCGCTGCCGACAGACCCGCCCCCGCCCCCGGCCGGGGACAATGTGGCCGGCATCCTGGCGCGCTGGCAAGCTGAAGAAATCGTGGGCAGCCCCGTTAGCGGTGAAGCGCTGTATGATGCCGAATTCGGCTGCACGGATTGCCATCGCAATGGCGCGTCGGCGCCGGACACGGTGGGCACCTTCACGCGCGTATCGACCGAACGGCTGACGCTGCCGCAATTCGCCGGATACAGCGTGGAACAGTACCTGATCGAGAGCATTACGCGGCCGGGCGACTACGTGGTCGACGGCTACAGCTCGGGCTTGATGCCGAACAACTTCGGCACACGCATGACCGATCAGCAGCTGGCGGATATCGTCAGCTACTTGATGACGCAAGTATAGGTCGTCACATTGGACGTGTATGAGCCCTCGGATCCGGGGGCTTTTTGATTTCGGTATGAGGGCGCAAGATGCGGACATTCATTCTGACAATAGCGCTGACGCTCCTGCTGGCGGCGAGCGGCGCCGCGCAAGACGATTTGGCGGACAACTGCCAGGCCGACGCGCTGGCGCAACAGCAGAGCACCTTCGCGGCTTACCTGACGCTTGACTTCGTCGACAATGTAGAGCAGGCGCTGGCCAATCTATTTCGGCTGGGCGCGCTCTACCAGTCTATGGCTTTGGATTGCGGGTACCAGCCTAACGAGGTCGAACTCGACCGCTTGCTGGAACAGACCTTGAGCTTCGTTACCTTGGACGACTTGATCCTGGCGCAGGCGGTGGGCATTGACGTCGAGGCCATCCTGGTTGAGCTTGAAGAAGCCTATGGAGATCCCCTGCAGGGCCAACTGCTCTACAATGGGTTGGAGCCGGCGCTGGGCGGCGGCACGCTGGGCTGTGCCGGCTGCCACGAGAATGAAGCGGTGGCGCCGCTGACGGCCGGCACCTGGACGCGCGTGCACGACATTCGACTGGCAATGCCCGCCTTCACCAGCTACAGCCATCGCCAATTCTTGGTGGAGAGTATCGTCCAGCCGATGGCTTATATTACACCGGACTACGCCGCGATGATGCCGGAGATATACGGCCGGCAACTGACGACCCAGCAGCTGGCTGATTTGGTGGCCTTTCTCGACAGCCAGGATCAGCTGCTGGACGGCTAGCGCGCGAGGCGAAGTCTATCACCGCGTGGCACGCGGAAGATGAGTACCTTTCAGCGTCGCGTCAGCATGTCCTGCCGCCGGGCGCGACAACACGGGTTTACGAGACATTTACAGAGTTGCTATCGGAATCAGGCAGCGCGGCTGATACAATCTAAAGGTGTGCCGAGCGCCCAGGCGTTAGAAGCGGAGAAAAGCCGGGATGAGCCTTCGAGTGAACCGAGTCGACAGCCTGATGACACGACTGCTGCTGGTCAAGCCGGCGGCTGCCCGGTCAGCGGATGCCGACGCAGCGGGAACGGCGCGCAAGGCCGAAAATGCGCTGACGCTGTCCCTGGCGTTTTCCGGCGCGCGCTGCATCTTGCAGTATGCCGCGCTGCCTTTCTTGCTGCCCGTGGTGGGAGTCGCGGCTGACGCGACCGTGCCTATCCTGCTCTTGATCAATCTGGTGGCGATGGTTTCGATCTACTTCAGCTTGCGGCGCTTTTGGACGATCGGCTATGCGCATCGCTGGCGCTACCTGGTGGTGGCCGCGGCCGCGTTGGTCCTGCTGATGGCCTTCACCGTTTATGATATTGTAAAGTTGAGCGCGCTCTAAAGCGCTAGCGCTGGCGCGACCGCGCTGTCGAATCGGGAGTGGCAATGAATAAACTACGTCCGTGGATGAATGCAAGGCAACTGGCGCTGTTGATGATAGTGGCGCTGTCGCAAGTCGGCATGGTAATGGCGCAGGACGGTGAGACCTCTTCGTCGCCGGCCGGTCTGGCGATGCTGGTACTGTTTCTGGGCATCGCTGGCATGATCGGCGTGCTGGTGATTCGCTGGAGCCAGTCATCGCGCGATGACGAGGAGTCTGCCTGATTCGCCGCCGGCGACGGAGCCTCCCATGACAGAAGCCAACTGGGAAAAACCCAAAAACCTGGAAAAGCCCAAACGATCGCAGCGCCTCAAATTCTTGGCGGCGGGCCTGATTATTCTGGTGGCGGTCATGTATTTGCTGGTTTCGGGAACCTTGCAGGGCGCGCGTTATTTCATCACGGTAGCGGATGTTCTGCAAGATCCCGCCTACATCGGCCAGACGGTGCGGATTTCCGGGGCGGTCGACGGCGAGACGATCGACTACGATAGCGAAATTGCGGTCATTCAATTCGATATCGTCAATATCCCTGCCACTTATCAGGATCTGGCGACGGCATTGCGCGACGCGCTGCAGGATGAAGACGCGGCCCGATTAAGAATCGTGGTCGAAGACGCGGCCATGCCGGATCTGCTGCAGCACGAGGCGCAGGCGATTCTGACGGGCGCATTGGCGCTCGACGGCGTCTTTTATGCCAGCGAACTGCTGCTGAAGTGCCCGAGCCGATTCGAAGAGAGTACCGGCCCCGAAGGCTTAAGTCAGATTCCGGAACATCAATAATGCTGGCGGAGACCGGGCTGGCGGCGCTGACGTTCGCATTTGCCCTGGCGGTATATGCCGTGGCTGCGTCGGCTTTGGGCGGGCACAAGCAGCTGGAGCGCTGGGGGCGCAGCGGGCGCAACGCGGCGCTGCTCACCTTCCCGGCGCTGCTGCTGGCTACTGCCATGCTGGTCATCGCCCTGATGACCGAGCAATATCAGATGTCTTACGTGTACAGCGTTACCGATCCGCAGACGCCAGCCCTTTACCGCTTCACCGCGCTTTGGGGCTCACAGCGCGGTTCGCTCCTGTTTTGGTCGCTGCTGATGAGCCTGTTTGCTGTTGCGGCGATTGGGCTCAACTGGCGCGGCGAGCGGCGGCTGATGCCCTTCGCGATCGCTTTTATGATGGCGACCTTAGCCTTTTTTTTGGGCTTGTCGCTGTTCCTCGAGAATCCCTTCGAGCGCTGGTGGCTGCTGCCGCAGGGGGCGCCGGGCGCGCAAGAGGTCTCTAGCGCCTTGATTCCACCTTTCGCGGTGACGCCGAGTGAAGCGGCGCTGCGAGCGGGCGCTCAAGGCTTGAACCCGCTGCTGCGTCATTTTGGCATGGTCATCCACCCGCCGATGCTATACCTGGGTTTCGTGGGCTTCACCATTCCCTTTTCTTTCGCCATGGCGGCCCTGGCGGCGGGCGAGCTGTCGAGCGGCTGGATCAAGGCCACGCGGCGCTGGTCCTTGATCGCCTGGATATTTCTAAGCATTGGGCTGATTCTAGGCGGACGCTGGGCTTATGACGTCCTGGGCTGGGGCGGCTATTGGGGCTGGGACCCGGTGGAGAATGCGGCCTTCTTGCCCTGGTTGGTGGGCACTGCTTTCATACACAGCGTAATAATTCAAGAAAAGCGCGGCATGTTAAAGCTGTGGAATATGCTGCTGGTGATCGCCACATTTTCGGCGGTGATGTTCGGCACCTTCGCGACGCGCAGCGGCGTCATCGAGAGCGTGCACAGCTTCGCCCGCAGCGAGGTCGGCTTCCCCATGCTGGCTTTCTGGGCCGTGATTACGCTGGTCGCGCTGGGGTTGCTGCTGTGGCGTTGGGGACGGGGCGAACTAAGCGATGAGCGTCAATTCGCCAACTTACTCAGTCGCGAGTCTTTATTTGTGCTCAACAATGTGGTGTTCATCGCGCTGTTTATCGCGATATTTTGGGGCAGCTTCGGCTTGCCCATCTTGTCCGAACTGGCCTTCGGCAAAGAAGTGACGATTGGCGCCGAGACCTTCGAATTCTTTGTCGTGCCGCTCTTCATCGCCATGTATGTTCTGATGGGTGTGGCGCCGCTCTCGGCCTGGGGCGCGACCTCGCTACCGCGACTGGGCGCCGCGCTGCGCCCTCCACTGCTGCTGACGGTACTGAGCATCCTGGCGCTGGCGCTGAGCGGGACCGGATTGCTGGTGGCGACAGTCGGATACGGGGTGGCGCTATTCGCCGCTTATGTCGCGCTCTACGAGATTTATCGCGGGACGAAGGCGCGGCGACAAGCGCTAAACGAAAGCTGGCCGCGAGCGCTGCTGGCCCTGTTCCGGCGCAATCAGCGGCGTTATGGCGGCTACATCGTGCATCTAGGCGTAACCGTGATTGGCATCGGCATCATCGGCAGCACGGTCTTCCAGACGGAGGTTCAGCACACGCTGCAGCGCGGAGACAGCATCGCCTTGCGCGACTACAATTTGCGTTTCGACGACTTCATTCGGGCGCAGGCGGTCGACGGCCGTATGATGAACATCACGGCGGTGACGCTATTCCGCGATGGCAGCGAGATTGCGCGGATGCGCCCGCGCATTGACGACTACGAGCAGATGCCGATGACGATCGCGGGCGCGCACAGCACGCTGGAGAACGACTTTTATGTGCTGCTGATCGGGGGCGACAGCGAGCGGGCCACCTTTCGCATCTACATCAATCCGCTGGTCAACCTGGTCTGGTGGGGCGGGATTCTGCTCATCTTCGGCACAGTTATCGCCGTATATCCCAAGGTGACGCCCGCGGCCGGTCAACGCAAGCGCGAAGGGACAAACGGTTGATCACGTGTCATGTTCTACCCCTCCGCCCGGCCGCCGCCCGCCATCTCTATGGCGGGTATCCAACGCGTTGGAGAGGGGAAACGCTCTTTGCGAGCTTGACTCGAAAACCTCACCGCCTTTTCCGGTTCGATCTCATTGCGACGGTTGCGGCACTTATGCTGTTGCCATTCGTCATCACGGCGCAAGGGAACCGCGCGAGCGATACCGAGGTCATAGCGGTGGCCGAGCGGATGTACTGCCCGGTCTGCGAGAATATCCCATTGGACGAGTGTCAGACGACCGCCTGTCTGGAGTGGAAGGACGAGATAGCCGCGCAGCTGGCCGCCGGGCGTACGCCGCAGGATGTGATCGACAGCTTTGTGGCACGCTTCGGCGATCACGTCGTCGGCGTGCCACAGGATCCGCTGATACGGGCGCTGACGTTCGTATTGCCGGCCCTGGCGACGCTGCTGGCGCTTGGGGCGGGTCTGCTTACGTTCCGGCGCTTCGCGGATTCGAAGAAGCTTAGCCTGGAACGAGAGACCGTCAGCGGCGAACTCAGCGACGCCAGCTATCGCGAACGGCTCGAAAGCGATGTTCGGTCTCTGCGTTAAAGCGCGGGGATCAAGGAATAAGATGAAGCGAGACAATACGCCTGACTTCCTGCAGCCGGGGCCCGCGCAGCCCAAACGCAAGGGGCTGAGCCTCGGCTCATGGTCCATCCTGGCCGCCGTTGCAGTAGCGGCTGTGCTCTTGGCGCTGCAACTCAGCGAGCGCAATCGCGGTCGGCCGCTCAGCGGACCCGCGCCGGAATTCGAGCTGAAGCTCTTTGAAGGGCGTGAGATCGCGCTGGCGGACTATCGCGGCCAAGTGGTACTGCTCAATTTCTGGGCCAGCTGGTGCCCGCCCTGCCGCGACGAAGCGCTGGATCTGCAGGCGCTTTACAACGACTATCGCGGGGCCGGATTTACCATCATCGGCGTGAATATGCTGGAGAGCTCGCCGCAGAAAGCGCTGGACTTTATTGAGGAGTTCGGCGTCACTTATTACAACGGAGAAGATCAAGAGCAGCGCGTGACCAATCTGTACCGAGTCGAGGGACCGCCGGAGAGCTTCTTGATAGACCAGGCAGGCCATGTGCGCCAGTTCTATATCGGCAGCATCCGCTACGACACGGTAAGCCGCGCCATTGAAGGGCTATTGGCGGAGCAGCGATGAGTGTACCGGGATTGCTGATTGCTCTGCTACTGGCCTTGATCGCCATTGCAATCGTGGCGCGCCCGCTCTTCAGCACGGCGTCAAGCGGCAATGACGCGGCGTCAGTTGACCAAGGGGACCGCGTCAGCAACTATTATGAGCGCGTATTGACGAACATTCGCGACCTGGACGAAGACTTGGCCACCGGCAAGATCAGTGACGCGGATCACGGGCGGGAGCGCGAGGTCTGGGTGGCGCGCGGCATTGCGTTGCTGCGGCTGCAAGACCAGATGGAGATTCAGCAGGACGACGCGTCCGACATCGACGCGCTCATTGAAGCGTCTGTGGCTGCCTATCGCGAAGGCAATGAACCGTCTAACGGCGAGGGACAACATTGATTGCGCTCCGCAGCGTCTGGACCCTGGCAGCCGCGATCGCGCTAGGCGCTTGCACGGGTTTGGGCGGCGAGCCCGAAATCGTGGCGACGGCGCCGCCGCAAGATTCGCCGCCTTCTGACACGACTGCCTTTATCGATTGGCGGCCCAATATCAGCGAGGGCGCGCGGATTTTCCAGGAGCGATGTACCGAGTGCCATGGCGTCAAAGGCGACGGATTGGGGGAGCTGGTCATTGCGGGCAGCGTCGAGCGGCCGCTTGACATGACGGATCGCAAGCTGGTCGCGCCGAAGTCGCCGCTCGACTGGTACGAAGTGATAACCGAGGGCCGCATCGAGAAGTTGATGCCGCCCTGGAAAAACGCCCTCAGTGAAAAAGAGCGCTGGGATGTGACGCTCTACAGCTATACGCTGGGTTACGACGCTCAATTGCTGGCCGCCGGTGAATCGCTCTGGCGGGAGCGCTGCGCGGGCTGCGACCTTCCCGCTTCGATTCCGCCGGTCTTCAGCGATCAGAAATACGGCGATTCCCTGAACCGCGCGTACTTTGGCGGGATGCTTGGCGCTGAGGAAATAGGCGCTGCCACCGCCTATGCGCGCGTCAATTCGCTGGAGAGAGGCCCGGTGTCCACGCGAAACGGAGCGCCGCTGGGCGTGATTCGCGGTCAAGTGCGGCACGGCACGGCGGGCGGGGTTGTGCCGGCGGGCACATCGATTCAACTGCGCTATGGCAACGCGGCAGCGGGCTACACAGTTGCCGAGACATCCATTGACGAGGACTTCCGTTTCAACCTGCCAGATATTCCGCTGCAACAAGACTACAGCTATATCCTGGGCGCGGTCTACGACGGGCGGCTATTCAGCAGGCGGCTGCCGCAGCTTTCGTCTGCGGAGGCCGCGCCAGAGCAAACATTGACGATCTATGACGAGACAACGGACCCGCTGGTCGTCGATATAGCGCGAATTGACCTGTTCATTGAAGCGGTCAATTGGGACAACTCGGGCGCGGGCCTGTACGTCTGGCAGTCGGTCGGCTTCCGCAATGCCTCGGATCGCATCTACACCAGCGGCCGCGCTTTTGACGACGGGCGAGAGGCGGTGCTGCTTTTGCAGTTCCCGCAGGGGGCGCGCGCGCTCGGCGACGATCAAGGCGGGCGCTACGCGCTTATCGAGAATATGGATAATCTGCCGAACTCGGTGATTGATACGCTGCCGGTGGCGCCGGGCGCCGACCACCGGATTGTGTTGGAGTATTTTCTGCCTTATACGGGCGATCTGGACTTTCAGCAGGAGTTCAGCAACCGCTTGGATGCCGCGGTTACGGTCACAATTTCCGGCAACTTGCAGATTGAAAGCGGCGCATTCCTAGCGGAGACCGGGAGCGCAACTGCGGACGGTTTGCGAGTCTACGCCGGGCAGCTCAAGATGGAGAGCGAGCCGCAGCTTGTCTTCCGCATCAGCGGCGATACCCGCAGCGCTGGCCCGCAGGTCGTCACCGGCGATGTCTTGCCGCTGCTGGTCGCCGGCGCAGCAGCGCTTATCGGCGCCGCGCTGCTTGGGCTGGGCTGGCTGAAGCGGTCGAGAGATAGTGGCTCAAGCGAGATAGACAGCTTGGTCGCCGAGTTGGCGCGCCTGGATGCCGACCACGACCAGGGCCGGATTAATCATGATCTGTATCATCACCGACGGCGCGAGCTCAAGGCGAAGCTGGCCGAGCGGATGGCGGCGCCGGAGTAGATGATCACGATGGACGACAGCGCAATCATTGAAGTCGAAAAGCTGAGCAAAGCCTTCGGTCTGCTGCCGGTTTTACAGGGCCTGAATTTCAGCATCGATCGTGGCGAATTCGTCATGCTCTTCGGCGCCAACGGCAGTGGCAAATCGACGCTGCTGCGGCTGTTGAGCGGGCTTTCCAAGCCTACCGCCGGCGCGATCCGCATCGGCGGCTGGGAGCTACCGCGCGAGGCGCTGGCGGTTCGCGCGCAGATCGGCCTGGTGGCGCATCGGCCGCTACTGTACGAGAATCTTACCGCCAGCGAAAATCTCGACTTTTTTGGCAAGCTGTATGGTATGAAAGCGGACGAACGCCAAGAGCGCGGCCGGCAACTGCTGCAGCGCGTGGGATTGAGCAGACGCGCCGGCAGTCTCGTGCGCACCTTCTCGCGCGGGATGAAACAGCGGCTCAGCATCGCCCGCGCCCTTCTGCATCAGCCCGACCTGCTGCTTCTGGACGAACCCTACAGTGGGCTTGATCAAGCGGCATGCGACCTGCTGGACGAATTGCTGTTGGAAGCGAAAGAAGCCAGGCGCACTATCATCCTCAGTACGCATCAATTGACGCGAGCGCCAGAGATCGCGGTGCGCGCCCTGCTGCTGTCTGACGGCAAGATCGTCTTCGATGGAATAGGTGACCGGCGCAGTTTATCCGACATTTATCGGGACTCTGCCCGGGCGCAATCCACATGAGGACGCCCTTTCTAAAATGCGCGCTGGCCATCATTGCCAAGGATCTGCGCGCCGAGATTCGTTCGCGCGAATTGCTGAGCGTGATGGCGCTTTTCGCCCTGTTGAGCGTACTGGTTTTCAGCTTCGCGCTGGAGCTGGATCGCGCCGCCCGCGCCGAGGCGGTCAGCGGCGTCCTGTGGGTCACGCTGATTTTCGCGAGCCTGCTGGGGCTCAACCGCAGTCTGGCGCAAGAGAGCGACCAGGGCAATCTAGACGCCTTGCTGCTGGCGCCGGTGTCGCGCTCGGCCATTTTCGTGGGCAAGTTCGCCGGCAACGCCCTGTTCACGGGCATCGTCGGCCTGGTGCTGCTGCCCCTGATGACGGTGCTATACGGCATGAACACACTGCATACCGGAGTGATCGTCACGACGCTCGTGGGCATCCTCGGATTCTGCTCGATTGGCACGCTGCTGGCGACAATGACCGTGCGCACGCGGGCGCGGGAAGCGCTGCTGCCGATTGCGCTGCTGCCGGTTGCCCTGCCCTTCCTGCTCACGGCGGTGCGGGCGACCAAGGGCGTCTTGAGCGGCGCGCCGGAATGGCAAGTCTGGCTGCAGCTGTTGGCTGGAATCACGGTGATCTATCTAGTGCTTTGCCTGCTGCTATATGGCTATGTCGTAGAAGAATGAAGCCGAGAAAGCGAATTGTCCGGACGAAGTATATGAATACATCGCCGGAATACGGGCTTAAATTCTCAGAAATACTTGGTAGAATTTTGCAGTTATATTTAGTTTTTAGGTCGAATCGCGAGAGAAGGGAAGCGGAAGTTGACGAGAATTGCTGAGCTTGAGCCCGCGCCGCAGCCGAGAATGCTGCGTGTGCTTACAGCGCTGACCGCCCTAGGCTTTCTGGCGACGCTGTACCTGGGCTTGTTCGTGGCGGGCACCGACATTGAGCAAGGTGAGATTCAACGGATATTCTATATCCATATGCCCTCGTTTTTCGGCGCGTTCACGGCCTTCGGCGCGACAGTGGTCGGTGGTTTGCTCTACCTGGCGCGCAAGAACGACGCTTGGGACCGGATCGCGCTGGCCGGCGTGGAAGTCGGGCTGGCGTTCGCGCTGATCAACCTGCTGACGGGTTCGATTTGGGCGCGGCCGATTTGGAACACCTGGTGGACCTGGGACCCGCGCTTGACCTCGGCCGCGGTAATGTGCCTGATCTACGCCGCTTACTTGATGCTGCGCGCGGGAATCGACGACTTGAGCCGCAAGCGCAATTTCATGTCAGTTTATGGCATCTTCGCTTTTGTAAGCGTCTTGACCACGCTCTTCATCATTCGCATCGTGCCCGAGACGATTCACCCGGTGATCGTCGGCGCCAGCCCACAAAACGCGCAAGGCAGCTTCGAAGCGACCAGCGGCGTGGTAATGGCGCTCGTGCCCAGCCTGCTGCTATGGCTGACGTTGATGCCAATCACCTTGATGTGGCACCGCTATCGGCTGGAGACGCGCAAGGAAGCAAGCGACCGGCTGATGCTTCAAGCGCTGAGCGATTGAGGCGCGATGAAACCAACACGTATAGCCCTAATCCTTCTGTGGCTGTTGCTGATCGGCGGCGGTGTGGGCGGCAGTGATCACGAAGCGGCCGTGCCCTACTATCGTGCGAGCGGGTTCAACGTGCCGATTCTGGAGGGCTGGGCCAACCAGAGCGGCGCCGACTTTGCTCAGTTTGCGCTGGTTGAGGCGCAGGCGACCATTCGCACTGCGCGGGTATCAGCCGCTGACGGTCTTGCGGCCGCGCAGAGCGAGCTAAGTGAGCTGCTGGGGCTGGACATCGGCCAACCCGTCTATAGCAACAAGGTCAATCTGGCCGATGGCACCTGGCAGGTCCTTGTGTTTGACATAGACGACGCGACTACGGCTTCGGTGATGTCGCGGCGAGCCGATAGCGAACATGTTGTGATCACGTTCGTCGAGCGCAATCCGGCGGCGCGGATCGTGCTGCTGACGACCACGCAGGCGGATGATACGCTGGAAGATGCTGCCCCGGAAATCGCCACGGCAGTTGAGGCCATCGCCGGGATTACAATGAATGAGCTGTCGCCGGCGGAGAACATCACCTTGCCCAGCGGGGAATGGATCGTTTACGCGAGTGATATCGTAACGGCGATGGGTATGGTATTCGGCAACGACAGTTACATGGCGCTTCGGGAGGGCGAGCCTGGCGATTTTGCGGCGCTGGCAGACGCTTATAATCGGACGCTGCTGGGCTTCTTCATCACGCCCGATAACTCGCGCTACCTCGCATTGGGGCTGGCCGCAGTCTTCTTGATACTGGGTACGCTGGTCTTCAGCTTCGGCTGGCGGGCGCGCAGCCTGCGGCAGGGCATGGAGCTGATTGAGCAGCTGGCGCGAGAAGAAGACTGAGGCCGGGTTGGCTGGCTGACGCGACAAATCACATCGTCAAAATCACAGTGAGGAGTGCTGCGCAACCATTGGTAATGGTGGGCGTATAGTGAATAAATGGCGGCACTCAGCATAGGAGCGATGCGATGAGCGAAGAAATGAATCCGCTGCCGGAAGACCCGGAAAGCGACGCGAGCAAGAACCCGCTGGAGCAATTCATATTTCATCAGCGCCGCGGCCTGGAAGAATTCGGCAAGGCGATGGAGTCCTTGCTGCCGCCGCGCTTCAAGGAGCATACGCAGGCGGCCGGCAACGAATTCGCCACCGGCTTCCGCGTGCTGATCGACGCCGCAATCGACGAGATCAAGAAGGCCAGCGAAATGGAAGACCCCGACGCGCAGCGGGAAATGGAACAGGAACGGCAAGCCAGCGTGAATCTGGCAGCGGATGAAAACGAAGAGCAGGAGTCCGGCGGCTCGAGCGGCAAAATACGCGTGGAGCTGGACGACTAACGCACAATCGCGGGCGGGCGCTTTTCACCCGCCCTTCCCCGGAACAATCTCCATTTCAGACGGTTGATCGCCCGAAAAGCGTTTACGAGGCTTGTTCCTCAAAGCGGATATTGAGGAATTTGTCTTCGAATTTTGCGCTGGTAATCTCCAGATGCTGCAGCTCGTCGGGCAGGACGATATTACGGCGGTAGGGCCCCACGCTAAGCGTGATTTCTTCGCGCGAGCGATAGAGATCAAGCTGCTCTTTCTCGGCAAAGCCAATCGGGACGCGCAGCATCCATTGCGAGTCGCCATCGAGCTGCTCCAGCTTGTGCACCACGCCATCGAAGAGGCGTTCGGCCGGGTTGCGATCGCCGTACAGTTCATCGGCCAGCCGGCGCAGCGTGTCCAGCCCACCGACTTCTTCGCCGAAGAGCGGTGCTTTCAGAAGCGGCAAACTGCCGAAGGCTTCACGCACGAATTCGATATTCTTCGCCTGACGCTTTTTCCAGGTGGCAAAGAAGGGATCTGTGATTTCATCGGGGAATACTCGGTTGACCAGTATGGCGTCGGTGGCATAGTCATAGAGGTTGAGGTAGGTGTAGGTGCGCTGGGTCTCGCGGATGACCATGCGCTCCGGATTCACGACGAGACGAATGCTGGCATGTTCCGGGTCCGTGAGCAGCTCGCGCACGCCGTCAAGGGTGTCGAAGAGCAGCTGCACTTGATCCCAGGCGTTGTCTGCGATATCAATGCCAAGGTCGTTTTTCTTGCCGCGCGAGAGCAGCTTCTGCACCGGGCGGATAACGCTGTCCAATCCGCGCGCGATGCGCATCAGCCGCTCGACCCACCAGCGCGTCACATCGGGCAGGCTGAGCAGGCGGATGGTTTCGGCCGTGGGCGCGGCGTCGACGATCAGCACATCGTATTCGCCGGCCTGGAAATACTCGCTGATCCACAGCAGCTGCGCGCCCTCTTCCAGGCCGGGGATGATCGTAACTTCCGAGGCGTTGACCTTGGCGATGCCCTCGCGATTGAAGAAAGCGCCGAGGTATTCCTGGATCTTGCCCCAGTACTTTTGCATGGAGTAGCGCGTATCGACTTCTTGCGCCCAAAGGTTGTCCGCGATTTGCGTCGCTTCGGGACCGACTTCGACATCAAGCGCGTCGCCCAAGCTATGCGCGGTATCGGTGCTGATCACGATGGTGCGAAGTCCCAGCTCGGCACAGCGCAGGGCGGTCGCCGCCGATATGCTCGTTTTGCCTACGCCACCCTTGCCAGTATGCACAATGACGCGCATTGATTCACCTCGGATTGTCATGTCGTATTGAATTGGTCAAGCCTGCATTTCCCATACCAGTATACGCAGATCGCGCGCGAAAGATGCGCTGAATTCGCCAGGCGCATTAATGGGACTTGACAGCACTAGAACAAATAAGCTATGCTTGCGGCCGCGAAGAGAAATCCGTTCAGCGGAGGAGTGTGCGAGATGCGACAAGTTGTTCATGTTGAGATTCCGTCTGCCGATAACGATGCGCAGAAGGCATTTTATGGCGCCTTGCTGGGTTGGCAGGCACAGGACATCCCAATGGGCGGCGACTTCACCTACACCATGTTCAATACCGGCGCGGATGTGAATGTGGCGCTGTCACCGGTGGGCGAAGGTATGAAGCCGGGCGATGTGCTGCTTTATTTCCGCAGTGATGACCTTGACGCGGATATGGCGCGGGTCAGCGAGTTGGGCGGGCAGGTGATTTTGCCGCGGCAGGATGTGCCGGGCTTCGGCGCGCTGGGCATGTTCCTGGATCCGACCGGTAATCGCGTCGCCTTTTGGCAAGACATAGATACAATCCAGGGCTAGCGACATCGGGCGGATGAGCGGGCGAGCCAAGGCTCGCCCCTACAATTTCGACCGTGGAGTAGGAGACGAGTTGGCTGACTTTCCGCTACTGAAAGACTTCATCAATGCGGAGCTGGTCGAGAGAATCGCTGACCGTATCGTCGCGCTGCATCCGGCATTTGACGCAGCGGCTTTCAGGGCCGCCGTGGTCGATGACTTGGACAAGCTGGAACTGAAGGCGCGCCACCGCCTGATTGCGGCTCAGCTGCGGGAGTTCTTGCCCGCTGATTTTCCGGAGGCGTTACGAATCCTTGTGGCAATGCTGCAGGACGAGCATGACACGCCGGGCAAAGAGAGCGGGCTGCAGATGATGGCGATTCCCGCCTTTGTCGAAATCTACGGCGGCCATCATCCGCGCGAGTCGCTAGACGCCATGCCGGCGATCACGCGCGTTTCATCCTGCGAATTCGCCCTGCGCCCCATTCTCGCGGCGCATACGCAAGCAACCTTGGGGCGTTTGCATGAATGGATCGAGCATGAGGACGCGCACGTGCGTCGCCTGGTCAGCGAAGGCAGCCGACCGCGATTGCCCTGGGCGCCGCCGCTGCAGCAATTCGTCGCTGATCCCTCGCCCTCGTTGGCGCTTCTCGAACGTCTGAAGGACGACTCGTCGCTTTACGTGCGGCGCTCGGTGGCGAACCATCTCAACGATATCAGCAAAGATCATCCTGAGCTTGTATTGGAGCGGATGGAAGCGTGGTCAGTGGATGCCGGAGAGGAGCGGCTCCGGCTGATCAATCACGCGTTGCGGACCCTGGTCAAGCTCGGTGATCAGCGCGCGCTGGCCATCCTCGGTTATGGCGCGGCGAATATCAAATTGCGCCGCGTGGAGTTGACGCCGGAGCTTCTGCAATTCGGCAATGAGCTTGAGTTTTCATTCGAGTTGCAGAACTGCGGAACGTCCGAGGCGAACCTGATGATCGACTTCGTGATGCGCTTTCTCAAGGCCAATGGGAAGAGCGCGCCCAAAGTATTCAAGCTGAAGAAAGCGCGGCTGGCGGCGGGCGAGACTCTGCCCATTAAGAAGAAGCTGGCGATTAGGCCCATCTCGACCCGCAAGTATTATCCCGGGCGTCAGCGGCTTGAGATACAAGTCAACGGGCGCGTATTGGGCGGCGCCGATTTTGAGCTTGTGATGGACTAGCGCGGGCGTTACACTCCGGTGAAATCAGCTGCCGGAGAGCGCCGCCATGCCAGCCCCTGCCTCAGATCTATTCACTCCCCTTTCCCTTGAAAATCATTTCAATTGCGAGCGCGAAACACTTGATGAGAGCTTGCGCCTGCGCGCCAATGACGCCTTCGGACGGCAATCATTCCGAGGCATTCCCTTTGAGTTGGGCGCGGCGAATCAACCCAACGCGATTCTGCTGGCCAGCAACGAGGTAATCATTCCAGCGGGTGATCGGCGAGCGTCTTACATCGTCTTCGCGCATATCGTGGAGGAACGGGAAGAGACGCTACCAGGCGACTTACAGGATGCGCACGGCGGGCTGTATGCGCAGGCGGCCGGGCCAGGCAACGCCTTGGGTGACCTGGTCGCCGAATATCAGCTGCTTTACAGCGACGGCGACTCCGCGACGCGGCCAATTCGACGGCGCTTCGCCATCCAGCAGGCGCGTATCAACTGGGGCGCCAGCCCATTCGCCGCGGCGTCGCATCAGCGGGACACAGTCCGCGGGAGCACGGCGGAAGCATTCGCGCTGGGGCGCAAGCCGGAGTCGGGTTACGGACACGGCGAGACCCGCCATAGCAGCGGACGCGACAGCTACGACGAGCATGTTTGGCTCTATGCCCTGCCCAATCCGCAGCCGGACAAGCTGGTTCGGGCGATTCAGCTCATCGGGAAGGACGAGCGCGCGCTGGTCCTGGGCATCAGCGCGACGCAGATGGAGGCGCATCCGCTGCGGGCGCGGACAAGGCGAAAGCTGCCGCTGGAGTTGCCGGCGGGGGTTCGCTTCAATGCGCTGGGCGAATTGGACGGGATTGATATTGATCTGGGCGCAGTCATTTCGGCGCGGGCGCTGTTGGATTATGAGCGCGAGGCCTGGTTCAGCGAGGCGACGGACGTTCAGCCGCAACGCTCGGAAAACGTGGCGATCATCGACTATGCGGCGCATCCGCAAGCGAAGCTGTACCTGGAGACTGCGGGCGGCGAACCGCGGGTCATTGATTTGAGCCGATCTGATGGCTGGTCGGTATGGACTTACGAAGCGCGGCAGTTGGTGCGCGTCCGCGTAGTCGATACGACTGGGCGCGAGGTGGCGGCGCGGGTTCACTTTCACGGCGAGTATGGCGAGTATCTGCCGCCGCGGGGCAATCACCGCAAGGTCAACGGCAATTGGTTTGAAGACAATTACGGCGAATTCGTCAACGCCCTGAATCAATACGCCTACATTCTGGGCAGCTGCGAATTGGAAGCGCCGCTGGGCGAAGTCTTCGTCGAGATCACGCGCGGTTACGAGATCAAGCCGATCCGCACTAGCTTCATCGTCTCGCCTGAGACGGACGAGATCACCTTTACGCTGGAAAAGCTGCTGGATTGGGGCGAGCGCGGTTGGGTATCGGCCGATACACACGTCCATTTCCTCAGTCCGCAGACGGCTTGGCTGGAGGGCGCGGCCGAGGGCGTCAATGTCGTCAATTTGCTGGCCAGCCAATGGGGCGAGATGTATAGCAATGTCAGCGATTTTGACGGGCGCAGTACTTTCGGCGCGCGGGACTTCGGCGGGGACGGCGAGTTTCTGGTGCGCGTCGGCACGGAAAATCGCATGCAGATGTTGGGGCATATCTCGCTGCTGGGCTATTCCGGCGCGATGATCCACCCGCTATGCACGGGCGGCCCTAGTGAATCCGCCATTGGGGACGCGCTCGAGGTCAGCATGGCCCAATGGGCGCAGCGTTGCATCGATCAGAACGGCCTTGTCGTCCTGCCGCACGCCCCCAACCCGCAGTTGGAGCGCGCCGCCGATATTGTGCTGGGCCTGGTGCACGCCATTGAGATGATGACCTTCAACCCCAGCAACTGGCAGATTACGCCTTACGGTCTGGCGGACTGGTATCGCTATCTCAACCTGGGCTACCAGGTGCCGGTGGTGGGCGGCTCGGACAAAATGAACGCGGCGTCGTTGTTGGGCGGCATCCGCACTTACGCGCATCTGGGCGGGCGCGAATTCAACTACGAAAACTGGATGGGCGCGGTCAAGGCGGGCAATACCTTCGTGACGGTGGGCCCGCTGCTGGAGCTGTCGGTGGAGGGGCTGGCGCCGGGCAGCGCGCTGGATCTGCCGGCGGGTGGCGGCACGGTCAGCGTCGGCTGGCGGGTCGAGTCGGCGGCGCTGCCGATCGAGCGCGTCGAGGTCGTTGCCGGCGGCTTTGCGGTTGAGGAGACGACGGTGGCCGGCGCGCTGTCGGCGGAGGGCAGCTGCGAAGTTGCTATCAGCGAGTCAAGTTGGATCGCCTTGAGAGTCCGCGGCAGCCACGCGGGCCGGGCAGGCGAAATAGCGGCGCACAGCAGCGCCGTGCAAGTGCGTGTAGCGGGCGCGCGTCCCTTCAGAAAAGAAGACGCGATGGCGGTGCTGGAGCAAATCGAAGGCGCGCTGGCTTACGTCGATACGCTGGCGCCGCGGCCGGCAGCGCGGCAATTCAAGCAGATCCGCGCCACGATCGAGGCGGCGCATTCCCGGCTGCACCAACGCATGCACCGCCAGGGCATTTACCACCAGCACAATCCGCTGCACGATCACGGCGAGCATTAGACATTCTGGCTACAGAGGACACGGAGCTACATTGAGGGCGCAGAGGCAACTGCTTTAGACGGCGATTTTCTGTGTTCGCTGTGGCAAGTTTGAATGACTGCTTGCGCCTACTGAGGCACAGCAAAAAACACCGAAGCCATCAGCTGTGATTGTCGGGCGTGGGTTCGACGATGACGTTGACGAATTCGAAGTTCTGCTGGTTGCGATACTGGTCGTTGGCGGCGCTGTTGCTTTCGACCAGGGTCACTTGCGTGCCCAAAGTCTCGAGTACGTAGCTCGTATGCCACTCGCCGGACTGCTGGACATTGCGCAAATAACGTAGCCGGCACTTGGGATCCATCAGCCGCAGCTTGAATTTGGCGCGCCAGAGCTTCATACTGCTCAACTCATCCAGGAGAGCTTTGCGTTGGGCTTGATTGAGAAACGCCATCTTCAATCCTCATTCGCCTAAAATGTGAAATCAGCGATAATTGTAACTGTCGAGGCAGCTTGCCACAACAGGATAAATCCAGGATTTCCATGCAAACATTTTCCGTGCGCGAGATCACGCGCTACATCCGCGATCTTTTTGAAACCGATGATATCCTGGATGACATCTGGGTGCGCGGCGAGGTGTCGAATCTGACCAAGGCGCATTCCGGTCACTGGTACTTCACGGTCAAAGACAGCGACTCGCAGTTGCGCTGCGTAATGTTCCGCAGAGAAGCGCGGGGGGTGCGCGCTGATGTGCGAGCCGGCGCTGATGTTCTAGTACATGGCCGGGTGGGCGTCTATGAAGCTCGCGGCGAGTATCAGCTCTATGCCGACCAAATCGAAGCCTTGGGTGGCGCGGGCGACTTGCACCAGAGATTCGAGGAGCTTAAAGCCAAGCTCGATGCCGAGGGTTTGTTCGACCCCGGTCGCAAGCGGCCCTTGCCTGTATTTCCGTCTCGCATCGGTGTGGTGACATCGTCAACAGCAGCCGCCTGGCACGACATAAAAAATGTGCTGCAAAGACGCTTCCCGCTGGTCGAGGTCGTGCTCAGCCCCACGCTGGTACAGGGGGCGGACGCGCCGGCGCAGATCGTCCAGGCGCTGGGCAGGCTCACTCGCAGCGCCGATGTCGATATCATCATCTTGGCGCGCGGCGGCGGATCGCTGGAGGATTTGTGGTGCTTCAATGATGAGACTGTGGCGCGGGCGGTGGCGGCTAGTCGCATTCCCGTGATCAGTGGCATCGGCCATGAGATTGACTTTACCATAGCCGACTTCGTGGCCGATTTGCGCGCGCCAACGCCGACGGCTGCGGCCGAATTGGCGACGCCCAATCGCAACGATCTATTGCTTGATATTGATCGGCTGCGGTCCGGCTTGGCCGGGTCACTGAGCGACTCGCTCGCCGAAAAAGAGCGGGATTTGCGCCGGTTGCAGAGCGGGCTGCACATTACCACGCCGCTGAAAACCGTGCAGCAGGCCCGGCGCCGCGTCGCGGAAAAGCGCGAGCAATTGGCGCGAACGCAGCAGCTGCAACTGCAGCAAATGCGAGAACGGCTGCGGCATACTGCAAAGGCGTTACAGGCGGCCAGTCCGGAGCATATTTTGGCGCGCGGATACGCCTTGGTTCGCGACGACGCCGGCGCAGTCATCCGCGAGGCGGCGCAGGTCAGCAAGAATCAGCGCTTGACCGTACAATTGGCCAGGGACCAAATCGGTGTGAGGGTCGACGATTGATGGAAGAACTGACGAATCTCAGCTACGAAGCGGCCTATCAGGAGTTGGAAGCGCTGGTGGCGCGCATGGAAAGCGGCGATCTGCCGCTGGAAGAATCGGTCAAATTGTACGAGCGGGGTCAGCAGCTTGCGGCGCATTGTCAGGCGCTGTTGGAAAATGCCGAACTCAAGATTAAGCTGGTGGACGATGCCTAGCCGAGCGTTTTGCGCGGGGAGACTGTGGAATCGACAAGCATGATAAACCTGGACCAACTGCCGCAGAGGGCCGAAAAGAATATCTCGGTGCGGGTGAAGAGCGCCGCTGAACGCGCCGTGCGTCAGGGCCATCCCTGGGTCTTTGAAGACTCGATCATCAAGCAAAGCCATTTGGGCAACGGCGGCGATTTGGCCGTCATCTACGACCGCGCAGACAACAACTTTTTGGCGGTTGGGCTCTACGATCCGCTGTCGCCAATACGTATCAAAGTGCTGCAATCGCTGCAGCCGATTCGCATCAATCAGGGCTTCTTTGCGGACAAGCTGCGAGCGGCGCAATCCAAGCGACAGCCACTTATAAACACAGAGACGACCGGCTTCCGCCTTGTTTATGGGGAGAGCGATGGCTTTCCCGCGCTGATCATCGACCGCTACGGCAATACGCTGGTGCTCAAGCTGTACACCACGGCCTGGATTCCGCATTTGAAGGCGCTGATCCAGGCGCTGCAGGAGACGGTCATATTTGATGATCTCGTGCTGCGCTTGAGCCGCGCGCTGCAATCCGACCGTCTGAATGTCGCCCGGCTCTATGGCTTGGGCGACGGCCAGCAGTTAATCGGCGATAACCCCTCGGGCGAGGTGGAATTCGTGGAAAACGGCCTGCTGTTTCAGGCTGATGTAAAGGCGGGGCACAAGACCGGCTTCTTTTTCGATCAGCGCGACAACCGCAGCAAGGCGCGCGAGCTGGCCAAGGGGCGGCGCGTTTTGGACGTCTTCTCGTACACCGGCGGCTTCGCGGTATACGCTTTAGCAGGTGGCGCACGCTCGGTAACAGCGCTGGATGTCAGCGAGCCGGCGCTGGAGACTTTGAGGCTCAATGTCGACAATAACGGCTTCTCGGTTGATCAGGTCGATGTCATCGCCGCTGACGCCTTCGAGGGCCTGAGGGGACTAATCGCCGCCAAGCGCAAGTTCAACATGGTCATCGTGGACCCGCCCGCTTTCGCCAACAGCCGCGCCAGTATGCGCAATGCGGTGCTGGCTTACCGGCGGCTGGTCGAGATGGCGCTGCGCCTGCTGGCGAAGGACGGGGTGCTGGTGATGGCCTCCTGCTCCAGCCGCATCAATGCCGACATGTTCTATCAGCTGGTGACGCGCACGGCGGCGGTGGCTGGCTTTCAGCTGGATGTGCTGGAGAAGACCTCGCACGCGCTGGATCATCCGATCGCCTTCGCCGAGGCGGAGTACCTCAAGGCGATTTTCGCGAGGGTACACTGATTATCATACTGTAGAAGTCACTGAATCACGGTTATCAAGGATGGCACATGTCCGAAGTACTCTCGAGCGAAATTCTCAACAAGTTGTTCGAATTGTCGGATTCTGATGAACGCATTCTGGCACGTGCAGAAGACGAAACCGTCGAATACAAGCAGTCGTTTTCGTTCGGCGACAAGCTCATGATAACAATTGCTGGCTTCGCAAACAACCGGGGCGGCTTCATTATACATGGTGTCGAAGATGGCACCCGAAAGCTGTTAGGACTCACCGACACAAAAGTGCGAAACTTTAAACGCTTTGATCTTGCAGAAGCGACACAAAGGTTAACCGACAGATTTGCGCCCAATATCACCATTCAAATGCTCGTGCACGAATTCGCCGAGCTTAAACTTGGAGTCACTTATGTCAGCGAGAGTAAGGAGAAGCCAGTAGTTGCGAAGAGCAATGGCAGAGACATTCGTGAGGGCGATATCTATTATAGCTACGGCGCGATGCGAACTCGCATAAAGTACGCGGAACTTCGGAATATATTTGATGAAGTTGTGCGGCGCAAAGTTGCGCAACTATTTGAGCACGTTGACTTAATTTCGAAGATAGGCGTGGAAAATGCAGCAATCATGGACTCGATTGATGGTAGTGTGTTCGGACCATCGGTAAAGAGTTTCGTGATTAGTGAAGACATTCTCGATCAACTGAAATTCGTGAAGGAAGGCGAATTCACTGAGACGGAAGGCGCACCCGCGTTGAAGCTCGTTGGGAATCTACAGACTTACGACTCTGATTCAAGAGTGGAAGTGCCTACGCGTATCTCCGAGGAGGGCATTTATTCCGCATTTCTCAAACAGGAGTCAGTGACCAGTCCGCTAGAGTACATTGAAGCATGTTGCGATCAATTATCTCCTTACTTTCCCATATATTATTACGCACGACAGGCGGGCCTAGATCGCAGTTCGCTTCGCAAGAAGGTCGAGCAAGTGACAGATGCGAGAAGCCACACAAAGAATGAAATCTTAAAGCGAATTGACGGCGAGACCAGGCTCCAGGAACGACATAGCGAAACCAAGACGAACGCCCACCAATTTCGAAACAAGTACAGGCAAGATCTCATTACGGAAAACGACATCACAGTTGATTTCGGTCTTTCAGCGTATCTAATTTCTGCAATTCGAACTCTAACGTATGACGAGATAAAGACAAGCCATGTATTGAAGATTCTATTGAACCTGTTTGAGAACCGTGTACTCTTGAAAGATATCCAGTTTTCAAATCTGCGAAAGGCCATATGTCATATTGATTTTGCCATAAACCAATTTGACGAGTAATTGTGTAGGAAGTGAGCCCTACTGCGAGTCGCGGCGCATCAAGCTGAAGCTCTGGCCGGTGGGTCCGGTCGGGGGCTGCGTCGCCAGAAAGAGCGCCAGCGGCACGACATCGGCCGGCTGCTTGAACCACTCGAGGCTGAGCGCCGAATCGGCCGGGCGCTCCGCTTCCGACAGGATGTCGGTATCGACCAAGCCGGGAATCAGCTCGTTAACGCAGATGCCGTAGTCGCGCAGCTCGGTCGCCAGGTTGCGCACCAGCATCCAGACGGCGGCTTTTGAGGCGCTATAAGCTGAGCCGGCGCCGCCATCGCGGTGTCCCATGCCTGAGCCGGTCACGATAATATGACCGCCCTTGGTCTTGAGATCGGGGATGGCGTATTTGCAAGTGTAATAGACGCCCAGCAGGTTGACGCGCAGCGTGTTTTCCCAGGCGTCGATATCCCCCGCTTCGACCGAGCGACGCTCGAAGTTGCCGCCAGCGTTGGCGATGACGATATCGACGGGACCGTAGCGCGCGCGGGTCTCAGCGTACAGGTTTTGCACATCGCCCGGACGGGTGACATCGCAGCTTACGGCAGTGGCCTGGCCGCCTGCGTCCTGAATCGCTCCAATCGTCTGATCGAGCTGGGTCTGGGTGCGGGCAGCGCAGACGACTCTGGCGCCCTGCTCGGCGAAACCGATGGCGATACCGCGCCCGATGCCGCGTCCGGCGCCGGTGATGACCACGATTTTGGACTCCAGTTGCTGGCTCATC
Source organism: Chloroflexota bacterium (assembly GCA_011523515.1). GTDB lineage: Bacteria > Chloroflexota > Anaerolineae > Aggregatilineales > Phototrophicaceae > UBA6055. Next base: position 26,173 of record WTGO01000125.1, read on the forward strand.
GCACCCCCTCCACTAGCGCGTCAGGAGCTTCAGCGCCCGCCGCAGCAGGGGCGCGAGCAAATAGCGCGTCTCGCTGACATCGAAAATGTAGCCGCCGCCGAAGAAGATCAGCGCGGCGACAAGGCAGCCGCTCAGCGCCAACAGCGCGCCATCGGCAGGCGCGGCGCTTCTGAGTATGACGAGGGCGCCGGCCATCAGCAGAGACAGTACCAGACTGCCGCCGGCGCTGATCAAAACTGCGCGGTCATGTTTGCTCGCCGACGAGCCGGTTTCCGCCAGGCGGCGCCGCAAAAGCCACCAGAGCGCCAGCGCTTCGACGATTGTGGTCAACGCGTTGGCCAGCGCCAGACCGGCGAAAGCGCCGCGGGCCAGACTCTCCGCATCGCCGATGAATTGGATGAAAATCAGGTTGAGCACGATATTGCTAAGCATGGCGGCGGTGCCGGCGATGACCGGTGTCCGGGTGTCTTCCAGCGCATAAAAAGCGCGCGAAAGGACTTCCAGCAGCGCAAAGCCCGCGATGCCAATGGCGTAGAAGCTCAGCGCCCAAGCCACGGCTTGCGTGCTTTCCTCGGTCCAGGCGCCGCGCTGCAAGAAGCCGACCAGGGGCTCGCCCAGCACAATGAGCAGCGCCGATGCCGGAAAGGCCAAATACAACACGTTGCGCATGGCGCGGGCCAGGCGGTCCTTGAAGCCAGTGTAATCGCCCTTGGCTCGCAGCGCCGCCAGCGTAGGAAACACGGCCGAAGCCTGGCTCTGGCCGATCACGCCCAGCACAAAAAAACAGAGCATGAAGGCGTAACGAATGGCGACCACGCTACCGTCGACCATAGCGCTGGCGAAGCGGATATTGACATAGAAGTTCAATTGCACCACGGCCAGGCCAAAGACGCGCGGTCCCATCAGACGGACCACGTCGAGCACGCCGGGGATTCGCAGCGAGAGCAAGATGCGCAGGCGGGCGCGGATCTTGAACAAACCGGGCAGCTGCACCAGCAGGTGCAGGACGGCGCTTAAGACGGCGCCGTAAGCCAGGCCCATGACATTGAGGCCGCCGACCTGGCCCATGTCCGGGTGCGGCGGCAGCGCGGGCGCAATGACGAGCGCGCCGATGATGATACCGATATTGTTCATGCTGATCGCGATGGCCGGCAGCCAGAAGGCGGCATAAGACTGCAGAATGCCCATGACCAAGCCGCTGATGCTGAAAATGAGCGGCGTGATCATCATCAGGCGCACCATCTCCACCATGAGCTGCTGCTGCTCCGGCGGGCGTTCGATATAGAGCAGGTGGCTGACCAATATAGGCGCGAGACCGGCCACCAGCAGGCCGAATAGGGCGGCAGTCGCCGCGGACAGCGTCATGACCGCGCTGGCGAGGCGCCAGGCCTGGTCGAGGTCGCGCTCGCGAATGCGGGCGAACACGGGGATGAATGAGGAGCCGAGCGCGCCACCCGCGACCAGCACGAAGACCGTCTCCGGCAGTTGTTGGGCGGCGGCGAAGGTATCGTTGGCGGCGCCGGTGCCGAATTGCGCGCCGACTACCGCGATGCGAACTAGTCCCAGCAAACCGCTGGCCAGGAAGCCGACCAGCACGATCAGCGCCTTTGCGATAATCTGGCGATTGTCCAGCGCTTGGTTGGCGCCCATATTTCCGCCTGCTCCCGCCGCAGCGGCGCAGTATTGCCACTTGGCAGCGCCGCCGACATCCCTATAATATACGGGTTCAGTCAATAGAAAACGCTCTGCGAGACGCAGTTACAGCGGTATACGTGAGGAATGACAGATGCAAGTTATTTTGCTACAGGACTTGTATAAGCATGGGGTCGCCGGCGAGGTGGTCAAGGTGGCGGACGGTTTCGCCCGCAACTATTTGATCCCGCGCAAAATGGCCGTGCAAGCCACGCAGTCGGCCCTGCGGCGAACCGAAACCATTCGCGAGAATGTCGAGGCGCGCAAGGCGCAGTACAACAATATGCTGAATGATCTGGCGCGCCAGATCGACGGCCGGGAGCTAATCTTCGGGCGACGCGCTGCCTCTACGGGCAAGCTCTTCGGCTCCGTGACCACTCAGGAGATTGCCGACGAACTGGACCGCGTCACCAGCGTGGACATCAACCGGCGGCGCATCAGCCAGCAGTCTCTGCGCGAAGTCGGGACGCATCATGTCGCTGTCCGCCTGGGCAATGAGCTGTCGCCGTCGCTCACGATCACGATAGTACCGGAAGACGAACTGCCGGAATTCCTGGCGGCCCGTGAACGCGGCGAGCAGGTCAGCGCGGAAGACATCATGTCGGAGGGCTTCCGATACGCCGGACCGGCTGAAGAGGCCAGCGAAAGCGCGACTGAAGAGACCGAGGATCTGGACGACGCGATTGCGGAAGCCGTCGCGAAAGTGGATGCCGCGCCCGTATCCGAGTAATCGGGCTTAATAACACGTTTAACGTCCACCATACGACTACGATTGCATAACCCCGTTGCATTCAGGTTATACTGGACAGGCGGGGTTATTTCATTGAGGCAATAGATGGACGCCTACTCGCTCGGGCAGTACCTGCGGGAAGCGCGCGAAGCCAAAGAGATCGAAATCGAGGATGTGGTCGCCAAGCTGCGGATTCGGCAGCCGGTCCTGGATGCTTTTGAAGCGGGCGAATTCGAAATCCACGGCGTGCCCGAGATTCAGATACGCGGTCTGCTGCGCATTTACGCGCGCTTTCTGGAACTGGATGAAGACCATGTCCTGCTGCTCTACGACCAGATGCGTCTGGCGCAAGAGAAGGGCCGCCGGGGCCGGCGCGGCCGCAGACGTCGTCCCGAGCCGGTTGAAGAACCCTTCAGTTCGACGCAGCCTTTACAGGAGATCGAGCTGGTGGACAGGCGGTCGGCCGGCTGCCGCGGTGTGCTGCGCGTACTCTTCCTTCTGCTGCTCTCGGCGGCTGCGGTCGCGGTGATCGCCTTCGTGACCCTGGAGCTGGCAGGTATCGAACTGGGCGCTGAGCCGGAAACGGCAACCGAAGCGCCTGAGGTTGCGCCGTCGGCTACGGCGGGATCACCCGCCACGGAGGCGCCGGAAGCGACCGTCGCCTTCGCCGCAAATCGAACGCAGTATTCGGGCAGCGGCATCTTGATCAGTCTGCTGCTGACGCAACGCAGCTGGCTCAGCCTGGAAGTTGACGGCGCCGAAGTTTACGTCGGCATCGCCGCGGCCGAGACCTTGATCGAATACAGCGCGGAGAGCGAGGTGCTGCTCTCGGCGAGCAACGCGCTGGCGCTCGACCTCATCTGGAACGGGCAGCGGCAGGGGCAGATCGGCGAGCGTGGTCAGCGAGTGGACATTCGCTTCACGGCGGATACGGCGGTCGTCAGCTTGGGGCCGGCCAGCGACCTGGCCAGCGAGACGCCGACGGAGGCAGTAGTTGTGGAAGTGGTCGTTGAACCAGTCGGACAGGCGGTTGAGCAGGATGGTGAAGCGTCGCCGACACTGATAATCGAAGCGACGCTGGCGCCTACGGTGACGCCGTTCGCTACTGACCCGCCGACGGCTCAGCCGACCGTGACGCCGCTGCCGACCGAGGTCGTCATTCCGACCGCGACAGCGACCGCGACCGAGCTGCCGGATCCCACCGCGATTCTGCCGCCTCGTATAACGCAGGTGGGCTTGCCGCCGACGAAGGCGGGTGCGTGATTAGGAATAAGTACCGAATAGACTTTGACTTTGACGCGTTTGAATCAGAGGTGTACGGCGCGGCGCGTGTGAAGTTTACAGGCCTTCACAGGGGAATGAGCAGTGATACGTTCTACAGCTTCAACTTTTGCACCGCAGATGCTTATATTGTTGTCTTTACGCAAGAAGGATTGGAGAACACTGTTCGCAGAGAAAGGCAGTACACGAACGCTATCGGATCGTACCGTATGAAGACCTTAAGAACTATTTTCGCTATGCGCCGGAATCGTCTTATTTCATAAGTCCTGGTCTCGACACTGAGTTTGCCAGGCTATTTGAGAAGGCGAACGATATGCTGATGTTATTCGATACGAAAATTTCCGAGTACTTACGGGACCCAGCCATTGATGATAATGAGGTTTTCGATTTTCTATACGATCCAATGTGTGCGCAGATTCGGAGTACATTAAAGAAAGTCTTGCGGCGACTTGACCGAGAAGGCAGGTTTGAGTTTTCGAATAGCCGCGCGGATATACACAATGGTTTGCTACACTCTGCACCTACGGATGACTGGCCGGGACCATTCTACGACCTCAACCCGCCCGAGTCTTGTCGGCGATACAAGGCCGCCAAAGTCGCTTACCGGCAAGTGCGCAAGAAAATCTGGGGATACTGAACCTATTCCTCGGATTCGCAAGCCAATTGGGACAGAAGGAAAGAACGGTTTGACAATTTCAAGTCTTGGTCGACGCGACAAGTACTACCTGCTCAGCCTGGGCTGCGCCAAGAACACGGTCGACAGCGAGAGCATGGCGCAGATCCTGAACACGCAGGGCATGCGCGGCGTCGGCGATCCCGAAGCGGCCGAAGTCCTGATCGTCAATACCTGCGGCTTCATCAACGCCGCCAAAGAAGAATCGGTCGCGGCGCTGCGCGAGCTGGTGGAGATCAAGCGCGGCGACCAGATGGTGATTGCGGCCGGCTGCCTGTCGCAGCGCTACGGCGATACGCTGGTGCAGGAGGTGCCCGGGCTGGACGGCGTCATCGGCACGCGGCGCTGGATGGATATCTTCGACCTCATCACGCGCCTGCGAAAGCGCAAGCACCCGGCCCCACTCTATCACCTGCCGGACGAAGCTAAAGTCGTAGGGCTGGATGAGCGCGGCGTCTTGCGCGCCAGTGTCCAGGGCGCGTCGGCGTATCTGAAGATCGCCGATGGCTGCCGGCGGCCCTGCGCCTTTTGCGCCATTCCGCGTATCAAGGGCACGGCAGTTAGCCGACCGCTGGAGTCGATCGTGGCCGAAGCCGTTAGACTGCAAGAGTTGGGCCTGCGCGAGGTCATGCTGATCGCGCAGGACAGCACCGACTACGGTTACGATTTGGGCATGAAGGACGGCCTGGCGCAATTGCTGGACGACATCGTGGCTGCCGCGCCCGATATCCCGTGGCTGCGCATCATGTACGCCTATCCCGGTTACGTGACGCCGCGACTGATCAAGACCATGGCCCGGCACGAGCAGATTTTGCCCTACCTGGATATCCCGTTGCAGCATGGGCATCGCGAGACGCTGAAGCGGATGAAACGACCGGCCAAAGTCGAGTGGGTTTACGACACCATCGGCCAGCTGCGCGAGGCCATGCCGGAGTTGGCTGTTCGCACCACCTTTATCGTCGGCTACCCCGGCGAAACCGAGGAAGAGTTCCAGGGGCTGCTGCAGATGGTAAGCGACCTGGAGTTCGACCGCGTGGGCGCGTTTCAGTACAGCTACGAGCTGGGTACCCCAAGCGCCACGCTGCCGAATCATGTCGACGACACAGTCAAAGCGGAACGTTACCAGCGCTTGATGGAGTTGCAGAGCGGCATCAGTTTGAAGAAGAATCAAGCTCTGATTGGCAAGACGCTGGACGTATTGGTCGAAGGGCATGGCGCGGGCGAGGATGAAAGCGGCGCTGACACCGGCGATGTCATCAGCCTGGGCCGCAGCTACCGCGACGCGCCGGAGATTGACGGCTACATTCTGGTTGAAGGCGAACTGCCGCTTGGCGAGATCGTGCCGGTGCGCATAACCGGCGCCACTACTTACGATCTGCTGGCGACGGTCGATACGGCAGCGCCCTTCGTGATCGAAAGCGGCCGAGTTTACGGCGCGGGGATGATTAACGTTCGCGACTTGGGCTGAGCCAATCGCTCAGCAAGTCTTGACGCCGACAGCGATGCCGTCGCCGACTTCAATGATGGTGCTGTCGAATCGCGGATGTTCAGCCAGCGATAGATTGAAGGCGACCATGGCGTGGTCGTCGTCTGATTTTGGATCGAAGATGCCGCCGCCCCAGAAGGCGTTGTCGGCCATCACCACGCCACCGATCCGCAGATGGTCCGCCGCCCAAGCCAGATAGTTGTGATAGTTGCCCTTGTCGGCATCAATAAACATAAAGTCGTAAGGGGCGTCTGCCGCCAGCTTGGGCAGCACGTCTACACCCGCGCCCTGCAGGACAGTCACTTTGTCCGCCAGCCCGGCGTACTCGAAGTGCGCGCGCGCCACTTCAGCGTGGAGGCTGCTGACCTCAATCGTGATCAACTGGCCGTCATCCGGCAGGGCGCGGGCAATGCAGATACCGCTGTACCCGGCCAGCGTGCCCACCTCGACCACGCGCGCGGCGCCGCAGAGTCGCACCAATAAGTGCAGCAGCTTGGCTTCATTGGGCTCCAGGCTGATCTGCGGCAGGCCGCGGGCGGCTGTCTGTTGGCGCACGTAACGCAGCGTCTCGTCTTCGCGCGCGAAGTGTTCGCTGACGTAAGCATGGCATCTTTGTGACAGGCTTTGGTTCATAGTTGTTCGTCTCCTTCTGGCAAATCGTCCTCGTCATCACGCCCTTTTTGCTGTTCCACCTTCTGCGGAAGCCGATCGCGGAAAATGGCGAAATGATCCAGGTCGCGCGGGACATACGAGTTGGGAAACGCCTTGCGGATTTCGCGTATGACTTCGAATTCGCGATAGCGGCGCGAAATGTGTGTTGCGAATAGATATTTTACGTCACACTCCAACGCCAATTCCGCCGCCTGCAGCGCAGTAATATGCCCGACTTGCCGCGCAACTTCGGCATCCCGATCGAGAAAAGTCGATTCGATCACCAACGCATCGGCGCCAGCGACGGCAGCGCGAATGTCGTCCGTGCGGGACAGGTCGCCGGTGATGACCACTTTCGTACCGCGAATTGGTTCGCCGAGTACCTCGTCGGGATGAATTGCGCGGCCATCGCCCAAGACAATAGTCCGGCCGGCCACGATCTGGCTGCGCTCAGGCCCTGAGGGCACGCCGAGCGCCTCAGCTTTTTCAACCAGGAACGGACGCCGCGATCTCTCTTCAAAGATATAGCCATAGCATTCGCGACCGCGGTGCGAGACGGGAAAGGCGCGCACGGTAAAGCGGCGGCCCTGAAACAAGACCTTGTCCGGCAGGGTACGATTGAAATAGATCGGTATCGGTGGCGTTTCGCGGCGAAATATCACCTGATGAATCAGCGCTTGCACGCGCTCAATGGCGGGCAGCCCGCCCCAAATGTGAATCTCGTCCAGGGCTTCCCAGCGGCCGTAGGTCGAGAGCAGGCCACCCAAGCCCAGAATATGATCCAGGTGGGCATGGGTGAGAAATATGTGGTTGAGGCGTTTAAAGCCGATGCCGCTGCGTAGTATCTGACGCTGCGCGCCTTCGCCGCAGTCCACCAGAAAGCGCTGCTCGTCGGCCAATACAGCCAGCGCCGGTAGCCCGCGATAAATGGAGGGCGCAGAGGCTGATGTGCCCAGAAACACGAGCTCGAACATCAGCCGCCGCTCTGATCGTCGGGCGCATCGGGCGGCAATATTTCGATGCTATACAGAAAGATTCTGTCGCCGCGCTCTACTTCGCCTTCCAGAACGGGCAGTCGTTTCAAATCGGTCTGACGGTAGGCGCCGACGGAAACGAGACGTTCGCCCGGCAATGTCTCGGCCGGCAACTGCACCTTGGTCACCTGAATGAAAACGTCGCGGTCGCCCATCAATACCGGATTGACATAAAGCACATCACGGATGGCTATCGGCGTAACCGGGCTGGACAGGATATGGGTCAGCAGCGTCAGGTCGGGCAGCAGTTCGCCTTCGGCCCGCCAATAGGTGATGACTTCAACCACGTCTCCCGGCGCATACTCGCGCCGCACATTCGGTTCGTAGCCGAGAAAGGTCAAGTTGCCGCCGAAGCGGATTGGCGGGGCGATGGGCTCGGGTTCGCTTACTTCAGGCGCGTATGAGACCGGGGCGGTGGTCGTCAGCTCGCCCGCGCGCAGCGCCAGCAATTCGATCGCCGATAATTCGAGGATGCTCCCGCGCGGCACATCGCCCGTAACCGCCTGCCCATCAGCCAGCCACTCCTGAAAATAGGGATGCACACTCTCGCGCGTCTGCTCATTGAAGAAGACGATTCGCTGCCGTTCGCCGCCATTCGTTAGCAGCAGACTGCGCGCGCAATTCGCCTCGTGATATACCAGGTTGGACCGATTCATCATCAGCAGCGTCTTGTCGCTGTCGATCAGCGCGGATTCCGGCTCGGACGCATCCCAGGCTGAATTGCAAAACACAATCGGCGTCTCATTGGCGACGATATCGAGATAATGCGCGATCTGTCCTAATTCGCCATTCACCTGCGACATAACCGCTTCATTGTGGCGCCAGTCGACGAAGAGGTCTTGCCAGGTCCAGATTAGGTTCAAGCCGAGAAGAGCGAGCACACCGGCGACCGCGAGCCGGCGAAAGACTACATCCACGAATACGCGGGAGCGAATGAGAGAATAGAAGCCCATGCCGAAGAAGATCGATAGCTGCGGGAATATCACGCTCATGCGGGCGAAGTTGGGGCTGTTTTCCACGATGAAGGCGGCCGGCAGCGTCAGAAAGAACATAATCAACAGCAGCATAAAACGCGGCCGATGTCGGCGCAGAATACAAATAAAGAAGCCCGCTATCATGAAGAGCCCGCTAAAAGTATCGACCAACTGACGACCCGGCAAATTGTGGAGCGGGTCCGCGTCGCCCGTATGTATGATGGAAATCAAGCCGTCCACAATAGAGCGGATCAGCCCATCGGTGTAATGAGAGAGAATGCGTTGGCCGGCGGAAAACTGTGGCAGATTGATGCTCGATATGACGTAGGGCATGCTGATGATAAGCATCAGCAGAATGGCGAAACCGGTGTAGCTGCGGCGCTGTCGAAACATTACATTGCGTACGAATACCAGGTGCGAGATGTATATCATGGCGCCCAGCACAATAAACAGGCTGGAAGGATGCAGGTAAAAGCCGATGCCTAGCAGGGCGCCCAGAGCGGCAAAAGAAACGACATTCGAGGTGACGATGCGTGTACGACGATAAACCGGCAGCGAGCGCGCCAAGGCTAACATCGTGGCTGAAACAAGAAATAGAACGGTGGCGTCGCTGGAGACGGTGCGGGACAAGAGTATCGCGCTCATATTGACGGAGAGCAGGCCGGCGGCCAGGACGCCTATGATGGGATTAAAGAGATGATGCCCGAGCGTATAGATGATCGCCACCGATAGCACGCCCAGCCAAACTGACAGTATGCGAAAGCCGATGGTGCCCTCGCCGACGAAGCTGGTCACAAAGGCGGCCAGTACATGGTACAGGCCTTCTCTACCGCCGTCTTCGCCCGGGAAAAAAACGTAGATGTCTCCCTGCCGTACATTGTCCACCAAACGAATATTGATGATTTCGTCGTCGCTGAAGCCTTGCGGCAAGTGCGATAGGTCAATGATGCGCAGTGCCGCTGCCAGGACGAGCAGCAAGACGACGAAGAAGTAGCTCATCCTGCTCGTCATCAGGACGTGACCACGGACTAGATTGATCAATGTTGATTGGGTCGTCATGGTGTCAGCGAGTATACATCAATTGTCTACTATTCCGGGCATTTACGGGAATGTTAAGGGCGATTGGGGCGAACCCGCCAACCGTTTCCAGTCGAGCTACATTGATGGGAACATTGTATTACATAAACTGACTGTCTAGCGGCTTATTTTGGACAATTCGGCGCCGGCGCCCGGCCTTCAGCAACCGGGCTGTCGGATTCGCGCTCGGGAATTTCAAAGCCACCGCAAACTTTGCGCATATTTGCTACCTTGTAGAACGCGTCCCGCGGAATGCCCGTATCCGGTTCGACGATTGACCACCAAAACTCCTCGTCCGCCTCGCGCCAGGACGGATCGGGCAGATAGATGAGCACCATCAGGCCGACCCAGGGGCGCCAGTTGGCGATGGCGTACTCGTAGGCCCGCTCCAGCATTTCGGCTTGCTGCGCCTCGGTCACGCTGAACCACTTGTAGTCCGGATTGATCTGCTCCGTGGTATAACCGAATTCCATGACGGCCATTTGTCGCTCTGCGTCATCGTGGCTGAGCATGATCTTGCGCAAGTCTTCTACCCGGCGAAAGGTAAACCAGCGCTGCAGCGCCTCGTCGCTGTCCGGGCTGATCTCGGGCGGGGAGAAACCCGGCGCGTGAACGCCAACCGCGTCAATATGCTGCTGAAAGCCATGGCGATACATGTGGTCGAGGTAGATGTCATCGGGCATCGCAGTGTCATCGTTGTTTCCGGTCGGCGCTAGCCCGGCCGATATCAAAGTGGCCGCCGGGTCAGCAACGCGGATCGCGTCGCTGCAGGCGGCCAGCAGCGTGACATAGCTGGCGGGGTCGGGAGGCGAATCGCCCCATTCCCGGCTGAGGTTCGGTTCGTTCCAGATTTGATATGCCGCAACTCTACCTTGATAGCGCTCGGCGACTTTTGAACAGTAAGCCGCCCAGCGAGTTATATCGCGGGCCGGGGCGTCATGCGCGGCGCGTTGGCTGGGCAGGCGCGCCCAGCCGGGAACCTGCCCCAACCGCACGATAATGCTTAGATCGCGCCGGGCGATCTCAGCGAAAATGCGATCCGACTGGGTCCAATCCCACTCGCCCGGTCGCGGCTCCACATCGCGCCAGGCAAAGGTCTGTTTGACGTGACTGAAGGACAGCAGACGCACCCAATCCAGATGCTTGCCGGCATCGCCATTATCCCACCAAAGGAAGGCTTGTATGCCATAAGTGAGGGAGGTAAAGGGCGCGCTGGTAATGGCGTCGGCTTCAAAGGGATCGTCAGGCCCTAGGTATTCGCGCAGGTACAGAACGCCAACTGCCGCAAATGCGAGCGCCACGATACCTGCAATGACGATGACTCGGCGAGTGTGGACCCGCATGTTTATTGTCCCGCGCGCGCCAGATAATCATGCTGCCAATCTCTGATGGCGTCGAAAGCCGGGCGAAATTTGAAACCCGGGCCAATCAGTGAATAAGGGACATTATCATTTGATATGTCATATCCTGCTTGCGGGCCGTAGTTGAAGTTCCAGATGAAGGCCAGCCAGACAAAGCCCCACTCTTCCATATTGCTCAAGGCCTTGGCTATCCACTCCGCCTGCTCGGCAAGCGAGTTATCCAGCGCGAATTCGAAACCGGGGCGGGCTCCGCCCAGGCCCTCGGCTGACGCCCAGCCGAATTCGGTGACGCAGAGCTTGGTCGTCCGGCCGGCAAGCCGGATGGTGTTGGCGTAGCCCTCCAGGGTACTGCGGAAGCTCCAGCTGGGGTGCGGGTTGTCAAACGGACCGCGAAATACAGCCTCGGCATCATCTGAGATCTGGTCATAGCGATGGTCGGGACCGATGTTGTAGCCATTGTGGTGCGCGCCTATGCAGTCGGCAGAATCCAGCACGCCGGCGTCGATCAGCTGCTGCAGATAAACATTGTCGTCGGTCGCGCTTACGCCGTCGTTGATGCCGGTCGGCGCGAGCGCGCCGCTAATCAGGATGATGCCGGGATCAAGGGCTTTGACGATCTCATAGGTGGCGCGCAGAAGCTCCACGTATTTCGCCGCGTTGAGCCCATGTCGGGATGACCATTCACGGTCGATATTTTGTTCATTCCAAACTTCGATGGCGTGAATGCGCCCGGGATAGCGCTTGACGATCTGCGCGACAAAGTCGGCAAAGGTTTGTGGATCGGCCGGCGGACCTTCCCGGCCCAGTTCCACGCCCGGTTCTCGCGCCCAATCCGGCGCGGTCACGACCGAAAGCAGGAGCTTGACATCAAATCTTTGCGCGCTGGACATGACAAAGTCCAATACGCTCCAGTCAATCTCGCCGGGTGCGGATTCCATTGAATTCCAGCGCACCTGCTGTTTGATCCAGCGCAGCCCAAGGTCGGCGGATACGGACCTGAAGTAATTGTCCTGGTTTTCGTAATTGAAATCAGGCGAATGCTCCACCTGGATACCTACCTGGTAACGCATGACGTCGACTGGGAATCGCGTCGGCATTGGCGTCCCGCTTGGCCCGTCGGCGGGCTCCGGCTCGTCAGCCAAACCTTGCGCGGGGGCAGCGCTTGTTGGGCTGGGCATGACGACCAGCGCTGCGTCGGGCTCGGCCGCCTCCGGCTGGTCGAGCGGCAGCGGATTGCTCGACGCCAGATCCAACTCTTGCGGATTGTAGGTGAAATAAACGGCGAGGAATGTCGCCATGCACACCAGGGCAGTGATGGCGAGCCAGGCGATGACAAAGCCACGAATCTGCTTGAAGACCGTCTTGGTTACCACGTGAGCTCCACGCTCGCTTATACACGAGAGTACAACAGAATGCTTCTCGTGGGGAGTCTAAGCGGCGCGATCACCGGGCCGCCGCCAGCGTTTGGCAGGCCGGGCATGTGCCATCGGGGCGTACTATGGCGTAGCCCGCCTGCGGATCGGCGTCGTATTGCGTGAAATCGATATTCCAGACGATTAGCAAGCGAACTTGCCCACTCTGCGACGCCAGGGCAGCAGCCTGCGCCAGCCAGGTTGCCTGCTGCTGCAGCGTGACATTTTTGGCCCAGCTGAAATACTCCGGTAGATTGGGCAGCCCCTCTGATGTGACGTAGCCCAATTCGGTGAAGCAGATGGGACGGCGTGTGATGCTGATGTAGCCATGCAGCATGCCGTAGAAATAGCGGGTGTAATAATTGTCGCCGCGCGGGTCGCCGCTGGTTTGGCCGGGCGGGACGATGCCTTCGTTGTAGTGAGCGCCGACGCAATCCAGATGATTTAATCCGCCGCCTTGAACCATCTGGCGCAACCAGCGATTGTCGGGCATGACGCGGTCCGGCCGGTCGGAGACGCCCGTGGGCGCCGGCGCCGCGCTGATGACCATGGTATTCGGATTGACCTGCTTGATCTTCCGGTACGCAATAGCCAGCATCTCCGCGTAGGCCAGGCCGCTGATTTGGCCGCGCGGCCATTCGCGGTCGAGATTGGGTTCGTTCCAAACTTCAATGGCGTCAGCGCCTTGGCCGGCGATTCGCTGCAGCCAGTCCGTGTAAGACGCGATGTACGCCTGGCCGCCCCGCGCCAATTCATTGGGATCGCCAACTGTGCCGATTAGGATCTTGAAGCCGTGGCCGTGCGCGGTCGAGATCACGGGAGCGACATCGGCCGGCCCGTGCCAACTGAAGCGCTCCTGCTTTTTCATCCAGGTCATTCCGGCCTGCCGCATGGGCCCGATGGCGCGCGGGCTGCCGGTGTCGGTGACATGGCCGCCGATTTCGATACGAATGCTGCCCGGCGGTGGCGGCGCGCTCCCGAAGCTGCTGCCGGAGGTATTGCCTGGCGCAGCGACGACGCGTCGGGGCACGGGAGTTGCTGTGGGCGTCGGGGTCGGTGTTGGCGTAGACGTAGGCTTGAACAGCGGCAGTACGGCGCCACCCCGGCCGCTGACCACGCCCTTGCCGCCTATGACGGACCAGTTCACGGCATAGTTGCCATCAGGCGCTTCCAAGGTCAGCACCAGCTTCTCGTCAAGCTGCGTGTCGATTTGATCAAGCGGCCCATCCGCCGCGTCAATCGACCAGCGCGCGACAAGTTGGCTCGGCGAGGGCTCGGAGGGCTGAGACGATTTATATCTTGCTATCGTCTCGATTAGAGGCGCTGCGTGATCGACCGCCAGCAAGTCAGCAAACGCGACGCCACCGATAGCGAATGGCAAGGTCTGCGCCAGGCGATGGCGCAAGGCGGCGGCGTCAGTCAGCCAGGCCCGCGCTACCGACGCGCCACTCTGATCAAAATAATCCAGATAGGAAGTCTGGGCGCCTTGGTCGAAGCCGAGGCGCAAGCGATGCCCATCCAACGAGGCGCGGACGACCGTTCCGGGCTCGATGGAGCCGGTCTCGCTGATATCGTCCGACCCCAATATGACATCGCCGGCTGGCGCGAAAGCCGTGTGCCAACCGATTTCTGTCAGCAATCCGTTCACCTGGCGCAGCGAGCTAGCGCTGAGACTGAGCAGCAGCTTACGATTCTCAACAGCGCTGGTGGCGGCGCGCAGCAAAGCGTCTAGATTTCCGACGGAGTCCGCAGCAAAATCTTGCGGATGAAGCCTGGCGCGCAGCACGAAGTAATCAACCGCCGCGCCGAGCCGCCGCCAATCGTAGACGCCGCCGTGCCAATCGCCCTCAGCGCTGCGTTCAACCGGCACAACGACGCCCAGCCGACTGCCCTGCTGCGACAGCGTCGCGCCCAGCTCCGAGACAAACTGCGCGAAGTCCTCGCCAAAGTCGACCACCAAGCCGCGATAGTCAATAAAGACGCCATCGAACTGGTTGACGCTGACCAGCCGGCGAATCTGTTCGATGTGCCGCCTTCGCAGCGCTGGATTGGCCAGGACTGTTTCGGAAGTGCTTGTGTCGAGCGCTTGCGGATCGAGGAAATTGCGTATCAGCGGCATGTAGCGGTAGGCGGACTCGCTGTCGCCGCCGGGCGCCAGCCCCCCGACCAAGCCGCCATCCGTACTCGGTCGCAATCCGGCCGGGCTCAAGATATTTGTGACGCCGAGCGCCGCTTCATTTAGATCGTGGCTGACTTCTTGCGTAACCATCACGATCGGCGCGGCAGGCAGGCGGTCAAACAGCGCAATCGCCAGTGGCGCGAAGTCGGCGGTACCGACCGAGAGGTAGCCGGACCGAGAAGAGGCAATGAAGCGCCAGTCGTCGCCATCCCAGCCACGCAACGCGAGGCGTTCCGATTCAGCGGCATGAGTGAGTTCGATGCTCAGCCCTGCGGGAGGCGACCCGCGAGAATCGAGCAGGTAGACGGCGCTCTGCAGCGTGTGATCGACGGGCAAGACAGCGCGCGCAGCCGCCAGCCAGTCGGGATGATCCGGGCTATCGCCACTGAATTCCGCTTGAGACAAGCGAATAATCTTGAGGGCGAAGTCGCTGGTGGCGTCGTCTGCGGAGACGGCAAGCTGAAGTTCTGACTCGTAAGTCAGCATGGGCGAGCCGGCGTTGAGCGGCGAATATGACCGCGCCAGCAGCCGATCCGGCAGGTCAATCGGTGGCAGAATCAGCCCGAGCGCCGTTAACGCTGCCGCAATAAGAATGGACGAGCAACCGATGAGCCAGCAGCCGGAGCCGCGGCGTTTCATCGGGGGAATGGGCAGTTCTGGAGTCATAGTTATTGGCGCCTCAGGCGGTAGCGAATTCCACCCCGCCCTTGGCGCTGCGCACGGCATTCACCAGGATGCGCGCCCGGCTGCGCAGCCGGGATTTTGACCAGGTTCCATCGCCCACAAGCCAGCCGCCCATGCCGCAAGCGACCGCGCCGGCCTGGATGAATTCGCGGGCGTTCTGGTCGTCCATGGCGCCATTGCATATGAAGGTCATATGTTTCAGTGGGCCGAACATCGCCGTGAAATAGTCGACGCCGAGCGCGCCGATGGGAAAGAGCTTCAGCAGCGGGACCCCCATTTCCCAGGCGGCCACTGCCTCGGAAGGCGTCGCCACGCCCGGGCCCATCAATACGCCGCCATCCATGACCACGCTTACGATTTCCGGCTGAAAGGCGGGCGAAACGACAAAGTCGGCGCCGGCATCAAGCACTGCTTTCGCCGCGTCCACATCAAGTACCGTGCCCATGCCCACGCAAACGGCAGTGCCAAACTCGTCTTTTATCGCCCGCATGGCGGCGATCGGCTCGTCCGAATTCATCATCATCTCAAAGACGCGGATGCCTTCGTTGAGCAGCACTTCGCAGACGCGCAGCGCGACATCCGGCGGAAATGCGCCGCGCATTCCAGCGACTATACCGCCGGACTCGATGGCGCTCAGCGCATCCTCAGCGTTCATCTACGCTCCCTTTCATCAACTGTCTTCGTCTGTTGTTTTCGTCTGTTGCTATAATCTACTCGCGAGCCTAAGTTTATCATAGAGTTTGCGGCGCCAGTTGCCAATGAAGGACGTGAATCCATGAAGATACTCATCGCCGCCGGCGCGTTCAAACAGAGCCTCAGCGCCGGCGAAGTCTGTGCCGCCATTGCAGCCGGCCTGCAGCAGTCCGGGCTGGGCGCGGACCTGGTGCAATTGCCGATAGCTGATGGCGGCAACGGCACGCTGGACGCCTTCCTGGCTGCCGGCGGCGAACGCGTGACCATGACCGTTCTCGACCCGCTGGGCCGCCCGATCCAAGCCGACTACGGTCTGCTGGACGAAGGAGAGACAGCGGTCATCGAAATGGCGCTGGCGTCCGGGCTGGAGCTGCTGGCGCCGGATGAGTTGAACCCGATGGTCGCCTCGACTTACGGAACAGGACAGCTGATGGCGGACGCGCTGGAGCATGGCGCCGAACGCTTCATCGTCGGCATGGGCGGTAGCGCGACGGTGGACGGCGGCATGGGCTGCCTGCAAGCCCTGGGGCTGCGTCTGCTGGACGAGCAAGGACAAGAGGTTCCGGCCGGCGGGGCAGGACTGGCGCAAATTGCGACCTTTGACTTCAGCGGAATGGATCCGTGCTGGCGCAAGGCGCAGATCGTCATCGCTTCCGATGTGGACAATCCGACACTGGGAGATTATGGCGCGGCGCGGATTTTCGGCCCGCAGAAGGGCGCCGACGCGCAGATGGTTGAGCAGCTGGAGCAGAATCTCACCCACTGCTTCACCCGCCTATATGAGCAGCACAGGATTGATATGCGGCAGGTAAAGGGCGGCGGCGCAGCGGGCGCATTCGCCGCCGGATTGATGGCCTTTTTGTCCTGCGAGATCGTATCGGGTATTGACATGGTGCTGGCGAGGAACCGCTTTGAAGACAGATTAGCAGAGGCCTCGCTGGTGATTACCGGAGAGGGCCAGATCGACGCGCAGACGCTGGGCGGCAAGGGCCCGCTGGGCGTGGCGAATGTTGCGGCGGCGCAAGGCGTACCGACAATCGCCATCGTGGGCGGCCTGAACATCGACGACGCGCAATTGCACGCCGCAGGGGTGCAGGCCGCCTTCTCCATCGTCGACAAGCCCATGCCCTTGCAGGCCGCGCTGGACGATGCGGCGGACCTCCTGAGGCGCGCGGCGCTGCGGCTTGGGTATGTGCTAAAACTGACACATCAAACTGACTGTACAGCTTAACCAGCGCGCAATGTCGACCTGGTTTCGGCTACCATCTCCGCCCAAGCTGCCCTAGAATGCGCGCAGAAGGGGGCGGCTGATGGGGCGTATCGTACTTAAATTGGGCACCAGCGTGCTAACCAAAGGCACCGAGCGGCTGAATCGCCAGCGCATGCTGGAATTGGTGCAACAGGTCGCTGAGTTGCATACCGCCGGTCACGAGCTGATCGTGGTCTCGTCGGGCGCGCAGATGGCTGGCCGCGAA
This sequence comes from Chloroflexota bacterium, assembly GCA_011523515.1. GTDB lineage: Bacteria > Chloroflexota > Anaerolineae > Aggregatilineales > Phototrophicaceae > UBA6055. The sequence continues at coordinate 43,575 of WTGO01000125.1, forward strand.
CGCCTGGGCTATCCCGATTTGGGCAAGTCGGTGCCGGCCAAGCAAATGCTGAGCGCGGTGGGTCAGAGCCACCTGATGCGCGTATATCAGGACCTGTTCGATATCTTCGCCATCAGCGCGGCGCAGATCCTGCTAACGCGCGATGACCTCAGCGACCGCGTACGCTACCTTAATGCGCGCGACACGCTCGACACCCTGATCGAGCAGAAAATCATCCCGATTGTGAACGAGAATGACACCATCGCGACCGAGGAAATCCGAGTCGGCGACAATGACAACCTGTCGGCGCTGGTCGCCAGCGTGGTGGACGCCGACCTCCTGATTATTCTGACTGATCAACCGGGCATCTTCACGGATGATCCGCGCAAGAATCCGGCCGCGGCGCTGATCCAGAATGTGGCGCAGATCTCCGACGATTTATTCGACATCGCCGGCGGCGCGGGCAGCAGCGTCGGCACCGGCGGCATGGTCACCAAAGTTCAAGCCGCGCAGATCGCCAGCCGCAGCGGCATCAAGACAGTCATCGCCAGCGGCAGTGAACGCGAGGTGGTCAGCCGCATCGTCGCAGGCGAGCAAATCGGCACCACAATTGATCCGGCGCACGATCGCTCCGACAGTCGCAAGCGCTGGCTGCTCACCGATCGCACGCAAGGTACGCTGGTCGTTGACGGCGGCGCGGCGAGAGTCTTGCTACAAGGCGGAGCCAGCCTGTTACCCGTCGGCATCCGCGAGGTGATTGGCGACTTTGAACGCGGCGCGACTCTGACGGTGCTATCGCCCGATGGCCGTGAGATCGCTCACGGGCTCAGCAACTACAAAAGCGATGATCTGCGCAGAATCTGTGGTCGCAAGTCCAGCGAGATTGCGGCCATCCTCGGTTACAGCTACGGCGATGCCGCGCTGCATCGCAATAATCTGGCGCTGCTATAAGGCTTGTCCGATAATTAGTGGATGAGGGTTGCCATCGCCCCATCAAG
>WTGO01000023.1 GCA_011523515.1 Chloroflexota bacterium
CAACAGTGGCGCGAGAACCGAAGGTAGCTTGGAAACTTTGCTACATAATTGCCAATTGAAACGCTCTCACCCAACTTGGAATCAGTAAGTGCGTTTAGGGGCGAGCGAAGGGCTGTGTCTACGCGCCCCTTGGCTCGCCCGCGCTCGTCACAGACTTCAAGTCGCTTTGCGCATGACTAACTTGGCTTTACTCGCTGCCCTCGTTTTTCCTCGGTGTACTCGGTGGTAAATCGTTTCATGACTTACGTGCTGTAGCCGAGTATCGTCCGCACCTGGGGCTCAAAACCGATCAAGTCACGGGCGCGGGCGATGTTGACCGGGCTTTCCGCGCCGATTAGCGGCTTGGATCGCCGCGTTACCCGCGGGAAAAAGAGCGACAGAAGCGTTTCGGTCTCGTATGCAAGCGAGTTTTGATCACTGTTGACGAAGAGCGGGTGCGCGCCTCGGTAATCCGCCGTCAGCGCCCGCTCGAAAGCTTGAGTCGAGTCTTCAGTGTGGATGAAAGTCCAGAAGTTGAAGCGGTCGTAAAACCAGGCGTCAAAGACCCAATCGCCTTTTGGCGCCTCGCGCTCGAAGACGCCCCGCTGCAATGCATCGTATTCCATCACTTGGCGCGCCCGCAGCGCCAGCGCTTGCTCTCGCGCCCGCGCCAGCCGCGCTTGCTGCCGCTCCACGGGCAATCGGCGAAATTCATCCAACTGGCGGACGCGCCCCCTTAAGTGGTCGCGCAGATTCCGGCTCTCAATTGTGGCGTCGCTCCAGACGGCGGGCAGCCGAAACGAGACGCTGCTGATACCGGCGCGCCGCCAATAGTAGGCGGCGATCTCCTCGACCAATTGTTTGGACAGCGAGTAGGCGTCGGTGGTATAGAGCGGCAGGTCCTCGTCAAAGGGAAAGTAGTCGTACTGACGATCATCGTTGCCCCAATAGCCGCCGATGGCATTAATGGAGCTGGCCTGCGCGATGCGCTTCACGCCGGCGCGCGACGCCGCTTCAAAGACATTGTAAGTACCGGCCACATTGATGTTGAATAGCGTCTCGTTGCGGTGAGTGCGTGTGCTGGGAATGGCGGCCAGATGTACGATGGCGTCGCAGCCAGCGACCTGCTCCGCGAGCGCGTCGACATCCCTGATATCGCATTGGGTGTAGGCGACGCCGGGCAGCGCAAACTCGGTCTCCGCGCCGATGACGCGCGCGTCCCAGCCCATGCGGACGAAGCGCTCGCTGATGGGCCTGCCGACCAAACCCGTGCCGCCGGTAATCAGAACGCGCACGCGCGGCTAGCGCTTCATCTTGAAAGCGATCGGCGCTGAGATCGCCAGCGACGAACGAAACGTCAGCAAGCCGGTCTCTGCATCGATTGAAAAGACGGCTGCGTTATCGGTGTGGCGGTTGCCGACGACCAGGTATTGGCCGCGCGGATCAATCATGAAGGCGCGCGGCCAAGCGCCACGGGTCGACTCGGTAGCGACGTAGTGCGGCAAACCCTCTTCATCCAGCCGGTAGATCGCGATCGAATCATGCCCGCGATTCGAGCCGTACAAGAATTTGCCCTTGGGGTGTACATGAACATCAGCTGTGGTATTGGGGCGCTCGGCCGGCTGCTGGTAGCCAGCGGGCAAAGTCGGCTCGATAGACAGACGCCGCCAATTGTCCTGCTCGTCGTAAGACCAGACAGCCATGGTCGAGTCCAGCTCGTTGATGCCGTACATGCGAGGCAAAGTCGGATGGAAGGCGACATGGCGCGGCCCGGCGCCGCCCGGCAAGTCCAGCGCCTGCGAGGGAGACAACTTGCCCCGCGCCGTATCAAGCGCGTAAAGATAAATCTTGTCGGTGCCCAGATCAGGCACGACAGCGAAACGATTGTCGGGCGTCGTCACGATCATGTGCGGATGGGACACATCCTGCCGCTCCGGATTGGGACCGGTGCTGTCCTCGATTTCGATATGCTCGCTCACCTCGCCCAGTATCCCGTCGCTATCAAGAGGATAGACCCGGATATTGCCGCGGGCGCTGCCGTTGACATAGTTGACCAGCAGCACATTATCGCCACTGGCGTCAACGCAGACGTAGGCGGGCGAGGTGCCGGCGGCCGGCGCGCTGCTCACCTTGCGCAGCTTGCCCGCGCCGTCTATGGCGAACGAGACCACTTCGACCTCCCCGTCCATGGTCGTCGCCAGCAATAGATTGCCCTTGGGATGCAGGTTCAGGTAGTGGCATTCGCTGATCTCGGTCACATGCTGCAGCACTTCAAGCGCGCCGCTGTCGTAGTTCAAAGCAGCGACGGTGATGCCGTAGTCGGCGGCGCCGGCGTTGGCGATATAGACAAGATTGTCGGTCATGAGGAATTCTCTCCTGGAGCGGAAAACTGCCGAGAGTGTAACGCAGCCGGCCCGCTAAGGCGACAGCAAAAAGGGCGGTCGTCGAAACCGCCCTTACGCAGTGAAAGCTAAATACGACTGAAGGCTAGCGCGAAGCGACCCGGGCATAGCGCCAAACCGCCAGCGGCATAAAGACCACCACGATCCCGATAATCCAGGCGAGCGATGTCGTAATCTCGTCGCCATTCACCGTGCCCGTCATCAAATCGCGCACCGTGCTGGCCACAATGCTGACCGGCTGGTTTTCGGCGAATGCGCGCAGCCAGTCGGGCATAGTCCGCGTAGGCACAAATATGGAACTGGCGAAGGTCAAGGGGAAGAGCCAGATGAAACCGGCCACTTGCGCCGCTTCGAGATCTTTTACCAACAGCCCGATCGTGGCGGAGATCCAGGTGAAAGCATAACCGAAGGCCACCGCCAGCAGCAGACCGGCCAGGCCCGTGCCCCAGTCGGCAAAGCGAAAGCCGATGACATAACCCGCCATCAGCATGATGGAAATGGTGAAGAAACCGCGCACAGTATCGGCGGCGGTGCGCCCGGCCAAAACGGCCGCGCGCGACATCGGCAGCGAGCGAAAGCGGTCGATCATCCCCCGCGACAAATCCAGCGACAAGCCCACCGTCGTATTTGACGAAGCGAAGATGATGGACTGGATGACGATGCCGGGCATCAAATAATTGATGTAATCGCCGCCGGTGGAAAAGCTGATGACGCCGCCGAATACATAAGTAAAGAGCACCAGAAACATGATGGGCTGGACGGTGGCGAATATCAGTAATTGCGGCTCGCGCACAAAATACATCAAGTTGCGTTTCATCACGATGTAGGTATCGGCGAAATTCCACCACAGGTGTTTGAGCAAGCCGGTTTCTCCGTCGGCGGGAACCAGCGTAGTCGCGGACGAGGGGTTCAACGTGCGTTGTGACATACTAAAACTGCCTCCATTTTCGATGATAGCGTTTGAACGGGATCAGGCGCTGCGGCGGCGGCCAAAACCGCGGCGTTTGGGCTGGGCTTCTTCTTCCACGATGGCCTCGCCGGTGATGCTGAGGAAGACATCATTGAGTGTGGGACGGCGCAGGTTCAATTCGGCGATCGCGATATCGTCGCTGTCCAGCAAGCGCACGACTTCCGCCACGCTTTGTACGCCGCTTTCCACCGACAGGACAACGTGACCGCGCAGGTCGTCGGTCTGCGGCGCCTCAGCCGACAGCGGACGCAGCAGCTCAGACGCTTGCGCCACCTGCAGCGGATTGGCGATGGTGATGTCGATGAAATCGGCCGCCATATTCGCCTTGAGCTGATCGGCCGTGCCCTCGGCGATGACTCGTCCGTGGTCGATGACGACGATCCGGTCGGCCAGCTCGTCCGCTTCTTCCAGGTATTGCGTCGTCAGCAGCAGCGTGGTGCCGTCCGAAACCAATTCGCGGATAGTCTCCCACATGGCGATGCGGGCGCGGGCGTCCAGGCCGGTGGTGGGTTCATCCAGGAAGAGGATCTTGGGCCGGGCCACCATGCTGGCGGCCAAGTCCAGGCGGCGGCGCATGCCACCGGAGTATGTCTTGACCGAGCGATCGGCGGCGTCGGTCAGTGCAAACTGCTCGAGCAATTCCGCGGCGCGCTGTTTGGCGGCGCGGCGCGGCATGTGATAGAGCCGCCCGACCATGACCAAATTCTCGCGGCCGGTCAGGATTTCGTCCACGGCGGCGTATTGCCCGGCCAAGCCGATGATCTCGCGCACGCGCTGTTTCTGACGCAGCACGTCAATGCCACCGACCGAAACATTGCCGCTGTCCGGTTTGAGCAGGGTCGTCAGTATGCGCACCAGCGTCGTCTTGCCGGCGCCATTGGGCCCCAGCAGGCCCAGCACTTTGCCGGTCTCGGCGGCGATGGATACGCCGTCGAGCGCCTTGATGTCTCCAAAATGCTTGACCACATTCTCCGCGATGATCGAATTACTGTTGGGCATTTGCCTTAGCCTCTCCCATAACCTGGCGAATTCAGCATTTCCAAAATGTTTGACTCTGTGTCCTCATTTTTACTCTTATAACTCGGTGGTAAATCTTTTTTCGTTACTCGCTTGCGCCTGCTTCTGTGAACTCCGTGGCAAATCTTTTTCCATGACTCAACACGCCGCGTCATCAGCAACAGCATCGATCATGCTCATCACTGTCGTCTTCAAACAGCGTCAGCACCCGCTCAAAGGTCGAAAGCGCGGCTTCGCGCTCTTCGTCCGTCAGTGGCGCCAGCAACTCCCGCGCCAGCTGCATGTGGCTGTCCTCCGCATGACGCATCCGCTCGACGCCGGCGTCGGTCAGTTCCACCAGGACGCTGCGGCGATCACGCGGGTTCTGTATGCGATAGACCAGTCCCTCGGCTTCCAGCCGGTCGATCATCTGCGACGCGTTGGAGCGGTTGGAGTAGACGCCGTCGGCGAAGAAGCTGATCGGCTGCGGCGCGCCGGCGTCGTAGAGCCGTTTGAGAAACCACAGCTGCGGTGGCGACAGGGTGTCGTCGGCTTTGATCTGCTCGGCATGCAGCACCAACTGACGGCAAATTCGCGTGATCAGCATGAAAAACCGTTGCTCGTAGGGCACATCGGGCGGTAGCTGCAGCTTGCCCATTTGCTTCATATCTGAAATATCCATATATGTATCATATACAGATATTCCCGCCTGTCTATAAGAAGATTGTTAGATTTGCCGGGGTACGTTCTTTGGCGCCTGTCCAGCGCAGCAACGGGGAGTCGGTTATTTGTCGCGGGTCAGCGCGAAGCCCTTCATGAACTGGCGCTGCAAGATGAGGAATACGATCATCGGCGGCAAGCTGGTAATGATGACGCCCATCATCATCGGCCCAAAGTTGTCGCCGACTTCCAGGTTTTGCGTTAGCGACTGCATGCCCCACTGCACCACCTGCAAGTTCTGATCCCGCAGCAGGATGAGCGGCCACAAAAATTGATTCCAGCCGAAGAGGAACATGATCACCATCAAAGCGCCGATGGTATTCCAGCTGAGGGGGATGAGCACGCGGAACAGGAATTGCATGGGCGAAGCGCCATCAAGCTGCGCCGCTTCCGACAAGTCAGGCGGCATGGTCATAAAGTGCTGACGGAAGATGAAGACGCCGGTGGCGCTGGCCAGCAGCGGCAGCGTCAAAGCCACGTAGGGATGCGGCCAGGCATCGAAGCTGACGACGCGGCGATACAGCGCAATCAGCAATACATCGCCGGGCATGATCAACGTAACCAGAACGAAGCCGAACACGATCCACTTGCCCGGATATCGAAAATAGACCAATCCCAAGCCGGCCAGCACCGACATCACCGTCTTGCCGACAGCGATCGACAAGGCGATGAAAAAACTGTTCAGCATAAAGCGGCCCATATTGCGCTGCACCATAACGGTATGAAGATTTTCGAAAAACCTGGAGCCGGGCGTGAACTTATGGTTGTATACTTCCGGATTGCTCTGCGTGCTGATCAATAGCGCGTAGAACATGGGAAAAGTGATGACGATCACCGATATGACCAGGATCAGATGAGCGTACCAGCGCTGCGGTATCAGACGCCGCCAAAGCGGACGCGCCTTGCCGGCCGAGGGATCGAAGACGAATCTTGAGCTGGCGCTTTCGGTCATAATTAGTAATTCCCGTACTGTACGCTGCGCTGCCCGACGCGGAACTGGAATATGGTAATCCCGACCACGATCAAGAACAAAATCAGCGATTGCGCGGTGGATTTGCCGATGTCGCTGGTGAGAATGCCGGTGACGTACACGCGATACATCGCCGTAAACGTAGACTCCGTGGGTCCGCCTCTTGTCATGACAAAGATGACACCAAAGGTATCGAAGAAGGCGTAAATGGTATTGGTGACGATGAGGAAAAACGTGAATGGCGAAAGCAAGGGAAAAGTGATGCGCGTAAAACGCTGCCAGGCGCCCGCGCCGTCAATAGACGCCGATTCAAGCAGATCCTTGGGGATCGTCTGCAAACCGGCGGTGTAGAACAAAATGTTAAAGCCGATGACATTCCACACGCTGGCGAGCACGACGCTGATTTGCGCCGCCGGTACCGTAACCAGCCACTTTACTTTCACGCCGAACAAGAGGTCAAGGACCCGGTTGACGATGCCCGATTCCGTTCCCAGCAGCAAGCCGAATATCGAGCCGGCCACAATCGGCGATATGGCGTATGGCCATATCAGCAGCGTACGATAGATGTTCGCTCCCACGATTGGCTGATTAAGCATGGAAGCGATCAAGAGCGCCAGGCTCATCGCAATGATGATGATGCCGAATGAAAACGCGAAGCTCAAAAACAGATTGCTGTGATAGTCTACGTCCGCCAACATGCGTGAGAAATTGGAGACGCAAATGAAACGCGTGCGCGGCGCGCCAAACCGCGCCAGGAAGGTCGAAAGGCGCAGCGTGTCGAACATGGGCAGATATACAAAATAAATCAGCACCAGGATCGTGGGCGACAAGACGACCATGGCATACACAAAACCGAAACGTCCTCGGAACGCGCCCGGCGTCGTGTCGCCGCGCGGCAGCAGCCGCTGACCGCGGAAGTAACGCCAAAGCATTACACTGCCGATGTTGAGCGTGAGCAGCAGCCCAATCCCAACCATAATCCAGCCGACCAGGACATCTTCGCTGGATTGGTCGCCCTGAAACATACAATAACCGAGCGGAGCGGTTAACATGGCTGCGCCAGCTACCCCGGCAATGGCGCCAGCGCCCAGGCTGGCGCGCAACCCGCCGATCTGAGTCTGCCAACGCAGAAACGCGAAATACAGCGCGCCCAAACCGGCGCCAACCAGCGTTACAACGATTGGATGTACGATGTAGGCGATCTCTTCCATGCAGGCATCCGCGATTACAACCGGAAAAGCACGGGCGTAATGGGCAAGCTTTTACACTTGCCCATTACGCTTCTTTGAACTGACCACGAATGAACTATTCGCCGGCGAAGAGGAAGTTGTACTCCTCCAATAGCTCGGTCAACTCCGCATTTGTCTCGGCAATCATCGCATCCAGATCGCCACCGTTGAGCATGTACTCTTCCACCACACCGTTGTAATAGGGACGGCTCTGCTGGAATGTGCCGTAGGTTGAGCCGCGAGTGGCGTTATTGACCGTGGAATCGCCCAGCTGCGTACTGGCGGTCAAGAAGTTCGGGAAAGCCGCGTACCAATCATCGGCTTCGATATCCACGCGCCCGCCGCTGGGGATGTCCCAAAGCAAATCATTGCCCGGTTCCAGGTTCTTCAGCAGTTCAATCGAGCTGTTGCGTACCGGCACATAACCGGAGGCAGTATGCCAGCTGGCGCTATTCTCCGTGTTGCTGAAGAAAAGCAGGAAGGCCATCGCCGCGTCTCGGACTTCAGGCGCCAACCCATTGCTGATATACATCGTCGCCCCACCAAGGATATTGCCAACCCACCCGTCCGGCGCGTCCTGATTGTACGCCATTCCGGTGGTTCCCAAAGTGAAACCGGTGGCGGCGGCGCCTTCACTAACAGCGCGCGCGCCGGCTGAACTGCTCATATGGATGGCGACCTTGCCGGAGATGAAATTCTGCGTAGTCGGCCCCCATTGCTCCTGACCTTCATAGATGAAATAGTCGTTGGTGTACAGGTCGCGGTAGAACTGAGCAATGGCGCGGTAAGCATCGGTATCAAGGTTGAACGCGGTAGCGCGTGCGGCGCGGCCGTTCTCGTTATTCACCATGTACTCGTTTTGCTGCGCCGTCCACTGCTCAATGAACCAGGCGGAGAATGGCCAGGACGCGCAGGCCGAGATCACGCCGTCATCCACCAGCGGCTGCAAAGCGGCGCAAGCATCCAGGACTTCAGCCCAGGTCCGCGGCAGCTCCGTAACGCCGGCCTGCGCTAGCACGTCCACGTTGTAGTACATGATCGGCGTCGATGTGTTCCAGGCGACCGAAGCCCAAACGCCATCCACTGTATAGTAATTCGAGATGACCGGGATGATGTCATCGAAATTCACCGGATGCCCCAGCACCTCTTCTCGACCGGCAATGATATCTTCGGCGAAATCGAACCAATCGGTGTCCACCGCGAATTGCAGCGCGGCGTCAAAGAGCTGGACGATTTCCGGATAGGTGCCATCCTCGCGGCCCAACGTATAGTTGTTGACGATCGTGTCGTAATCCGCCACTGACAGCATCGTGACGTTGATGTCGTCATGCAGCGCGTTGAAGCGTTCAGCGGTGTCCACGGCCCAATCATAGCGATGGTCGCTGAATGCCACCCAGCCTTCCAGCTCGATTACATCCTGAGCGAGCGCCGGCGAAAATGCGCCGAGCGCAACAACCAGCACAAAGAGCAATAACAAAAGTTTGCGTAACATCGTATTTCCCCTTTCAGCAATGTGTGCGAATAACCAAGTATATCGTTTCCTGGCTGTTGGGTCAAATTGCGGCCCAATCCGGGAGTGGTAAATATCAATGATATAAGAACTCCATCGGATAGGGGGTGTACTGT
>WTGO01000124.1 GCA_011523515.1 Chloroflexota bacterium
ACGAGCAGACGGAGCAATAGAAACTCTCATCTGTTAGTAGCGGACAAGCCTTACACCGCTTCCCCATTATCCAAATCGGGATGCTGCAAATGCCAGTCGGTGGCGTCCTGGTAGGCTTTGGCGACGGCCAGTGTCTCGGCTTCTTGGTGCAGGCCGCCGACGAAAGTGATGCTGGTGGGACTGCGCCTGTCGGTAAAGCCGTTGGGAACGACCACGGCGGGGTGCCCAGTGTAGTTGGTGATCCTCAACGTGTCCCAGTTTGAGCTGGGCGCGATGAAGACGTCCACCTCGCTCATGACGCGCGCCATATCGCGCATCAGCTGTGTACGCACGCGGCTGGCGTTGATGTATTCGACGGCGGGGATGAAGCGGGCGGCGCGGAAGATGTTGGGCCAGGCGTCATCGTCCTGGCGCTTCATGGACGATACCGAGCCATCGCGCGTGATCTGGTCGAAGGCGGCGGCAGCTTCGGCGGTTCCGATCATCCAGAGGGCGCCAATTTCGCGCTCGGGCAGCTCGATCGGCAGGGGGTCGAAACCCTGCGCGCGCATGACGTCAAGCGCGGCGGCGGTATTGGCTTGATTGGCGCGGCGCAGCGCCTCTTCCGCGGGGTCCTTGGCCGGCTCGTTCTGCTCGAAAGCGGCGGCGAGATAGCCGATGCGCAGCGAGCGCGGATCAAGCGCGGGGTCCCAGCGGAAGGGCTCGGGCGTCAGCGACATATCCAGGCCATCGGGCCCGTAGATGGCGCTGAAAACCAGGGCGCAATCTACGACGCTGCGGCACATGGGGCCGATCTTGTCCATGCTCCAGCTGAGCGCCATGGCGCCGTAGCGGCTGACGCGGCCGTAGGTGGGGCGCAAGCCGCTGACGCCGCAGCGGGACGATGGCGAGACGATGCTGCCCATGGTCTCAGTGCCGATGGCGAAGCCGACCAGCCCGGCGGCGGTCGCCGCGCCCGAGCCCGCCGATGAGCCGCTGCTGCCCTCGGACGTATCCCAGGGATTCTTGGTCAGGCCGCCGTACCAGACATCGCCGTTGGCCAGCGCGCCCAGGGTCAGCTTGGCGATCAGCACGGCGCCGGCCGCTTCCAGGCGCTGCACCACAGTCGCATCGACATCAAGCCGCTGCCCCTGGTAGGGTTTGGCGCCCCACTGCGTCGGGTAGCCGCGCGTGGCCAGCAGGTCCTTCGCGCCCCAGGGGATGCCGTGCAGCGGGCCGCGATACAGACCGCGCGCGATTTCGTCATCGGCGCGCTTGGCTTGCTGGATGGCGAGCTCGTCGGTGTAGGCGGCCACGCACTGCAGCAGCGGGTCGTAGCGGCGCAAGCGAGCCAGGTACATCTCGGTCAGCTCGAGCGAGGTGACCTGGCGCGTGCGGATGAGCTCGGCCAGTTGCGTGACCGGGTAGAAGGCGGCGTCTTCCAGATCGGCGGGGCGGGCCACGGGCGGCCCCGCGCTCATGGGATAGCTGCGTGGGACGGCGGCGGGCGCGGGATCGGCGGCGTTCACGTTGAAGTGCAGCGAGAGCGGGACGCTGTTGTCGAGGTCGGCGGCGCGGATGGTGGCGTATTGCTCGCGGCGGCCATTGACGATCTCGAGCATCTGCTCGCGCTGGGCGGGGCTGAAGCTGAGGCCGAGCAGGGCTTCGGCGGCGGCGATCTGCTCGGGGCTGATGGCGGGGTCTTGGTCGGTCATGGCGGGTCCTTGGGGTTGTGCTGGTCGGTACGCAGGATTTTAACTACAGAGGGCGCAGAGCGCACAGAGGGGTTTGACCACAAAGACACAAAGACACACAGACACAAAGACACAAAGGAGGATTGGCAGAGGGCGCGCGTTTTATGGCAGTGGGGGCGCGTTTTGTGGCAGAAATGAGCTCTTGTGACAGTAATCGGCTGTTTGCCACAAATTCAGGGAAACTTTTTCTGCCATAAAGGTCGACTGGCGGGCTATGGGGTTGTTAAGCTGCGGGTGTTGGGGTCAGGGTAGCATGGGTGGTGTGGTGGGAGGGGAATGGATGGTCGCGTATAGGCAGATTACATTTGCCGATTACCAGCACAAATCCCACTTCTAGCGAATAGTCCTATAAACAGCTAGAGGATATACCGTTACCCTAGGATAGTATGCGAACCTTCCGATATTCTCTATCGGTTTGATTCCGTCAAAGACTGACTCAAAAGCGCGTTCCAGCTTTTGCACGTCATCGTTTGAATTCTCACCATCATCTTCGCGATCTTCATCATCTCTCGGCAAAGGTCCCTTCGCAGGAATATGTGTGGCCAGCCCAAACACTGAAAGTCGAACATTCGGCTGCGACCCGTATGCAAACAAGAGATTGTCAAGATCGCTATCCAGAAAGCAATCTTCCTTCAGATTGCAAATGAGTTTGAAATCTGGATTCTCGTCGAACGGCTGCAACACAAGAAGTTTCCGGTTGGGGACGATTAGGTTGATAAAACACTCAATGCCTGAAACTTGCCAATCTGGAATCTGCGAACTTTGGGCATTTGCAACGGCAACGTTGACGATTTGCTCCAACTGTGCCTTGGCTGATTTTACTTCTTTCTTGGCCGCGCTCTTCTGTTTGGGATTGTTTATGTTTAATATCGCTTGCTCTGCTTCCTCGACTTGGCGTGCTATGATTTGATATGCTTCGGACTTCTTTATGGAGTCCCTGGCAGAATCAACAGCGAAATCGATTACTGCATTCACGCCGTTCACTAGTGTCTTAATGCGCTCGAAGTCATGAAATCTAGAAACACCCTCTGCCTGAATGTATGGTCGTGATTCCAACTCGCTGTGCAAGACATCGACTTCGTGTGTCCTTGATGCAAATTCCTTGGCAAGGTCTAAGGAAAGCTCCTGAGTTTTAAGCGATTCCACAACCCGAGTGAGCAAATCATGATGAAGGCTTCGTACCGCTAGTTTGGTTCTGCTATCAGATGTTTTGCCGCCAAAGTTTACAAATTGCAGATTCATCCCCGCACCGAATTCTTCGGAATCAGACTGAGTCTCGTGGAATTCTCGTAAAAGGCCGCCTTCCAACTGACTGGCGATTGACGCAGTCTTGTCAAAGTCAAAGTATATGAGATCACGGATCGGCACTGTTCTTGACATTTTGATTCCTTGTTATGTACGAATAGCGTAAGCTTCGAATCCAGACACCAATATACACGTGCAACGTCAGAATTGTGTTAGACAGTCGCGTTTGTATTAAGAGTTCGTGCGATTTTGCAAGCAGTGCAATAGCTTCAGCGGTATCGATACCACGAAGACGCTCGAGATCGCCATGGCGGCGGCAACGCCAACCCCGATGGAGTTCAGACTTAACGCGGAATCCACAGACACTGGCGAAGTTCTTTGCCAGAATCCTCTGTGCTCTCTGTGTTCTCTGTGGTTAATCAATCTGTTTGTGGCACGGCACAGCCTAGCCACGTTCAGCTAATCCGCTTCCCCCGCAACCGCAGCGAATTACTCACAACGAACACGCTCGAAAAGGCCATGGCCGCCGCCGCGAACATAGGCAGCAGCCCGCCCAGCATCGCCACCGGAATCAGCACGATATTGTAGATGAAGGCCCAGAAGAGATTCTGGTGGATCGCGCGCAGGGTCGCCTGGCTGAGCGCGATGGCGGCGGGCACGGCGGTCAAGTCGCCGCGCACGAGCGTGACATCGCCGGCTTCGATGGCAATATCGCTGCCCGCACCGATGGCGAAGCCGATGTCGGCCTGGGCCAGGGCGGGCGCGTCATTGATGCCGTCGCCGACCATGGCCACGCGCGCGCCTTCCGCTTGCAGCTGGGCGACCGCACCGGCTTTATCCGCGGGCAGGACCTCGGCCATGACGCGCTTGATGCCGACCTGGCTGGCGATCGCGGCGGCGGTCTGCCGGTTGTCGCCGGTGATGAGGGCCAGGTCCAGGCCGCGGGCTTGCAGGGCGCCGATGGCCTCTTTGGATGTGCTCTTAATGGTGTCGCCGATGGCGATGGCGCCGGCGAGTGTCTTATCCAGCGCCAGCAGGACGACAGTATGACCGTTCGCTTGCATTTGGCTGATGTGGTCAGCGAGTGGATTGATGTCGATGTCGTTTTCGGCCAGGAAGCGCGGGCTGCCGATATGGACGGCGCGGCCGTCGATGGTGGCGCGGACGCCTTTGCCGGGCTCAGCTGCGAAGTCGGCAACTGGCAGCAGGGGGATGCCGCGCGCCTTGGCCGCCACGACGACGGCTGAGGCCAGCGGGTGTTCGCTGCTGCCTTCGGCGGAGGCGCTGAATTGCAGCAGGCTGCGCTCGTCGAAGTCTGGCGCGGGCACGATGTCGGTCACGGCCGGTTTGCCTTGGGTGACGGTGCCGGTTTTATCGAGCAGGATGGTGGTCAGCGCGCCGGCGCGTTCCAAGGCGGCGCTGTCGCGGAAGAGGATGCCGGCTTCGGCGCCGCGCCCGCTGCCGACCATGATGGCGGTGGGCGTGGCCAGACCCAGGGCGCAGGGGCAGGCGATGACGAGCACGGCGATCATGTTGAGCATGGCCGAGGGCAGATCCGCGTCGCCGAGCGTGAGCCAGCCGATAAGCGTCACGGCGGCCAGGACGATGACAGCGGGCACGAAGTAGGCGGCCACGCGATCGGCCACAGCCTGGATGGGCGCGCGGCTGGCTTGAGCGTTTTCCACCAGGCGGATAATTTGCGCCAGCACGGTGTCTCGGCCGACGCGCTGCGCCTCGATGACCAGCCGGCCATGCTGGTTAATCGTACCAGCGTGTACGTCCGCGCCGACGCCTTTGTCCACCGGCAGGCTCTCGCCGGTCAGCATGGATTCGTCTAGGGCGGAGCTCCCTTCGATAACGACCGCGTCCACCGGGATGCGCTCGCCGGGTTTGACGAGCAGCAGGTCGCCGGGCGCGACTTCATCGATGGGGATCGACTTTTCGCGGCCGTCAATCAGCAGCATGGCGGTCTTTGGCGCCAGGCCCATGAGTTTCTTGATGGCGGCGCTGGTGCGGCCTTTGGCGCGCGCTTCCAGCAACTTGCCCAGGGTGATCAACGTGAGGATGACGGCGGCCGATTCGAAGTAATCGGACTTGCCGACCACATCCGAGAAACCGAATGTGATGCCCAGCAGCACGATGATGCCGTACATATATGCCGCCAGCGAGCCCATCGAGACCAGCACGTCCATGTTGGCGCTGCCGTTGCGCAGCGATTTGAGCGCGCCGCTGAGATATTGTCTGCCGAGCAGCAGCACGACCGGCGTGGCCAGCGCTGCGAAGATGAATAGCCAGATGTCGCCCGCCAGGAAGGCGAAGTTGTCCATCAGAACGGCTATCTGATGCATGAAATGGCGGGTCATGCTGAGCAGGGTGAGCGGGATGGTGAAGGCGGCGCCGATCTTGACCAGGCGCGTCTGCCGGTTGATCTCGGCTTGGCGGGCTGCCGCTTCGGCATCGTCGGGCGCGTCGAGGGCGTCCGTGTCAATAACGCCATAGCCGGCGCCTTCCACAGCGTCGACCAAGTCGCGGCGGCGGGCGACGCCGGGCAGGTAGGTCACGCTGGCTCGTTCGCTGGCGAGGTTGACCGTTGCGCTGATGACGCCGTCGGTTCGGCTGAGCGCGCGCGCGACGTTTTTCTGGCACATGGCGCAGGTCATGCCGGTGATGGGCAGCTCGAGCGTGGCGCTGGCGACTCCGTAGCCGGCGCCATCGAGGCGCGCGACCAGGTCACTGGTTTTTGGCTGGCGATCATCGTATTGGATGGTGGCTTGCTCGGTAGCCAGATTGACGCTGACAGCGGCTACGCCCTCGGCTTTGCTGAGGCTGCGCTCGACATTCTTGACGCACATGGCGCAGGTCATGCCGGTGACCGGCAGCTTGATTTCTCTGGTGGTCATTGCTCGCTCCCGCGGCTAACTGTTGATCAGCTTGAGGATTTTCTGCAAGTCGGCGGTGGCGCCGGCGGGGTCGTCCGCAAGCTCGCCTTGCAGCGTATTTTCAATATAACAGTCGAAGAGATGATTGATCAGGCTGGTCATGCCTTTTTCGATGGTGCGGGCGCGCAACACGCGTTCCTCGCAGCTGCCTTGATCGGCGCTGATCATGTCTTCCAGCGCGGTCAACTGGCCCTGGATGCGGCGCAGGCGATTGACCGTCTTGCGGTTGTAGTCGTGGCGATCGGCGTGTTGGGTTGAGGCCAGTACATCAGTCATATCTGCGTCTCTCAACTTTCGTATACATATACCCCTACAGGTATTGAAGCGGCGGAGATCAGAATTCTTACACGCTGGCGCCGAAAGAACGAAGTGTGAATCAGCTGCCGGGCCGGAAGAGCGGTATGTCGTTGCAGTTGCCGCCGAAATTGGTGGCGTCGATGCGGACCCAGACGCTCTCCGCCAGTTTCCACCAGGGCAAGCTGTCGGCGCCGATGCCTCGGGCGATAGGCTGGGCGCTGTCGCGATGCGCCATGACAGCGATGATGGGCGCGTCGGGATCGGGACGCGAGCGGATGTTGGCGCCATCGCTGCCGGCAACAATTTTGCAGGGGGCCTCCGAGCTGATGTAGGCGAGTGGGCTGCCGCCGTCTTGGGGCGCAGGAATCGCTAGCGTATATGGCGCGAGGCTGACGCGGCTGGAGTGGATCAAGGTATGTATCGGCAGATTGCGCAGCTGCAGATAATCATAGGCGACCGGCTCCGTCGGCGCATCAGCCGCCATCAGACCGCGATCCGCGTCCAAACCGATGGGTACGCTGGTTTGGAAGCCGCGCCGGACCAGTTGCGACGCGTCAGCCACCGTGACACGGGCGGAACCGTCGATGATTCGAATGAGCGTGCCGCTGCTGATCTGCGCTTGCAGCCAGGCGGTTCCGCTTAGCAGGATGCGAATACCGTTGATTTCAAAGTAGGTAGGCGAAACGAAGTTGGGCGCTTGCAAGAGAATGCCACTCTCCGGGCCGCCTTCGCAGGGTGCGTCGGCGATTCCGCTGTGAAAGGCGAAATTCTGCCAAGGCAGCCACAGCGGAATCAGCTCGGTGTCGGTATCCGCCACGGGAAGGGCTTCGCCGCTGATGGAGACGACCGATGCGCTCATCCAGCCGCGCTGATCAGGCGCTGCATAGACCAGCTGCCAATTCCGATTGGGGCTCATACCCATGGCTTTGAGTTGGGTGCGTACGGCAAGCGGCGTGATGATTTGGGCGTCAATGTGGGGCAGGGCGCGCAGGTATGCGCCGCGCGCGGCGGTGACGGTCAGGTCGATCAGTCGCGACGGCGGTTCAACCGGCGGCGGGAAGAATAGTGCAACGTTGCCGTAAATCACCAGGGCCGCTTCGCGCGCTTCAAGACTGTCACCCGCGTAGGCGGGGAAGACGGCGCGGGCAGCGCCCCAGGATTGGTCTTCCGTGCTTACGATAAGCCAGTCGATGTTGTCGATAGGCAGGGTAGCGCCGGGTTGCCGCAGGGCCGATGTTTCCGGGATTGGCGGCCGGTTGATGGCAGAGACTGTGGAATGACCGAGGCAGAGCGTCCCCGCTTCCTGCTGGGCGCAGAGAGAGACGATATTGCCCAGCGCCTCCCTCTGAAGAGCCGGGCAGGCGGAGTCTTGCGCAATGACGATGGCGGCGGCGAGTGAAATGAAGACCAGCACTGCCAGGCAGCGCCTCATCGGGTCACTCCTCGGGATCTGTCGCCTTACTCTCATATAATTCCAGCAGTACGCCGCCGGCGCTCTTGGGGTGGATGAAGGCGTAGCGCCGGCCCTCGCGCTCGCGCGGCGTTTCATTGATGAGCTCATAGCCTTGGGAATGTAGCTCGGCGAGCTTGGCATCCAGGTCGGGGACTTCGAGGCAGAGATGGTGCAGGCCGGGCCCGCGCTTGGCCAGGTATTTGGCGACGCCGCTGTCGGCGGTTGTGGGCTGAATCAGCTCGATGTGAGCGTCGCCGAGTTCGAGAAAGGCGATGTCGACCGTTTCAGACGGCACGGACTGCACAGCGCCACCGGTCAGACCGAGGCTCTCGCGCCAGAAGCGCAGCGCGGCGTCGAGGTCATCGACGACGATGGCCAGGTGGTTGAGATTGATGTCGGTCATGCGGCGCGCTATCCGGATTAGTAGGCGGTTTGCCAGTTAGGTCACGCTTGCCTGAATGTTATAATACCAGGCAGAATGCGCATAATCACTGTTGATTGATGTCGAGACCTGGAGGGTACGAATGGTCCTGAACGAAATGACCCGCCCGCTTAGCCCGGCGCTGACCGACGAGCACGAGATGTTGCTGACGGCTGTGCGCGATTTCGCCCAGCGCGAGATCGCGCCGGTGGCGGCCGAGTACGACGAATCGGGCGAATTCCCGCTGGACACGGTGCGCAAGATGGGCGCGATGGGTTTGATGGGCATTGAGATGCCGGAGGAATACGGCGGCGCCGGCATGGATACGCTGGCGCATGTGCTGACCATGATCGAGATCGCCAAAGCCGACGCCAGCCACAGCACGATAATGAGCGTCAATAATTCGCTGTATTGCAATGGCATCCTTTGGTTTGGCACGGTAGCGCAGAAGCGGGAGTGGATCACGCCGGTGGCCAGCGGGGAGGAGATCGGCGCCTACAGCTTGACCGAGCCCATGTCGGGCAGCGACGCCGGCAATAT
>WTGO01000095.1 GCA_011523515.1 Chloroflexota bacterium
GCGGACATTTAATCATAAACCCAGTCTACTCATATCCGCAATATTCACCACTCCCGTACAGGACGCGTCTTGACAATGACGGCGGCCGTCGGTTACAATCCCGCGTGATGGAAAAACGCTAATGCATTATCGCTGGGAAAAGGCTCAGGGGCTGTGCCTTCTGTTAGTCTTTTGTTGCTTAAGGGTGCTAGTGGTCGCATTTCATCAGGTCATCAATCTTCATTCAACAGATTTATAGCGCATAGGAGGTTACGCCTTGGAGGCGAAAGACTTTAGCGCATTACGCATTAGTTTGGCATCGCCGGAGCAGATTCGCTCCTGGTCCTACGGCGAGGTCACCAAACCCGAGACGATCAATTATCGGCGTCTGCGTCCGGAAATGGACGGGTTATTCTGCGAAAGAATCTTCGGCCCTACACGGGACTGGCAATGTTACTGCGGCAAATACAAGAACATCCGCTATCGCGGGATCATCTGCGACAAATGTGGTGTTGAAGTCACCCGTTCGTCAGTGCGGCGGGAGCGGATGGGGCATATTGAATTGGCCGCGCCGGTCGCGCACGTTTGGTACACGCGGCGGGTACCGAGCTATCTGGGCCTGCTGCTGGATGTGAGCCGGCGCAATTTGGATCGGGTGCTTTATTTCGCGCAATACGTCGTGACCACTGTCGATGAGGATGCCCGCAACAAGGCGATCGCCCGCATCGAGAAAGAGCTGCAAGCCAAAGAAGAAGAACTCTCGGGCGCAGTCGAAGAGCAGATGACTGCATTGCGCGACAATCGCGATCAGATCGCTGAAGAGTTTGATGCCAAGGCGAAAGCAATTCGCAATCATTTCGACGCCGAGTTGGCGCGGCTCAGCGACGAAGTAATGACCGAAGCGCAGTCGGCGCAGACGAGTGTGGAGAGCTTGCTGGACCAAGTGGCCGGCGAGGAAATCAGGCTGGCTTCGGCTTCGGCAGCGGTTGTCGCCAAAGGCGAGACGATCACAAACGATCATATTTCCAAGATTCAGACCCTGGTCAATGAGCATCTGAGCGCGTTGCAGGGCGAAATCGAAGCCTTGGCGCAAGAAGAGATCGCCAAAGTCAGCAGCGATATTGAGTCCGCGAATGTTGATGTCGATAGCTCGATGAATGAACAGGTGCAGGAGCTGGACGAAAAGCTGCTAAACCTGCGCGCCAGCGCCGACAAGCAGATTGAGGAATTGAACCAGCTGCAGAGTTTGGTGGCCTATTCTGAAACCGCTACCAAAGTCCGCAACGAACAAAAGAAAGATTCGCCTTTCATTTCCGAAAGTAAGTATCGGGAATTGAAGAGCAAATTCGGTAACGTTTTCCAGGCCGCCATGGGCGCCGAGGCCTTCTACGAGATCCTGAGCAACATCAATATGACCAGAATGGCCGAGATGTTGTGGGACGAAGTGCGCAACGCCAGATCCAAACAGGTCCGGCGCAAGGCAACCAAACGCCTGCGCGTCGTCGAGAGCCTGCGCAACAGCCGTACGACGGTCATGGACAAAGATGAAACGAAACAAGAAAACGAACCCCACGGCAATCGTCCCGAATGGATGATACTGACCGTCCTTCCCGTGATTCCGCCGGACCTGCGACCGATGGTACAGTTGGATGGTGGGCGTTTCGCAACCAGCGATCTGAATGACTTGTACCGACGCGTGATAAATCGCAACAATCGTCTCAAGCATTTGCTGGATTTGGGCGCGCCCGATGTCATCGTTCGCAACGAAAAGCGAATGCTGCAGGAAGCGGTCGACAGCTTGATCGACAACAGCCAGCGCGGCAAGGCGCTCAGTCGCAGGGGCCGCCGCGAGCTGAAATCGCTTAGCGATATGCTCAAGGGCAAGAAGGGCCGCTTCCGGCGCAATTTGCTGGGCAAGCGCGTCGACTACTCCGGGCGTTCTGTCATCGTCATCGGGCCCAAACTGAAGCTGCATCAATGCGGCCTGCCCAAGACGATGGCATTGGAGCTTTACCGCCCCTTTGTCATCAGCCGGCTGGTTGCCTACAACTACGCCAGCAATGTCAAGGGCGCCAAACGCATCATTGAGCGCGAACGGCCGGAAGTATGGGAAGTGCTGGAAGAAGTCATCCGCGAGCGCCCGGTTCTGCTCAACCGCGCGCCGACATTGCATCGCCTGGGTATTCAGGCCTTTGAGCCACTGCTGGTTGAAGGCAAGGCGATTCAGATTCACCCGCTCGTTTGTTCCGCCTTCAATGCCGATTTTGACGGCGATCAAATGGCGGTGCACGTGCCCTTGAGCGAACAAGCGGTGAAGGAAGCGCGTGATCTAATGCTCAGCACGCGAAACTTGCTCAAGCCGTCCGACGGCGCGCCGATCGTGGGCCCCTCGAAGGATATGGTGCTAGGCAACTATTATCTGACGATGGATCCAACGGTGGAAATCGTCGCGCTGCGGTCACGCGCGGATGAATTCCGCACCGAGAGCGCGCTCTATGCCGGCGAGCGAAAGGTGGGCATTGCCTTCCGATCGAATGGCTTTTACTACGCGCAATTCCGGCATGTGCCGAATAGTCAACTGTATCTGGATGAGACCGCGCCTGACGAAAATGGCCGCCCGCGGGTGATCAATTCGGCGGTAGATCGCACCGTAGCGGCGCTGCTCTCCGGCGAGGTCGATTGCATGCTGGTCAACGCCTACGAAATGCGCAAATACTTGCGCGCCAATGAGCTGGAAGATCAACTGGAGATCACCAACCTGCACGAGCGGCGGGTGGTGGTCGACATGGATGAGGTCGAATACCTGTATCGGATTGGTCTGGTCAATTTGCATACGCCGATATTGCTGGGCAATGTCTACGATGAGCAAGGTCCCCAGGATGAGCCGGAAATCTGCACCGTGGGGCGCGCCATTTTCAATCGGATACTGCCGGATGAGATGCGCTTTGTGCAAGAGACCTTGGGCAAGCGCGGGCTACAGGACCTGGTAGCGCGCTGCTATCAAGTGATCGGCGGCGAACGAACAACGGAAGTAGTCGATGCGATCAAGAATTTCGGCTTCCACTACGCCACGATCTCTGGCACAACGATCGCGGTCAGCGATTTGACCATTCCCGACGAGCGCGCGGAAATCCTGCGCGAAGCCGAAGACGTGGTGACCCGCGCCGAGCGCGACTTCCGCCGCGGCTTGATGACCGAGGAAGAGCGCTACCAGATCACGATTGACGAGTGGAACCGCGCCAAGGACTACTTGCAGGATCAGATCCAGGACGCGCTAGATCCCTATGGGCCGATCGCGATTATGGCGCTCTCTGGCTCGACCAAAGGCGGTTTCGGACCGATTACGCAGCTGGCAGGGATGCGCGGCTTGATGGCCGATCCCTCCGGTCGGATTATTGACCTGCCGATACGCAGCCACTTCCGCGAAGGCTTGAACGCGCTGGAATACTTCATCTCCACTCACGGCGCGCGCAAGGGCCTGGCGGATACCGCCCTGCGTACCGCGGATGCGGGTTATTTGACGCGCCGACTGGTTGATGTGGCGCAAGACATGATCGTCAATCGCTGGGATTGCAATACCAATCGCGGCTTGCGGATTTACCGCTCGGATGACATCGCCGGCCAGACTGTCGAAGAACGTATCGTGGGTCGCTGCGCGGCGGAAGACATTGTCGATCCGGAATCTCAAGAGCTGATTGTCGGCCGCAACGAGATGATCGACGAAGACATTGCGGCGAGTATCCAGCAATCATCGCTTGAGGTCGTTGAGGTGCGCAGCCCGCTCACCTGTGATTTGATTCACGGTGTCTGCGCGCTGTGCTACGGCCGCGACTTGGGTACGGGCGAAATGGTCAATATCGGCTCGGCTGTAGGCATTATCGCGGCGCAATCGATTGGCGAGCCGGGGACGCAATTAACGCTGCGGACATTCCATAGCGGCGGTACAGCAGAAGTTCGCGACATCACCAGCGGTTTGCCGCGTGTAGAAGAATTGTTTGAAGCGCGGCGCGTACCCAAGGGGCAGGCAGTAACGACGAGCATCGCCGGCGTGTTGCGCCTGACTGAGCGACCGGAAGACGGCGCCCGCATCGCAACCGTCATCGACGAGGTGCTGGACAGCGAGGATTACGATATTCCCGAGGGTTGGGAAGTCATCGCCAAGGACGGCAAGGATATCAAGAAAGGCGCAGTCGTCGCCCGCAACGACGACGAAGAAATTGTAGCGGGCCTGGCCGGCCGCGTGCATGTCGAAGAGGACAGAGTCTATATCCGCTTCCAGGACGACAACACGGAAGAGCTTGAGATACCAGCCAATGCCCGCTTGCGCAAGAATATCTTCGACGGCATGCAGGTGGCGGCCGGCGAACAGCTCACAGAAGGCTCGAAGAATCCGCACCAGATTCTGCGCGTCTTGGGCGCCAACGCCACGCAACTGTATCTGCTCAGTGAAATCCAGGAAGTCTATCGCAGCCAGGGCGTGAACATCGCCGACAAGCACTTTGAAACGGTGATTCGCAAGATGATGTGCAAGGTGCAGATCACCCGAAGCGGCGACAGCGAATTGCTGCCGGGCGAATTGATTGACCAACTCAAGCTGCTGGAAATCAATGAACGACTTATCGCGGAAGCGGGAGAACCCTGCTCGGGTACGCCCGTGCTTCTGGGCATCACCAAAGCGGCGTTGAGCACGGAGAGCTACTTGTCGGCCGCCAGCTTCCAGCATACGATCAAAGTGCTGGCGGGAGCGGCGATTGAAGGCCAGGTCGACCCGCTGCACGGCTTGAAAGAGAACGTCATCATCGGCAAACTGATTCCGGCGGGTACCGGTTTCCATGCCTACCATGATCGCGAAGTGATCGCGCCGGCGGTTACCCTGGAGTCGCAGGGCGCGCTGGATCTGAACGATGCCGGCGATCAAGACGACTTCGAGAGCATGCTCAGCGAGTTGTAATCGCTCAGGCGAATCACGATTCAAACGCGGGACTCGGTGACGGTCCCGCGTTTTACTTTACAGCCGGGAGTTGCCTAGGGTCGGCGTTCCAAGGCGTGGTACAGCGGACGCTTGCGTTGGTTTCGGCTGCCGTCAAAGCGCGGATAGAGGATGCTGTAACCGGCCAATTCAATGCGATCGTAGACCGTTCGCTCTTCGGCGTAGCTTAGATTCCACAGGATCATGACCCCGATATCCGCGCGTGACTGACCGAGCTGGAAGGCGCGCATCGTATAGTCCATCTGGTCCAGCGCCGAATTGTAGGTCATCCAGGGATCTGGCGGTTCGCTAGGATAATCTTCCCAGGTGGCCCAGCCGAATTCAGTTACCCACATCTGCCTGTTTCCCCCGAAGGCGGCGATGATGCTGGCGTAATCGCGCAGGGTCTGGCGGAAAAAGAATTGCGGCTGATCATCCCAGCCCTGCCCATCGACATTGTTACAGCACAGGAAGTCGGGCGGATTGCCCCAACCGTAGGGATGGACGCCGATTTTTACATCGGCGTAACGCCCCAGCCCGGCTTGGTGCATTTGGCGCAGGAAGGCGCGATCGTCGACCGAGACGCCGCTGTGGTTGCCGGTCGGCGCCAGCCCGGCGCTGATCAGCGTGATATGCGGCGAGTAGGCGCGGATGGTGTCGTACGCCACGCGGAAAAGCTCCATGTAGCTGGCGCCGCTGATCGGCCGGCTGCCGGTCCATTCGCGCCGCAGGTTGGGCTCATTCCAGATCTCGATCGCGTCCACGTAGGGTCCGACTTTCTCCAGCAGCAGCCGCAGAAAAGCGCCCAACTGGTTGAGATCGTCCGGCGGGCCGTCTTCGTTGCGATTGCTATGCCGGGTCCAATCCGGCGCCTTGACGATGCTGAGCATCACCTGGAAGCCGTACTTGTCGGCTTTCTGTACGTGCAGCTGAAACAAGCGGAAGTTCTGGTCAAATTGTCCGCCGTGATTCGGTTGCAGCCACTCCCAGGCTGCCTGGACTTTGACCCAATTGACCCGCAGCGACTTTATTTGCTGCAGGCGGTATTCCCAAGTGTCGACATCGTAATCATAATGCAGTTGGATGCCCATCCTGGCCGGATCGAGGCGCGTTTGGTCTACGGCAACCGGCGTGGTGTAATCGCTGGCGGGACGGGTGACCACGGGCGTAGCGGTCGGCGGCTTGGATGTGTTTGTCGGCGGCTGGGTATATTCGGGACCGACGATCGGACCAAACTCTTGACTGCCCGTATCCTCCGAAACCGAGCTGTCGCGGGTGGGATCAGGCGGCGGCTCTGGCTCGGCGTCCAGTTCCGGGATTGTTGGCTCGGCAACTTTGGCGGTAATCTGCACCTCGGGCGCGATGCTCACCGAGACTTCGCTTGAACACGCGAATAGAGCGGGGCAAAGCAGCGTAAGGAAGAGCAATCTTGGCATTTGTCAGGCCTCAGCCGAGAGCGATCCTTAGACAGGCAGTGCTGTGGATCGTGGACGAACAGCAGGCGCAAGTCAGGTATTTTTGTATCTTGCTTGGCCTAATCGGCGCGAATACATTTGACATGCTGTCAGATGCCATTCTACAATGGGAATCTGAAGTCCGCATGAGTTACTAGCGCCGCGCTCCTGACGATTCTCATACGCCTGCATAGTGCAGCGAAGCCGTGACAGGCTGTTGACAGAAAGACCGGATGGATTTGTGAGTCGCCACATTGGCGGCTGTCCCAAACCTGCAGTCTTGTCGGGCAGGCCGCTGGACAAGAATAAGGCGCGTACGCTAATCGCAATCACATTTTCTGCGGCGACACGGGATTTCGCCGAGGACACAGCATGACCGATCAATCCGAGCATCAGATCAATATTGAAAGCGAAATGCGCGAAGCTTACCTGAGCTACGCCATGAGCGTAATCGTGTCGCGGGCTTTGCCGGATGCCCGTGACGGACTGAAGCCCGTGCATCGGCGGATTCTTTACGCGATGCACGATATGGGCATTGGCGCGGGCGGCACGCATAAGAAGAGCGCTCGCATCGTTGGCGAAGTGCTAGGCAAGTATCACCCGCACGGCGACGGCGCCGTCTACGAGACGATGGTTCGTATGGCGCAAGATTTTTCCATGCGCTATATGCTGATCGACGGACAGGGCAACTTCGGCAGCATCGACGGCGATGGCGCGGCCGCCATGCGCTACACCGAAGCGCGCACAGCAAGAATCGGCGATCAGCTGCTGGTCGATATAAACAAGGATACGGTGGAGTTCGTCGAGAACTTCGACGGCACGCTCAACGAACCGGCGGTGCTGCCG
The DNA here is from genome assembly GCA_011523515.1 of Chloroflexota bacterium. GTDB lineage: Bacteria > Chloroflexota > Anaerolineae > Aggregatilineales > Phototrophicaceae > UBA6055. The sequence continues at coordinate 7,249 of WTGO01000095.1, forward strand.
TCCATGGTGCCGAATCTACTGATTAATGGGGCGTCTGGCATTGCGGTAGGCATGTCGACGAATATCCCGCCGCACAACCTGCGCGAAATCTGCGACGCGCTGGCGCATATGCTGGAGCATTGGGGGCGCCTGGACGAAATTGATGTTGACGAGCTGATGCAATTTGTCAAAGGGCCGGACTTCCCGACCGGCGGCGTCATCTACAAGTTGCGCGGCGAAGAAAATATGCTGCGTAAAGCGATGGCGACGGGTCGCGGCAAGATTACTTTGCGCGCCAAAGTGCATATTGAAGATATGGGGCGCGGCAAATCGCGCATAATCGTCAGCGAATTGCCCTATCAGACCAACAAGACCACGCTGGTGGAACGCATCGCCAGCCTGGTGCGGTCCGGCAAGTTGGACGGATTGGTCGATTTGCGCGATGAATCGGACCGTCAGAATCCGGTGCGCCTGGTCATCGAATTGCAGCGCAACGCTAACGTCACCGAGGTGCTGGTGCAGCTTTTCAAGCTGACGCCGCTGCAATCCACGTTCGGCATAATCATGCTGGCCCTGGTCGACGGGCAGCCGCGTACGCTGGGTTTGAAGCAGGCGCTGCGCGTCTTTCTGGAGCATCGGCTGGATGTGGTGGTGCGCCGCAGCCAATACGATTTGGCGCGGGCGCGCGAAAGAGCGCATGTGCTCGAGGGACTGATCATCGCACTGGACAATCTGGACGAAGTCGTCAAGACCATTCGCAGGTCGCGTAATACCGACACGGCGCGCAAAAATCTGGTGAAGAATTTCGCCGTCACCGAGATACAGGCTCAAGCGATACTGGAGATGCCCTTGCGGCGCCTGGCATCGCTGGAAATCCGCCGCATTCGCGACGAATACAAAGAAAAGCAGCGCTTGATAAAAGCCCTGGAGTCTCTGCTGGCGAGCCCGGAAAAACAGCGCGCGCATATTGCCGATGAACTCGAAAAAGTAAAAGAGGAATTCGGAGACAGGCGTCGCACCATTGTCGCCGAGGGCGAGGCTACCGGCGTGACGCAAGCCGACTTCTTAATGCCGGAAGAAAAGACGGTCGTCATGCTCAGCACCAAGGGCGACTTGGGGCGGACATCGATGGATTCGGCGCCGCGCGTCACAGCCGATACCAAGGCGCCGCCGCGCTTGCTTCAACACAGCACCACCGGGCAGGTACTGTTTCTGTTTACCGAAGACGGGCTCTGCGCCTCGTTGCCGGTGCAACAGATTCCGCCGGTAGCGGAGGCGTCTCTGGGCACGCGTTTCACCGAGCTGAGTACCCTGCCCAGCGGCACGAAGATAGTGTCGTTTCTCTGCTTGCCAATGGAAATGGAGCAGGGATATGTCTGTTTTGTCACTGGCCGCGGGCTGGTTAAACGCGTGCATGTGACAGATGTGCCGGGTGTCATGTCGAAAGCCTTCAGCGTGATGAAGATCGCCAAGGGCGACCGGGTCGTGTCCGTTCTGTATAGCAGTGGCGAGCAAGATCTGGTGCTCACTAGCGCGCGCGGCTACTCGATTAGATTCAGCGAAGTCGATGTGCGTCCGACTGGATTGACATCTGGCGGCGTGCGGGGAATACGGATGGCGGTGAAGGGCGACCGGGTGGTTGCCGCAGCGCTGACGGACGATTCGCGATATTGCTGGAATATCACGGACGACGGCATCGCCAAGACTTCGCCGGTGGAGCAGTATCCGGCGCAGGGTCGCGGCGGCAGCGGCGTCTTCTCGATGCGACTACCCATGAACAGCAAGGGGCTCGTTGCCGCCACCGTCGGCGCCTTGGAGGACCGGATTCTGGTCTATACCAATAAGCATCGCGCCAAGGCGATGGCTCTGGGCGCCGCCAAAACCCTTAAGCGCGGGCGCGCCGGCGGCAACTCGGTTATCGCGCTGCGCGACAAGGAGTCTGTGGTCGGGGTCGTTGAGTATCGTCAGCGGATTGATATGCCGGTTGCTGACGGTCCGGCCGATGACGAACTTAGCCTGGAAGAGATCGAATTGTTGCTGAATCAGGCGGACAGCGCAGAGGACGTCGACGTCAGCGCCGCGTCGAATGGCGCCGATCCCGCTCTGAGCGATGACGATTGACCAGATCCTGAAGCTCAGCATCGTAGCGCGGTCCCACCACGCCCCAATCGAAAGCGGCGATTTTCGCGCGTAGCGCGCTGGTATCGTGCTCGTCGTTTGCCTCCAGGTGATAACGCAACTGCGCCGTCAGCCGGTCTCGCTGATATAGGCAGGCTGGTTTCAGCGCGTCCGGCAGCAGGTGGGGGTAGTTCAGACGGTCGGGCAGAATCGGCAGGCAGCCGCAGTATATCGCCTCGCAGATCGACATGCCGAAGAATTCTTGCCAGGCGGTACTGACCACAATGTCCGATTGCCAGAGCAGACGCGCATAATCCGCAAACGAGTCGACATAGCCCAGTTGAATCAGCTTGTCGCGCAGCAGGCTTTGCGCCGCGTCAAAGACCTGCGGCATGCTGCCGAATCGCTCGCCCGTGATCGCCAGCTTGAAGTCGTAGCCTTCGGCAGCCAGCTGGATCATGCTGTAGACGAAAGTGGCCGGGTCTTTGTCCTCCTCCCAGCGGTGATTCCACAGAATCGTCGGCGGCTGGTCTTGGTCTTTGGCGGCGCGATGCTCGTCATAGCGTCTCAGATCAATGCCGACCGGCAATACGCTCGACTTGGCGGCGATCTCATCGATCGTTTGCAGTTCGTAGTAATCGCGGAAGTTCTTGAGCATGCGCGGCAGCTGCGTCATAAAGTCGTTGAGGTGATAGTCGCTATTGAAAAAGACGGCATCGGCGCATAGCGCGCTGATGTAGTTGATGAAGCCGTAACGCCAGCCATGACCTTGCCGCTGGTTTTGCGGATACGACAATTGATTCTCGTGCAGATACAACGCGATAGGCGCATCGCCCAGCCGGCGGAAGGTGAGCGCGCGGAATATAGACAGGTCGATCATGCTGGAGGCGATGATGAGATCGGGCCTGGATTGCAGCAGCCGGGCGAAGGTGATGGCTGCGCCTTGCATGCGCCATTTCCAGAATTGCGCCGGCATGGTGAGCAATTCGATGTCGTGCCGCGTGACGCGCTGATAGCCATCGGCCCAGGTCTTGTGGCTGCCGCCGTAATAGGATTCGAGCAGAGTGATGCGCATCGTGCGGCACTGCTCAACCGGTGTTGCGGCGGCGCGCCTCAACCACGTTGGGCACCAGATCGATCAAGTTGAGGATGCGCGTCAGCTGCTGGTTGCTGGATATTTCCAATTGCAGATTGAGCGTGGCGATGTGCTGGCGCGTGCTGACGTCAATCGAGGCGATGTTCACGCGCTGGTCGGCGATGATTGTGCTGATTTCGCGCAAGAGTCCTTCGCGATCGTAGGCGACTACTTCAACCGGGACCAGGTAGCGCTGCGCTTCGTCCTCCGGCCCCCAAGAGACATCGATCAGGCGCTCAGTCTCGCGCGTGGCGGCGATATTCGGACAGTCTTCACGATGCACGGTGACGCCGCGGCCGCGCGTAATATAGCCGGTGATGTCGTCGCCCGGCATGGGCGCGCAGCAGCGAGCCAGGTTCACCAGCAGACCGCCAGCGCCCATAATGCTGACGCCTTTGGCAACATTGGCCCCGGCCGGTTTGGAGCGCGGCTTCAGCAGGTCGTCGTCGCTAACTTTCTCGGCGGATTTGCGGCGTTCGTCTTCCAGGACGCGATTGGTAATCTGCGGGCCCGTGACATCGCCGGCGCCGATAGCGGCCAGGAAATCGTCCAGCTTATCGAAATTATGCAGCTTGGCTACCGACTCGAAGGTGACTTTTTCCAGCACGCCCAGGCGCTTGAGCTCGCGCTCGAGCACTTCGCGGCCCATGATGATGTGCTTGTCGCGGTTTTGTTTGCGCAGCCAGTGGCGTATCTTGGTTCGCGCGCGGTTGGTGATGGCGTAATCAAGATCGGTGTTGAGCCAATCCATGCTCGGTCCACCGCGCTTGGCCGTCAGGATCTCCACCTGGTCGCCCATTTGCAGCTTGTAATTCAGCGGCATCAGGCGCCCGTTGACCTTGGCGCCGCGACAGCGATTGCCCACGTCGGTATGAATGTGATAAGCGAAGTCGATAGGGGTGGCGCCGACGGGCAGGTCGATGATGTCGCCGTTGGGCGTCACGCTGTATACGCGGTCTTGAAACACCTCGGACTTGACCGTATCGACGAATTGGGAGGCGTCATTCAGTTCGGGCCCAAACTCCATCAGCCGGCGCAGGTATTCGAGCCGCTGTTCGAAGGCTTGGTCGTGGCCGTCTTTGCCTTCCTTGTAGCGCCAGTGGGCGGCGATGCCGTATTCGGCGTCCTCGTGCATTTCCCAGGTGCGGATCTGTACCTCGACGGTTTTGCCTTCATCATCGTGCACGGCGGTGTGGAGGCTGCGATAAAAGTTGTCTTTGGGATTGGCGATATAGTCATCGAACTCGCCAGGAATAGGCCGCCAAAGATTGTGCACTATGCCGAGCGCCAGATAGCATTCCGCCAGTGAATCGACCAGGACGCGCATGCCGCGAATGTCGTAAATCTGCTCCAGCGGCAGGTCTTTCTTGGTCATCTTGTTGTAAATGCTGTAGATGTGCTTGGGCCGAGTGCTGATGGTCACATTCGTGATATTGGCTTTGCGCAGCTCCTTGGTCAGACGTTCCTTGATGCGGTCGACGTAGCGTTCGCGTTCGTCGCGCCGTTCGTCCAGGGCTTTGGCGATAGAACGATAGGCATTTTGATTCAAGTAACGGAAGCTGAGATCTTCCAATTCCCACTTCATCTGCCAGATGCCCAGGCGATTGGCGAGCGGCGCAAAGATGTCCATGGTTTCCTGCGCGACCGACTGCTGCTTGTGCCGCGGCATATAGCCGAGCGTGCGCATATTGTGCAGGCGGTCAGCCAGCTTTATCAGGACGACGCGCACATCATCGCCCATGGTCAGCAGCATCTTGCGAATATATTCCATTTCGCGGTTGATAGCGCTGGAGCGGCGCGTATCGCCTCCCGCCGACACATTCTTAATCGGCAGGTTCTTCAATTTGGTGACGCCATCCACCAGCTTGGCGATGGCGCCCCCGAATTCGCCGCGCAGCAGCTCAATGCTGACCTCGCTGTCTTCCACGACATCGTGCAGTAAACCGGCGGCAACCGATTCCGAGTCCATCTTCATCTCGGCCAGGATGCTGGCCACGGCTACGCAGTGTGTAAAGTAGGGTTCGCCCGATTTGCGTCGTTGCCCGCTATGCGCTTGTTCAGCCCGTTGATAGGCGGCGGTTATCAGATCTACTTCGTGAGGCTTGAAGTCCGGCAGCGAGTTCAGCAACGACTCGAGATCGCGCGAATAGAGATCGACTGAAGTCAACATGACGCGGTCACCTTGAGGGACACGGTTAAGCATAGAGTAGCATATTCTGGCTTGCTTGTCGCGTCATTCAGGCGGAGGCAACGGCAGATGTTTGGTGAGCCCAGTCCAGCTTAATTCACCACAGAGGCGCAGAAGTAAATGCGAGTAAGTCATGCGACTCTTGTATCCGCGAAACTCAATGCCTTTTGCCACAGAGGACTCAGAGTGATATTGAGGGCACAGAGGATTTGGTTTTGCTTCGACGCTCGCGCAGCGGATTCCGCCGTCATTCTGTCTGGCGTTGACAGAATGTTTCTTAATGATTTACTCGGTGTCCTATTTTCCCCCTCGGTGTACTCGGTGGTAAGTTTTTCGTGACCTACTTGGTATTGCTGAGCTTGGTCGAACGGAAGGCGCGGCTGCCGTTTGCAGCGGACCGGCCTTAACCGCTGACTTTATGTCGCAAGTAGGCTTCAATGAATTCACCCAGGCGGCCGTCGAGCACAGCGGTGGTGTTGCCGATTTCGACGCTGGTGCGATGGTCTTTGACCATCTGGTAGGGGTGCAGCACGTAAGAGCGAATCTGATTGCCCCAGCCGGCGTCGACGTTTTCGCCTTTAAGCTCGGCCATTTCCGCTTCCTGGCGGGCGCGCTCCATTTCAAAGAGCCGCGCCTTGAGAATCTGCATGGCGCGGTCGCGGTTCTGCGCCTGGCTGCGCTGGTTTTGGCATTGCACCACGGTGCCGGTGGGCAGGTGGGTGATGCGCACGGCGGTGTCATTCTTCTGCACATGCTGCCCGCCGGCGCCGCTGGCGCGATAGGTGTCGACGCGGATGTCGCGATCCTCGACTTCGATTTCGATATCGCTCTGGATATCGGGCCACAGCTCCACCTTGGCGAAAGACGTATGCCGGCGGCTGGCGCTATCGAATGGGCTGAGGCGGACCAACCGATGCACGCCCTCTTCGCTCCGCAAATAGCCGTAAGCGTATTCGCCTTTTACGCTGACGGTTACGCTTTTGAGGCCGGCTTCGTCGCCGTTGCTGCGGTCGAGTATCTCCGCCTTGTAGCCATTCTGCTCCATCCAGCGCAGGTACATGCGCTCGAGCATTTCCGCCCAGTCCTGCGCGTCGACGCCACCGGCGCCGGCGTGTATGGCGAAGATGGCGTCTTCGCTGTCATAATCGCCCGCCAGCATGGCTTGCAGGGACATGGCCTCGACTGTTTCGCCCAGCGCCACGGTTTCCGCTTCCAGCTCGGCCTGCATATCGGCATCGGCGATCTCCGCCAGTTCAATGGCGTCGGCGATGCGGTCGGCGAGGCTCCCCCAACGGTCGACGACAGACCGTAGCTTCGCGAGGCGCTGCATCGTTTTCTGCGCGGTATCGGGATTATTCCAGAAATCGCTCTCGCTGGCATCGCTCTCGAGCGCGTCAATCGTCTGCAGCTTGCCGGCGATGTCAATCCGCGACATCAACTCGTCGATTTGCCGCTTGAACTCGCTTAGCTGGCTGATGATATTGTCCATTGTTGGCGGGGGCGCTGGCCCGGCTTCACCTTTCTATGTTGTGGCGGCAGGCGCACCGTTGCCGAAAGCGCTCGTACATGAGAATCGCGCCGCTGACCGATACATTCAGTGAGTCGGTTAGACCGCCGGCCATCGGTATCCGCACGAGCTGGTCGGCCTGTTTCAGCCAGTAGTGCGGCAGCCCCAGGTCCTCCGAACCCAGTATGATGGCGGTCTCGCCTCGAAATTCCAGCTCAAAGAGGCTTGTGGCGCCGTCGACGGCAGCGGCGACAATCCGGAAGCGCTTCTCACGCAAGTAGGCGAGAGCTTCTCCGCCGCCCAGCCTGTATACATTTTCACGGAAGCATGCGCCGGTGCTGCTGCGAATAACATTGGGATTATAGAGGTCGAGGGCGCTATCGACCAGTATGACGGCGTCGATGCCGGCGGCGTCCGCTGTGCGCAGCAAGGCGCCTACATTGCCCGGAACGCTCAGCTTCACCAGGACGACGATATGATTGGGCGCCGCGCTGCTGATATGCGCAAGTCCTTTGGCCGGCCGGCTGTGCAGGATCGCCACCATGCCGGCGGGATTCTCGCGATAACTGATGGAATTCAGAAGCTGCGGCGTGACCTGATACGACTCGACTTCGCCCCAGGTAGGCGCCGCGGCGATCTCCGGACAATACAGCACATAGTCGACGGTGTAGCCGCACGCGAGCGCCCGCTGCAAGTCGCGTTCGTAGTCGATGAGAAAGCGCTGCGCCTGGACGCGGCCGCGCTTGCTGCGCAGGCGTTTGACTAGTTTGATTTTGCTGTTTTGCTCGCTGGTGATGCGCAAGGGATTGGTCAACCTGTCTCGTCGTCCTCGTCGTCAAAGAGGCTCTCGACGAAGAATTCGGGTGTAAAGAGCACCAGATCGTCGACGCCTTCTCCCAATCCCAAATAGTGTACGGGCAGGCCCAGGTCATGAAAGATTGAGAACACCATGCCGCCTTTGGCTGTGCTGTCGAGTTTGGTGACGATGACGCCGCTGACGCCCGACGATTCCTGGAAACTCTTGGCTTGCTCGATGGCGTTTTGGCCGGTGGTTCCATCCAGCACCAGCAAGACTTCATGTGGCGCGCCGGTCACTACCTTGCCCGACACCTCGCTGATTTTGGTGAGCTCGCGCATGAGATTGTAGTTGTTCTGGAGCCGTCCAGCAGTGTCGATAAGCAGCACATCGTAGCCGCGCGACTTGGCTGCGACGGTCGCGTCGTAGACCACCGCTCCGGGGTCTGAGCCGGGTCGATTGGCGATCACCGGCACATCCACGCGCTTGCCCCAGGTCTGCAACTGTTCGATGGCGGCTGCGCGAAAGGTGTCGCCGGCGGCGATCATCACCTTGCGGCGCGACAAGTTCTGCAGACGGTGCGCCAGCTTGGCGATGGAGGTCGTCTTGCCCGATCCGTTGACGCCCACCACCAGCACGATCGACAGTTCACGGCCCGAAATATCAAGCGCGGGCGGGAATTCCAGCAGGCCGGCCAAGTTCTCCTTGAGCGCGCCCTGGAGCTGGCTGGTCTTTGTCATGCCTTCGCCGCGCACACGGTCCTGCAAGGCGTCGATCACTTTCACGGTAGTGTCGAAGCCGACGTCGGCCTGGATCAGCAGCGTCTCCATGTCCTCCCAGGTATCTTCGTCGATCTCCGTGTTGCCCAGCATCTGCGCGATGCGGCCGAAAAAGGACTGACGCGTTTTGGAAAGTCCGCGGCGAAAAACTGCCAAGTAAGGCCCCCTGCTGCGCCTGCGATTGCAAGCCGCGATTATACCGTCTGGCTCAAGGGTCAACAATGCGTGTTCGTGGCGAAAATAATATTGCTGTATAATTGTAACTGACTGAGACCATAAGCAGTCTTGGCAAATGGCGAAGGCGAGTCATTCAAATGTCCCAAACAAGCGATGAATTTCCGGTCATTGTTTGGCTGGACGGTTCCTTGTCCAACCCCCATTGGGTCGTTGATAGCCCGGAGATGCTGCTGGGCCGGGACGATGGCTGCGACATTGTGATACCGGTGCGGCAGATTTCACGGCAGCATGTGAAAATCATGCTGGAAGGCGGCGCCTGCGTCATCGAGGATATGCGCAGCAAGAATGGCACCTGGGTTAACGGCTATCGCCTGACCGGTATGCGGCAGCTGGAAGACGGCGACGAAATCCGCATCGCCAAAGATATTCGCTTGCGGTTTGTGGGCTCGGGCGCGACCGCTCCCGCGACCACGCGCGTACTGCCCGATGTCATTCCCTCTGGCGCCATGACGGGTCTGCGTATGCGTCTCGATCCGGAATCGCGCGAGGTCGTTATCCGCAACGAACCGGTAGATCCGCCACTGAGCTTGCCGCAATATCGCCTGCTGGAGATTCTCTTCGCCAGCCAGGGCGGCGTTTGCAGCCGCAGTGATGTCATGGACGCCGTCTGGCCCGACGCCATGGGCCTGGGTGTTAGCGAACAAGCGATTGACGCCCTGGTGCGGCGCCTGCGCGATCGCCTGGCGGAGATTGACAGCGAGCATCAGTATATCGTCACCGTTCGCGGCCACGGTTTCCGACTGGACAATCCTCAAGATGAACCAGCCGAATGAAGTATCAAGACTTTCTTGATAGCGCAGCGCTCGAGCAGTATGCTTGGGCTTTGAATTCGCGCGCCAAACAGGCCAACGCCTTGGGTCGGCTTGGCGCTTGCGATCTACGCGACCGCATTCTCGAATCCGGCGGTCTGTGTGAATGGTGCGGCCTTAGCCTGGTCAATGCCCACTTTGAGTTGGACCACATTATCAGCCTGCGGCAGCGCGGCAGTAATACAGCCGAGAACTTGGTGGTTGCTTGCCCGGACTGCAATCGAAAGAAAGGGCAAAAGCACCCGGCTCGCTTTGCCGCCGAGATTAGCGCGAAACGTCGCCGCAAGACAGCGCTGGTCGACCGGATACTTCAGCATTATGCTATGACCGCGGTTGAGCAGGCGTCGCTATTTTCTGAGCCCGCCAGCCGTACGGAATCGAACACCGATAACAGCCGCGATAATTCGGAAGCGCCACATTATCGCTGGTGACCGCGTGGGCATTTGAATGCCTGCCCGGCACGGGAGCAATTACTTGGACAATACTATCGAAATGACGCTCGACGACCGCGAGCGGCGCGCCCACGGAGATGCCGAAGCCTGGCTGAGCGCGCTGGAGCTCTGCGGCGATCAACTGCGCGACAACGCCGGGCGCGAAAAAGCGGACGATCCGGTGGAAAAGCGCGTTTGCTCGCGCAGCTATACACTAAAACAGGCGGCGCGGTTGGCCGGCGTCAACCCGGCCACCCTGCGGCATGCGGCGACCGAGTTGGCGCTGGACAGCTTTCTTGATCCGCGCGGCAAGGTCCGTTTCCCCGTCTATAGCTTCAAACCTACAGCTGTCGATCCGGACCTCAGCGAGATGATCGCCGGCTATGAGCGGCTGCGGCCCGATGATCTCTGCGCCGCGTTGGGGGTCGATAGGCGCCGCTTGCGATCTCGGCTTAATGAGGCGGACATATCAGCCAAGCATATGACCTGGCGCGATGTGCGCGGCCTGTGGAACTTGCCCGAAACCTTCGCCAGCTTCAACCAGTTGCTGACTGCGAAGACAGACGATTCGGCCGCCGATAAAAGCAAGCGCAAGCGCGGCAGCCGGTCTCGGCGGCGCCGCCGACAAGAAGCCAAGAAGAAACTGCGCAATCGCCTGATCGACGCCTTTCCCAAGTGGCGCGCCGCCAATCGCGAAAATCAGCAGCTTTATTTGCATATCGGGGCGCCGAACAGCGGCAAGACGCATGATGCCTTGAATGCGCTGAAGGACGCCGGCTCCGGTTGGTACCTGGCGCCCCTGCGGCTGCTGGCGTATGAGATTTTCGATCGCCTCAACGGCGAAGGCATCGCTTGCAGCCTCTTGACCGGCGAAGAGTACATCCCGGTGGAGGGCGCGCGCATCACGGCGGCGACGATAGAGATGTTTAACGCGACCGAGAGCGGCGCTTGCGTCATTGTCGACGAGGCGCAAATGCTGGCCGATGCTGACCGCGGCTGGGCCTGGACACGCGCGCTGATGGAAGCGGCCGCGCCCGAGCTGCACGTTATTGGCCCGCCGACCGCCCGCCGGCTCATTGAGGTGCTGGCGGAAGCCGCCGAGATTCCTTGCGAGCCGGTCGAACATCAGCGCCTGGCGCCAATTGCCGTGGCCGAGCGGCATTTTACGCTGGAAACGCTGCCGGGCTCGACGATTCTGGTGGCATTCTCCCGGCGCGCTGTGCTGGACCTGAAGATGAAACTGGAGCGGCTGGGTCGGGCGGTGTCAGTTGTATACGGCAGCTTGCCGCCCGAGGTGCGGCGGCGGCAGGCCGACCGCTTCGCCGCTGGCGAGACCGAGATCTGCATCGCCACCGATGCGGTCGGCATGGGCTTGAATTTGCCGGCCGATGTCGTCTGCTTTTATGATGTGGAGAAGTTTGACGGCAAGAATGACCGCCGGCTTTACCCCAGCGAAGTGCGTCAGATCGGAGGCCGCGCCGGGCGCTTCGGCATGTCGACAACCGGCTTGATCACCGCGATGAGCCGGCCCGACCTGGATATCATTCGCGAGCTGTACGCGCAGGAACCGGCCGAGCTAACTTTCGCGCGGGTTGCGCCCACGGTCGACGACCTGGATCTAATCCCGGGCAGCCTGGCGGAGCAATTGGCGCAATGGGCCGAGCTCAAATCGATCCCCGACGAATTGCGCGCCGTGATCACCACGGCCGACCTGGACGAACGCATCGAATTGGCCAAAATGCTCTCGGACGACGAGATTCAGAGGCTGGGGCTGGCCAGCGCGCTGCAGCTGGTAAACGCGCCCACGCGCAAAACCACGCGGCCCTATTGGCAAGACTGCGCCTGCATGATTCTGGAAGGTTATCAGATTCCCTTGCCGCCGGATGCGCCCTCGCCAATTCGGGACGGCGGCGACCTGGAAGCGACCGAGCTCTCAATCGCCTGCGCCGATATCTATTTGTGGCTGTCGCGGCGGCGCGAATTCTCGCAATTCTGCGAAGCCCACGCTCAAGTGCGCGACGAACGGCGCGAATGGTCGCTGTCGATTGACGAGGCCCTGCTGCGGAAACTGAATATCGCTCGACGCTGTCGTGCCTGCGGCGCGTTGCTGCCATCTCGGCATCGCTATCGGATCTGTGAGAATTGCTTCGGCAGGCGGCGCTTCTGATTTCACGCTTCGCCGTGAATCTTATCAACCGAACCCGGGAAACCGTCGGCCTCGAATCGATCCAGCGCGGCGCGCGCGGCCGCTTGAGCCGCTGAGCGCTTGCTGCGCCCGCTGCCGCTGGCGATGACGCCCCCGCCCAGCGTCACCTCGACGCGAAATTCTTTGTCGTGCTCCGGCCCGGCCGAACCAACAACCTCATAAGTCGGGATGACGTTCAGGCGGGCTTGGGTGAGTTCTTGCAGTTCGCTGCGGGCGTCGATATGCAGCCTGTTTGCTATAGTTTCCTCCAAAAGCTCAAGCATGGCTGGCGTGATAGTATCGACCACCGCCTTCAGTCCGCGGTCGACGAATATGGCGCCGACCACCGCTTCAAAGCCGCGGCAGAGATTGTTCAGGCGCTCGCGACCGCCGCTGAGTTCCTCGCCATGTCCTATGCGCAGAAACTCGCCCAGCCGGAAACGCGCGCCAATTTGCGCCAAGGCTTCGGTTCGGACGAGCGCCGCGCGCAATTGCGTCAGCTGCCCTTCGCTGGCGTCAGGGAAGCGGCGAAACAGCATGTCAGCGACAACGATATCAATGACGGCATCCCCAAGAAACTCGAGCCGTTCATTATCGCGGATGGTGTCATCACCTTCATATTCATTGACAAAGGACGTATGAGTTAGGGCCCGAGTCAAGAGCTCGCGATCCTGGAAGCGAATTCCCAGAATGGTCTCAAAGCTGCTGCTTGTATCTGCCGGCTGGGCCATAGCGCCTCGTTTGCCATTCAGTCGGCGCGCAGCGCGCACGCAACTTTCGCCGCTATCGCGCATCGCTTTCGCCAGGGCGGTAGTCGCCCTCGATCCAGGTTTCGCCCGACTTGCCGACTTCTTTCTTCCAGACTGGCACGATCTCTTTCAAGCGGTCGATGCCGTAGCGGGCAGCCTCAAAGCAGCCATCATCGCGGTGGGGCGAAGAACAGGCGCAGAGTACCGTGTTGTCGCCGACTTGCAAAGTACCGATCCGCTGGATGATGGCGATACCCTCGACTTTGCGCCAGCGCGAGCGAATCTCATCCGCGACCTGTTTCATCTTGGCCAGCGCCATCGGCTCGTAGGCTTCGTATTCCAGGCAGTCGGTTTCGGGCAGGTGGCCGTCTTTGTCCGTCTCTCCGCGCACCAGACCGGTGAACATACAGACCGCGCCGGCGCGCGGCGTTGAGATAGCGGCGATGATTTCATCGTGATCGATGCTCTCGCGGGGCAAGCGAAAGATCTCGGGACGAGTTGATTCTGCGCCACCGCTGACAGGCGGGAAGAACGCCACTTCGGCGCCATCGGCGAAACCGTCTTGGTCGAAGGCGAATTCTTCGTCAATAGCCGCTAACGCCACGCCCAGATTATCAGCGGCGGCGGGATAGCGAGCGGACAATTCCGCGCGCAGCAGTCCGATGCTGTTGACCCGGTCGTCCAGTTCAAGCGTCAGCGCGCGCGCGCCGACGACATCGCGCAAGGTGGCGAAGAAGAGTACCGTGATTTGCATGAAGTCCGCTAGCCCTCCGCCAGATAATCGCCGCGGACGCCGCCGCGTTTTTCCAGCAGGCGAATATCCGTGATTCGCATGGCGCGATCGACGGCTTTGGCCATGTCGTATATGGTCAAGGCGGCCACGGTTACGGCAGTAAGCGCTTCCATTTCTACGCCCGTCCGGGCCGTGGTAAGGACAGTCGCCTCGATTGTGACCGCGCAGGCGGCGTCATCGAGGGTCAGGTCTAGCGCGACCTTGGAGACGGGCAGCGGATGACATAGGGGGATGAGATCGGCTGTGCGCTTGGCCGCCATAATGCCGGCGATGCGCGCCGCGCCCAGGACATCGCCTTTTTTGATGTCCCCCTGGCGTATCAGGCGCAAGGTATCCGCCTGCATGGCGACCGTTGCGGCCGCCCGTGCCAGGCGCTGCGTCTCGGCTTTGTCGCCGACATCCACCATCTCGGCCTGCCCGTCTCTATTCAGGTGTGTGAGTCCTTGACTGGTCATTTTGAATTGGCTCGTCCGCAGCCTCTGCTTATGTTCGAGGATTCACCTGGGCTTCTTCTGAGAAGGCGACGTCTTCACTCAGAATTCGCAGTCCTTGATCGCCGTAGATTTCGCGCGAGCCAGGCTCGCAGCATTTGCGTCAGCGCGTCCGCGTCCAAATCCTCCACATTATGCCATAGAATCCCGTTGTCGTGCCCGCGGAACCAAACATCTTGCTGGCGGATGAATTCGTGAGTACTGAATTTGGTTCGCTCAATGGCCTGGTTCAAGGGCACATCGTCGAGAAGATGTGCGGCGATTTCCAAATTACCCAGCCCGCTCATGGATGGCAAGTCGCGGTCGTATCCCATATCAAGCAGCCCCCGGACTTCGTCTACGAAGCCGGCCGCGATCATGTCATCGACGCGCTGATCGACGCGCGGATACAAAATTGATCGCGGGAGCATGAGCCCGAGCCTGTAGATGCAGTAGGGCGGCGGTCGCTTGCGCTGCAATTCGCTGATGGGTCGGCCGGCGCTAATCTGTACTTCCAGCGCGCGAATCACGCGACGGATGTTGTTGGGATGGATTCTCTCGGCGGAAATCGGGTCGACCCTTCGCAGCCGCTCGTGCAGCGCCGCCGGCGAATGGCTGGCGACATAGGCCTCCAGCTCGGCGCGTAATTCGGGATTGGGCGCGACGCGCGGAATCGACCAGCCCTCTTCGACCGCGCTGAGGTATTGTCCGCTGCCCCCGACGAGAAGGGGCAGCTTGCCACGCCGATGAATATCGTCAATGCGGCGATAGGCGGCGGCCTGGTACTCGGCCAGGCTCAGGCTGTAATCGGGATCCACGATGTCAATTAAGTGATGCGGGACCAGCGCTTGCTGGGCGGCCGTGGGTTTGGCCGTGCCGATATCCATGTAGCGGTATATTTGCCGGCTGTCGGCGCCGACAATCTCGCCATCCAGCGCCCCCGCCAGCTCGATGGCCAGGCTGGTTTTGCCCACGCCGGTGGGGCCGAGGACGATAACTAGCGGACGCAGCTCACCAGTCAAAAGCATCCTCCACATGGGCGATAGTCGCGCCGCCGCCGTCCAGCGCCACTGCGATGACATCAATCCGCCAGGGCGATTCCCAGTCTAACTCGCAATGATCGAGGTACTGATACACCGCCTTGATCATCCGTTCCCGTTTGGCGGCGGTGATGCCCGCCAGCGCCGCTTCGGTATCGGCGCCCCGCCGCGCCTTCACCTCGACGAAGACCAGTACGCCATTTTTCTCGGCGATGATATCGAGCTCGCCGAAGATGCTTGACCAATTGATTGCGCGGATCGCATAGCCCTTGCGGCGCAAGTACCGTTGCGCGCGCTTTTCCCCCTCCGCGCCAATTCCGCGTTGCCTCGACATGAGCAGTCTTCCCGCCTTCCGGCTCCACCGCGATTATAGCTTGTGATTCCAGCTGGGTTCACTCAAATCGACAGCGGCCGGGCCGGCTAGCCGGGCGGCAAGCAGCGCCTGCCAGCGAGTCAGTATCCAAGCATGCCGAAGACACCATGTTGCCAGAAAACTATTGCCGCGCCCTTCACTTAGGATAGATAGCCCACTCTCTTTAGGGCTATCTATCCTACGGTGATGACTATCTATGTCGGTGGGTTAGATTGCCTATTCCAATCCATGTCAATCCGCACGGGTTTACCGGGCGCGCGAGCGCCTGGATCATACGCGCGGAAAGGCGCCCAACCAAGCTCGCGCTTGCAGAATTTCCCTTTTCCGCTACCATTTTGTGCTTGTTATTTCTCAGCCGAACTAGAGACAGACTGATAAAATCGAATGATGACGCAGCCGCGCGACGTTCTGGTTTGGCGCGTGAGGATGCACTGTTGCGCAGTAATAGTAGAGGGAGACTGAATCCATGATTGATCTGAATACGACGGCAACCCTGGCTGTGGCGGCGGCCGCGATCGGTCTGCTGTTCGCGCTCTACCAGCGCAGTTTTGTGCTGTCGCAGGACGAAGGCAGCGAGCGCATGCGGCAGATTGCCGCGGCCATACAGCGAGGCGCGCAAGCCTTCCTCAGCCGTGAATACCGCGCCGTCACAATCTTGGTCATTATCGTCGCTATTGCGCTGGTGGTTTTGAGCCAGGTGCCCGGTTCGGGCATGTCGATCTTGACGGCGGTGGCCTTCGTATTTGGCGCGCTGGCATCGGGTTTGTCCGGCTACATCGGCATGTATATCGCGGTGCGCGCCAATGTGCGGACGGCGCAGGCCGCGTCGCAGAGCTTGAATCAGGGTCTGCGCGTCGCCTTCGCCAGCGGCACCGTGATGAGCACTATGGTCGTATCGCTGGCTCTGCTGGGCATAAGCCTGCTATTTATCGTATTCGTCAATCAACTGGGCGATGCGGCCCAGGCGGCGTCGGCCTTGGCGGGCTTCGGCTTCGGCGGCACGTCGATCGCCATCTTCGCCCGCGTCGGCGGCGGCATTTACACCAAAGCGGCTGATGTCGGCGCGGACTTGGTGGGCAAGACCGAAGCCGGCATCCCCGAAGATGACCCGCGCAACCCGGCTACGATCGCGGACAACGTGGGCGACAATGTCGGCGATGTGGCCGGCATGGGCTCGGACCTCTTTGAAAGTTACGCCAGCTCGATCATAGCTGCGATTTCGCTGGCGACCACGGTAGGCGCTTTCGTTGGCGACGGGCTGCTGGCGGCGCAGGTATTTCCGCTACTGGTGGCGGCGGCGGGCTTAATCATCAGCATTATCGCCAGCTTCCTGGTGAAAACTGAAGAAGGCGCTGATCAGGAGCGCTTGCTCGGCAGTATCCGCACCGGCATTTACAGCGCGTCCGTCTTGATCGGCATTGTGGTGATCGTGCTCGGCTTGAGCTTGCCCTTTGGCGATATGAATGTCGGCATCATCATCGCGACTTTGAGCGGCCTAATCGGCGGGGTCTTGATCGGTTATTTCACCGAATACTTCACCGCCGATACCTATGGGCCGACCAAAGCGCTTTCCGCCTCGGCTGAAGGCGGCGCCGGCATCGTGGTCATTCGTGGCCTGGCGCTGGGCATGATGAGTACGCTGGCGCCGGTCATCGTTGTGGTGGTCGTCACATTGCTGGCGACATCGCAGGCCGGCCTCTATGGCGTCGCCGTTGCGGCGGTGGGCATGCTCTCGACCCTGGGCATCACGCTGGCGACTGACGCTTACGGTCCGGTGGCGGACAATGCCGGCGGTATCGCCGAAATGTCCGACTTGCCCGAGGAAGTGCGCGATCGCACCGACGCGCTGGACAGCCTGGGCAACACGACCGCGGCCACTGGCAAAGGCTTCGCCATCGGCTCGGCGGCGATGACCGCGCTGGCGCTGACAGCCGCCTTCATTACGGCGCTGACAGCCGGCGGCAGCTCCGCGCTGGGCGCCGCGACCGATCCGGCGGCGCTGCTGCTGAATCCGCAATTTGTCACGGGCTTATTCATCGGCGGCTTGCTGCCTTACGTATTCAGCGCGCTGACCATGGTCGCCGTTGGCGATGCCGCCCAGCAGATCGTCGAAGAAGTTCGCCGGCAATTCCGCGAGATCAAAGGCATTATGGAGGGCGAGCAGGAGCCGGATTATGAGCGCTGCGTGGCCATCAGCACCGACAGCGCCATCAAGCAGATGCTGCTGCCCGGGATCATCGCGGTGGGTGTGCCGGTTGGCATGGCGCTATTGGCGGTCATCGGCAAGGGCAATGTGATCGGTGAGTTTGTCGCGCCGATTTCGCTGGTGGGTGTGTTGTTGGGTTCGCTGGTATCCGCCTTTATGCTGGCGGTGATGATGGCCAATGCCGGCGGCGCCTGGGACAACGCCAAGAAGAATATTGAAGCCGGCAATTATGGCGGCAAAGGTTCCGACGCGCACAAGGCGGCAGTGGTCGGCGATACCGTCGGCGATCCCTTCAAGGACACCTCGGGTCCTTCGCTGAATATCTTGCTGAAATTGCTGGCGATCGTCTCGCTGGTGATCGCGCCGCTGATCGGCAGCGCCTTCCCGCCAATTTAGCAGGCGATATTCCGACCGGTTAAGACCTTGGTGTAGGGGCGACTCTGTGAGTCGCCCAATGGAGCGCAGTCATCAATCAGAACGCCCGAACTTGCCAGGTATGCTGATGAAATTTGAAGCTGAGGGACCGCGCGGTCTCTACTTTGAAGAGTTTGAAGTTGGCACGACGCTGCGCACGCGCGGACGCACCATCACCGAGGCCGACCTGGTGCAATTCGCCGCGTTGACCGGCGACTACAACCCCATGCACACCGACGCCGAGTACAGCCGCGATTCCTTCATGGGCCAGCGCGTGGCGCACGGCATGTTGACCATCAGCTACGCCGTAGGGCAGGCTTACCAGCTGGGCATTCTGGAGCGGACCGTGCTGGGTTTCCGCGGCCTGGAGATGAAATTCAGCAGCCCGGTCTATATCGGCGATACCATCCATGCCGAGCTGACGGTGTCCGAGACCAAAGCCGCTCGTCGGCTGGGCGGGGGCGTGGTGACGCTGGATATCCGCATCCTTAAGCAGGACGGGGCTGTGGCGCAGAAGGGCAGTCTGTCACTTTTGATGATGTCAAAGCCCTAGCGCCGCCACCCCTCAGGCGCCAGTTAAAACGCGGCGCGTCCGCCAATGCCGGTAAGCGAACAAGATGCGCAGCGGCAGCCCGTCAAATGCCAGCCGAGTACAAATCCCCAGCAGGCCGCCCCGGTGCGCCAGCGTAATGCGGTCGGTCAGTTCGACGCCGCCACCCACCTCAGTAAAAATGTGTTCATGCCGCCAGTAGGCTAGCGGTCCCTTGACTTGCGAGTCGGCGAAAGAGTGTGGAGTCGGTCCCGGTTCATGTCGCGCCAGCCAGCGGATCGGCAGGGGCCCAAACCACATGGTGAATTCGATTTTGCCCTCGGTCAGCGAGCGGCGGTCATCGCGCTGCAGTCGCATGACGATCGGTGGCGGCGTCAGGCGTGCCAGAGCGCGCGGATCCTTGTGAAATCGCACAAGCGCGTCGAGCGTGGCGGGCAGAATGCTCGTCTTTTCGAAGCGGCGCTTGTTGGCGGTCGTGTCGGTCATGGGCGCGTCAGGCTCGCTATCAAAGGCGCATTCACTACCTACTTTAGCGCAGCCGCTACTCGTCTCAATGAAGGGCGGATTAGGCGACCATGAGACCGGGCTGGCTGAATGCAGGCTTAGGACCGGCAGGCATTGATGGCATCGCGGAGCTCGGCGGCGGCCGCGGCCGGGTCCGCGGCGAAAATGATGCTTCGCGACGAGTTGATGATGAGCCCGCGACCGGCGCTGTTGAGGCCGGCCCGCACCACAGCCTCTACCTCTCCGCCTTGCGCGCCGATGCCGGGCGCTAGCAGCGTCATATCGACGGCGATCGCGCGAATCTGCGCCATTTCGGCGGGATTGGCAGCCGACACGACCATCATGCAGTTGCCGTTGGTGTTCCATTCCGCTGCCACTTTCTTGGCGACAAGCTGCCAAAGCCGGCGATCGCCAACCGCCAGACTCTGTATGTCCGCCGAGCCGGGATTTGATGTGCGGCAAAGGATGATGCAAGCGTTGTGTTTATGATCGAGGAAGGGCTGCAAGGCATCGCGGCCCAAATAGGGGTTGAGCGTGACCGCGTCAAAGCCCAGATCGCCGAAGATCGCCCGCGCGTAGGCAGCGCTGGTATTGCTGATATCGGCGCGCTTGGCGTCGCAGATGGTCAGGATATCGGGATGCCGCTGCCGGAGGTAGTCGATAGACCCCGCCAGCTGCCGCCAGCCATCGGCGCCCTCAGCCTCGTAGAATGCCATATTGAATTTGAAGGCGGCGGCGAATTCGGCGGTGGCGTCAATGATGTCACGGTTGAAGGCCAGCTGCGGCGATGGGTCGCGACGGTATCTGTCTGGAAGCTTCTCGAGATCGCTGTCGAGCCCGACGCAGACCAGTGAATTGACTGCTTGCGCTCGCGCGTCGTATTTGTCGATGGCGTTCATATTGTCTTGACTTCCCAGTTGTATGGATCGGCGAGCCAGCGGAGCACAAGGGCGATCCGCTCCCCGTCCAGCACGCCGCGTTCATGAGCTTGGGTCAGCACTGTATCGAAATCCGTCAGCGTGCGCAATTCCAGCCCGGCGCTATCAAAGGCGTCCGCGGCCGCGCTGAAGCCATAACTGATGATGGCCAATACATCGGTGACGCGCGCCCCGGCGTCTCGCAGCGCGTCCACAGCGGACAAGCTGCTGCCGCCGGTGGTGATCAGGTCCTCAACCAGCAAGACGCGTTTTTGTCGCACATCGCCGCCTTCAATGCGCTGCCCTTTGCCGTGGGCCTTGCTATCTTTGCGCACGAATACGGATGGCTTGCGCGTAATGTATGCCAAGGCCGAGCTATGCGGCACACCGCCGACAGCCACCCCGGCGATGATATCGAAGTCGAAATCCGCCGCCTCAGTAAGAAACCTGAAGCCCTCCACGATGACATGCCAGGCGGTCGGATGATAGATCAGCGCGCGATTGTCGACGTAGACCGGCGAGCGAATGCCGGACTTGAAGGCAATTGGCGCGTCGGGCGAAAAGCCGACGGCGCCGATATCAAGCAAGGCTTTCGCGGTGGACAGCTTCGTATTCATGCTCATGCCGGGCAAGCTCACTTTCTATGATGGCGGCGGCCAGGGGGCCGCGGTAAACCAGGGCCGACCAGTATTGACCGGCTTTGACGCCGAGCGCGCGATACTCATCGAAACTGGCGCCGTCCAGGATGCCGCCGCAAGCGATGACATCGACGTCATACCCGCCGCGGCGCCTTTCGGCTATCAACTGGAGCACGGCGTCCAGAGCGTCGGGAAAGAGCTCGCCGCCGCCGACCCCGGCGGAGATTCCGTCATCATCCGGGCTGGGTCGTGCAACGGTGTTGGTAGCGATGACCGCTTTGACACCCACTTCGTGGAAGATGCTCAGCAATGCGCGGTATTGCTCGGCGGCCAAATTGGGGCTGACCTTCACCCAGAGCGGGATATCCAGCTGGCGCAACCGCAGGCAAGCGTTCAATGCGCCGCAGAGGCGCTTGGTCTCGCTTTCCAACTGGAATCCTTGCGGGTCGTCTTCGGTGTTGGGGCAGCTCAGGTTCAGCGTGAACCAGTTCGGATGAACGCGGGCGTCGAGAAAGAACTCGAGGCTTTCGACGACTTCGCGTTCCTGCCGGTCGATATCTGAGACGCCCGGCGAGATCGCGATATTGATGCCGAACACCGCTGGAAGGAGATGGCGCCGGTCGCCCAGGAAGCGCGCGGCCGCTCGGGCGCCCGGATTGCGCAAGCCTACACGGTTCTGCGTCGATTGCGTCTCCGCCTGGCGCCAGATGACCGTGCCCTGATTGCCCAGGCGCGGATGGCGGGTGAAAGAGCCGAATTCGACAGGTCCGACCAGAGCAGGCAATACGCGCCAGCCCGGGATGATGTTGCGCCCGGCCGCAACGGCTTGTAGCGCTGCGGCTTCGTCGGCGAATCCATCGCCTTTGACCAAGCCGGCGGACAAAATCAGACGACCCGAGAGGCGTACGCCGCCCGCCCGGGTGCAAGTGGCGCAGCCAGCATGGCGGTGCAAAAGCCGAGCAATCGCAACGGATGCGCTGGAGCGCTCGAGCAAGCGCAACATTCCAACGATCGTATCGTGGGCGCGTTGCGGCGACAGACGAAAAAACAGGTGTCGATTCCAAGCGCGGTAGGCCGCGGCGAGGAAGCGCAGCGTCCGTCCGGCTGATCGCGTCTTCATGCCACCAATCCAAAGAGATCGCGGCCAAAGCCCGGCGGGCTCAACACGATTTCGCCGTCGTAGACTTTGTGCCCGCGAATCCATACTTCGCGGACCTTGCCGCTAACGCGCATGCCTTCAAAGGGAGACCAGCCGCATTGGGTGACGAGGATTTCACGCGTGATCTCAAAGCAAGCGTCCGTGTCGACAAGCGTAAATGTCTTGGGCAGGGGCGTGATGCGCCAGATTCGCTGGACATTGAGAGACAGCATATCGCAAGCGCGCTGCAGGGGCAGGCGGCCATTCCGCGCCGCGTGCAGCATCAAGGGCAATGTGGTTTCGAGGCCCGGTACACCGTAGGGCGGCGCAGCGGACTGCTTTTCGGCGATGGTATGCGGCGCGTGATCGCTCTCGATGATGTCGACGACGCCCAGCCGAATCGCCCGCCAGAGCGCGCGCTGGTCGGACTTGCGCTTCAATTCCGGTTTCATCAATCCGAAAGCGCCAAGTGCCGGCAGGTCGTCTTCGGTCAGGAAGAGGTGATGCGGGCAGACGCCGACGGTGACGGGCAAGCCGTCCTCTTTGGCTTGTGTCAGCAATTTGATTTCGTACTCGCTGCTGATATGAAGAAAATGCGTCGGCTGCCGGTATTTGCGCACGAGATCAAGTATATTGCCGACGGTTTCTTCTTCGGCGTGGACCGCGATGAGCTTGCTGGGCGTCCAGGCGCGATAGTGCCGCTCGCGCATGGCGCTGGTGTTGATGAGCAAGTCGCCCGTGGTCGAATTATTGTAGATCTTGAGGCCGCATACCTGCCTCGCGATGCGCTCGTACTCGGCGGTGTTATCGGCTTGCGAGGCGCCGAAGTAGAGCCCCCAGTCGCAATGGGCGGTACGGTCAATCCGTCGCGCTTTGTCAAGAAGCAGCGCTTCGTCGACCGTGGACGGGGCGGTATTGGGCATATCAAATACCGCCCAATAGCCGCCGGCGATGGCCGCCTTGCTTTCTGAAGCAAAGGTCGCTTTATGTGTCCAGTCAAGATCACGCAGGTGGGTATGTGGATCGATCATGCCGTGGATCTTGATCAGCGGCATCAGACATAAACTCCGCGCAACACCTTGACCAGCAGGGCCATGCGTACGAACATGCCGTTTTCCATCTGTTCGAAATAAATCGCGCGCTTGTCCAGGTCCATGATGTCGTGGTCTGTGCGTGTGCCCATCTCGTGCTTGCGTGGCAGGGGGTGCAGCAGAATCGCGTCTAGCTTAGCCTGCGCCAGCACCTGCGGCGTCATTACATAGCGGTCTTTGATGCGTTCGTAGGCGTCCAAGTCGGAAAAACGCTCTTCTTGCACGCGCGTCCAATAGATAACATCGGTGTCGGCGATGACCTCTTGCAGATCGTCCGTTTCAATCACCCTCATGCCATGCGACTTGACCAACTCGGTGATATCGGCGGGCATTCTGAGGCTATTTGGCGATACCAGGCAGAGCCGCACATCAGCGGCGTCGTAGTAGGCGATGAGCTTCGCCAGCGAGTGCACGGTCCGCCCGTGCAGCAGGTCGCCAACCAGCGTGATCGTCATGTTGTCCAGCGACTGCTTCTGATCAAATATCGTAAAGATATCCAACAGCGCCTGCGTGGGATGCTCGCCGATGCCATCGCCGCCGCTGATGGCGACCGTGGGATTGTCAATGCGTTCGTTGAGCAGGTCGAGATAATAGGCTGCTTCGTAAGACGAGCCGATTTCCGGATGGCGCAGTACGACCACGTCCGAATAACAGCCGGTCGCGCGCACCGTGTCGCTGAGATTCTCGCCTTTGTACATGGACGAGAAGCGCACGCCGTTGCTGACCGCGATCACATCGCCGCCCAGACGGCGCATGGCCGCTTGAAAGGACATATCGGTGCGCGTGCTGGCTTCGAAAAAGAGCGACGCCATCACCTTGCCCGCGCAGAGTTCCGTAAGTCCGCGATCGTGCGTGCGGATGCGTTTGCGGATGCTTGTCGCGGCGTCAAACAAGATGTCGAGGTCTTGCCGCTTGAACTGATCGACAGAGATGATGTGTTTGCCGACGAAGTCGCCTTCAATGGCGGGAGGCTGATAGCTGAAGGCGTGGTCACTTACCGCGGAGGTGTTGAGAGTCGCTTCCGCCAATGGGCCCTCTCCTTACATCATGCAAGCGCAGTGGTCTGCGCTCTCGCTCAAGTGGCGGCCTTTGACCGGCAGGCCGAGATCTCCCGCCCGCGCCGCATCGTGACAATGATAACAGACCTGCGCTTATCTTGCGCTAAAACAATCCCGCGACTTTGCCGTCTTCGTCAATGTCGACATTCATGGCCGCCGGCGTCCGCCCCAAGCCGGGCATCGTGCGCACATCGCCGCAGAGCGGGTAGATGAAACCGGCGCCGGCCGAGGCGCGGATGTCCGTGATGGTAATGCGGAAGCCGTCGGGCGCGCCCTTAAGCTTCGGGTCGTCGCTGATGCTGAGGTGAGTTTTGGCCATGCAGATCGGCAGCGCGCGCAGCCCTTGTTCCTCGTATTGGCGGATCTTGCGACTGGCAATCGGCGTGTAGTCGACGCCGTCGGCGCGATAAATCTCCCGGGCAATAGTTTCTATTTTGTCTTTGATTGACATATCGTCGGGATAGAGCAGGCGGAACTCGTTGGGCATATCGCAGGCCGAAACGATCATCTCAGCCAACTCCACCGCGCCCGCGCCGCCTTCGGCCCAGTGCCGCGCGACCGCGACGCCGGTAGCGCCGGCCGCCAGCGCGATCTCGCGCACGGCTTGGATTTCAGCGGCGCTATCGTCGGCGAAAACGTTGATCGCCACCACCGGGTTCACGCCGAATTTCTTGAGATTCTCCAGATGGCGAACCATGTTGACGGCGCCGGCTTCAACATCGGGCACGTTCTCTTCATTGAGACCGGGGTCAATCAGCTTGCCCGGGATGATGCGGTACTTGCCCGTGTGCGCCTTGAGCGCGCGGATGGTAGTCACGAGCACGACGGCGTTGGGTTTGAGCCCGCTGACGCGCGACTTGATATTGAAGAATTTCTCAGCGCCGATATCCGCGCCAAATCC
This sequence comes from Chloroflexota bacterium, assembly GCA_011523515.1. Taxonomy (GTDB): domain Bacteria; phylum Chloroflexota; class Anaerolineae; order Aggregatilineales; family Phototrophicaceae; genus UBA6055. The sequence continues at coordinate 32,255 of WTGO01000095.1, forward strand.
CGATTCCGTCACCACGTAGTCGCCGCATTTCATGGCGATCATGTCGGCGATGATGGATGAGTTGCCATGGGCGATATTGGCGAAAGGCCCGGCATGCACCAGCGCCGGCGTGTTCTCCAGCGACTGCATCAGATTGGGCTTGATCGCGTCTTTCATCAATACGGTAGCCGCGCCGGCAGCCTGAATGTCCTCGGCAGTGACGGGATTCTTGCGCCTGTCGTAGGCCACCACCATCTTGCCGATGCGCTCGCGCATGTCAGCCAGCGAGGTCGTCAGCGCCAGGATGGCCATGATCTCTGAGGCGACCGTGATATCGTAGCCGGTCTGCCGCGGGACGCCGTCAAAGCGTTTGCCCAAACCGACAATGACGTTGCGCAAGGCGCGATCATTCAGATCGACCACGCGGCGCCAGGGGATATTGTGAATGTCGATGTCCAGCGCATTGCCGTGATAGACTTGGGCGTCCAGCATGGCCGCGATCAGGTTGTGCGCGGCGCTGATGGCGTGGATGTCCCCGGTAAGGTGAAGATTGAAGTTCTCCATGGGCACAATTTGGCTGTACCCGCCGCCGGCGGCGCCGCCTTTGATGCCGAATGTAGGACCCTGCGATGGCTGCCTGACGGTGATTATGGCCTTCTTGCCGATGTGCTTCATCGCCTGACCGATGCCAACGGTCGTAGTCGATTTGCCTTCGCCCAGCGGGGTGGGCGTGATGGCGGTTACATCGACGTATTTGGCGTCCGGCCGCGTCTTCAACCGGTCGAGCGCCTCCAGGTTGACTTTGGCCACGAATTTGCCATAGTGTTCCAAGTCTCGATCGGGATCGAGCCCCATTTGCTCGGCGATTTGATTGATGTGGACGAGTTTCGCGTTTTGTGCGATGGTAAGATCCGACGGCATATCCATGAGGTTTGGCCTTGGTATTCGCTGGCGAAAAGCAGACGACAACAACTTCATTATTTATCATAGCACGGCACGCGCCTTAAGCCGCCAATTACCGGGACAAGAATGACTGATGTCGCCTCCGCCGGCCGCCCAAATGAAGCCGAAAGATTGTCGTGCATGAGCGCGCGAGCGCCGACTCAAAGCCGGCTGATTTCTTCCAGTCCAATCTATTACGGCTGGGTCATTTGGCTGGTCGCGCTGGCCGGCGTATTATGCAGTTCGCCCGGGCAAAGCTTCTCCGTTTCCCTCTTTATGGAGCATTTCATTGAAGATTTCGGGCTGGATCGCACGGCAATCAGCAGTCTGTACGGCGCGGGGACATTCGCCGCCTCGCTAGGGTTGACCTGGGTTGGGCGACAGATCGACCGTTGGGGCAACCGGCGCGTAGGCGTCGCAATTGCGGTCTTGTTCGGAATCGTGCTGCTGCTGTGCTCGCTGATCAGCGGGCCCATCATGTTGTTCTTCGCCTTCGCTGGTATGCGCGGCCTGGGTCAAGGCTCGCTGCCCCTAGTGAGCTCTACCGCGGTCGCCAACTGGTTTCGCTTTCGCCGCGGCCGCATGATGTCACTGCTGGCGCTGGCTTTTGCGCTCTTTCAGGGCCTCTATGTTAATGTCGTGCGCGTGCTGCTGGAGGCGATGGACTGGCGGCAAGTCTTTATCGTGCTCGGCGCCGCAGTGGCGCTGCTGGCTGTGCCGGCCTTCGCCTTTCTCATGCGCGAACGGCCCGAGAATTACGGGCTGGCGCCGGACAATGCTACACAAGATGAGAAGAGTAAAGACGCGACGGCAACTGACGCTGAAGACAATTGGACGCTGCGCGAAGCAATGCAAACGCCGATTCTGTGGATATTCGTCGTCGCGCGTATGCTGCCATCGGCTTGGGGCACCGGCTTGATCCTTCACCAGGTATCGATCTTCGCCGACCTGAACCACAGCATACAAGTGGCGACGGAGACATTTGCTTTGATATCGCTTGTCACCGCCGGCTCGGCCTTGCTGGCCGGCTATCTTATCGATCGCTTCAAACCGTCCAATGTGGCGGCGCTGCAGATGCTGGCGCTGCTGGCCGCGTCAGTATTGGCGATGAGTATGCGCGAGACCTGGCTCCTGATTATGTACGCGCTGGCCTTTGGGCTGGGGATGGGGATCGGTTACGTCTTCGATGGCGCTGTTTGGCCCAATCTCTTTGGGCGGCAATTTCAAGGCGAGATTCGCGGCTTTGTCTATACGGCGAGCGTCATCGGGAGCGCCGTCGGCCCGGCGCTTTTCGGCTTGAGCTACGACTACGCCGGCGGTTACGACCCGGCGCTATGGCTGGGGGCGGGCTTTTGCCTGGTGGTGCTGCTGCTGGCCCTGGCCGCGCCCAGCCCCAAGCGCCGAAAAGCAGTCGCGACCGCCTGACGCGCTTTGACCACTCGCGCGTAAAGCCTAGTCGTCGCGCTTGAGGATCAGCGCGCCCAGCGGCGGCAGGCGCAGGCTGATGCTGTAAGGCAAGCCGTGGCTGGCGACCTCCTGGCTGTCGACGCCGCCGAGGTTGCCGACATTACCGCCGCCATAAATCGCGGCGTCGCTATTCAGCGCCTCGCGGTAAAAGCCGGCGGCCGGCACACCAATACGGTAGTCGTCCCGCACCAGCGGCGTACAGTTGAGCACGACGATGAGAAAGTCTTCGTGTTCATCGGCGTAGCGGATGTAACTGTAAATGCTGAAGTCGGCGTCATTGGCCTCGATCCAGCGGAAGCCCGCCGGCTCAAAGTCGAGCTGCCACAGCGCGGGCTGCTCGCGGTAGAAGTGATTCAGATCGCGCGCCCAGGCTTGCATTTGTTCGTGTTTCTCGTAGCCGAGAAGGTGCCAGTCGAGGCTGCGCGCTTCGCTCCATTCGCTGAACTGGCCGATCTCGTTGCCCATGAAGTTGAGCACCTTGCCCACCTGCGTGTATTGGTAGGCGAAAAGTAGGCGAAGGCCAGCAAACTTCTGCCAATAATCGCCGGGCAGCTTGTCGATCAGCGAGCCCTTCAGGTGGACGACTTCATCGTGCGACAGCGGCAGCACAAAGTTCTCGCTGAAAGCGTATAAGCTGGCGAAGGTGATCTGATGGTGATGGAAGCGGCGGTGCACCGGATCCAGCCGCATATACTTTAGCGTGTCGTGCATCCAGCCCATGTTCCACTTCAGCGTGAATCCCAGGCCGCCGATGTAGGTCGGTCGGGAGACCATCGCCCAGGAGGTAGACTCTTCCGCGATCGTTACGGCGCCCGGCGCCTCCGCATGCACCAGCTCGTTGAATTCGCGCAGGAAAGCCAAAGCGCCCAGGTTTTCGTGGCTGCCGTATTCGTTGGGAATCCAATCGGCGTCCTCGCGCGAAAAGCTGAGGTAGATCATCGAGGACACGGCGTCCACGCGCAGGCCGTCAATATGGTACTGTTTCAGCCAGAACAGGGCGTTGGCCAGCAAGAAGTTGCGCACTTCGTTGCGGGCGTAATTGAATATCATCGTGCCCCAGTCGGGGTGCTCGCCTTGGCGCGGATCTTCGTGGCTGTAGAGGTGCGTGCCGTCAAAGTAATTCAAGCCGTGTCCGTCTTTGGGGAAATGCGCTGGCACCCAATCCAGGATCACCGCGATATTGCTCTGATGGCAGCGGTCGATGAGGGTCATGAAGTCGTCCGGCGAGCCGAAGCGGCTGGTGGGCGCGTAATAGCCCGTAACCTGATAACCCCAGGACGCGTCCAGCGGATGCTCCGCGACCGGCAGCAATTCCAGGTGCGTATAGCCCATAGCCTGCAAATAGGCCGGCAATTCTTCAGCCAGCTCGCGGTAAGTCAGGAAGTCGCCGTCCTCGTTGCGCTTCCAGGAGCCCAAATGCAGTTCGTAAATGTTCATCGGCTGCCGCAAGGGATCGCTCGCCGCCCGCGCCGCCATCCATTCGCCGTCATTCCACTGGTAAATGTCCAGGTCGTAGACGATCGAGGCCGTATGCGGACGCAGCTCGTGAAAAAATCCGTACGGGTCGGACTTGGCGGCGCTATAACCTTGATTGTGCGAGCGTACCTCGTACTTGTATCGGGCGCCCGCCTCGAGCCCCGGCACAAAGAGCTCCCAGATGCCGGAGTCGTTTTGCGTTTCCATCGCGTGGGTGCGCGCGTCCCAGCGGTTGAAGTCGCCGACGAGCGCGACCCGGTAGCAATTCGGCGCCCAGACGGCGAAATTCACACCCGTCACGCCATTCACCTGGCGTCGGTGCGCGCCCAGCTTTTGATAGATCTCGCGATTCTCGCCCTGGCTGAACAGGTAGATATCGTAGTCCGACAGCAGCGGCGGATAGACGTATGGATCGCCGTATACCTCCGGCTGATCATCGACGCTGATGGCTTCAAAGTGATAGGCAGCGCTGGCCCAGGACGCGTCGAGTTCGGCGACAAACAGGCCTTCCTCATGCCGTTTGTCCATAGGCGCGCGTTCGCCGGTCTCGTCTTTGACGATTGCGACGTCTGCCGCCCACGGACGGAAGGTGCGGATGGATACATCATCACCCAGCAGGTGTCGACCCAGGAGTGTCGATGGCGCGCCGATTCTGCCCTTGACCAGCGCTTTAATCGCCTCCGGATGAATAGATTGCGTCATGGTGGCTCCTCGCGCTGCCGCAGCGCAGTCGCGGTATTATAAGCCGCTTTCTCTTGAAAGCGAAGTCTGCTGGCGAGCCGGGCGCTCCAGGTGAATCAAACACCACAAAGACACAAAGTTTGCTTTACAGTGGCCGGTCAAGACAGAATTCGGATGGACGCGACTGCCCGGCGTCCGGGGAGTGGTGAATACTGACGATACGGATTCAGCCCGATCTTGTCTAGAAATCTCTGTGCCCTCTGTGTCTCTGTGGTGAATTACCCTGTGTGAAACTCGGCAAGCATCGTAACTCTTCGACATTCACCATTCCCGGCGCCCGAGCCGGCTTGAGCGACCGGTTCAAATGTGTTATCATAGAAAATATATTCTATAAATCTGTTTTGAATTCTTTCGCTCTTGGTTACGGCGGAGCGTACCGTGAAGGCCAAGACACGCAAAATACTTCACCTGGATTTGGATGCCTTCTTCTGCGCGGTCGAGGAGCAGCTGAATCCTGAGCTGCGCGGTAAAGCCATTGCGGTGGGCGGCAAGCCAAACGAGCGGGGCGTGGTGTCATCGGCGTCATACCCGGCGCGCAAGTTCGGCGTCCGTTCGGCTATGCCAACGGCCCAGGCTATCCGCTTGTGCCCGCAACTGATCGTGGTCGGTCAAACGCGCGGCGCCTATTCAGAGCGCTCCCGGGCGGTCATGGCGATCCTGCGCGATACCGCGCCTGATGTCGAGCCGCTCTCGATAGACGAGGCCTTCCTCGATGTGACCATCTTGCCGGGCCCGATTGCGGGCATCGCGCGCGATCTGCAGCGGCGCATCAACCGCGAACTTGAGCTGCCGTGTTCGCTGGGCGGCGCGACCAACAAGCTGGTGGCCAAAACGGCCAACACCGTCGGCAAAGCGCGCCAGCCCAAGGACAAGCCGCCCAACACCATTACCATTGTGCCTGCGGGTGAAGAGGCGGCCTTCATGGCGCCTTTGCCCTTGCGACAGCTGTGGGGCGTGGGCCCGAAAACCGCCGACACGCTGCAGAATCTCGGGCTGACCACGATCGGCGATGTGGCGCAGTGGTCAGAGGCGGCGCTGACGCGGCGACTGGGCAAGCTTGGCGGCGATATCTGGCGCCGCGCGCAAGGCATAGACCATCGCCCGGTGCTGACCGATCAAGCGACAAAGTCGATCAGCAAGGAAGTGACCTTTGCCAAGGACGTGGCGGACGAAGCCGAACTCAAGCTGACTTTGCGCCGGCTGTCCGATGGCGTCGGGCGACAGGCGCGCAAAGCCGGTTTGGCCGGCTCAACGGTCAAAATCAAGCTGCGCTGGAGCGATTTCTCCACGCTCAGCCGCCAGACGACGCTCGATCAACCGACAGATCTGGACGGTGAAATCTTCGAAAACGCGCGCGACCTGTTCCATCTGTCGTGGAAGGCGGGCAGACCCGTACGGCTCTTGGGCGTAGGGCTCAGCGGATTTGGGAACGCTTCGCGGCAGTTGGGCTTGTGGCTGAATAGCGCGGACGAATCACAAGAAGAAGATTTGCTGGGCGCGCTGGATCGGCTGCGCGACAAATATGGCGAAAAGATGATCCGGCGCGCCAGCGACTTGCATCACCATCCGCATGAGGATAACAAGCGCTAGGCGTCGAATGAAGCGACTCAAACCAGCGTGAACAGCTGATGGTAGACGCCTTCCAGGTCGAGCAGTTCCTGGTGGCTGCCCATTTCGATGATTTTGCCGTGATCCATGACCACAATAATATCGGCTGAGGTAATTGTACTTAGCCGATGCGCGATGACGAAGCTGGTTCGGCCTTCCAGCAAGCGCTCCAGGGCCCGTTGAATCTGCCGCTCGGTCTGCGTATCAATATTGCTGGTGGCTTCATCCAGGATGAGCACGCGGGGGTCCGCCAGCAAAGCGCGGGCAAATGCCAGCAGTTGGCGCTGGCCGGTAGAGAGCAGGGCGCCGCCCTCCATGATTTCGGACAAGTAGCCATCCGGCATATCAATGATAAAATCATGCGCGCCCACGGCTTTAGCCGCCGCTACGACCTCCTCATCGCTGGCGTTCAAGCGGCCGTAGCGAATATTGTCCATGACCGTGCCCGAGAAGAGGTGCGTATCTTGCGGAACGACGCTGATCTGCCGCCGCAGGCTGTTCTGCGTAATATGCCTGATATCGCGACCGTCAACCGTCAGCTTGCCGCGCGTCACTTCATAGAAGCGCATGATGAGCTTGACCATGGTCGTTTTGCCGGCGCCTGTGTGTCCGACGAAGGCCACCCGCGAACCGGGCGGCACATCAAGATTAATCTGGTCCAAGACCAGCGGACCGGCCTCCGAGTATTGGAAGGAGACGTTCTTGAAACGGATATGGCCCTCAATACTGGGCAGCTCGTCGGCGTTGATATCGTCGCGGATATCAGCCGGGAAATCCATCAGCTTGAAGATGCGATAGCCGGAGGCGATCACACTCTGCAGCAAGTTGTAGCGCTGCGCCAGCAGGCGAATGGGAAAGAAGAACTGCTGGATATACAAGATGAATGTCAGCAAGACGCCGACAGTGATCCGATCGTCGAGAACCAGGGAGCCGCCTACGAAAATCAGAGTGCCAGTGGCGACGCCGCCGATCATCTCGACCGTCGGGTAAAACAGGCCCGCGATCAGCGCTGCGCGGACAGCGGCCTGCCGGCTGGCCCAGTTGATCTCGCCGGAAAAGCGCTGATAATTTCTCTGCTGCCGCGCGAAAGCCTGCGTGACGCGTACGCCGTTGAAAGCCTCCGACAATTCGGCGTAAACCTTGGCGTTGCTGTCGGAGACGCGCAGGTAGGCCGCGCGCGCGTGAATGCGCCAAAAATTGGCGATCAGCAGCAAAGCAACCAGCACGGTAAAGGCAACCGTGGTCAAGGGGATGTTGATGACCAGCATCGAAATAATGATGCCAAAGAGCATCAAGAACTCACGAATGCTGCCGACCGCGGCGAATGTGACCGCCTCGCGAACGACATTAACATCGCTGATGACGCGCGCGATCAGGCGCCCGACTTCGTATTCGGCGAAGAAGCCGATGGACAGATACTGGATGTGATCGAAGAGTTGATCGCGCAGTGTCTTGATGATGGTCTGCCCGATGACCGCCATGTTTCCCAGTTGGATGCGGAAGCCGATGAATCCCAGCAGCTGGATGACGACGAATGCTGCCACGCCCGTCAAGAGAATCGACATATCCTGCCTGCGTATGCCTTCATCAATCGCCCAGCCGATGATTGGCGGGCTGGCGACATTGGCGAAGACGCTGAAGAACATGGCGAAGACCGCCAACGAGAATTCGCGCCGATGCGGCCTTAGATACGAAAGCAGCCGCAGCGTCACATCGCGGTCGAAACCGGGCTCGTGGTCGTCGTCAATCTCCAGGATGTTGGGTTCAGCCGCGCCCTGCCTTGCCTGCGACGCCTGCGCTTTTTTCTTCTTCAGGTTCAGTACAGCCATAAACTCCGATCTCTGCCAGTGGGCTAGGGTGTGTATTTGCCGGTGAGGCGCTCGATCAGCGCGCGGAATTGCTGCGTTGAGCGGCGCTCCTCCAGCGGGATTTTGATGATGCCGGCGATGATTGCCTCGCGGCGCACGCGTTCTTGCTCTTCCAGTTGCAGCTTGTAGATTTCCTCATAGAGCCCGCCGTCTTCCAGGAGAGTCTCATGCGTGCCATGCTGGATGATTTCACCGTCGCGCAGCACGATGATCTGATCGGCATTCAGGATGGTGCTCATGCGCTGCGCGATGACGAAGGTGGTGCGCCCCTGCATGATCCGCTCAAGCGCCTGCTGGATGAGATGTTCCGTCTGCGTGTCAACGCTGCTGGTGGCGTCATCAAGGATGAGAATCCGCGGATCAACCAGCAGAGCGCGGGCGATGGCGACGCGCTGTTTCTGGCCCCCGGACAGCGTAACGCCGCGCTCGCCGACGACCGTGTCATAGCCGTCGGGAAACTCGGTAATGAAGCCGTGAGCGTTGGCTGACTCGGCCGCGGCTACAATTTCGTCCGGTGTAGCCTCGGGCTTGCCGTAGGCGATATTCTCCTCAATGGTGGCGGAAAATAGCAGCGACTGCTGCATGACGATGCCGATTTGGCTGCGCAGGCTGTGCAAGTCGTGATCGCGGACATCAACGCCATCGATTGTTACGCTGCCCGCGGTGACATCGTAGAAGCGCGGGATCAAATTGGCGATGGTGGTTTTGCCCGAGCCGGTCAAGCCGATGACCGCGACCACGTCGCCCGGCGGCGCTTCCAGGTTGATGTCCTTGACTACGGCCGGGCTTTGCTCGCTATAACTGGTGCTGACATTTTCGAAGCGCACGTGGCCCTTAAATGAAGCGGCAGTCGCGCCCGGCTTGTTGATGATCCGCTCGGGCTCGTCAAGCACTTCAAAGATGCGCTCGCCGCTGGCGACAGCCTGGGTGGTCAGCAGAATCACAAAGCCCACGAAACGCAGAGGCTGCGCCAGCAGCAAAACGTAAGCGTTAAAGGTGACGATCAAGCCGATCGAGATGCTCGCCATGCCCTGCTGCTCCAGCAGCCCGCCGAAAAGCAGAACCAAAGCCGTGGACATGGCGGCCAATAGGGCGCTGGCGGGCAAATAGGTTATCCATTGCGTAATGAAATCGAGCTGTTCGTCGTAGAGGTTCTGATTTTCTTTGTGAAATCGTTCGATCTCATATTGCTCGCGGGCGAATACGCGCACGACTTCCGCGCCCAGAGCATTCTCCTGAATATGGTTGCTAAGCACCTGCATGCGGTCCATCACTTTTTTCCAGCGCGGATGCACGCTTTTTACAAATCGCTGCGAGTACAAGGCCAGCGGCGCCAGCGGCAAAAATGCGAACAGGGCCAGCAGCGGGCTGGTCGCCACCATGATCGTGATGACGCCCGTCAGCAGCAGGATGACATTCAGGCCGTCCATCAGGCCGTAGGAAAAGTACCGTTGAATCTCGTTGACATCGCTGATGGCGCGCGTGATGATGGTGCCGACTTGCGCATTGTCGTGGTAGGTAAACGATTGGCGCTGTACCTTGTCGTAGATCTGATTGCGAATGTCGTAAGAGATGCAATGCGACAGGCGCTCGCCGAAGAAGCGGCCGAAAAAGGCTGTCATGCCGCGCAGAACACCGAGGCCGATAACGAGCAAGCCTGCGCTAAGCATGAAGGCGCTGTCCTGCTTGGCGATGCCGATATCGATAACAGGGCGCAAGATATACGGCACCGTGACCTGCAGGATATTAGTGCCGATAATCCCGATCAACGCCGTAATCACCCACAGCCGGTATTTCAACAGGTAGCCCATCAGCCGCAGCCAGATGCGAATGGGTGAGTATTTTGGCGCTTTGGCAGGCGCTTCAAACGGCGATTCTTTTGCGGCGGTTGCCATGCAGGGACTCCTGGCAGCGTGGTCGCTTACTGTTGCGCTGGCGGCTGACAGAGCGCGCCGCCAGATGACGCACAATCAGCCAGTGTACAGCAGGCAATGACAAAATACTACGAGCAGACAAGGCAGTTTGGCGAATCCAGCCGCGCCGCGATTCACTCTGGCATTAGCGGCCAGATTCGCAACAATACAGACACAAACGATAATGGGCTGAAAGGGAGAATCGACATGGCGGACATGAAACCAATCGCGCTGCAATTGTATTCGCTGCGCGAGGCTTTGGCTGAGGACTTCGAAGGCATCGTCCGGCAAGTGGCGGATATGGGATATGTCGGCGTCGAGCCCTACGGCGGGATGCCCGGTGGCTTGGAAAACTCGGCGGCTCTCTTTAGGGAACTCGGACTCCACGTGTTCAACAGTCATGTGGCCTTCCCCGATGAGGAAACTACGCCAGAGGTTTTGGCCATCGCCGACGCTTACGGGCTGGATCGCGTCTGCGTCGCTTACTTGCCGCCAACCGAATTCGAGACGGTTGACATGATCAAACGGACCTGCGAGAAGCTCAACAGAGCCGGTCAGCTGGCCAGCGATAATGGGCTGCGGCTGGGATATCACAATCACTGGTGGGAATTCAAACAGCTGAACGGCGCCGCCACGCTGGACTTGATGCTCGCCGAACTGGACGAGGGCGTATTTCTGGAACTGGACACCTATTGGGTACAGGTCGGCGGGCTGGATGCCGTTGATGTCGTGCGGCAGGTGGGCTCGCGCGCGCCGCTGATCCATCTCAAGGACGGCCTGCTCGATCCGAAGGGCGATATGACGGCGGTGGGCGGCGGCAAGATGGACGTGCCTGGCATCGTGGCGGCGTCCGCCGAGTCGGCCGATTGGTATATCGTTGAGCTGGATCGCTGCGCCACCGATATGCTTGAGGCTGTGCGCGACAGCTATACTTACCTGACGACCAAGGGTCTGGCGCGCGGCAAGAAGTAGCTTTCCCGCCAGCCGTAGCGTAGACATACGCGCGGCAAAACCACTACCTACGCAGAGTTCCTTGCGTCACCCAGTGTTTTGCTCCCCTCCCTGACTCGTCGGGGAGGGGAGCAAAACACTGGGTGACGCAAGGA